>JAZNUE010000022.1:0-49076 GCA_045592125.1 Bacteroidaceae bacterium | reverse complement strand
ACACGTGTATTTGTCATTCTATATTTGTAGAGTCATTGGCTCGTTCATCCTTTCGCGGCCCGCACGGCATGAGTTTCACCCATGCCTCGTGCGACCAACCGCTAATGAACTCGCCGATAACAAAACTTATGTTTTGTCATTTTTCGGGCAAAGCCCTCAACAACACGTCTGAGCAAAGCGAAGAATCTCTATCATCAGCACCTTAAGCAGCCCTAAAACAGGGGAGCATTCAGGTCATCCTGGAGCGAAAGTCAATGATCCCAAAGTAGCAAGTAAAGAGATTTTTCGCGTGACAAACCGCGGTGACTCGCACTGCCGATTTTACAAGTAACATTAAACATCAAACATTACTTTCCTCCTATATTGAACCTGTATATCGCATGCAGCATGACATAGCTGTAGAATATCTTATCACGGTTGAAGTAACGCATGCCCGGCCGCACATAACTGTATTCCGCTGTGCGCTGGTGCAGTATATCCACAGCCTCGAGCTGCAGGGTCAGGGCCTTGTTCTTGAGGAAAGACTGCGACACCGTGGCATTCCACAGCCACTGGTCGTGGTTCATTATATCATCGGCATAGCCGCGGCGGCCGTATAATCCAAAGGATGTGTTGATTTTCATTCCGAACGGCAAGTCAACCTGCGGCTGAAGCCTACACTCGAATGTGTGTCCGCTCTGGTTGTACTCGGGGGTGCTGCCGTAACGTGAGATATCGGCAGAATATTGGCCGTTAAGGTTCACGTTCCATATTCCGCTGCGCCATTTGAGCGACATGCTTGCACGTGGGGAGTGACGGTATACAACTGAAAGCCCGAGCTTGTCGCCCATTGCGCCTACATAGTTCTTGTCGCGGCTTATATGATAGGCACCGCTTACAGACAATGTCCAATGACGCTCCTTGTCAAGCGGCTGCTCGGTATTTGCACCCACAGAGACATAGTAGTTACCGTTGACATTGTCCTTGGTGTGCCGTTGCTTGCCTGTTTGCGGGTCGGTCACAATTATATCGACAATCCTGTTGTTGTATAGCCCGCTGCTTGCGTAGAGGCTGTAGCTGTCGCCGCGTTTCTCGTTGAACCAACGGCTGTAGAGGTTGAAGTGGTTTTGCCATTGGGTCTTAAGGCCGGGGTTGTTCACACGCTCAACCATCTGGTCGCTGGTATCGGTGACTGGCAGCAGCTCAAGTAACGAAGGACGGTGTGAGTAGCCGAAATAGCGGAGTGTTACCTCGCTGTTCTTTACAGGTTTCCACTTTATGCTGCCTTGTGGAGTAAAATCGAAATAACCGCGCGAGGGAGAATAAGCAGCGCCCCCTCTTTCATACTGCAGTTCCTCATTATAATATCCAATTTCCACTGCCAACGCTGCTTCAATCTTGTCCCAGACACCCGTGACTGAAGGGTCAATCACATGCCTCTGTTCTGTACTCTTTGAATAGCGGCTGTTCGCAATGTCTATCACTGCTGCAAGTGAATCGGCCGTGGACGGACGCACTCCCAGTGGCAGGCCAGGCTGTGAATAATAAGGATAGCGGTCGAGCCTGTATAAAGCATAGTCATCATTGTCCTTCATCAGGGCATAACGGTAGTCAACCGAAAAGCTAAGGTTCTTGTTGAATTTTCCTTCAAGAGCAACCTTTGCCCTGAGGTCGCTGTTAAAGGACGGTGCGGTGCTGTATCGGCGCTCGACAGACTCAGGAGCGCTGCTGTTGAAATAACGGTAATTATTCAGGATGTCCGCTGAGCCATTGTGGCTGTCCATGCGGTAACTGGCCCCTACACTAAGCGAATAGCCCTCTTTCCTGAAGCGATGAAGATAGCGGACATCCGCCTCAAACGAATTGTTGTCGCTGATGGTTATATTCCGCGAGGAACTTGAGTTTATACCCATTGCACCAAGTTCCTCACTCACGTTCTCGCCCACAAGCCCTTTATCGGGATTAGGGATATCCATTGCTGCCGAATAGGTTGAGAGATAGGAAGTACCTTCGTTGCGGTTATCGCGGTAACGATAGTCAATTGTGGCGGTAATGCGGTTAAGAGTATCAATGTTGTATGTGACGTTACCGTTAATGTTCAGGTTCCTGTCACGGCCGTTCCTGACTGTGCGCTGATAGGAGTAATGGTTCCCGGCAGTGCCAAGGATATATTCTGTATTCGATATATGGTCATTGCCGCCGCTTCTGTGGCCGGCCTCCACCTCGGCGTTGAGCCTAAGGTGACGGGCCTCGGTGTTCTTGCGGCCGTTGTCCCACGAGAATATGGCACCTGCCTTGCGGTAGGTGTAGAGACCCGTAGGTCCCCACGGGTCGCTCTGCCAGTTGCCGTTCTCATCGGCAACTTGGTTCTCGCTGATGTTGTTCACCTGGGCATAGACCGCAGTGCGGCGCTTGTCGGTGAAATTGGAGGCAAAGGCCTTTGCCATGTACTTGCTGTGTGTACCCCCGCCGAGGTCGGCATTCACGTTCCACTGCGTCTGGTACTCCTTCTTTATCTTGAGGTCTACAACGGTAGCCTTGTCGGCATCGTGCACACCCGCGAACTCCTTTTCCTCATCGGCCTTCTCATAGACAGCAATATCCTGCACCGCGTCGCTCACTATGTTGGACATTGCAGTGTTGGCGTCGCCAATGAAAGGCTTTCCGTTGACAAGGATTGAGTTCACGGCCTTGCCCTGGAAAGTAAGGTTACCGTCGGAGTCCATAGTAAGGCCAGGCAGCTGCTTTATGAGCGCCGCAATGGTAGAGCCCTCGGGCACGCGGAAGGCATTGGCGTGGTACACGAATGTATCGGCCTTTATTGTCAGTTCCTGGGCAAGGCCTGTCACCTGCAGTTCATCAAGCAGCACATCGCGCGCCAGCAAGAGGTCGCCTAGCCTGGCTACCGGGCGCTTTGCAGTAAGTTCGACCTTCTTCTTCATTGTCTCGCACCCCACAAAAGAGATTTCGAGCATATACTTGCCAGCACTCTTTGCCTTTATGTCGAAACGCCCGTCGGCAGCAGTGGGAACGGCAGCAACTGCTGTTGTATCGTTCTTGAGCAGACGCACCGTTGCCGAGGGAAGCCCCTCGGTAACATTCTCGGCATCCACCACCCTGCCCTGCACGGCAAAGTCCTGCGCACTCGCACCCAGGCAGATGAATGCAAATAACAAAGTTAAAAGTATTTTTCTCATCTCAGACTGGTTTAAATTAGATTCTTTAAGCTTCTCGGTCCAACCATAGTGTATTAGTTTATTAGTACACCGCAAATATAGAACACCACTCATTTACTTTCCAAAAAATTTTATAACTATTTTCAAGAAAAGTATATATTCGCAAAATCAATGGACAAACTATAGAAGAGTTACAGTATGCAAAGTTAATCATTCTACAAAATTTACCCCCCCCGATTGTTAAAATGAGTTAAAAACAAAAGGATATGCCACAAACCGATGTTGAACTAAAATTTTGTAATTATGTTTACACCCGTCATGACAAGGGTATAACAACATCTGTGTGACATATCCTACAGCCGGGAGAACCACTAAACCGGCTGTTTTTATTTTTAACCAAATTCTACGTACTTTCACCTAATAGACGAAAGTATATCTGTTTTGTTACAGTTTGCTGTGTTAAAAAAGTCTAACATCCTTTACTGTTCTTTACCTACAACAATCTCCACACAGCCATTCTCGCGCAAAACAGCGAGAGTCAACACATCGGGGAGCGGATAGAGCGCTGTAACATTGCTGTCATTTGCCTTTATGCCATTAATTGCCTCAACTCGGTCACCACGGCGCAGTCCTGCCTTTTCGGCATTGCCGCCTTCAAGAAGGCCGTTCACAACCCAATGGCCGGCCATTGGCGTGAAAGCAATGCCGAAATAGTTGGGCTGCGGAGCGCTGAAGTTCCTGTTAGGGCGAAGATAGATTGTCCAATGTGCAAAATCCATTATAACATCAAAGCGCTCAAAAAGTCCATTGCCTACAAGCCCGGCGTAACGTTCATCGGCCAAAGAGCCCTTACGGTTCTCGGACCATGAAATGCGCACATCGCTTATAGCATGCCCGCCCACGGTTATCCGTGAGGCACATACATCATTCTGCACAGCAGAGCCTCCAATTCCGCCCACAGTATAAACGAACTTGCCGCCACCATCAAGCACCCCATTGGCATTCAGCTTGCCGGCAGTAGTGCTGTTGAGAGACAATGTGCCCGGCATTCCGGTATCGAGCAGAAAATCTCCGTTAAGGGTATAGCCGTTAGCGAATGTTACGGAGAGCGGCAAGATTATACGCTCTTTCTTGTCGCCGAGCCATTTGCAATCAATGCGTACAAAGTCACCGGCAATCTCTTCTTCATTGGCAAGGAAACGCATATAGCCGTCGGCATAATTGAATTCCACTCGCTCGCCCTGCATGAACGGCAGGCCGAACAGGCCATCGGTATCATTACCCACAATATTACGAAGATTCATCACTACTGCCATCTGTTCATTATGTGACTTGCCGCCAACCTTGTAGTTCCAGCCGCTTGCGTCAATATTTGCCATCTCCATTCCATTGCCTGCCCCGCCAAGCATTGCCTTGCGCAAGTTGCCGCTGCCGGCAAAATGTGAGGCATAGAACGCAGAGTCGAGCAGCAGGCTGCTTGCTCCCGTATCGAATATCATGCGTGCCGGGAACGAGTCGCGCAACACCATATCAAAGCATATATGGCGCCTGTAACTGAATGGAACGGCTCCAGCAGGAAGTCCCACCGCAATAGTGTCGCTACTGCTAACAGGGGTTTCATTCTGTTGTACAGGCCTTGAACAGGCAGCCAGGAGCAGGACAACAGCCAATGCTGTCAAGCATTTGTGTCTTGTCATAATCATAGGTTTTTAATAGTATTATTGTCGCTAACCGTGTACTTGTCATTCTGAGTGAAACGAAGGATCTCGTACGCTGTTGCCACTTATCGCAAGCGGAACATTATAGGCAGTGTAAAGCTTACATTAACAGCCTTGCCGCCTTGAGTACCGGGGTTCCATTTGGGCATTGCAGAGACTACACGCACAGCCTCATCCTTGAGAGCCTTTTCAGCAGCGGCGCGCAGTGCCATTACCTCATCGGTACTCAGCGCCTCACCTTTTTCGTTCTTGAATGCGGTAACCATAATCTTATCAAGCTCATTCTTTGAATTGGCCAACAGTTCCTCCTTCTGCGCAAGTGTACGTTTCATTATCACATTTTGCGCCCTCTCATCTTCCAGAAGCTTTTGTGCCTTTTCCAGTTCTTCGCGACGGCGATTGAGAATATTTTCCGAGGTACCATCCTTTTCAAGGACCGCCAACTTATTTTTCCACTTGTCAATGTGCTGCGCAAGTTCTTTGCAATCATTCTCGATACTTTCAATACTAAACTTGTAGTGTTCGATTTCTTTCGCTATTTGCTCGGCAAGCGAGACTTCGGAATAATCAGAGGAGAAGTCAGACTTAACCACCTCGGCATTTGAAATGCTACCGTCGGACATGACAACAAACCTCACAAAGACTTTACCTTGGCCGTTTATGTCACGCGCAGCCTTGGGGTACTTGATGTTCATGCTGAGCCACCTCATCAGTTCTGCCAATCCACCGGGATACTCAGGTGCAATCTCGCATACCTGATAGATTTCCTCTCCACCATCGGTAGTGCGTTCCTCAACATTAAAGTCTACTATAAACGGAGCATCCTCCTTCTTGCCATTGACTACTGGAGCGGGGTTGCCCACAATGCCGGCATGGGAACCGGAAGATGTTGTAATGAATATTATACCCTTCTTGTCCTTTGCATTGTATTTCTCTTTCAGTTCTGCAGTGAGTGCGCTGTTCTTTATTACCTCAATATGAGCGATTGAAGAGGATTCAAGCTCTTTAAGGTCACCGTTGAGCACCTTGCCATCCACAACAATAAGTGCATTATCCTTGATATCAGTGTCTACAATGGCGCTGCCATCTCCAATTACAATCCTATTGTCTTTCTTCCCATTCTTTTTATTTTCATTGTTTATCTTGCCATCGGACAACTTGAATGCAACAGGCAAAGTATATTGCACGTTCACAGCCTTGCCGCCCTGTGTTCCGGGATTCCATTTTGGCATTGTGGAGATTACACGCACTGCCTCTTTATCTAGCGACACATTGCCTGCACTTTTAACCACAGAGACATCTGAAATTGAGCCGTCCTTTCTTACTACAAACTGCACCATAACTCTACCCTGCTTGCCGGCAGCCTTTGCCTCATCAGGATATTTGATGTTGCCGGCAAGGTACTTGTACATAGCATGCGTACCGCCAGGGAACGTAGGTGGATTCTCGCATACCTGATAGACCTTGTCATCACCGTCAGGAATTTGCAGCACATAATTTTCCGCAGTTTCCTTTTCGTTGTTAGCGACAAATTCGCTACCTTTGGGGAGCGTTTCACTCTCTGCTGCATTTACCGGTTCAACAGTGGTGAACGCAAGTGCTGCAATGGCAGCCACAGGAACGATGTACAAAGCCTTTGCACATCTCCACTTCTTTGATTTTTCTTTACACATCATAGTGATACGTTTTTTAGTTAAACTGTGATTAAAGCTGTTGGCAATAGAGTAGAGCCTTGCGCCAACGGCTTTTTTTATGATTAATAACTGGTATTGTCTTGCATTCACGCCCGAATTTATTACAGCCTCGTCAGCCTCGAATTCGTGTATATCCTTAAGACCGTTCTTCATTATCCATGCAAGCGGGTTGAACCACTGCATTATTATCACAGCGTCGGCAAGCACTATGTCCCATGAGTGGCCGGCACGTGCATGTGCAGTCTCGTGAATGAGTATTTCGCGCGCACCATCACCAAGGTCATCCTCGCTCACAACAACCCAACGGAACCAGCTGAAAGGTTTCTCCTTTCCGTTATGCACCCTGAGGCTTATGCCCTCGCAGCCATACAGTGAAGCATCCACTACCCTGCTACGTGCTATTATGCGTGCCACCTGGACATACATTACCGCCTGACGCACTACAAGCAGCGCCACGCCCGCAAAATATACCATCGCTGCAAGCAACAGCCAGTTGAAAGGCTTTTCCTCTACCGGTTCAAGAGACGGAAGTTCCGGGGCAACATCGGGGAGCACGGGCAGTCCTGACATATCAATGGCAATTTCCCCAACAGCAGTCTCGGGGTCATCATCAGCAAAGCTGTTCTCTATGGCAGCGACAAGTCCCTTGAACGGCGATTCTATACCCAGGTTCACTGCCGGCAACAACAAGGCAATGAATACGATGGAGAGCATTATGTAACGGTTGACCTTGTGGAAAGTCTCACGGCTCATGAAAAGCATGAACAGCGACACCAGCAGTGCAAGCACAAATGCCGACTTTAATATATATATAAGGAATGCTGCCATAGTAACTTTATTTGTTCTGTTTTTCTACAAGTTCAATAAGGCTCTTGAGCTCATCGATAGAGATTTTCTCCTCTTTTACAAGGGAAGATACAGCGCTGAGGTAAGAGCTGCCGAAGTAACGGCTTACCACATTGCCGAGTGTGCGCTTGCCATATTCGCTCTCGCTAACCGCGGCATAGTAACGGTGGGTGTTGCCGAAAGCCTCGTGCGCGACATATCCCTTTGCCTCAAGGCCGCGTACAATGGTCGATACTGTGTTGAAGTGCGGCTGCGGTTCATCGAGCAAAGGAATTATCTCCTTGACAAACAGCGGACCTCGCTCCCAAAAGAGTTTCATAAGTTCCTCTTCTCTTTTCGTAAGACTTTTCATAACTATATTACTTTTTTTACTTTTCAAACTACAAAAACACGCTGCGCCAACTATATTTTTTAGTTGACACAGCAAAGAACTATATTTTTTAGTTACAAAACTAATTTTAATAGTTAATAAAGGTTAAAAAGAGGAAATAATTGAAGAATGTTGTTGAGAAGAAAAACTGTTCCTAACCATAATTACCGGAAAACAGGACATTCGCTGCTTGCACGCACCATTACCGCGCTATCGGGCCAAAAGCCAATGGATTCCCCTGTCCTGAACAGCATTGTATTATTGCTGAACAGTTCCAAAGATACCCCGCAGTTGCATTTTCCTGCGAACGGAATTTCATCGGCCGCAAAATATCCTACTGCTTTATTTCCACTCTTTGGCAGATGAAGGAATGCTTGGGGAAAGAGTCTCTCTTCTTCATCATATTCTGCGTTCTGTATTCTGTACCCACCCAGGAAGACACCACCAGGAGCAATGAGGAGAGAATCGTTCCTTTCAGCTACATATACATAGAAATTTTGCCAAGGACCATTTTCTGTCCACTCCCATCTACCAATAAAAGGAGACGGTTCAATACCTGATATATCAAATTGGTTTGTACCAGTGACTTCCGTATCGGGTACATTATAATGCTCCTTATACAATTCAACGACCTTTGTCGAAAAAACAGAGTTCTCGCTGCTCTTGCGGACAAGGATAGCGCTGTCGGGCCAGTAGTTCACGTTGCCATCTATCTTGAAAGTAAGTGTATCGAGTGATTTAAGTTCAAGACAGAGAGGATAATATTCATTCCGGGGGTAATTCTGAAACACACTAAAATATTGATTCACGATATTACCTGCCGCCTTATTCCCGTTTTGGGGGACAGCAATACAAGCCTGCGGTATCATCTCTCCAACGGTATCGTTCATTGGATTTCCCGTCATGTAAAAAGGTTCTTCCCTTTCCCAATAAAAGGATATCAGCAAAGAGTCATTGCGCTCGCCAATGCGCAGGGAGATATTCTGCACAGTATCATTGACTCCGACGTTAACCCAATAACCCACAAAGGGCGACGGGGTAATACCCGCAACATCTACACCCTGAGGCTTATTTCCACTGCAAGCAACTATGCTTAATAAAAGAATAGAATATAAGAACCTTTTCATATTTGCGTCCTATATCGTTTAAACTCCTCTAAGATTTCTAAATCATTGTCATTCATAATATAAAATAATATAAAAAAGAAGTTTGTGAATGACACAAAATTATATCGCAAATATACCACCTAAGTTGCTGAAATGAAAAATTCTTCTGAGTATTTTCCAATACATAGCGATATGTATTGTTATGGCTCACCTGTAAAAATTAGGGGGAAACTTCTTAAGATAGCATATGAACAGGAATGAGAATTTTTGTATTCTTCAATACAACTTACCCTTAATCTAGATTAAGGGTAAAACAAACCAAGGAATAACAGTTTTATTTAGTTGAGTTTTTTCGTCCACACGAAATTTCTACTGAGCCTAAATAGTTCTCAAGTTCACAAATAAAACAACAAAGCGGGAGAGCATATATTACGCTCTCCCGCTCTATTACATAATAATAATTATAGTATTGCTTATCCTTTGCGGGCAACAACATTCTTTACGAAGTCCATAACTACAGGCGACGGATGGAGCACTGTACTCTGGTACTGCGGTTCATAGATTACACCCACATACCAGTCATTGGCAGGGAACTCAACGATATCTACCAGGCCGCTGTCGGGGTGAACACCTGTGCATGCGAGACCTGCCTCGACAAGCTGGTCGCGGTACTCCACATTGAGTTCATATCGGTGGTAGTGACGCTCGGTAACCTTCTCGGCACCATAGATTGAATAGGCCTTTGTGTCCTTGCTGATTACAGTGTCGTAACCGCCACGGCGCATTGTGCCGAAAGGATTGCCCACGCTCTTGAGGTCCTCCATGATGTCAACAATGCGGTGTGTTGTCTGGTCATTCATCTCATAGCTGTTAGCGTCGGCAAGGCCAATGATGTTGCGTGCAACCTCAATTGCCATTACCTGCATACCAAGGCCAATGCCAAGGGTAATGAGGTTATTCTCGCGGCAGTACCGTGCAGCAATTACCTTGCCCTCGAAACCGCGGGGACCGACACCCGGGCAGATGATGTAACCGTCCATGCCCTTGAGCATTTGAGCAACATTCTCCTCGGTAATCTTCTCGCTGTTGATGAAGTGAGGCTTAATCTTGCAGTCGTTATATGTTCCGCACTGGCAAAGGCTCTCGTGTATACTCTTATATGCGTCCTGAAGGTCATATTTGCCCACAAGACCTATATTGATTATCTTCTTGGCGTTGTTACGGCGCTCAACGAATGTGCGCCACGGTATCATTGCGGGTGTCTCGCCCACCTCTTCGCCTGTAAGACGCAGGATTGCTGCGTCAAGGCCCTGTTCCTGCATCTTGATGGGCACTTCATAGATTGAGGGCACGTCAAGGCTCTGCACTACACAGTCGGGCTGCACGTTGCAGAAGCTTGCCACCTTCTTGCAGAGGCCTGTACTCAATTTGTGCTCGGCACGCAGCACAAGGCAGTCGGGCTGTATACCCAGGCTCTGCAGTTGCTTCACAGAATGCTGTGTAGGCTTTGTCTTGAGCTCGCCTGCTGCTGAAAGGTAAGGGACATATGTAAGGTGTACGCACACTGCACGGCGGCCAAGCTCCCACTTGAGCTGGCGTATTGCCTCGAGGAACGGCAGGCCCTCGATGTCGCCCACAGTACCGCCAATCTCGGTAATCACAAAGTCAAGCTTCTCCTTTGTGCTGCCACGCTTCATCTTGCGCTTGATTTCATCGGTAATGTGGGGAATCACCTGTACAGTCCTGCCAAGATACTCGCCACGGCGCTCCTTCTCGATAACCTCGCTGTATATGCGGCCTGTCGTAAAGGTGTTCCAGCGTGTAGTCTTTATATCGGTAAAACGCTCATAATGGCCAAGGTCAAGGTCGGCCTCATGACCGTCGACTGTAATGTAGCACTCGCCATGCTCCTGAGGGTTCAGGGTTCCTGGAGAGACATTGATATACGGGTCGAATTTCTGGATTGTGACCTTGTATCCTCTAGCCTGCAGGAGCTTGCCTAAAGACGCCGAGATGATACCTTTACCGAGTGATGAAGCAACACCACCAGTGACGAAGATGAATTTTGTTTCAGCCATATAATTGATTATTAATTGCCTTAAAAAACTATGTCCAAAACAAAACCCTTTGGACACGCGAAGATACGGCAAAGTATACTCACTTCAAAAAAAAGCAGACGTTTTTTATGAACTTTTTTGCGGGCAGTCCTTGAATCAGAAATCAAGGTCAAAGGTAATAGGAGCGTTGTTCCTGCACTTGAACGATAAGGCAAAACTGTAGCCGCGCTCCTTCACGCCTTTAAAGACAGCCTTTGAGGCCTCATCAAGGCCTTGGGAGAAGTTCTTGCCTATGAGTGCCGCAAACAGCTGCGGGTCCTGGTCAAAGACCTGTTTCATGTCATTGTACTCGCTTTGCCCTAGTTCCATCTCAATGACAAGCCTGCTGCCTTCAAGGGTACAGCCCGACGAGGCGTCTATGGCAGACATGCTTTTATCCAGCAAGGCGACAATATCCTCTATGGGCATTTCCGAGACTATATTCTCCTCGGCGCCCTCCCTTGACATGAACACCATCTCCTCGACCGATATATCCTTCCTGAGCAAACCGGCCGACTTGTTTCCCTTGACAGAATAGCAGAATTCAAAACCCTGTTCCTTGAAGAGCCCAATGAGTTCCTGCTCGTCGGGCGTGAACTGGACTAGGCCATTGGCAATGCTCTCCTTGACGGCATTGAGTGTCATGCGGAAAGCGTCAAGCGAGACAATATCCTCGTCAAGCACTACATTGAACGTAATCAGGGTTCCATTTGGCTCGATATCCATTGAAATGATACCCGCTTTTTTCAAATCCTCATCATTCTCGGCAGTATATGACTTCAGAAGCTCATTGACGGCACTGTTGTCAATCTGTGCCGAGACGTAGCCTGTAAACGAGGCAGCCATGAACATTGCCATGAACATCACAGCATAAAACGTAAACGGAGTGTTGGTTTTCATAATTATAGAATTGCTAAAGGGTTTCTCTATTCATAATAATTTTTCCTTACAGGAACTGTTGCCTTTCCTTCAAGGACAGCAGTCTCTTCCTCTATTCATTGCTGCCATTGCCAATGAGCCTGAGCTCGCTGTAGAGGCGCTGCACCGGAAGACCCATTACATTAAAGTAGGAGCCAACGATGTTCGACATTCCAATGTACCCTATCCACTCCTGCGCGCCATAGGCCCCGGCCTTGTCCATTGGCCTGTATTTGGCAATGTAGTATTCTATTTCCTCGCTGGTGAGGCAGGCGAAAGTGACATCGGACTGTGCAACGAAGCTGCGCTGCTCCTCTCTTGTGGTTATTGTCACGCCCGTGAACACCTGGTGCGTCTTGCCCGACATGCTATGCAGCATGCGGCGGGCGTCGGACTCATCGGCAGGCTTGCCAAGGGCAGCACCGTCGAGCCACACAATGGTGTCGGCTGTTATTACAAGCTCGTCGGCGGCCATCTGCGGACGGTAGGCATCGGCCTTCTTCCTTGATATATAAAGAGGAATATCGCCACCCTTCAGTTCTGGCGGGAAAGACTCATCGGCATCGGGCAGGCGGCGAACTTCAAAATCAACGTCAAGCCCCTGCATAAGTTCCTTGCGACGCGGCGACGCCGACGCCAGGATTATTCTGTATTTCTTTAGATTGTCAAGCATAGTATAAAAAATTAAAACGGAAGAAAAAGGGGAACTAAGGAAGACTAAAGGAGATTAAGGGGAACTAATGTTTTTCCTTTTAGTCCTTTTAGCCCTTCAGCAAAAAAACTACCAGCCAAAAGCATTCGCCTCATCCATCCACTTCCCTTGCGCACGCAGCACCTGCTCAACGACATCGCGCACACAGCCATTGCCGCCGCATAATGGGGAAATGTACTTGGAGAGCCGCTTTATCTCAACAGCCGCGTCGGACGGGCATACCGGCAGCCCGCATATCTGCATTACTTCGTAGTCAGGAATATCATCGCCCATGTAAAGAATCTCTTCGGGCTGGAGTCCATACATGAGAATGAGTTCCTCAAGGCAGTCCTTCTTTATTGAGGCACCTATATATACGTCATTAATGCCCAGGCCGTTGTAGCGTGCCTTGACAGCCTGGGAGCGCGCGCCTGTGATAATGGCCACACGGCAGCCGCTCTTGGCTGCCAGCTGCAGCGCATACCCATCCTTTATATTGGCCGTACGCATGGGTTCGCCGCCCAGTGAGACTGGAATTGTCTCGCGGCTGAGCACACCGTCAACATCAAAGACAAGCGCCTTTATTTTCTTAAGGTCATAGTTTATCATATTATCTATTATGTTTCATTATGTATTCGCTCATGATGTCATATATTGCAGAAAGTTCTTGGGGCAACATAGCCTTGTGGGCACTCATGACATTGATATCGCCACGCTTTGCCGGACCCGTCTGTGCCTGGAGCGGATGCATGCAATGCACCTTGCGTGCTGCCTCATCAATGAGCGGGAGCATGGAATCGAACGGCAGTCCCTTCGATTCGAGCAGCTGGGCCACCATGCTGTAGAGCGCATTGGGGAAATTGCATGCGAAGATTGCCGCCACATGCAAGAAGCTGCGCTGCTCGCTTGTAGCATATACGACCTTGTTGCTCAATGACGACGCAAGCGCCTGCAGATAGGCTGTATCGTTTTCATTGTTGCTCTCTATGAATATGGTGACATCGTCAAACGGAACAACATTATGCTTGCTCATTGTCTGCATTGGATAGAGCACGCCGCAGCGCGCGGCACCGGCCTCACTCAAGGCGCTGAGCGGTATGCTGCCTGCCGTGTGCAGGATGAGTGCCGATGGATAGAGTGCTGCGACTGCCGCCGCAACCTCGCGCAAGGCGCTGTCAACAACCGATATAATGACCACATCGGCAGGCGGCAACGCCGAAAGCCTGCCGGTGAAGGCACTGCCCACAAGGGCGCCAAGGCGCTGTGCCGACTCAAGCGTACGGCTCCACACGGCAACAGGCGCATTGCCGCTTTTCTTGAGCGCCATGGAAAGCGAAGTTGCCATGTTGCCCGCACCCACCATTACAATTCTTCTATTTTCCACCGAAACTGCCTATATGAATTTTATCCCACTGCATTTTCTCCTCGTCGAAGGGCCTTGCCTCGCGTGCCTTGTGCCCTATGCCCACAATGGACAGCACGGCATATTTGGCAGGAATTGACAGGATTGACCTCACGTTGTCCTCGGCAGGAACGCCAGAGGCGTCGCTGCGTCGCCGTATCTGCACCCAGCAGCTTCCAAGGCCTAATTCCTCGGCCATGAGCTGTATTATGATAGTTGCAATGGAACAGTCCTCAATCCACACATCGGTCTTCTCGGTATCGGCAATCACGGCCACTGCCATTGCAGCGCCCTCGAGCAGGCCTGCACCATGCTCCTTGCTCACCGACAGGGCCTTGAGCACCTCCTTGTCCTCGACAAGGATGAACTCCCAAGGATTGAAACGGTGCCCCGAAGGCGACATGAGGGCGGCCTTCATGAGCGTGCACACATCGTCCTGGGAGACAGGCTCGCCGGTAAACATGCGGGTGCTGCGCCTTTTCTTCAGCAATTCCAGAAAGTTATCCATAGTATATCTGCTTTTATTGTCTTAATGTTAGTCCAATACAACAATTAGTACTGTAATCTGGCGTATTTGTTCTATATCTGACTCACGTTATTTTATATATGCGAAGATATAACATTAACGTGAAAAGTCAAAAAAAGCAGGCGTATGAAATGGCAAAAAAACCAAAAACCAGGACTGGAAAAAACCAAAGCAACAGCGCGTTTGTTCATGAAATAAAAAAAGGCCATGGATGAGGAGCTGGAGAAGAGGGCGTTGGAATACCATGCAGGAGAAAGGGCAGGAAAGACAGAAGTCATACCGTCAAAGCCGTTGGGTACAGTCGGGGAACTATCGCTTGCCTACACGCCAGGTGTTGCGGCACCTGTAAAGGAGATTGACAAGGAGCGGTGGAAAGCCTACCGCTACACTAACAAGGGCAACCTTGTTGCCGTGGTGTCTAACGGCAGCGCAGTGCTGGGCGTAGGCAATGTGGGAGCACTGGCGTCGAAGCCTGTGATGGAAGGCAAGGCAATGCTTTTCAAGATCTTCGCCGACATTGACGCCTTTGACATTGAGGTGAGCGAGAAGGACCCCGACAGGATAATTGCGACCGTCCAGGCCATTGCGCCCACATTCGGCGCGATAAACCTTGAGGATATAAAGGCACCAGGGTGCTTCATCATTGAAGAGAGGCTGCGCTCGCTGCTCGACATTCCTGTACTGCACGACGACCAGCACGGGACTGCCGTAATAATAACAGCAGCACTCATTAACGCATGCGACATTGCAGGCAAGGAAATCCCAAGCATAAAGGTTGTGATTTGCGGGGCCGGCGCAGCCGGCATATCTACCGCAAGAATGCTGGCAGGCATCGGTGTCAGGAAAGAGCACATGACTATGGTCGACAGCCAAGGAGTCATAAGCGCCTCGCGTGCCGGGCTCGACGGCGCCAAGAAGGAGTTTGCCGTTGAGACAGGGCTCACCACGCTGTCGCAGGCAATGACAAATGCCGACGTCTTCATTGGTGTCTCTAAAGGCAACCTGCTGCAGGGAGCAGACCTTGAGGTGATGGCCGCGAATCCAATAATCTTTGCACTGGCCAACCCTACCCCCGAGATTGGGTATAATGAGGCACGCCGCCTGCGCCCCGACGCAATCATTGCCACCGGGCGCACCGACCTTCCCAACCAGATAAACAACGCCATTGCCTTCCCGTATATTTTCCGCGGGGCCCTTGACACGCTCTCCACGGAAATAAACGCGCAAATGCTGGCTGCTGCGGCAAGGAGCATTGCGGGGATAGCGCGCCTGCCCGTGAACGAAGAGATAAAGAAGCGCTACGGCAAGCAGCTGGCATACGGCAAGGAGTACATACTGCCAAAGATGGGCGACCCGCGCCTGCTTACTGAGGTCTCGGCAGCCGTTGCACGTGCAGCAATGGAAAGCGGCATTGCAAGGCGCAGCATAGCGTCGTTCAGCGAGTACCGCAGCTGCCTTGAGGCAAGAACCCAGGAGAACAGTATCTTCAGCAAAGAGAGGTTGCGCCACAGGAGCAGCACAAGGAACCGCCCAGGATGTGAGAACAGGCTAAAAGAGATATAATGATGATGTTACCCGAAGATTTAATCAGGCACCTCACAGCGCTAGCGCGTGAGGATGACGACACTCTCTGCCCGGCAGAGAAACTGCTGCTGTTGGGAATAGACCCGTTCCCGCGCAGGCAGACAAGGCAGATAAGGGCGAAGGAAGCTGACGAGGATGAGTACAACGATGACTTTGACGATGAGCCTGGCACCGTTGACGAAGAACCGTACGAAGACTATAGCCGCGACAGCGGCAGCTACGTATATGACGACGACGAGTACGACCTTGCCGAGCTCAAGGAGTGCCCGTTCCTGCGCGCTGTACTGCTCTATAACAACAACCGCAGGAAATACTACTGCTAGCGAGGCTTACAGGACCAGGAGCAGGAGCTCAAGGAGGACACTCCTTTTTTAGCTGCTGGATTGGATTATATTGACATTTTCTTGCCCCGCCGTATCCTTGGCAAGGAACTCCTGCTCTGCCCTATAGAAAGCCAGGCCGCTTGCCGCACCAGCGGGATGGTCGCACAAAGTGCGGCGGGAGCATGCGAAAAAAAGCGGCAAATTTGCTCTTTAGGATATTTTTTCCTTTTTTTGTAGTTAATAATATTCCTTGAGGAACACATATTAAAACTTATAGCTACAGATTATGGAAAAGATTATCGGACTTATCGACGCTCCGTTTACCCCCTTCTACGAGAATGGAGAAGTAAATTACGAGCCAATCCCTGCATACGCCCGCATGCTTGCCAAGAACGGCATGAAGGGCGTGTTCATTAACGGTTCATCGGGCGAGGGCTACATGCTCACCGAGGAGGAGCGCATGAAGCTCACCGAGGCATGGGTTGCCGCAGCACCCGAAGGCTTCAGGATTATAGTGCATGTGGGCAGCACCTGCGTAAAGTCGAGCCGCCGCATGGCCGAGCATGCACAGAAGATGGGTGTCTTCGGCATTGGCGCCATGGCACCTCCGTTCCCCAAGGTGGGGCGCGTTGAGGAACTTGTGAAGTACTGCGAGGAGATTGCCTCGGCCGCCCCGGAACTGCCGTTCTACTTCTACCACATCCCCGCATTCAACGGCGCATACCTTCCAATGGTAAAGTTCCTTGAGGCCGTTGACGGCCGCATTCCCAACTTTGCCGGCATAAAGTACACGTTCGAGAGCCTGTATGAGTATAACCAGTGCCGCCTCTACAAGAACGGCAAGTTCGACATGCTGCACGGACAGGACGAGACAATACTTCCTTGCCTTGCAATGGGCGGCGCACAGGGCGGCATTGGCGGGACAACCAACTACAACGGCTGCAACCTGGCAGGCATTATAGACGCATGGAACGCGGGCGACATTGAGAAGGCACGCGAGCTGCAGGACTTCTCGCAGGAGGTTATCAATGTCATATGCCACTACCGCGGGAACATCGTAGGCGGAAAGCGCATAATGAAGCTCATTGGCCTTGACCTTGGCAAGAACCGCACTCCATTCCAGAACATGACCGACGAAGAGGAGGCTGCCATGCGCAAGGAACTAGAGGCAATCAATTTCTTTGAACGTTGCAATAAATTCTGATAAAAACACCAATAAAGGCCTTAGAGGCCTTAAGGACCCTATTTGAATTACTATGAACTGGAAAGAATATCTCGAAGGCTGGTCGCAGAAGTACCGCGACGGCCTTGTAAACGACATAATGCCATTCTGGCTAAAGAATGGGCTCGACCGCGTGAACGGCGGCGTGTACACATGCCTCGACCGTGACGGTTCGCTAATGGACAGCACAAAATCGGTGTGGTTCCAGGGACGCTTCGCCTTTGTATGCAGTTTCGCATACAACACCATTGAAAAGAACCCCGAGTGGCTGGCAGCAGCAAAGAGCACAATTGATTTCATTGAGGCGCACTGCTTTGACAGTGACGGCAGGATGTACTTTGAGGTAAAGGCCGACGGCACACCGCTGCGCAAGCGCCGCTATGTATTCTCGGAGAGCTTTGCGGCAATCGCCATGGCCGAGTATGCAAAGGCCAGCGGTGACATGGCATATGCCGAGAAGGCACTCAGGCTATTCAAGGACATACGCAAGTTCGTTGCCACACCTGGCTACATGGAACCTAAATACCTGCCTGCGCTGGAAGCAAAGGGCCATTCGCTTGTAATGATTCTGATAAACACGGCCTCGCGCATACGCAACGTAATAAGCGACCCGGTACTCGACCAGCAGATAGACGAGTCAATCGCCTCGCTCAAGGACTTCATGAAGCCCGAGTTCAAGGCGCTGCTTGAGACGGTTGGCCCTAACGGTGAGTTTATCGACACCCTGAACGGGCGTGTCATCAACCCTGGACACTGCATTGAGACCGCATGGTTCCTGCTCGAGGAGGCAAAGAACCGCGGTTGGGACAAGGAGATTACAGCACAGGCGCTGCAAATTCTTGACTGGTCGTGGGAATGGGGCTGGGACAAGCAGTACGGCGGCATAATAAACTTCCGCGACTGCCGTGGCCTGCCTCCGCAGGACTACTCGCAGGACATGAAGTTCTGGTGGCCGCAGACCGAGGCAATAATCGCTACGCTCTACGCCTATGAGGCAACAGGCGATGACAAGTACCTCATCTGGCACAAGCAGATAAGCGAGTGGACATATGCTCATTTCCCCGATGAGGAGCACGGCGAATGGTACGGTTACCTGCACCGCGACGGCACAGTGGCCCAGCCTGCAAAGGGCAACATCTTCAAAGGGCCTTTCCACATACCGAGAATGATGATAAAGTCCTATGAGCTATGCAAGGAGCTGGCAAAGTAAGGACCTGGCAGCAAAAGCTTACAACACACCAAGAATCTATTCATGAGAAAACATATTTTCCTTTCGTTAATAATCTGCTCCATGCTCGGCATGGCGCAGAACAAGGTCTCGGTATCGCCGGCGGCGCCTATGGGCAATGCCGTTTCGGGACACTATGCAGGCTGGATAAAAGGCGGCCTGGCAACCTACGGAGGATGTAATTTCCCCGACGTGCCATGTGCCGACGGCGGACAGAAGGTATACTATCCCAGAGCCTATGGAGCAAGCGTGCAGGTGCCTGGAGGGGCTGTATACCTGGGCGGAATGGACGCTACCGCGTCACTGAGCGAATGCGTATTCATCAACGCGTCGGACAGCGCAGTTACAAGAATCGCCCCATTGCCTGAAGCGCTGGACAACTTTGCCGCCACCTACCATAACGGCATGATATGGGCTGCGGGAGGACAAACGGACGGTGTACCCAACACCAAGGTATATGCCCTGCCCTTCCCAGGCGAAGGCAAGGCATGGAGCGTTGCCGGCACTATACCCGACGCCTGTCGCCTGCAGCCATGCATGGCGGTACAGAACACCAGTTCCGGATATTCACTGTTCCTTTTTGGCGGATACCAGCCCAAGGCTGAAGGACAGGAGGCCATAGTACACACCGACGGCATATATGCGCCAATCGCGGAGCTGAAGAAAGGCAGCGTAAAGCCTGCAGAATGGGAACGCACCCCACCGGCATTTGCTAAAAAAGCCGGGACTGCACTGCAGCCGCAAGCAATAGTAGGCAGCACCTGCAGCGCCGTAGGCTACAGCCACGTCCTGTTCTTCGGCGGTGTTGACCACGACATATTCCTGAGCGCAATCACAGGGCAGCAGGACAGCATGTACCTGCGCCATGCGCCCGAATGGTACCGTTTCCGTGAAGACGTGCTGACATACCACACCATTACCGGTTCCTGGGGACTACTGCCAGGCAACAGCCTCTTGGCCCGCGCAGGCGCCTGCCTTACTCCTATGGAAGGAGGCAAAGGCTGGAGCTACAGCGGAGGAGAACTGATGCCAGGAGTGCGCAGTGCCGATGTTACACATGTAGAAGTAACCAATGACAAGGACTTCGGCTGGCTCAACTGGACCGTCCTGGTCCTCTACCTTGTGGGCATGCTCGGCATGGGAATATACTTCATGCGCAAGGAGAATGGCGCCGACGACTTCTTCAAAGGAGGCGGCCGCATACCATGGTGGGCTGCAGGCATTAGCATATATGCCACCATGCTCTCTGCCATAACCTACATGACAATCCCGGCAAAGGCATACAGCACCGACTGGACCTACTACCCCATGCTGTGGATGATACTGCTTGTCAGTTTCCCGGTTATAAAGTATTACCTCCCTTACTTCCGCAAGCTTAACGTTACCAGCGCCTATGAGATACTGGAGGTGCGCTTCAACCTCTTCACCCGCATGCTGGCCTCCACGCTCTTCTGCATATTCATGATTGTGCGCATGGCCATAGTGCTCTACCTGCCGTCACTGGCACTCACTGCTGTCACTGGCATAGACATATACCTGTGCATAGTGCTCATGGGCCTTGTCACCATAATATACTGCACTATGGGCGGTGTTGAGGCGGTTATCTGGGGCGATGTGGTGCAGGGACTGATACTCGTATTCGGAGCCATCTTTGCAGTAATATACCTGGCCGTAGGCACCGAGGGCGGAATTAGCGGCTGCATAGAGATTGCCTTGGAGAACGACAAGCTGCGGCTGTTCGACCTGAGCAGTTCCTGGTCGCAGGCCACATGGTGGGTAATAATACTCGGCGGCCTGGCCAATAACCTTATATCATATACATCGGACCAGACAGTCATCCAGCGCTACCTCACCACCCCCGACGAGAAGTCGGCCGGCCGAGGCATTCTGGTGAATGGCCTGATGAGCGTGTTCGTATCGGTAGCCTTCTACATGATTGGAACCGGCCTCTACACGTTCTACAAGACCCACCCCGCCGAGCTTGATGTCACCATGGGACAGTCCGACGCTATTTTCCCGTTCTTCATGATGAGCCAGATGCCTGCCGGTGTTGCCGGCGCGCTCATCGCAGCCATCTTCGCTGCTACTATGAGTACAATATCGAGCAACATCAACAGTGTGGCAGCAGCATTCTCTATCGACTTCTGGAAACGCTTCCGCACTTCCTCGTCCGACTCCCAGCTCGTTACAGTAGCCCGCTGGGCCTCCGTTGTGAGCGGCATGGTCGGGCTGCTGCTTGCACTGTTCATGGCCACATGGGACATACAGTCGTTCCTTGACTTCTTCAACGAGGCCCTAGGACTGCTAACCAGCGGCCTAGGAGGGCTGTTCTTCATCGCTGTATTCATGAAACGCGTCAAGGGCAATGCTGCGCTTATAGGCTTCATCGCTGGCGAGGCCGTTGTATTCCTCATGAACGGGTACACCGACGCCAACTTCCTGCTCTTCGGTGCCACTGGCATGGCCGTGAGCATTGTAACGGCATGGCTGCTCTCGATAGGTACGTACTTCAAGGGCAACAGATAAGGGATTGTATATTACCAATTCTTTAAAGACTAAAGGGACTGTGTCGCTACACAGTCCCTTTAGTCTTTACTTAAAGTGTTTCCTGTTGCCCGCAGGGCCAGAGGCAATGACAAACGCGCAGCGGCCTACGGTTCCGGCTGAGCGAAGCGACCAGGCATCTCCAACCTGCAAAAAGAATGCAACGGATATCAAGGAGATTATTTCGCAAGCCTAACACCCAGCCTCATGCCGTTGTAGCCCTCAAGCAGCGTTCCGAGTGTTGACACAAGCGCCATTGCCTGCGAGAGCTGTGTCTGCTGGCCTGTGCCTGTTGTGGCATACTGGGAGGCTGCCGCGCTCAGGTTCTTTACAATAGCAAGCACTCTGTCGGCGTCAAATGTAACATTCATCTCTTTTCCCCTGTACTCTACTGCCGAGCCTAGGCTTATCTGCCCCATGAGGAAAGAGAACTGTATGCTCTTGCCGTCCTCGCCAATTGCATATGTACCCTGGAATGGCTTGCCGCCTACGCTTACTGTGCACACGCCTTCCTCACCGAACTCCACAGTTGCCTTGCCCTCGGTCACTCCCACCTTAAGCAGTGTCTCGTTGAGCTTTTCCTCAACCTTTGCTGTAACAAGCGTAGCGCCAACTTCGGCAAGCATGTCATCACTCTCGAGCTTGCACGAGGCGCCCTTGTAGCCCCATGAGCCAACAAGGTCCTTCACTGTCAAGGCCTTGCCGCCTACAAATGTGTTAACTACACCGCCCAGCAGGCTCTGCAGGCCACCACCCGATGAAACGGTATCGCCTTGCTCGTTATTCTTCTGCTGGTTCTCCGCAGCCTTCTGCTTGAGTTTTCCAAAAAGGGCGTCAAGCCCCTGTGCATTGCTGCTTGCTGTAATGGCAAAAGCAACAGCCAATAGTAATAGAATCCTTTTCATGCCTTAAAACATTATTATTCGGCAACAGCCTCGCCCTCTTCCTCTTTAGCGGCAAAGTCCTGTATGCCGTTTGCGACTAGGATGTTGTACCATGCGTAAATCTTCTTTATGTGTGTGAGATATACCCTCTCCCTGTCATAGTCGGGCATAACAGACTCGAAGTACTCTACAAGTTCCTCGGGAGTAGCCATCTTGATATCGAACGGCAGCGCGCCATTCTCCTTCTCTAGTATCTTTGCGAAGACTTCGCGCAAAGGCACCTCCTCGGTATCGGTGTATATCGCGATATCATCAAGCATCACTACCTTGTCGCTGTTATATACAGGCTGGCGTTTCTTTGCTGCGTCAACCGACTCCACTATAAACATATTACGTCCCTGTGACAGCAGCTTGTACAATCCGGGTTTGCCCGAGATAGTCAAAATTCTTTCAAACATAAGATTAAAATGAGATAATTTAGTAATAGTTTCTATAAATGCCTGCGGCGCCTGCGCCGCATGAAAATGCTTGTGCGAAGATATAAAATCAATCGTACACGGCAAAATCCGTTAACAAAATTTCATAGGTCCATGCAAGCGGACAACCTAGTGACGGACAAGCCAGTGATTCCTCGTCGCAGCGCTCTGCCTGGATGGCGGGCAACCTGCCTGCAGGGCGCCAAGGAGCTCAAGTATCTCGGGGATGAGCGGAGTGTCGCCGTCGTTGCAGATAGAATAGTCGGTGAGCAGCAGCAATTCATCGGACGACACCTGTTTCTGCATTCTGCTGGTTACCTGGTTGCGGCTCATTCCGCTGCGCTGCATGGTACGGCGTATGGCTGTCTCCTTATCGGTCCACACCACCAGCACCTTGTCGACCGACTCTATGAGCCCCGACTCATACAGCACTGCAGTCTCTACGGCAACAACCGGGCAATCCTGCAAAGAGGCCCATCGCTCGAAATCCTTCTTCACTGCCGGGTGCACCAGCCCGTTCACACGCTCAATGTTATTGTCGTCGGTGAATATGCGCGAGGCGAGGAATGCCTTGTCGAGCGTGCCGTCGCTGTTGTAGCACGAATCGCCGAACATTCGCTTGAGCCCCTTTACTATCGAGGCATCGGCAACCATAATCTCCTTGGCCTTGCTGTCGCAGTCGTACACGGGCACTCCCATCACGCCAAGAATGCGCGACACCACAGATTTCCCGCTACCTATTCCGCCTGTAATGGCCAGCCTGATACAATTTCCCATCAGCTGCTAGTTGAAAATACCAAATATCCTGAACGGTTTCTTCTTTCTTGCAAGCACATACCCCGGTTCTGCCTTAACGCTCCTTTCGTTCACGAACGGAGGCATTGAGGCAACCTTGACAAACAATGTATCGTTCCCGCCAGCAGAGAGATATGGCATAAAATGCCCGCTACCTATCCTTGAGGCCATGCTTGGCGGTACAAGGCATGAGACAGTGACAGAATCGGGCAGTTCGTACAGGCCCTCATCGCAGCCATTGGCCTGCAGCCTCCTCTTCACCTTTACAAGCGAATATGGCGCTGCGCTTATCCTTGCCGTGAGCACTGCCGGCTCATAGCAGAAATAGCGCCTTTGCGGCAGCTCATAGCGCAGGAGCGTGTCCTTTGCCACAGCCAGGAGCGAATCAGTAACAAAACGTACATTCTCCATCCTGGCCAGCATTGCAGGAGGAGCAGTAACTCTCACTGTATCGGCATTGAGCACATAGCCGCCATACTCTACATTATCGCCTGCCACTATGACCGGCGTGAAGAGAACCGGCAGTACAGCGCTCTCTTTCCTTATCCGCAGCACCAGGGAATCATCCTCAAAATACTTGAACGAGAAGAATGCTGGCAATGAGCCCTCTACATTATTCGCGAGCTTGGATGTAGGCATTGAAAGCAGGTCGCCATTGTCGGCAAAGTCGGAATAGCTGACAGCTATGCCGCACTCCTTCCACAGCCTGTAGGCAAGCAGCTTGCTTCCCTTGGCCCTGACGCCAACCTCAATCTCAATATCGTCATCCTCGAGCTCTACCCCGGCGGGCAAGTGCCTGACGGTTATGCCCACAGGAATGCTTGTCTCAAAGTTCTCGTTTGTGACCTTCATGAGCCACAAGCAGAACGAGACAAAAAGGAAAGCCAGGAAAACCCATATATCTTTTCCCTTATCTGTTTTCGTTGCAGGCATAAGCGTGTTTTTCGTGTAAAAGGGAGACTGTGATACAGTCACAGCCTCCGCTACTTGTTATCAACAGTACTAAAAGGGCAGTACCAATCAGTTGCCCTGCTGCTGTATATCGGCCTGGCCTGGGTATACAACAGAAATGTCTACACGTACAACTACATTGTGAGCAATCTCAAGCATTACAATGCCGTTGTCAATAGACTTAATCTTGCCGTAGATACCGCCGCTGGTAACTACCTCCTGGCCTGCTTGCAGGCCCTTGCGGAATGTATCAATCTTCTTCTGCTGCTTGCGCTGGGGACGTATCATCATGAAATACATGATAGCAATCACTGCCACAAACATTACAATTGTGGATGTCATTCCACTGCCAGCACCCGGTGCTGCTGCATTCAAAAATACCATAGGAATCTTAGTTAATATTGTTATACCTTTATATTACTTATATTACTGTTACTTGTCAATCTTGCCGCTGCTGCGGAGCCTCTTTGTTATCGAGTCGAGCAGGCCGTTCACGAAAGAGCCGCTCTTTGCCGTGCTGTAGTGCTTTGCAATCTCAACATACTCATTGAGGGTAACCGACAGCGGAATGTCCGGGAATGTCATCACCTCGGCTATAGCAGCCTGCATAATCACGACATCCATGAAGGCCAGGCGCTGCATGTCCCAGTTCCTTGAGCACTCGCTCATGAGCTGGCGGTACTCCTCGGCATTGGCAATTGCAGCCTTGAAGAGCCTTGACGCGAAGTCCATGTCGGCCGTGTCCTTATATTCAGGGAGCAGCTCGCCGCGCTCCTCTTCAAAGCGCTTGATAGTCTTGAGCACGAATGTGTCAACCACAGGCTTGTCATCGTTCCAGTAGAGGCTCTGCTCCTCAAGGAGAGTATCAAGTTCCTCATTCTCAAAGACGAATGCCTTGTAGAGCCTGCGCCACAGTTCCTTGTCCTCTTCGTATGACGAGGTCTCCGACGCCATGTACTCCTTATATATATCGCTCTGCACAATCTCGTCAAGCATACGGCGCAGCAGGTCTGAGTCATCTACCCAGTTGAGCTTGCTCTTCTCGGCAAACTTCACCAGCTGGGGGTTCCTCTCAAGCTGGGCAATGAAACGGTTATTCACAAACTTAAGGTTGGGGTTCCTGTCGCTCTCTGTAGGCCTTACCTTCATGCTCAGGAAAGAAATCCTGTCGGCCTCGTAGCGAGTGATGGCAACCATCAGCAGCAACAGGTGACAATAAAGGTCATAGGCCTTTGACAGGCTGAAAAAGACCTCGTCTTCGGCCGCCTTTATGCTTTTTCCACTATTCTTGTAATAGGCATAGATAATCTGCACGACCTTCAAACGGATAAGAACTCTGTTAATCATAAAACGCTTTTTCTGATTTTGTGCAAATTTCGCACTAAATTGCGACACAAGCAAACAAATAGCAGTATTTTATTAAAATTTACATTTTAATTATGTTTAATTAAGAACAACTGATACTGCGCAATTGTTCGCAACCGTGAGATTACAGGCAACCAGTATCTCGCTCGCTTAATCGCAGCCTTCTCCTTTCTTCTTTCTTCTTTCTTCTTTCTCATTTCTCATTTCTCATTTCATCTACTCACCCCTGCACCGGATTCGGCCGGCCTATACTGGATTCTGGCTTAAATTAGCGCCATATTAAGGCCGTATTATTAAAAAAAAAGGGGAAAGCATTGTTTTTGTAAAAATAAATGTTCATATTTGAAACTTGAAAACAGCATTTATTACGATGGAAGACTACAAGAAGAGCGGAATGAACGAGAACGAGAAGGATATTGCATATTCTCAGGCCATAAAGGCAGGCAAGAGAATATATTATATCGATGTAAAGAAGAACCGCAAGGACGAGATGTACATCTCAATTACCGAGAGCAAGAAAATTGTCAGCGGCGAGGGCGACAATGCGACAGTAAGCTTTGAGAAGCACAAGATTTTCCTTTACCGCGAGGACTTTGCAAAGTTTGCCACAAGCCTCAAGGAGGCCATTGACTTTATCGTTGCCGAGCAGGGCGAATATATTCCCCGCCTCCCCGAAAGCGACGGGCAGCCCTTGGAGAGCGACACAACCATTGACATTGAATTCTAGGCAGATATTCCAATAGCGCCGGTTCCTGCATGCAACGTATGCAGGAACCGGCGTATGCTATAATATCCAGGAACGCCTGCGGCAAGAAGACAGGCCTTAGAGGCCGCTTAGAATTATATCGCCAAGTTTTTTATACCTGTCCTGAAATGAAAAGACTACTTACACTCCTGCTCCTTGCGCTGCCGTTGCTGTCAGCAGCACAGGAAAAGACAAAGGTTGCCTGTGTAGGCAACAGCGTTACATACGGTTACGGGCACAAGGACCCTGCCAGCACATCATACCCCACGCAGCTGCAGCGGCTGCTTGGCGAGGAATACGAGGTGCGCAACTTCGGGCACTCAGGCGCAACGCTCCTGAACAAGGGGCACCGCCCTTACACAAGCCTGCCCGAATACAAGGCAGCGCTCGAGTTCGCGCCCGACATTGTTGTCATACACCTGGGACTGAATGATACCGACCCGCGCAACTGGCCCAACTACCGCGACGAGTTCTTCGGCGACTACACTGCCATCATTGACAGTTTCAGGAAGGCGCACCCCAATGGCAGCCCGCAGATATACATCTGCCGCATGACACCTATTTTCCATTGGCACCGCCGTTTCAAGAGCGGCACACGCGACTGGTACTGGCAAATCCAGGAGGAGATTGAGATGATTGCACAGCATGAGAATATTGAGCTCATCGACCTTAGCCGCCACCTCTACAGCCGCCCCGACCTCATGCCCGACGCCCTGCACCCCGACCCCGAAGGCGCCGCTATAATTGCCAGGCAAGTCCATTCTGCCATAACCGGCGATTTCGGCGGGCTGTCGCTGCCAGCAATCTACAGCGACAACATGGTAATCCAGCAGGACAAGGCATTCACGGTGAGCGGGACAGCCAATGCTGGCAGCGAGATTACAGCACGTCTCGGCAAGCAGATGAGAGTAACCAAGGCAGCCGAGGACGGCAGCTGGAAAGTCATGTTCACGCCAATGAAGGCCGACGGCGAGGAATACACCCTAACCATCGAATGTGGCAAGGAGAAAAGGAAATTCAAGAATATCGTCGTAGGCGAAGTGTGGCTCTGCTCGGGCCAGTCCAACATGGCATTCATGGTAAAGGAGAGCTCGCACAGGGAGCAGAGCCTTGCCAACGTAAAAGGCAAGGACATACGCCTTTATGACATGAAACCGCGAGTATTCACCGACAACATCGAATGGGACAGCGCCAGCCTTGCAGCGCTCAACCGCCACGACTACTACAGGACGGCAGCATGGCAGCTACAGAACGAGAAGAACGTCAGCGACTTCTCGGCCGTAGCCTACCATTTCGGCGCCATGCTTGCCGACTCGCTGGGCGTGCCTGTAGGCCTCATATGCAATGCGGTTGGCGGTGCTCCCGCCGAGTCATTCATCGACCGCAAGACATTAGAGTTCAGCCCCACTCTTGTTGACATACTCTACAACTGGCGCGAGAACAACATGATACAGGACTGGTGCCGCGGC
Organism: Bacteroidaceae bacterium; assembly: GCA_045592125.1. Taxonomy (GTDB): domain Bacteria; phylum Bacteroidota; class Bacteroidia; order Bacteroidales; family Bacteroidaceae; genus HGM04593. The sequence goes on along the minus strand of JAZNUE010000022.1, from coordinate 20,968 downwards.
CGTGCTGCCCAGAATATTGCCAAGAGCACGAACAGGCTGCAACGCCACCCTTACGAGCCATGTTACCTTTACGAGACCGGCATCGCACCCATCGCATGCTACCCTATCCAAGGCGCAATATGGTACCAGGGCGAGTCGAACGCCCACAACGTGGAACTGCATGAGGCAATATTCCCCACACTCGTCAAGAGCTGGCGCCACACATGGCAGAACCCCGAAATGCCTTTCTACTTCGTTCAGCTATCAAGCATTAAGCGCCCGTCATGGCCCCACTTCCGCGATTCGCAGCGCCTTATGGCCGAAGCGATACTATTCTGCGACTTTGCCGTGTCAAGCGACAAGGGACACCCAACCGACGTCCACCCCAAGGAGAAGGCCCCTGTAGGCGAGCGGCTGGCACGCCTTGCGCTCAACCAGACATACGGCATGACCCACGTTGCACAGCACGGCCCCACACCCGAGAGAGCCTTCTGTTTCCGTGGAAAGACCGTAATTGAGTTCAGCAACGCAACAGAGCTGAAGACCAGCGACGGCAAGACATTGCGCGGCATTGAGGTTGCAGGCAAGACCGGCAGTTTCACTGCTGTAGACTTTGAGAAGCAGGCAAGGATTGAAGGCAACCGCATAATCATTGAAGGCGAAGCGCACCGCATACGCTACGCATGGAAGCCCTACACCGACGCTAACCTTATCAATGAGGCAGGCCTGCCGGCAAGTACCTTCAAGATTGAGGCCAGCAGCAATGATTGAGATGTTTCGCTCCACTCAACATGACAAGTATGTTTAGGCCACGCAGGCCAGGCAACCGCCGCAGAAGGTAAACCAGCATTAACCATCAGCGTTAGCCCACTAGGCAATGATTGAGATGTTTAGCTTCACTCAACATGACAAGTCTGTTCAGGCGCTAAAGCATTATACACAGAGACTCCAAACAGCGATCGCTGTTTGGAGTCTCTGTGTATGTTATATAACCTTATCGATTATTCCAGGATTCTCTCAGCCAGTTCCTTCTTCTCCTCATCGGTCATTTCCTTCATAATCCCGGCAACCTCCTTCTCAAGCTCAGCAGCCTTCTTAAGGTCAAGTTCCTTAACGGCCTGGGCCTGCTCCTTCTTCAAGTCAATTACCTTATCGACATTAGACGAACATGAGACAGCAAGGAATGCGCACGCAGCCAACGCTGCAAAAAACATCTTTTTCATAAGCTCTTACTTATTTATATAATAGTTAGACAATTACTTAATGACTCCCAGTTCCTTTCCAACCTTTACGAAGGCATTGATTGCCTTATCAAGATGCTCCCGCTCATGAGCGGCAGAGAGCTGCACGCGTATACGCGCCTCGCCTTTGGGAACAACAGGATAGTAGAAACCGGTAACAAAGATACCCTCCTGCGCCATCTTCTGCGCGAACACCTGCGAGAGCGGGGCGTCATAGAGCATAACTGCACAGATAGCCGACTGTGTAGGCTTGATGTCAAAGCCGGCAGCCAACATCCTGTCACGGAAATAGCTGACGTTATCCTGCAATTTTGTATGCAGTTCATCACTCTCGGCAAGCATCTTGAACACCTCAATTGAAGCACCCACTACTGATGGCGGCAATGAGTTTGAGAACAGGTAAGGACGTGAGCGCTGGCGCAGCATATCAATGATTTCCTTACGGCCCGTCGTGAAACCGCCTACAGCACCGCCGAATGCCTTTCCAAGCGTGCCGGTGAAGATGTCAATGCGTCCGTAGCAGCCGAACTGCTCGGCAACGCCATGGCCTGTGGCACCAACCACGCCGGCCGAGTGCGACTCATCCACCATAACCAGAGCGTCATACTTCTCGGCAAGGTCACAGATCTTGTCCATCGGGGCAACATTTCCGTCCATTGAGAACACGCCGTCGGTAACTATAATGCGGTAACGCTGGGCCTGTGCCTCCTGCAGGCAACGCTCAAGGTCGGCCATGTCGGCATTGGCATAGCGGTAGCGCTGGGCCTTGCACAGCCGCACGCCGTCAATTATCGAGGCATGGTTCAGGGAGTCGGAAATGATAGCGTCCTCAGCCGTGAAGAGCGGTTCAAAAAGGCCGCCGTTCGCGTCAAAGCATGCAGCATAGAGGATTGTGTCCTCGGTCCTGAAATAATCGGCAATCGCCTTCTCAAGAACCTTGTGGTAATCCTGTGTACCGCAGATGAAACGTACTGACGACATGCCGAAGCCGCGTGCCTCCATTGCCTCCCCGGCAGCCTTCATAAGGCGCGGATTGTTCGACAGGCCAAGATAGTTGTTGGCACAGAAGTTCAGCGCCTTTGAGCCGTCCTCCAATGTAATCTCGGCAAACTGCTGCGACGCGATGTTGCGTTCTCTCTTGTACAGGCCGGCCTCGTCAATAGCGGCCAGTTCGTTCTGCAAATGTTGTTGAAATTTTCCGTACATTGTTATATCCTTTTTATAGAAATTCAGGCAAATTATCAGCCATTGTTCCGCAAAAATACCTTTTTATGAAAAAAATCGCAAACATATGATATCTTTTTAATATAAAAAAACAACAATACATTGTGTCCTTTACAAAAATAAGAGTAACTTTGGAGTGCAGACATCTAACGGACTGAAAAACAGCAAAACATTATATAATTATGAAGAACGTACTTGTTATCGGTTCCACAGGCCAGATTGGCTCGGAACTCACAATGAAGCTGCGCAACATGATTCCCGACGGCAACATCGTTGCAGGTTACATACCCGGCGCCGAGCCCAAAGGAATACTGCTCGAGAGCGGCCCTGCCGAAGAGGCAAACGTAAAGAACGCCCAGCAGCTTGCCAGCATTGTCGAGAAGTACAGGATTGACACCATATACAACCTTGCCGCACTGCTCTCGGCCGTGGCAGAGGCAAAGCCCTTGCTTGCATGGGACATACAGATGAACGGCCTCATCAACATACTTGAGATTGCACGCGAGAAGAAGTGCGCCGTGTTCACCCCAAGCTCCATCGGCTCATTCGGCCCCAGCACGCCGGCCGACAACACTCCGCAGGACACAATACAGCGTCCCCGCACCATGTACGGAGTGACAAAGGTAGCCACCGAGCTGCTCAGCGACTACTACTACACTAAATATGGCGTCGACACACGCGCCGTACGCTTCCCTGGTCTCATTTCCAATGTCACTCTCCCAGGCGGCGGCACCACCGACTATGCAGTAGAGATATACTACGCGGCCGTGAAGGGCGAGGATTTTGCCTGCCCCATCCAGGCCGGCACATTCATGGACATGATGTACATGCCCGACGCGCTTAAGGCGGCTGTGGACATAATGAACGCCGACCCTTCGCGCCTCATCCACCGCAATGCATTCAACGTGGCCTCAATGACATTCGACCCGGAAATAATCAAGGCCTCTATCCAGAAGTACATACCCGGTTTCAAGATGCACTATGAATTCGACCCCGTACGCCAGGCAATAGCCGATTCATGGCCAAACAAGATGGACGACTCATGCGCACGCGAGGAGTGGGACTGGAAACCAAGCTACGACCTCGACAGCATGACACAGGACATGATAAAGACCTTGCGCGCAAGATTCGGCAAATAGGTCGCCGCAACCGAACAATATGGCCTCCTGTCTGTTACATGTATATTGTCATATACATAAAAACAGATAGCCATGAAAGTAAGAAGAAAGTACCTGCAGCCCCAGTGCACTATTGTCAATTGCGAGTTCACCAGTGTCATACTTGCCGACAGCCAGCAGCGCAGCAACCGGGCACCCGGCAGCAACAGCAACGCCACGCACGCAAGCAGCTGGGGCAGCATATGGGAGAACTGAAATACGTGAAGGGGCATTCCGCGGAATGTCCCTTCACGTATTTCATATTAGAAGCTGTCTAAGGTTACGCGAGCCCGATATAACAATCAGTACTGTAATTTAGCGGCACAAAGACTGGGATGTACAGCCGCGATAAATCTAGCCAGCAATCACAGAAGCTATCTTGAGAGTTCCAGCATCCTGACAATAGGTTTCTTCGCTTCCTCGCGCAATGTCTCGTCGAGCTCAACTGCCGGCCACTCGTACTTGAGGGTGTTATAGAGTTTCTCAAGCGTATTCAGGCGCATGAAAGCACACTCGTTGCAAGCGCACGTGCCAGTCATAGGCGGAACCGGAATGAAGTTCTTCTCGGGGCAGCGCTTCTGCATCTCATGCAGGATACCGCTCTCGGTTGCTACAATGAAATCCTTTGTGTCGCTCTCCTGCGCATAGGAGAGTATTGCAGCTGTCGAGCCAATGAAGTCGGCCAGCGCAAGCACACCGCTCTTGCACTCGGGGTGCGCAAGCACCTTCGCGTCGGGATTAGCGCTCCTGAGCTCTACAATCTTCTCAATAGAGAACTGCTCATGCACATGGCAGCCTCCATTCCACAGCAGCATGTTGCGGTGAGTTACCGCGTTAAGGTAACCGCCAAGGTTCTTGTCGGGAGCAAAAATTATCTTCTCGTCCTTTGGGAAGCTCTCCACCACTGCGCGTGCATTGGTAGAGGTAACTACAATATCGGTAAGCGCTTTCACCGCCGCCGACGTGTTCACATATGCAACCACCTTGTAGCCCGGGTGCTCGGCCTTGAACTTTGCCAGTTCCTCGGCCGGGCAGCTCTCGGCAAGCGAGCAGCCTGCATTGAGGTCGGGGATAAGCACCTTCTTGTCGGGAGAGAGAATCTTGTTTGTCTCGGCCATGAAGTGCACGCCGCACATTACAATTATGCCGGCAGTCGTCTTTTCGGCCAGCTGGGCAAGCGCAAGGCTGTCGCCAACAAAGTCGGCAACGTCCTGCACAGCGCCGTCGGTATAATAGTGCGCAAGCACAACAGCATTCTTCTCCTCACACATGCGGCGTATTTCGGCCTTGAGGTCGGTACCCTCAGGGATTCTCTCGTCTATGAACCCCTTCTCAATCCATTCTTGCTTTATCATGGCTGTCATTATTTCTTAGGACCACGCAGGCAGCAAATGCCCGCGCTCTAGCGCAAAGGTACGAAAAAATCCCGTACAGCGAAACTTTATGCCCAATATAACCTTTTATAACATTAGAAGCGCATTGACATGTATATTCCGCAGCTTCCCTCACTGGTAACAGCGGGCGCCACAACAAGATTGTGCTTCTTGGCAAAAGGCGTTGCAAAGAGCAGGCCGCTCCCCACACCTATTGCAGCGCCGGCCAGCACATCCCACACATCGTGCCGCCTGGCATAAATCCTGCCCCACGCGACATACCCGCTCAGGAGATAGGCCGGCGCGCCCCACTGCCAGCCATAGCGCCTCATGAGGAACGTGGCCCCAGCAAAGGAGAAGCCCGTGTGGTTAGAGGGGAACGAGTGTGTATCACTGCCATCCGGGCGCTGCTTGCTTACTGTATACTTGAGCCCATAGCACACCGCCACCTGCACGGCAAGCGCCTCGCCAAGCTGCAGCAGCCCCTTATAGTCACCTTTTACAAGCGCCACGCCCGCACCCACTGCGGCCGGAGCGAACATAGCAATATCGGTCGATGTCTTGACCGCCTCGCGGTGTTGCGCCTGTAATGGCAATGACACCACAGAGATAAATGAAAGCAACAGCAGTATACGTCTCATATCCATTATTTTTTCATTGCCCAAGTATAATTGAGAACGACAAATATTACAGCAAGCACAAGAATGCCAATTCCAAGATAATCGCGCTCAGGCTCGCCCCAGTCCAGGAATCCGGCAACAGCAAGCCCCGCCGACACTATCACAAGCAAAGAAGAGACAAGCAAACGCAGACGATGTACATTGTACTTTGCTTTCTTTTCCTTAGACGCGGTATTGTAACCCGAAATAAGGAAATCGCCCTTACCGAATGCTATTATCACAGCAAGCAACAGAAACACAAGCGATACTATATATTCACCAAGATGTCCGTTCATACTATAGTCATGTTTTATTCATTATCACAATTCCCGTTACTATCCTTTGGCAGCCTGCCCGCCTTGCGCAGCGCGCCGGTTATAATGTATTCAAGCTGCCCGTTGACACTGCGGAACTCGTCGGCAGCCCATTTCTCGAGCGCCGACATAGTTTCGCCGTTTATGCGTAGTACAAAAGATTTCTTCTCTTTTGCCATAGCAGCCGCCTTACTGGTACAACGAGCCTGTATTCACCACAGGGGTCGCGGCCCTGTCGCTTGTGAGCACCACCATGAGATTGCTCACCATTGCAGCCTTCTTCTCCTCGTCAAGCTCAATAATCTCTTTCTCGCTCAACTGCTCAAGAGCCATCTGTACCATACCCACAGCACCCTCCACAATCTTGTGGCGCGCAGCCACCATTGCAGTGGCCTGCTGGCGCTGGAGCATTGCGCTGGCAATCTCCGGAGCATAGGCCAGGTAGCTTATACGGGCCTCCATAACCTCAATGCCTGCAATGGCAAGTCTCTCGGCAAGCGACTTCTCAAGCAGGTCGTTCACCTCCTCGCCGCCGTTGCGCAGGGTAATTGAGGCATCCTCGTCCTCAAGGTTATCATAGGGGTATGCGCCCGCAAGGTTACGGATTGCCGCCTCGCTCTGTATGTCCACAAAACGCGAGTAGTCATCCACCTCAAAAGAGGCCTTGAAGGTATCCTTCACCCTCCACACAAGCACTACGCCAATCATTATGGGGTTACCCATGAGGTCATTTACCTTAATGGGTTCGCCGTTAAGGTTGCGTGCGCGCAAAGAAACATTCTTTTTCTGTGTGAAAGGGTTCATGAAGAAGAAGCCGTTCTCCACCACCGTACCCACATACTTTCCGAAGAATGTCACTACAGCGCTCTCATTCGGGTTCACCACAAAAAGGCCGCACATGAACACAATAGAGACAACCGGAATGAGGAAACAGATGGCCCAGAGGTCCGAAGCCTCGTTGGCGAGCATGGCAATCGGCAAGGCCGCTCCGCCAATGAGGCCCGCCAGAGTAAGGAACAATACCAGCCAGCCGCTTGAAGGGGTTACGAACTTCTCTTCACCCTTAACATTTGATACAACATTCTTCTCTTCCATCATAATCTTCAGTTTTACAGGTTAATACTTTTTGATATCATTTTAATATCGCAAAGATATATATAATCCTTAATTTTGCAAAACTTCAAGGATATTTTTTATTAAAAAGGACTAAAAGAAGAGAATTTCCGTCTCTTATCCCTATCTTCGCATACGACAAGCAAAGGAATCCAATGGAACTATTAAACACCTTTCTCGGCTGGTTCAGCAATATAACCTTCCTGCAGATAATTGACTTTGTAGGAACGTTCGCATTCGCCATAAGCGGCATACGCCTTGCCTCGGCAAAGCAGTTCGACTGGTTCGGCGCCTACGTGGTGGGCGCCGCCACCGCCATTGGCGGCGGAACCCTGCGCGACGTAATGCTCGACGTGCCCGTCTTTTGGATGCACGACGGTTTCTACCTCTCATGTACCGGGCTGGCCCTGCTGTGGGTAATACTCTTCAGGAAATACCTTGTACACATGCACAACACATTCTTCGTGTTCGACGCCGTAGGACTCGCCCTCTTCACCATTGTAGGCATACAGAAGACACTCGACTGCAATCTCCCCATCTGGGTGGCCATTGTAATGGGTACAATGACCGGTGCTGCAGGCGGCGTGATACGCGACGTTCTCATAAACGAGGTGCCGCTCATCTTCCGCAAGGAAATCTATGCAATGGCCTGCATTGTGGGCGGAGTAGTGTTCGGCCTATGCAGCTGGCTGGGCATGCCAAACCCTGTTACACAGGTAGCATGCGGTGTTGCCGTATTCCTCACACGCCTGCTTGCTGTGAAGTACCATATATGCCTGCCCACCCTCAAGGCCGAGGGCGAACCGGACAAGTAACAGAAACAACATATACTAACCAATAACTACACAACCATGAGAAAATTTACACTTGCCATCCTTGCGCTGCTGCTATGCCTGCCTATGGCAATGCGCGCCGACAGCGACGTGAACCTTACTCCATTGCCAATGAAGATGACAAAGGGGACAGGCAGCCTGCTGCTGCCCGAGAGTTTCATCATTGCAACAGGAGAACTTGACGAGGTGAATGCGGCAGAGGCCGTGAAGTTCGCCACACTTTTAAGCGAAGTCACAGGTTACAATATTGAAGTAAAGAAAGACGCCGGCGAGGCACTGATTACAATGTCAATGTACACCGGCAACGAAGAACTCGGCACCGAGGGCTACACCCTTGACATCACTGACGGCGGCATAGCCATCGCCGCCAACGGGCCCATAGGTTTCTACTATGCATTCCAGAGCATAAAGAAAATGCTCCCTGCAAATGTGATGGCAGGAGTAAAGGACAGCAATGTAACAGAATACACGCTACCAATCGTGAGCATTGTGGACGCACCGCGCTTTGAATACCGCGGGTTCATGCTCGATGTGAGCCGCCATTACTTCAGCCTGGAGCAAATCAAGCGCATGATTGACGTCATGTCATATTATAAGATGAACCGCTTCCACTGGCACCTTACCGACGACCAGGGCTGGCGTTTCGAGGTCAAGAAATATCCGTTGCTCACCACCGTTGGTGCCACACGCAGCGACAATTGGATTACCGACCGCGTATATGGCGGTTACTACACAGGCGAGCCCTACGGACCATATTTCTACACACAGGACGAGTGCCGCGAGATTGTGGCATACGCCGCCGAGCGCCACATAGAGGTTGTCCCCGAGGTTGAGTTCCCCGGGCACTCATGCGCAGTGAACGCAGCATACCCCGAACTGAGCTGCACCCCCAACGGCGCGCACAACGTACAGGTGAACGGAGGCGTATATGCCGACGTGCTTAACGTAGCAAGCCCGTTGGTACTTCAGTTTGCCAAGGACGTGCTGGATGAGATAATAGAGGTGTTCCCCTACAGCCAGATTCACATAGGCGGCGACGAGACACCCACAAGCGCCTGGCAGAACAACGCCGAGTGCCAGGCAATGATGCAGGAGCTTGGGCTCACCAATGTGCGCCAGCTGCAGTCGCACTTTGTGCGCAAGCTCTCGGACCATGTCACGTCAAAGGATGGTGACAAGAAGCGAACTGTAATCATGTGGAACGAGAGCCTCACCGCCAGCGGCACCGACGAGGAGCTCATCAAGGGTACTGGCGGCACAATGATGTGCTGGGAGATTGGCAATGCGCAGCCATGTGCCCTGAAGGCCGCAAAGTATGGCATGAAGTCCATCATCACCACACAGGTACCCTACTACATCAACCGACGCCAGAGCACCGACGCCGACGAGCCAAAGGTTGCCGGTTACGGAACAGACAATGTGAAGGCGGTATATGACTACGTGCCCATCCCGTCAAACGTCCCCACCGGACTGCACAAATATTACATTGGCGTGCAGGGCACATTCTGGACAGAACACGTGCAGGATTATGACCTACTGGAGTACCTTGCCCTTCCGCGTCTCATGGCCATTGCCGAGACAGGCTGGACACCGGAGGCAAAGAAGAATTTCGCCGATTTCCAGCAGCGCATAACAAAGGACACCCTGTTGCTAGACTACAGCAATTATGACTACGGCCGCCACTATATACTCGACGGCAACAACGGCACAGAGAGCAAAGTAATGCCCACCCCGTCGACCGATGAAAAGCAGACATGGTACCGCATTGTGACAACAGCCACCGACGCCCGCGCCGGCCGCTGCATACAGTTGCTGCGCGAGGGGATGGACATTGCCGACAAGACAGGCACCGCACCTGCCGGCCGCCTGTGGAACAGCGAAATAATAGAGGATGAGAAGAACGAGGGCTACAATTACCAGCTGTGGGCATTCATGCAGGACCCCGACAACCCCGAGCGCTGGGCAATAGTGAACAAGGCAAGGCCCAGCGGTTCGGTAAAAGGCACCCCCACGGCCGAGAACAACACAGGGCGCTGGGACTATGACGACAGCAACCGCCACTACGACTTTATACTTGGCGACAAGGCATACGCGCAGAACGGCAACAGCTACAGCTACAGCATACGCAGCCAAAAGGTATCCAACGGCAGCATGTGCCTCAACTATGCAGGCCCTGGACAGAACTACTCGATTAACCTGTGGAGTGACCCGGCCGACGGCAACGGCGGCATATGGGAATTCCGCCCTGTGACCGCACAAGGCAGCAGTGCGGAGATAGGTTACCCCGCCGAGGGCACAACTTACCGCATTGTCAACAACACCGGGCGTTTCAAGGGATGGAGCATTTATGACAATGGCAGCGCCACCGTTACCACCGCCCTGCAGCAGTATGGTGCCGACCTTTGGGAACTGACCGAAGTTGTAGAAACCGCAAACGGACAGACATTCAAACTGCGCAATGCTGCAACAGGCCGCTACATAAGCAGCGCCACAGCACCAATTGCCTTGGGCGAGAGCGGAGTCACACTCACCAACACCTACAATACAAGAAGCGGCGACTTCAGCATTATGGCCGGTGACGGCGCTCTCTACCCCATTCCCGAGCGGGCAGCCCAGAACCCAAACACCCTTAACAAGGGCGGTATATACCCGCAAGGAACAGGTTGGGTCTATGAAAAAGCGTTCCTTGTAACATACGAGTGCTTTGACAATAACGGCAATCTGTTGCAGACACTTTACCGGTCGGCACCCTATGGCAAGGAATTCACAGCCGACATTCCACAAATTGCCAATTACGAAGCGATATCGCACGCTGTTGAGGATGACGGAGAGAACAAGATTGTCAAAGCCACATACAAGCGCACCGCCTACAGCATAACATACCGTTGCTATACAACGGACGGCAACCTCATCACTACCATTGAAGAGCCTTGTAGCATTGGTGACAGTTACTCAGTAGAGTATCCCAATGTAGAGTTCTTCACATGCATTGGCAGCGACACCGAGGAGCGCACAGTTATCATCCCCACAGAAGACACAGTCATCGATGTCTACTACAGTTGCGAGGGCATAATGGGCGCGGCGGCCGTTGGCGAAGCAGTCACAGAGATTGAGGACGGCGCGTCATACCTTATATACAATGCCAAGGACGAGGCAGCGCGCAGCGGTTTCCTCAGCGTCTCGGCAGTAGGCGACGGCATAACAACCACCAACGGCATTAGAGAGGCAAACCCTGGCTTTGTATGGAATCTTGAGGGCGAGGGCAACCGCTTCACAGTAATTAACAGCTACGGTATCTACATACCGCAGTTGCTGCGCGGTTCATTAGTGACTGGCAGCGACACCCCCGAGGAGTTCATCTTCACCTTTGACAAGAGCACCGCCACCTGGAGCGTCAAGGGCACAAGCAACAGCTACTACTGGAACGGCAACGCCAACAACACCTTCACAGGCTGGGACAGCGGGCACCCCTTCATCATCTGCCGCTACAGGCCGCACCCCTATTTTGCCGTAAGCTATAAGTGCGTAGACGGAGAGGGCAACGAGCTTGCAGGCGGCACCCGCTACATTAAGGGCGGCGACCAGTTCGCAATGCTCACCCCAATATTCGAGGGATACACTTTCAAGGAAAGCGACGCAGTATATGAAGACCTTGCATACCTTTCAAGGAACATTGACATCACCCTCACCTACACAAGCGGCGAAACCGGAGTTATTGAGGTGAAAGGTCAAAACGGAAAGGTGAAAACCATTTACGACTTGCAAGGCCGCGAGGTAGAAAAGCCAACCAAAGGAATCTATATTATCAATGGCAAAAAAGTCCTGGTCAAGTAACTTCATAGAAAAACAGTGAACTTTGTCTTGTCATTCTATATTTGCTGGGTCATTGGCTCGTTTTGCTTTTAGCCACCCGCGTGGCATAAACTTCGTCTATGCTTCACGCGACTAATGGCTGCAAAACTTGCCGATAACAAAAAAGGTCATTGGCTCGTTTTGCTTTTCGCAACCCAAACGGCATAACCTGCGGCTATGCTACGTTTGACCTGTTGCTGCAAAACTCGTCGATAACAAAACGTTGTTTTGTCATTCCGGACGGATGTGAGGAATCTCTGAGCAGACTGTCCTGTAATGATAAGATGTTTCGCTTTGCTCAACATGACAGAGCGTGAATATTCCTGCAATTATAAGATGTTTCGCTTTGCTCAACATGACAAGGCCACAGGCTATACCGCTTGGGGTGCGAAAAGACGGCACCTTGTCAAGCAAGCAGTAGCGCACTTTTTTGGTGCGCTACTTTTTTTGTGCTATCTTCGCGAAGAAAAAAGAAAGAAACAGGAACATGAAGACAATAACCTACAAGACAACAGGCACATGCTCACGCTTTATCGAGGTGACAGGCGACAACGGCACAATCGTTGAGGTAAAGTTCTACGGCGGCTGCCACGGCAACCTTCAGGGAATAGGCAGCCTTGTAAAAGGCATGAAGTACGATGATGTAATCGCCCGCCTCAACGGCATAAGCTGCAACGGCAAGCCCACATCCTGCCCCGACCAGCTGTGCCGTGCAATAGAACAGCTCATGGCAGAAGATAACTAAAGGACACAATTTTATTTTTTAAAAAGGGTACCAAAGAACACTAAGGAACATTAAGGGCGCTAATATTTTTCCTTTTGGCCCTTTCAATCCCCCTTAACAACCATCTATGCCAAAAATAAAGAATCCCGAATACAAGCTCAAGAACGAGGCGTTCATGCAGGCGCTGCGCAATAGCGAGGAGGAACTCTTCGAGATTTCGCAGGGCGTGCTAGTGAAGATAATAAAGAGCGGCGACGGCGAGCGCAGCCCGCGTGCTGGCAATGTAGTTACCGTAAACTACAGAGGCAGCCTCATAAACGGCAAGGTATTCGACAGCAGCTATGAGCGCGGATACCCCGAGGCATTCCGCCTTGGCGACCTCATTACCGGCTGGCAGATAGCCCTCACGCAAATGCGCACTGGCGACCACTGGATTGTGTACATCCCTTGGGAAGCAGGCTACGGCAGCAGGACCAACGGCCCAATCCCGGCATACTCTACCCTCATCTTCGAGATGGAGCTTGTGGCAATAATGTAGTCCCTGAACAAAAAGGGAAATGTAGGGGCAGACCGATGTGTCTGCCCAACAGAGGAGCACGGAAATTCGGGCGAACACACCGGTTCGCCCCTACATCGTGTGGTACAATGGTTCAAGACCATGACCACCAATGCATACATTCATGGCGCGAGACATCACGGATGGACGCCATTTAATAGCAGGCTGTGGCAACGCAACTATTACGAGCATATAATACGCAACCAACAATCCTATGAGGAAATTACTGCATACATAATTGAGAATCCTGCGAATTGGGCAAGTGACAAATTATATATTGAATAGACCCGCCCATACCCTAAACAAAAAAATGTGAACGCCGTTAACACCATTATGAAACCATACTCCGCACACTACAAGGAACTGTTCCGCCTGGGACTGCCTATCATCATTGGACAGATAGGCATTATCTTTGTATCGTTTGCCGACACCATAATGGTTGGGCGGCACGGGACCGATGACCTTGGCGCTGCAAGTTTCGTGAACAACATGTTCAACCTTGCCATAATATTCGCCACAGGCTTCTCCTACGGGTTCACCCCTATTGTGGGCAAGCTTTTCGGCAGCGGAAAGAAACGCGAGATTGGCAACACCCTCAAGAACGCCCTGCTGGCAAACGGCGCCATAGCCCTGCTGCTCATTGCCGCAATGGGCGCGCTCTACCTGAACATAGGCAACCTTGGGCAGCCCGAGGAACTGCTCGGGCTCATGCGCCCCTACTACCTGGTGCTGCTCATGACCATGCCGTTCATAATGCTGTTTAATGCCTTCAAGCAGTTTACCGACGGCATTACCGACACAAAGACGCCAATGTGGATTCTGCTCACGGGCAACGTGCTCAACATCATAGGCAACTACATCCTCATTTTCGGCAAGTGCGGGCTGCCCGAGCTGGGGCTGCTGGGTGCCGGAATATCCACCCTGCTCTCGCGCATGGCAATGCTTGCCATATTCATGCTCATCTTCTTCCGCAGCAAGCGCTATGCGCCCTACGCCCGTGGATTCATGCACGGGAAAGTTACCATGCACGAGCAGAAGGAACTCTTCAGCATTGGCACACCCGTAGCACTACAGATGGGAATGGAGACAGCATCTTTCAGCCTTGCCACCATAATGGTAGGCTGGCTGGGCACCACAGCACTCGCAGCGCACCAGATAATGTGTACCGTGGGGCAGCTGGGGTTCATGATGTACTACGGCATGGCAGCAGCAGTAGCAGTCAAGGTGAGCAACTACAGCAGCGACAACGACCTGCCCAACATACGCCGTTCGGCCGACGCAGGATTCCACCTCATACTAGTAATGGCGCTTGCAGCCTCGCTGCTAATATATATCATTCGCCATGAGATTGGCGCAATCTTCACCGACAGTGCCCAGGTGTCGCTGCTTGTGGCACAGCTTGCCGTCCCGTTCATCCTCTACCAGTTCGGCGACGGACTGCAATGCAACTTCTCCAACGCCCTGCGCGGAATTGCCGACGTAAGGCCAGTAATGCTCTACGCCTTCATAGCATACTTTGTCATATCCCTCCCCGCAGGCTACCTGTTCGGTTTCGTCTTCGACTGGGGACTGCCAGGCGTGTGGATGTCATTCCCCTTTGGCCTCACCAGCGCAGGAGTCATGTTCTACCTGCGGTTCCGCTCAAGGACAAGAGAACAGTAAAAAACAGAATATATCATATTACAGCATAAAAACACAATAACCATGAACGACTATACCAGAGTTAAATTCACAGTCACCCCCAATGAGGAGACCGCGACCGATGTCCTCGCCGCACTGCTTGCCGAGGTTGGATTCGAAAGTTTTGTACAGGAAGATGAAGGCATGTCGGCCTATGTTCCACAGAACCAATACAACGAAGAGAACATCGCCAGCGTTGTAGCAGGCTTTCCCCTGCCCGGCTTCGGCATAACATACGAGAGCGAGCTCATTGAAGGCGAGGACTGGAACGCCGAGTGGGAGAAGAACTACTTCCAGCCCATTGTCCTTGGCGAGGAGTGCGTAATACACAGCACTTTCCACAAGGATGTCCCCAAGGCACGATACGACATTCTGATTGACCCCAAGATGGCATTCGGCACTGGCTATCACCAGACCACGTGCCACATGCTGCGCGCCATACTTGCCAGTGACATGGCCGGCAAAAGCGTGCTCGACATGGGCTGCGGCACAGCCCTCTTGGCCATCCTTGCCCGCAAGCACGGGGCCACCGACGTGGTTGCCATCGACATCGACGAGTTCGCATTCGAGAACGCCAAGGAGAACATTGTGCTCAACGGCACACCCGACATCGAAGTGCGCCTGGGCGGTGCCGAGGCCATAAAGGAGAGCGACAGCTTCGACTTTGTTATTGCCAACATAAACCGCAACATACTGCTCATGGACATGGGGCGCTATGTGCGCTGCATGCACAAGGGGTCGCAGCTCTTCATCAGCGGATTCTACACCGATGACATGGAAGTGCTAAAGGAAGAGGCCGCCCGCCATGGCCTGCACTACCAGGATTACGCCGAAGACAGTCGCTGGGCGATGATGAGGTTCACAAAAAACTAAAAGAATACTATTATTTTTATTAAAAAGGGAACTTAGGGACACTAAGGAACATTATTTTTGTTAAAAAGGAAACTAAGGGAGACTAAGGAACATTAAGGGGAACTAATGTTTTTCCTTAGTAGTCCTTTTACCCTTTTTGCCTTTACCCCCTTAATTACCCTTAATAACCCCCTAACCCCCTTTTGGCCAACAACAAAAACCGGCAGCAATCGTTCTTTAAATAAAAAACCGCCATGGACCAAGAGACAATATACAACATATGCGGGTACGTTGCCAGCATTGGCATGATACTGGGCTACCTGCCACAGGCCATAGCCACCATACGCACCCGTAACACCGACGGCATTGCCCTGCCCACATTCCTCATGATGGCAATAGGCGCCTTTGCCTTTGTGGTGCAAGGCCTGCTGCACAAGGACGGAATCATATGGTCAATGGTAATAACCAATGCCGTAACATGCAGTTGCAGCTGCATAGTATTCGCAATTAAAATGTACAACGACTACTTCAGAAAGAAATACTAAAGAGGCAACAAGCGCCTTTGCAGCAACTGGTCGCACGTAGCATGGGCAACGCTCATGCCGGGCGGGTTGCGAATAGCAAAGGCGGTTAATGCCGTAACATGCAGTTGCAGCTGCATAGTATTTGCAATTAAAATGTACAACGACTACTTTAATAACAAAAAGCTATTTTTAAAAAAGAGCACTAAGGGTCACTAAGGAACATTAAGGGCACTAATGTTCCTTGGCACCCTTAATTGCCCTTAGCAGCCCTTAGCACCCTTAGTATCCCTTAATTACCCTTGGCACCCTTAATTGCCCTTAGCAGCCCTTGGCACCCTTAATTGCCCTTAGTAACCCTTAGCACCCTTAGTATCCCTTAATTACCCTTAGCACCCTTAATTGCCATTAATTGCCATTAATAGCCCTTTTATTCTTTTTTTCACTCTTTAATTAAAAAACTCTTTACTTTTCTTTTGATTCCTTGAACATTGGATTATTTTTGTCTAAAATTTAGAAGTTGTTTAAATTTATATCGTTTAGTTTTTTATAGAGCAAGAATAGGATGTTTGCTTCTTTTTCAAGGGCAGATAGCGGGTTATGTAACCGCGAAAAAGGTAGAAACAGACATTTTTGAATATAAAAAACAACGAAATGACGGCTTCCAATATAAGAAAAACTTTTATTTTAAATTTAAACAACTTCTAGATTCTAATGGCAAATCTAATTCCTAACCGGGGTAATTATCGTAATTTGCTTTGTTACAAGAAAGCCGAAACCATTTATGACATTACCTGTCATTTTGTAGAGCGTTTTTTGCACCGTGGCGACCGCACCATTGACCAAATGATACAAGCAGCACGCAGTGGAAAACAGAACATTGTAGAGGGGTATGCAGCAGGCGCAACATCGGTAGAAACGGAACTGAAACTGGTTAATGTGGCAAAAAGCAGCCTGCAAGAACTTTTGGTCGACTACGAAGACTATTTGCGCACACATGGCAATCAACGCTGGGATAAACATTCAAAAGAACTTATTTGTGCGCAACAACTTGGGCGCGAGCATAATGACACAGATTTTTGGATGAATATTGTGCGCACACGAAATGATGAGGTTATCGCAAACATTGCTATTGTGCTTATCTATCAGACCGATTACCTACTTTATAAGTATCTGCAGGCTGCCGGCGAGCGCTTTTTAAACGAAGGCGGTTTTCGTGAAAAACTTACACGAGAGAGAATAAAAGCAAGGAACACAACCAAGGAGACTAACTTTACTAAATAAAGGAACACTGTTGTTGTTAAAAGAAACACAAAAGGAATTTAACGAACATTAAGTAGAACTAATGTTTTTCCTTAGTAACCCTTAACCCGCATAAATGCCCTTAGCAGTCCCCTTAGTAGCCCTTAATAGCCTTTAGTAACCCTTCCCCTTAATACCCCTTACCGCCTTCAACCCCTCAAACCCTTCCGTTTAACATTTTTTAACTAATTGGGGGGGTAAAAAGTTGACTTATTATTACATTTGCACAAATTAACCCAGAAAGCGAATTATTAATAAGTTAACTTTTTATTTATGAGAAAAATTTTACTTTCAATGGCGCTTGTGCTCTGCACAGCAGGAGCAATGGCGCAGAACGTAGTCTATCAGCGCAATGCCACTACGTACAGTGCAGATCAGCTCAATGCACTGACAGAGGCAACCATGATTGCAGTAAAGAATCTTTCAGGCACTAATAACCGCTATCTTGCAGGAAACACGAACATCGAAGACTTCGGTTATGAGGCCGTACTTGTATGGGAACCTGCAGTTGAAAACACTGCCGGCACATATCACATCCGCAGACTTTCTGCGGGTGAAAATGGTTACATACAGGCTGCGGCCAGTGGGGCTGTAACTCTTGGCGCAAAGGCGACAGCACAGGTATTCGTAGCTGTAACTCCAACTGCGCCGGGAAATGAAGCTCTTAGCGGAAACAATGGCATTCTTGTACGCTTTAAACAGAACAGCGCTAACACATGGCTCAACTGCCAGGCTGCTGCAAATACTCCTGTTTTGGGCAACACAGGCCAGGGTGGCTGGACAATGCACAATGTCTATGGCGTTGATGTATTGACATCCACTGAAGTAACTTACGTATACAAATTGGAC
Source organism: Bacteroidaceae bacterium (assembly GCA_045592125.1). Classification (GTDB taxonomy): domain Bacteria; phylum Bacteroidota; class Bacteroidia; order Bacteroidales; family Bacteroidaceae; genus HGM04593. Next base: position 2,739 of record JAZNUE010000022.1, on the reverse strand, counting down.
GGCGTAGAGAAAAAGCGTGCAACTATTGAGCAGGCTATCGGTTCCGATTTCAATGCTCCTGCAATTCCTTATGTTACATTTGACTACCCCGAGGGTAAAGTGACTGCAGAGACTACTACAGTTGAAGTAACTTGTACACAAAATCTCCCATTCGTATTGTCGGAGAGTTATGCTGATGCAAAGTGGTACTATATGACTATCCGCAGCAACGGACAGAAGTATGTTTCAAGAAGCGAGACTGCTCCTTACAATAACTCTGCAACCATCCCTTACGGTGCAAACGGCCGTTGGGCATTTACAGGTAACGTATTCGACGGTATCAAGGTTCTGAATAATGGCGCAGGTGCAAACCAGACTCTCGGTTATGACGCAACAGAGACAGCTTCTAACATCTACATGAAGGATGGCGAAACATATTGGATTATCGAAGAGGGAAATGGCGGTTTCTTGCTTCGCCAGTCAGGTGCCACCGAATATGCTCACGACTACAGCAGCAAACTCCAGTTCTGGAACAACAGCGGTGCTGCGACTGATGCCGGTTCAGCATTTATAGCATATCCAGCTGAAGATATTGAGGCTGCATTTGATATTGTAAATTGGAAAGAAGGCGAATTGGCATACCTTGGTTACGTTGGTGGTTACGCCGAGGATTTGAAAGACGAGATTGAGGCTGTTGAGAATTTTGCCGGTTATGAGAATTTCGTAACAAACAACGCTTATATTGCTGTAAACACAGATTCATACTATCGCATTGTTTGTGTTCATCCAAAACCAGGCAACAGCGGTGACGCCTCTTACAACACACTTACATTTGATGGCAATGCAAACCTTGTAACAGCTCCGACAAGCAGTTCTAACATCAACCAGATTTTCAAGTTCAAGGATGCAGGCGAGGGCAAGTTCTACCTTAAGAACATGAATGCCGACGGCTACCTTGACAAGATTTCTGCAGGCCCCTACCGTTCAGCGATTGTTACAGAAACTGACGCATGTAAACTTGAATTGAGCACATATGGAGCTGCACAGTGGAAACTTAAGAACAGTGAAGGTGAAGCCGTCCACTGCCTTTTTGCAGAGAACCACCCAACAGAGTCTGTACCTTATGCTTGCGCTGGTTGGGAAGCAGGTAAAGGTTCTGCATCTGCATGGTACATTATCCCAGCCACAGACATTGAGATTACTGTAAACGAGTATGCGACTGTTTACTTGCCATTCGCAGTTAGCGTTGAAGGAGCAACAGCATATGCTGTAGAGGAGACAAACAGCACACACGCAATCTTTGCAGAGAAAGCAGATATTCCTGCAAACGAAGGTGCTATTATCGCAGGTAACGGCACTGCAAAGCTCAACATAATCAGCGCTGCAACATCAGACTGGAGCGAGAATATGCTCGAGGGCACAACAATCAGCCAGGATGTTACTCCAGAGGGTACTGGATATGTACTTTCAAAGCAGGATAATAATATCGGTTTCTACAGAGCTGTTACTGACGGTAAGGCAGAAGGCACATTCCTCAATAACGCTAACAAGGCATACCTTGTAGTTCCTACAGCACAGGCTGAGGGTATAGCAAGCTACAGCTTCCGTTTCGGCGAGGGCACAACAGGCATTAGCGAGGTGAAAGGTGAAAGCGGAAATGTGAAAGTTATCTACGACCTCACAGGCCGCAAGGTTGAGACTATCAGCGCTCCTGGTATCTACATTGTAGGTGGCAAGAAGGTTTTGGTAAAGTAAAAATGTAGGGGCGAACCGGTGTGTTCGCCCAGCAGGAATACCGCAAATGTAGGGCAGACACACGGTCTGCCCTTACGGGCGCGGAAAACAATAACAAGAAAATAATTATACAAGATATGAAGAAGACATATATTTCACCTCTTGCAGTAGAGGTAAGCGTAGAGGCAGCCAGCATGCTTGCCAACTCAATTCAGACATTCAGTAACAAAGAGGTTGATACCTCAGAGGATGGCGCCCAGCTCGGCGGCGAGCGCCGCGGCGAATGGGGTGATTTGTGGAAATAATCCACAAATCGCCCTATCGCGAGCCTTTCAGCAACGGGTCACGCGTAGTGCAGGCGCAGCTTGCACCGCGTGGGTTGCGATAAATAAGGCAAGTCAATGGGGTAATTTGTGGAAATAATCCACAAATTGACCTATCGCGAGCCCTTTAGAGTAAAGAACACAGGACGGAGAGCAAAGTGGTTTGCTCTCCGTCTTTTTGCTTTTCTCTACTTTTCCCGCTTTCCGCTTTCCACTTTCCACTTTCGTAACCATCCGCAAAAGTACCCGTTGTAACAGTTGTAGTTTTGTATGAATTTTGCAGAGGCAATATTGCTGTAGATGGTTACAATGAACCTTTGCTTTTTGCTCTTTCAACCGAACCTGTCATCCCGACAGAGCGCAGCGACGAGGGATCTCTAAACATGGCAGAGTGCAGATATAAGAATATAGACAACAGGGTGTCTAAAGGAACAAACTCCCTCCGCTTCGCTCGTCCCTCTTCAAAGAGGGACAGTTAGGATAGTGTTGCCGCACGCTTGTTATTGCATTGTCAAAGCAGAAAGGAAAAAGCAGAAAGGAAAAAGCAGAAAGGAGAAAACCGCGAACATGTCATGCTGGAGCGGAGCGAAGCATCTGAAAAACTGCGAATAAAGAGATTTTTTCGGGTATGAGATTCCTCCCTGCTTCGCTCGTCCTTTTCATAACAACTGAGAAGAGATTTTTCGCTTTGCTCAAAATGACA
>JAZNUE010000021.1:0-15719 GCA_045592125.1 Bacteroidaceae bacterium | reverse complement strand
CACAGGGTATAACCGAAACATATTACAATGTTGTTCCTGCATACGGAATGCTTCACATTGTATATAAGTTGAATATAGAACCGAAGAAGAGAAAATAAGTCAGTGCTCATTGTAACAAATAGGCATCCTATCCGTCTTATAGGTATAAACATTCGCTTTATATGCTATATTAACATTTATTAATAGGGGCTGTTAGCCGATATTATTATAATTGCAAAAATTTTAATCGGATTCAAAGTAACTGGCAATATGAAAAAGAGATTACTGACATTATTGTTTGCATTTGCCACCGTATGTGGCTTTGCACAGGAGAACACTTCTGTAGTTTTAGACGAGGGTATATTTCATAGTGGAAATGTCGTATTGAAGGGGTGTTTCAAGGGCTATCCGCTGGATTCGCTTCCAAAACAGATACTTGCCATGGTGCGCAACTATTTTACAATGGAAGAGGATAACCAGCTTGTTGAGGTCAACGCCGACGGCACATTCTGCGGTAAGGTGCACGTTCCGCACGGGCAGATGTGTATGGTAGATGCGGGTGTAACACAAATAGGTCCATTCCTTTTTCCAGGCGATACAATAGAGGTGGTGCTCACTTCCTCGGGAATAAAATATGTTCCAAACAGCAGTATGAACAGCATGCTGGGCGAACGTTCTCTTTTGGAAGAAAATAAACGTTACGGGAAAAGTCCTTATGGTGATTTGAGCAATCCATACCCTTATACTGTGAATGGGAATAAGGACAGTGTGCAGCTTTATATTGAACGTAACATGGAGGTTATGGAACAGGTAGCTGCAGACATTGCAAGTGGTGCATTTGACATCCCTGCCGATTTTCCTCCGCTTTTGTGTGAGATTGTAAAGAACGATGCGATGCTTGTGGGTCTCACCAATATTGCTTGGGCAATATGCAGGTATAACACCAAAATGAATATTGTTGAGACCGATACATTGAGCGGAAACTCTGTTGCATGCCCTAATGAGGATTTTGTACCTCTTGACCTTGAACCGGTAAAGGTTTTCTTTGCCAAACACGAAAAACAATTGTTCGATAATCCGCTTCTGCTTTTCCACAATGTGCAGTTCTGGCTTCCCTTGAATCTTCTCCAGTTCTCAGTCTATTGGCAAATGATGACTCATGTATATATCCCAGCCAAAGACAAAGAGGAATATTACAGGAACGACAGGGTTGCCTTATTTGCTGACAGTAATCTCGCAGCACTGCAAGAGGTGCAGAAGATGTATGGTGTTTCACCCGACTGTTTTCTCTCTCAACTGATGCTTGTAAACCATTTTCCTGCATATGGCTGTGAAGAGGATTTTGATGACAAGGTAAAGGGTTTCTCCCGATTGATAGACAACCCCATTGTCAAGTACCATTTTGAAGAGTATTGCAAGAGGCAGGGCAAGCTGCCAGCAGTAAAGAATATTGCCGACTGTGATGTGGCAAGGCGCTTGTTTTCGGAATACGAAGGGAATATATTGTTCCTTGATTTCTGGTCTATGGGATGTGCCCCTTGCCGTAAAGGAATGATAGAGCAGAAGCCTGTCGTCGAGCACTTCAAGGGCAAGCCTGTAAGGTTTCTTTATATTGCCTCTACAGAGAATGATGACCCTGTGACTGCGCGTACATGGATGAGTGAAAAAGAAATCGAAGGTGAAGCGCTATTCATTACTCCCAATGACTGGGCTGCATTGATGGGATTCCTGAACTTCTCGGCAACACCGTCAACATTCCTCATTGACACAGACGGCAATGTCGATAATAAGCATTACACAATTCCCGACCTGGAAAAGAGGATAGGGGAACTTTTGAAATAAAGCAATAAACAACATAAACTGAATATGAAAAAACTATTCTTAACCCTTGTCGTCGCATTTGTCAACGTATGTGGCTTTGCACAGGATGTTGAGCCAGCTGATGCTTGTTATTATGAGATAATGGGCGAATTGAAGAATGTACCTGATAGTACCATTATCGAGTTGTCCCGTTTGGAGGATAATCTGATATGGACAATCACAACAGACACCATTATTGATGGCAGATTCCATTTCAGGGTTAAATCTACTAATCTCTCAAAGGAGGAATTGGGACTTGGCTGTTATCATAGCAAGGAGTTCCCAATGATGAGTCTCAGGCTTTGGGCTTCTCCCGGAGACAGTATAAAGGTTACAGGTGACAATACCCTGATTTATACTTGGAGAGTAGAAGGTAACGCACCGGAGAATGCTTCTTGGCAAACATTCCTTAATGATTCACGCGAGTTGTATGATGCTATTCAAAGAGGCCAATTGTACCAATTTGAGATTTGGAAAGAATCAATGCAACTTCCGCAAGAAAAGCAACAGCCATATTGTCAAGAAAAATTTGACAGCATAAGAAATGCGGAATATGCAATGTGCATTCAAATTCAAGCCAATGAAATCCGTAGAATGAAAGAAACGGAAGTGGATGCCGTTTGGTTGGACAGGCTATTTTTGTTAGCCGGAAGTTCCAAGTATGAGAAAGACTATCCTTACACTGAAAAGGTTATTGCCTTATACAATAGTTTGACCGAAGAACAGAAACAAGAGAGGTTGGCTCAGGATGCATTTGCAATGCTCTTTCCGCCACAACATGTTGAAATTGGCAAGGAGATAGCCGATGCAGAGTTCTTCGACCTTGAGGGGAATAAGCATCATCTTGCCGAATTGAAAGGGAAATACATATTGATTGACTTTTGGTCAAGCGGTTGCACTCCCTGTATTATGGCCATTCCGGAAATGGAGGAACTTGCCACCACCTACAAGGAGAAACTGAACATTGTAAGCATCTGCATCGACAACAAGGATACTTGGAAGATAGCATCGGAGAAACACCGTATGAGCTGGAATAATTGGAATGACCTTAAAGGGCAAAGCGGTATTTATGCTCAATACGAGCAGCGCAGCATTCCCTGCTATACACTAATCTCACCCGAAGGCATTGTTCTTGAACAATGGACCGGTTACCACGAAGACAGCTTAAAACAGAAAGTTGATGAATACATCAATAAGGAATGATTGGTTAGCCAACAAAAGTAAAAGATACATAATGAACGGCGAACAGCATCACGCTGCAAGCCTGCGTAGCCACAACGTTGTTGCAGGCCTTTCCGATGGCGAAGAGATACTGCGCAAGTTGCTTGAGCCCTTGAAAGGAAAGGTTGTCATCATAGATGTATGGGGAACGTGGTGTGCCCCTTGCAGAGAAGCACTGTCAGAATCACAGAAGGAGTATGCACGCCTGAACAAATACGATGTCGCTTATCTCTACCTGGCAAATCAGAGCCCAATTGAAACGTGGGAGAACACAATAAAAATGTTCAATGTCACAGGTGAGAATGTCTATCACTATAATTTACCTGATATACAGCAGCGCGCAGTTGGGGAATATCTTAAGATTGACGGCTATCCGTTCTATAAAGTTGTGGACAGGAGCGGTAATATACTTGACATTGAAGTAGATGCTCGCGACCTCGATAAACTTGAAAACCTTATAAAAGCGTTGTGATTATAGGAGTTTTGTAATACGTAAAAAAGTGGAGCCTTATGTATTGCTCCACTTTTCTATGCGTTCTTGAATTACCGTTTTTGGCAATCGGGCATTGATATTCATTAAATTCTGTATCTTTGTTATCGCTAATTGAGGTGAGAGTATTTTTGTTTCTACCAAATAGTCAAATACATATACAATGCCTTTAACAGTCACATTTGTTTCTATAGGTATGAAAGGTAAGGAGATCAAGACTTATACCAACCTCAGTCGCCACTACAAAGACAGCAGCGAGGTACGCCAAAAGCTTGGACTGGTAGAGAGTGATACCAACCTCTCAAAATTCCTGCAAAATCTGCTCAAAAACAGGCCGGAGTAAACTTTTTCAAGACAGACTTTCGAATAAGAAAACTAAATTTTATTTATTATAAAGATAATCAGCGAGTTACAAAGTAAAATTTGTGGCTCGCTTTTTTCGTGGAAAACTTTTGTCTGCGTAGTTTTGCAATGGAAATAGAGCTGATACTTGTTAAAAGTATTGTATGGCAGAGCCCTATGGATTTTATTGCATAATTTTGTGCTGTAAGGTTGTAACAAATAGGCATCCTATCCGTCTTATAGGTATAAACATTCGCTTTATATGCTATATTAACATTTATTAACAGGGGGGGTAAAACTGTTAGCCGATATTATTATAATTGCAAAATTTTAAACAGATTCAAAATAAACCGAATAATATGAAAAAACTATTTTTAACCTTAATCGTTGCATTTGTCACTGTATGTGGCTTTGCACAGGAGTGCATAGACTATAACAAAAAACTACATTGCCACATTGAGGGAGAGGTAAAGGAGAGTTCTTTCACTCGGATATTGCTCATTATTGGTGATGGCGACCCAAGGGTAGTGCCCGTAGATACCATCTTGGTAAAGGATGGGCATTTCTCTCATGACCTTTATATCGACGCTCCTGAATTCTATCAGCTGTTTGCTTGTGAGGATTACAACAATGGTTGTTGGATGCCGCTGGATTTCTTTGCCGAGGAGGGAGATATTCATGCGACGTTCTATGGCTATGCAATAGACGATGCTCCGCTTCCAGCTATGCGTTCCGAGACACCGCTCAACAAAGAGCTGATAGCCTACAATAAAGACATTGAAGAAAGGTTCTACTTGCCTATGAGACAGGAGGAGGCTGCTTTGGAGAAAGCAGGAAAACTTTTAACAGCTGAAGGGGCAGCACTCAAGAAACTGTACGATGAATGTGAAGACCGCGATTCGTTAAATAGCCTTAGCGAGAAAATAGAGCTGTTAGAGAAAGAAAACCGCCTTTATACGCCGGAGTACAAGGTATTTATGGCGAAAGGAGAAGAGTTAAGAAAAGAGGAGTATGCATATGAACTTGACTACATCACGAACAACCCGAACCTGGTAGGACTTTATCTGCTCAACCAGGTAAGATACAGGCTTTATAACAAGGACAATGCCACCAAACAGCCATACGTGGATGTGTTCAAGCGTGTGTATGATGCCAGGTATCCCACAAATAATATGGCAATAGCCTTGCGGAATTGGGTGTCATCGATGGATGTGCGTGTAGGCTCACGAGTAATTGACTTTACTCTTCCTGACCTCAATGGAGAAAACCACACGCTCTCGAAAGAGATTGAGGGCAAGATCGCAATTATTGACTTTTGGGCATCCTGGTGCGGTCCCTGCAGACGTCAATCGATGAGCTTTATTCCATTGTACAACAAATACAAGGATAAGGGATTCACTGTCGTTGGAGTGGCAAGCGAATTGGAAAGCGAAGATATGAGGCTTGCCGTGGAGAAAGACGGTTATCCTTGGCTCAACCTGTTGGCACTGCGAGGTGTGGACAATATTTGGGAACGGTACGGCATTAGGGGTGGCGGAGAGGTGTTCCTTGTAGATAAAGACGGAACTATTCTTGTAATAGGAGCAACCGCCGAGGAGGTAGAACAGATACTAAAAGAAAGATTATAATTTGTAAGCATAAAATGGTTATGAAAAAACTAATTTTAACCTTAATCGTTGCATTTGCCACCGTGTGTGGCTTTGCACAGAAACCACGCATTGTGGAAAATCCCAATTATGAAAGTACAAACACATCATCTATTGAATTTACCCGAATTGAGGTAAATAAGAGCGAAACTGTTGTTTCTGCCTCTTTTTGGTACATGCATAACTATTGGGTAAAGATATGCAGCAGCTGTTATCTCAAGGGCAACAATACGGGCAAGGTTTATAAATTCTTGCGTGCCGATGGTATTGAAATGGACAAGGAGACATTCATGCCCATAAGCAACCGTTTGGATTTCAAACTCTATTTTGAGCCGGTAAGCAATGAAGATACAAGCATTGATTTTTACGAAGGTGTTGAAAGTAAACCTTTCGAGATATGTGGTATCTCCCTGCGGCCCGATGCAAATTTACTTAATGGCAGTTGGGAGGAGGTCGGCAATCCCGGTAATGTAGTTGTTGCCTTTATCCGTGATAAAATGCTTTACGATGGTGAAGTGTGGAAATACAATATCGAAAAGCGAGGCAATGACATTACAATAAACATCAAGGCTACCGGTAAAACACGACAACTGTTTGCCGTGTATAAGAAAGATGGAATTCTGCTTTTGAAGAGCGAAAGAAAAGGCAAGGGCATAATGCTTACACGCAAACAGCAGGCTGTGGAACCGGTAGAGTATGCATTTAACCCTGACCGTGCAACACCGTTCTTCTTTACTCCAGGCAAAGTGGTTGTGAAGGGTGCGGTGGTGAACAAGATGGTAGATACCAAAGAGGAAAAACTGATTAAAGTTCTGGTATATAATAATTTTGGAAAAGATACAGGAACTCCCGAATTGGTTACAATTAATCGTGACGGAACTTTTCAAGCAGAATTGGACATTCCTCATCCGCAATATATTTGGTTCCAGGAACCGATAAACTCGACCGTTTTTGTTGTGCCGGGTGACACCGTTGTTATGTGTTGTGATGTTGTAGAGGGTGAGCGTAGCATATACACGGGATATGCTCCAACAGTGTTGAGCAATAGTTTGTCGGCACAATTGACACGTTGGTCTGGGTTGTTGGAACAGGAATTTGAACGAGAGGTTGGGCTGGCAGAACTCGATGCCGATAATTATAAAAAACATAGTGCTACGGATAGTACAGCCTATGCTTTTGCCGAGAAGGCAACACCATATTTCGCAACCATCTGTGAACAGGCTCCCGACATTCTTGCCAAATATCCACTATCACCTATAGCAAAGGATATCATAGTCACAAATGTTGTAAACAATCTGTTTATAGATATTATGGACATCTCATCGTATTGCGAAGCATCAATATCATTGCCACGATATTACTCTTTCCTCAAAGACGAACTTCTCCGAAAATATATCCTCGATAATAATTATCTTTTCTGCCACAGACAGAATTGGGTTGTGTTTAACCGCTTTGCTTTTGACGTATATTTTGTTTATTATGTTCATTTCGTTAACGATTATACGAATAGTACATTCCGGGCACGTCCTGAGTTTGAAGGCTACGAAACGGACAGAGAACTGAGTGGTGTTCTTATGCAACTGAGCTATGGTCCGCACTATACCGCCAAGTATAATGAGAAAATTATAGATGCAGCCTCTGCTGTTGGTTACGATTCAATACCATCAAAAGGTTATATCTATCGTTCTGCTTTAAATAAAATAGAAGAAAGGCTTGGCATTGGTAACTGCATGTTGTTGCAAAGAGCGATGGTTGAAATTGGCAACGATGAGGATGTTGAAGAGATGATGGAAGACCTTATAGGCAAGATGCCTCTACTGACAAATCCTCTTATTGCAACAAATGCTTTGATGAAATTCCGTAAGCTGGTAGCAGAAAAAGAGGGTGGTGCCATTGCAAATCAGATGAATCCCGAGGCTGCGAAATGGTTACAGGCTCTGAATGATAAGTACCAGGGCGAGCAGATAATAATAGATTTTTGGGGGCTTGGATGCGGTCCTTGCCGTTCAGCAATGCTCACGCATCGCGATTTGGTTGAGAAATATGCAGGCAAGGTACGCTTTGTCTATGTATGTAACGAAGATGACAACCCCGAAGATGCAGTAACGGAGTTTTTTACCGGAAACAATATCAAAGGCGAGAACTTGCGTGTAAGTGCCGATATGTGGAAAATTCTGAGTTATCAATTCCAATTCACAGGTATTCCCCACATGGAGATTCTGTTGAAAGATGGTACTATGTACGAGAAAAACGGAAGAATCTTTTTGAACGATAATTTTATAAGTGGAGAACTGTTGCAAAATAAGTAAGTGAATACATAATGAAAAAACTATTTTTAACCTTAATCGTTGCATTTGCCACAGTATGTGGCTTTGCTCAGGAGAGCATAACGGTGGAATATCCCTACTACGAGACTATCAATACCCGAGTCTTTGATATTTCAAAGGTTATTGCCGATAAAGAAGCTACCGTTCTCGAAGTCTATTTTTATGCAGTAGAGAATATAACCGTTGATGCGAATACCATGCTTGCCGGTAACACGACTGGCAAGCACTATAAGCTATTGCGTAGCGAGGGCGTAGAGATTGGGCACGTAACAAACCTGCCTGAATGTGGCTTTATGAAAGGTGTCCTCATTTTTGAACCGTTGGACAAGGAAGACCTCTCTTTTGATTTCGACGGTGGCAAGAGCGGTTGGAACCTGAAAGGTGTATCTTTGAAAGAATACAGCCTGAAAGAGGTAATCGGTAAAGACAAGAAATGGGGCAAGATGACACAATCGCCCTTTATTGGTAATTACGTACATGACAGCATAAGGGTGGAGTGTGAAATTAGAAACAGCAACGATCCTGTTGTTCTCTTCAATCCATACGGTTTTGAGGATAGGGATTGCGAATTCACAGATGATTTCACATACACATTCCCTGTATTCAATGCTACATGTTTCTACCTTAAGGCCGGTAGAAAAGCATATCCTGTGCTGGCTTGGCCCGGTGATACTGTAAAGGTCATTTATGACGGCAACAATAGCGTGCCTGAAATAATGGTGAGTGATACTGTCTTGCAGAAGAGTATTATGGAATATTACAGCTATGACAGAGAGAACGGAATATATGATTCGCCGGTTTCATATAATCTGTCGCCACTCAGTCTTTTTTATAAATATACCGAAGGTACTCTAAAACGCCATCTTATACGCCTGCAGAAATATATCGAAGAGCACCCGGGCTTTGATGAAAGGGCTGCATATTTTTACAGGACCAATATAAAGGCAGAGCAATTGGATGCAATGTGGAGTATGCTCAGGAGACGCAAACTGGAAGAAGCTCCCGAAGACTTGATTATACTTGTAAAAGAACTGTCAACCGATATCCCTGACCCGCTTACATTGGGAAGGTACACTACATATATGTTAAAAAGTTATGTGAGTTATTGCGATGACAACGGCTTGGGAGTACGGATCAATTGGCCCGACAAAGCCGCATTGCTTGAACTGGACCGGTTGGGTGTCATCAACCTGAGCAAAAAAGAGAAAAGAACTTTAGATGAGTACGAATACCTTACAAGTCTGAAACTGGCTTTGGCGATGAATAAAGTCTGCGATACCATAAGCGCGAAGAAAAGAGTGGAAAGGCTTGAGTCTGTGGACAAACGCTATACACAGATATGCGAAAAGTACAAGGTCGATACTCTGCCTTTGTGGAATAAGCAGAACTGTATGTTGATTGGCGATATTATGAAGACTCGTCGCGTCGTTGAGGATTTGCACCTGCCTGCCGAGGATTGCAAATATGCAATTTCTTTGCTTACGTATAATCAGCTTGCATCGGAAGAGAAGTCTGTAAATGATACCATAATATCGGCAGCAATGGAGGGGCTTGAAGATTTCGCTCCTGCACAGGTGATTGTTGAACAGAACAATTATCTCCGTCGCTTGGAAGCCGGAGAACTTGAAGTAAGGTATTTGCGTAATTATGCCGACCTTACTCCTGAGACACTTGTTGCCGATTCATTGCTTGCAACAATTCTTGAGCCACACCGCGGGAAGGTAGTATATGCCGATTTCTGGGGCTCGTGGTGCGGACCGTGCAAGGAACAGCTGAAACATATGCAAGCGGTCAAGGATGAACTTAAAGGCAAGGAGGTCGTCTATCTCTATTTTGCGAACAATACCCCCGAAGATGTCCGCCAGGTGATTGTAAAGAAACTGGGGCTTTACGGTGATAATATATTCCATTATAATCTGCCTTATGAGCAGCAGGAGTCTATTGAGCGACTGTTGGGAGTCACAAGGTTCCCTACATTCATGCTCTTTGACAAGAACGGGAAGCTGGTCAGTTCCGATGCTCCGTTCCCACAACATTTAGATGCATTGATTAATGAAATAAATAAATGTTTGGAGTAATGGACAATTATGCGAAAATACAGATGAATAGGATTTTAAAATCACTTTTGCTGCCGGCAGTGGCATTGCTTGCATCATGTGCTTCATTGAAGACAGGAACGGATTCGTTTATAAAGAATGAGTACACCTTGGATAGTGTACACGTGAAGGGAACGGTAAAGAAATTCCATGACACCGACCGTGAGGCGTATGTGGGCTATTTAAAGGATATGTGCGAGTATGACAAGATTTTCTTTGAGCCTGATGAGCAGGGTTATTTTTCATTCACACTCCCTGTATATAATGCTACGCTGCTCGACCTGTATATTGGAGGACGCAAATTCAAGATGATTGCCAACGGTGGCGATACACTACAGGTGGTGTGCGATGGTGCAAGCGTCACTTTTGACGGCGACAATGCTCCAATAAACAACGGACTTGCCCGTTACGAAACTTTCATCACCGGGTGGGAAGTGGAATCACGCGCTTTACGCCTTCACCCCATTCATGACACAATGGAACCGCAGGAACATCTGCGTCGTTGCAGGGAGTTCTACAACGGTTCAGTGGCTACGCTCGACAGTCTGCTCAGTGGAACTACTCCGCTGAAGCGACAAATATATCCCTTGATGCGCGGTTACATAACATCGCTTGCCCTTTACTATTCTGCTCTTTACTGTTGCAACAATACTCCCGAACCGCCTACAGCGGAGTATTTCGCTTTCATTGATGAGATGTGGAAAGCGAGCCTGCCACCATACACTTTGTGGATAGACCGTTATGTGGATATTGACCAATGCATGCAAGTTGAGAATCTTTATCCTTATATGCCTTGGACTCCCACTCCTTTATATTTGATTGCCGAGGAGTTGAGGTGCAGGGGACTCATTGATGTCCTGGCCGAAAGAAGCCACTCCTTCAGGCGTGCCTGGACAGCCCGCGCCGGAGCACTCGCAAAGAAGAGCAACGGTGCTACCGAAGAGCAGGCCGAGACATTCCTCGCTCCATACCAAGAGGACTTAGCCTTTACTGATTCCATTGTCGAGGCTAACAAACTTGAATCCTTAGTGGAGCAACAGCCCGACAGCGCAATGAACCTTATGATGACACTGAGTTTCCGTCTTAATTGTGAATATACCGATGCGTATCCAATTCCAAAGAGCGAGAAGGATTTCATCAACGCATCCTACATAATGTATTACTTGGACAATACATCGGGGATGCAGTGCCCTGATGGGTGGAATGTTGTGAAAGAGAATATTGAGAACCGTTTCTTCATTGAACTGATAGAGAAGCGGATGGAACATTACAGACGTATATCCGAGGAGAAACTCGCAGTAAACAAACCTGAAGTAGGCGAGATTTCCGAGACCGATTCGCTGTTGAATGCTATTCTTGCTCCGCATAAAGGCAAGGTAATATACATTGATGTATGGGGCACCTGGTGCGGACCGTGCAGGGAAGAGATGAAACACGCCCCTGCAATAAAGGAGGCTCTGAAAGACAAGGATGTGGTATTTCTCTATTTTGCCTACAGTTCCGATGAAGTATCGTGGAAGAATGTAATCAAAGAGAACAACATAACAGGCGACAATGTATATCACTACAACCTGCCAATGGAACAGTAGCTGCTGCTCAATGAATTATGGAATGTGACTGCATATCCCACATATATATTGTATGACAAGGAGGGCCGGCTGGTAACCACGGATGTCCAATCGCCATCCTCAAGAGAAGGCTTGCTGCTGCAAATAAACTCTTTGCTTAGGAGGTAAGAAACTTTTTTATAGTGTCAGTACAACAAACTTTCTTCCCAAGCGTTTGTATTTCAGTATTGCATAGTAAAAAGAACCTGAGTTCGATATAAACTGAGCCAAATCGCGAAACTGTCATCCCGGTTGTAAAGGTGGTACCGACGTGTCCGACCAAAAAACGGCGTGGAACCTCAAAAACCGCAGAGGACAGAGATTCTTCGCTTTGCTCAGACGTGTTGTTGAGGGCTTTGCCCGAAAAATGACAAAACAACGTTTTGTTATCGGCAAGTTTTGCAGCCATTAGTCGCGTGAAGCATAGACGAAGTTTATGCCACGCGGGTGGCTAAAAGCAAAACGAGCCAATGACCTTTTTGTTATCGACGAGTTTTGCAGCAACAGGTCAAACGCAGCATAGCCGCAGGTTATGCCGTTTGGGTTGCGAAGAGCAAAACGAGTCAATGACCTTTTTTTGTTATCGACGAGTTTTGCAGCAACAGGTCAAACGTAGCATAGCCGCAGGTTATGCCGTTTGGGTTGCGAAAAGCAAAACGAGTCAATGACCTTTTTTTGTTATCGACGAGTTTTGCAGCAACAGGTCAAACGTAGCATAGCCGCAGGTTATGCCGTTTGGGTTGCGAAAAGCAAAACGAGTCAATGACAGTGCAAATAATGACAAGACAATAGAACCTGTCATGCTGGAACGAAGTGAAGCAAGTTCATCGAAAACCTCTTTTGATTTTTTCATTAAGGTTCGTCCGAAATGAACAAATACGCTAGATTACAGTACAAATTGTTATATCAAACTTACGTTAAAAGACTATAGTTATGAAGATATCAGAAATTAGAGGAAGAGAAATCCTTGACTCACGTGGAAACCCCACAGTAGAGGCCGAGGTTGTACTGGAGAATGGTGTGAGAGGGCGTGCTTCTGTACCGTCGGGTGCGTCTACCGGTGAAAACGAGGCATTGGAGTTGCGTGACGGCGACAAATCCCGCTATAATGGTAAGGGAGTGTCAAAAGCAGTAGCCAACATAGGCGAACGCATAGCACCAGTGTTGCGCGGATGTAATGTATATGACCAGCGGGGCCTGGACCTCAAGATGATTGAGCTTGACGGCACACCAGCCAAAAGCACTCTTGGGGCAAATGCCATATTGGGAGTGTCATTGGCTATTTCGCGCGCTGCGGCAAAGGCTTGCGGCATGCCTCTGTATCGTTATATCGGCGGTGTCAACGCCCACGTGCTGCCTGTTCCTATGATGAACCTGCTCAATGGAGGACGTCACTCTGACGCACCTATTGCATTTCAGGAGTTTATGATACGCCCTATAGGTGCCGGCAGCATACGTCAGGCCGTACAGATGGGTGCCGAGGTTTTCAGCGCACTCAAGAGCGTGCTGAAGAAGGACGGTTATAGTACAGGAGTTGGCGACGAGGGTGGTTTTGCTCCGGGACTCAAAGGGGCGGAAGAGGCTTTGGATATATTGGTTCATGCTATCAAGACTGCCGGCTATACTCCGGGACGCGACATCACATTGGCTCTTGACTGCGCGGCATCGGAATACCATCGCGACGGGGTGTACGACTATACGCTTTTTGAAGGTCCAAAAGGGCACAAGCGTACATCCCGAGAACAGGCCGATTATCTTGAACATCTTATCGGAAGATATCCTATCGACTCAATTGAGGACGGAATGGGCGAGAATGATTGGGAGGGGTGGAGTATGCTCACCCAGCGTATCGGCAGCCGTTGCCAGCTTGTTGGCGATGACCTTTTTGTAACCAACGTCAAGTACCTTGGCAAAGGCATAGAACGGAATTGTGCCAATAGCGTACTTGTTAAGGTTAACCAGATTGGGACACTCACCGAGACTCTCGACACTATTGAACTGGCACGCCGTAATGGCTACACCGCCATCATCAGCCATCGTTCGGGCGAGACCGAAGATACTACAATTGCAGATATTGCCGTTGCTGTAAATGCAGGGCAGATAAAGACCGGTTCGATGAGCCGCAGCGACCGCACTGCCAAGTATAATAGACTGATACGTATTGAAGAGGAGTTACAAGGCAATGCACGTTATGGAGTATAATATTACCGACAACGGCAAGATCCGACCGCAACGGAAATTTGCTCGATGTCAATGCCGACCCTCGTAACCTTGGTGCTTTTGAAAACCTTATAGAAGCACTGTAATCTTAGACAACAAGTTTAGAGACCCCTGCAACACTGCGTAGCAGGAGTTTCTTGTTTTTAATAGTCTTGTTTTCTTCAGGGCTATTGTGTGTGTCTATAAGATTTTCTTTATCAAATTCATTTTTATTTAATTTTTTTGTTCCACGTTGTAACAAATCCGCATATTCTCCGTCTTATAGGTGGAAAGGATTTTAAACGGACATTTCCGAGAACCACAAATATAGCAACAAACGAGCGAGAAACATTAAGCTTGCTTTAATGTTTTTCACAGCGAGTGCAGAAAATATTCGAGCGTTAGCTCAAATATAGCAACAAACGAGCGATAAACATTAAGCTTGCTTTAATGTTTTTCACAGCGAGTGCAGGCTATGTTCGCGGTTTACGCAAACATTGAGATAAATGACAAACACAGAATTCAAAAGGCGGTTCTTGCCGTTGCAGAAGATGCTCTATCGCGAAGCGTTCAGAATGCTTTGCGACAGCTTTGAGGCAGAGGATGCTGTGCAGAATCTCTATCTCAAGTTGTGGGAGAGGAAGGATGAACTGAAAGATGTCGTGGCTCCCGGGGCTTATTGCCGCACCTTGTTGAAGAATATATGTGTAGACCGCTGGAGAGTGATAAGGAACCATGATGAGGTGGGGGAGAAGTCTGCCGATGATGTGGCCGGAAATTCGCCGCCTGAGATTGAACGGCGCGAGGCCGATGAGTGTCTTGAGAGATTCCTTGCCAGCCTCCCTCAACATTACAGCCGTGTGATGCAGATGAGGATGAACGGCTGTAGCTTCGAGGAGATTGAGGGTGTTACCGGGCTTTCGCAAGCCAATATCAGGGTAATTGTATCAAGGGTAAGAAAAAGATTCAGAGAGTTTTACGATAACCTATAAAGGAGTTTGACTATGGAAAAAGAGAAACTGGACATAATGATAGAGCGGTTCTTCAATGCCGAACTGTCTGTTGAGGAGGAGCGCGAACTATGCTGCTACCTGCGCGAGCATGATGTTCCTGCCGGACTCCGTAAGGATAAGGAGGCTATCATCGCACTTTGCGGCGAGGAGCGTGAGGCCGTGTTGCCCTCAGGTGCAGAGGCGTGTCTTGAGGCAATGCTTGACAATCTTGTCGAGGAAGAGGTGCCTGATGTACCCGATGAATGTGATGCCGGTGGGGCAAGAAGACGCATTTTTAAGATTCCTCGACTTGTGTGGCATGGTGCGGCAGCTGTTGCTCTGTTGGCTGTGGGTTATATATTTATGGATGAGAATGTTCAGTCGCATGAAAAGCAGCAAACTGTTGTTGCCGAGTTTGCCGAGGAGGATACTTTCGACAATCCCAAGGATGCAATGGAGTGTTTCAAGGGCGCATTTGAAAATATGATGCTTGTAGTAAATACAACACACAAAAATACACGCAAAATGGAGAACAACTTGAACAAGGCTGTTGCTCCGTATAAAAATATGATAAAAATAAACATTCAATAATAGAATTATGAAACGGTATATTTTAACAACATTGTTTGCACTTGTGCTTTTTGCCGGTTCTGCCTTTGCCACAGGGCATATACCGCAAAATGATGGAAAAAGCGAGGCCGAGTTGTATATAAAGAAAGTGGCAAAAATAAAGTCCGGTGAGATTGATTACGCATATATCTCGTCAAGCATGTTCAGACAGATGTTCAATATGCTGGGGGCAGATGGTGAGTTGAATGATATCCCCTTGCAGTTGACATCAATAAGAAGCATGCGACAATTTACGGCTACAGGTCCTGAGGGATACAAACAGCTTTCACAGGCCATGGACATATTCCTGCAAGAAGAGGAGAGTGTAATGGGTATGAAGCTAATGGCGCT
>JAZNUE010000020.1:0-24433 GCA_045592125.1 Bacteroidaceae bacterium | reverse complement strand
CGAATGAGTTGCTCTACCAGCTGAGCTGATTCGGCAGAATGTAAGTTACAAAATCACCACCTTGCAATGCAAGTTGTCTTTGCTTTTGCGCTGCGAAGTTAGTGCAAAAGGTGAAGAAAACAAAATGTGGAGTATGCTTTTTTCAAAAATAACGCAAAGATTGTTGTGTTAAAGTGCTAATTGTTTATCTTTGCGCTAAAGCAAAAAACATACAACAGTTATGGAAGTAAAGAAATATATCCAGGAGAATGAGGCGCGTTTCCTCAATGAGCTTGAGTCGTTGATACGTATTCCCAGTATAAGCGCAAAGGCTGAGCACAAGGCCGATATCGCAGCCTGTGCAGAGCGGTGGAAGGAACTGCTGCTTGAGGCGGGTGCCGACAAGGCGGAGGTTATGCCTTCTTGCGGCAACCCGCTTGTATATGGCGAGAAGATTGTGGACCCTGCTGCGCCTACAGTGCTCATCTACTCGCATTACGATGTAATGCCGGCCGAACCATTGGAACTGTGGGCCAGCAACCCGTTTGAAATGGTGGTTAAGGACGGGCGCATTTGGGCACGCGGTGCCGATGACGACAAGGGGCAGGCCATGATTCAGGCTAAGGCCTTTGAGTATGTTGTCAAGAATGGGCTTTTGAAACATAATGTAAAGTTCATTTTTGAGGGCGAGGAGGAGATTGGCTCGCCAAGCCTGAATACATTCCTGAAAGAGAATAAAGAACTGCTGAAGGCTGATATAATTCTTGTTAGCGACACCAGTATGCTGGGTGCCGAACTGCCTTCACTGACAACAGGCCTGCGCGGTCTTGCATATTGGGAGGTGGAAGTCACAGGGCCTAACCGTGACCTGCACTCGGGCCATTTCGGCGGTGCCGTTGCTAACCCTATCAACGTGCTTTGCGAAATGATTGCGAAGATGACCGACGCCGACGGCCGCATAGCTATCCCCGGCTTCTATGACGATGTAGAGGAACTCTCAAAGGAGGAACGCGACATGCTTGCGTCAATACCGTTTGACGAGGAAAAATATAAGGCGGCAATAGATGTCAGTGCCCTGCGTGGCGAGAAGGGGTATTCTACCCTTGAGCGTAACAGCTGCCGCCCGTCGTTCGACGTGTGCGGAATCTGGGGCGGCTACACGGGCGAGGGCAGCAAGACAGTCCTTCCGTCAAAGGCGTATGCCAAGGTCTCTTGCCGTCTTGTGGCACACCAGGACCATGAGAAGATTTCAAAGATGTTCGTTGACTACTTCTCATCACTTGCCCCCGATTGCGTTAAGGTAAAGATTACCCCAATGCATGGCGGTCAGGGCTATGTGTGCCCCATCACGCTGCCTGCATACAAGGCTGCCGAGGCGGGCTTTGAGAAAGCCTTCGGCAAGAAACCGCTTGCTGTGCGCCGTGGCGGCAGTATTCCCATCATAAGCGACTTTGAGAAGATTCTGGGCGTGAAGACCGTGCTCATGGGCTTCGGCCTTGAGAGCGACGCAATCCACTCGCCCAATGAGAACTTCAGCCTTGATATATTCCGCAAGGGCATTGAGGCTGTGGTTGAGTTCCACAGGAATTACCGAGGGTAACAAACCGCACGGTTTGTGTTCCCCGGTTCTTGTCGTTGCCAAATCCAGCACCGCCGCCCACATAGAGCCCATTGCCTTTGGCACCTGCGGTTCCGGCAGCGCGCGGCTACAGCATGCCTGTCATCCCGACAGAGCGCAGCGATGAGGAATCTCTTCTTTCATTGCTCCAGCATGATATAGAGGATAATCATAGTATTGTCATGCTGGAGCGAAGCGAAGCATCTTATCAACACGCAAGACGAGGTGCTCCAGCGCTGCAAGCATGAGATTCCTCCATTCTGCCGGAATGACAAAACAACGTTTTGTTATCGACGAGTTTTGCAGAGAAAAGCAAAACGAGTCAATGACCTTTTTTGTTATCGACGAGTTTTGCAGCAACAGGTCAAACGTAGCATAGCCGCAGGTTATGCCGTTTGGGTTGCGAAAAGTAAAACGAGTCAATGACCTTTTTTGTTATCGACGAGTTTTGCAGCAACAGGTCAAACGCAGCATAGCCGCAGGTTATGCCGTTTGGGTTGCGAAAAGTAAAACGAGTCAATGACAGTGCAAATATAGAATGACAGGCTACAGGCTTCAGGCCCTACGGCGTGTCCGCGGAATTGTCATCCCTACAGCGCGCAGCGATGAGGAATCTTCTGTTTGCCTCCTCTGTACTCGTGTAAAAAAAACTTTTTCGCTCCGTGCGCATGTATTGTTTTTTTATTTATCTTTGCAATGCAAAAGATGATACTATGAGAACATGGGAGTATAGAGACTTTGTGCCTGCGGAACCGAATAATTGTTCCGCCATCGCTGCTGCTCCCTTCTTTTCAGCAGATATTTATAATTTTATGTAGTTTTATTATGGTCGTTTCTTTATGGAACGACTTTTTTTGTATATTAGCGAAAATTATTTAAGAAATTTTATGGAACCCCTATTGCATGAGTGTGGTGTGGCGATGATTCGCCTTCGTAAACCCTTGAACTATTATCAGGAAAAGTACGGTACATGGGCCTACGGTATGAACAAGATGTTCCTGTTGATGAACAAGCAGTATAACCGCGGCCAGCAGGGCGCGGGTATCGCTTGCGTGAAACTGAAGGCCTCTCCCGGCGAGGACTATATGTTCCGCGAGAGGGCCGAGGGCTCGGGCGCTATCTCCGAGGTCTTTGACTTGGCAAACAAGGGCATTGCTTCCCATCCAAAGGAGATGAAGAACAATGCGAACTATGCATATCGCCATTTTGGCTTTGCAGGCGAGCTCTACATGGGGCACCTGCGCTATTCGGCTACCGGAAAGACTGGAATGCAGTATGTGCACCCGTTCCTCCGCCGCAACAACTGGAGAGCGAAGAACCTTGCCCTTTGCGGCAACTTCCACATAACAAACGTGGACGATGTGTTCCACGAACTTGTCTCGCATGGCCAGCACCCCCGCGTGCATGCCGACACGTATATAATGCTTGAACTCATGGGCCACCGTCTCGACCGCGAGGTGGAGCGCATATTCAAGGAGTGCGAGGCCGAGGGCATTCAGGGCATGGACATCACAAACACTATTGAGGACCGCATGGACATTGCCAATGTGCTGCGCACCTCAACCCCAATGCTCGATGGCGGCTATGTCTTCTGCGGCGTTACCGGCAGCGGCGAGATGTTTGCAATGCGCGACCCTTGGGGCGTGCGCACTGCCTATTGGTATGCAAATGACGAGATCTTCCTCGTTGCCAGCGAGCGCGCTGCATTGCAGACAGCAATGAACCTGAAGGCCGACGAGGTAATTGAGATGAAGCCGGGCGAGGCGCTGATAGTAAACAAGCGCGGCGATATACGTTCGGTGCAGATTATTGAGCAGAAGGCATTCCTTCCATGCTCGTTCGAGAGAATATACTTCAGCCGCGGAAACGATGGCGACATATACAAGGAGAGGAAGAAGCTTGGAGCAAACCTCAAGGAGCAGATTCTCAAGGCCATAGACTACGACCTTGACAACACTGTGTTCTCGTTCATTCCTAACACGGCCGAGATGGCATTCTACGGAATGGTAGAGGGCATGGAGGAGTTCCTCAACGAGTGGAAGATAAAGCAGATCACATCGGGCAAGGAGCTCACGCCCGAGGAAATGCAGGCCATTGTGGTAAAGAAAGTGCGTCAGGAGAAGGTTGCCAACAAGGACATCAAAATGCGTACATTTATCTCCACAAGCGACAAGCGCAACGACCTTGCCGCTCACGTGTACGACATCACCTATGGCACCATCAAGCCAAAGGTCGACAATCTTGTTGTGATTGATGACAGTATAGTTCGCGGAACCACTCTCAAGCAGAGTATCCTCAACATCCTCGACCGCCTTGAACCCAAGAAGATTGTGGTGGTCTCTTCGAGTCCGCAAATCCGTTACCCCGACTATTACGGTATCGATATGGAGAAGTTCGACCACTTCGTGGCCTTCAAGGCTGCGCTTGAACTGCTCTATGAGAACGGCAAGCGCTCGCTCATTGACGAGACATACCGTGCTTGTCTCGAGGAACTGAAGAAACCCGACGCCGAGCAGGTGAACTGCACACGTGCAATCTATCACCAGTTCAGTGCCGACGAGATTTCAAGGAAAATTGCCGACCTGCTGAAACCCGTAGACCTTAATGCCGACCTTGAACTTGTGTTCCAGAGCCTTGAAGGTTTGCACGACGCCTGTCCCAACCACCTTGGCGACTGGTACTTCAGCGGCATATATCCCACACCTGGCGGCAACCGTCTGGTGAATGAAGCGTTTGTATATCATTATGAGAAGTATCTCTATAAATAAAGAATAACAAACATTAATATAATCATGAAAGAAAAACTGAAAAAAGTGTTATTGCTCGGCTCCGGTGCTCTGCGCATTGGTCAGGCAGGAGAGTTCGACTATTCTGGTTCGCAGGCACTCAAGGCACTCCGCGAGGAGGGTATACAGTCAGTGCTAATCAACCCGAACGTGGCAACCATCCAGACCTCAGAAGGCATTGCCGACAAGGTATACTTCCTTCCCGTAGATATCCACAATGTGGAGGAGATTATCAAGAAGGAGCGCCCCGACGGCATTCTGCTGGCATTTGGCGGCCAGACAGCGCTGAACTGCGGTACAGAGCTCTATCAGAAAGGTATTCTTGAGAAATACGGCGTTAAGGTCCTGGGTACCTCAGTCGAGGCCATCATGTACACCGAGGACCGCGACCTCTTTGTGAAGAAGCTCGACGAGATTCCAATGAAGACACCTGTGAGCCAGGCTGTAGAGAGCATGGAGGATGCCCTTGCTGCTGCTCACCGTATCGGTTTTCCTGTCATGGTACGTTCGGCCTATGCGCTCGGCGGCCTCGGCAGCGGTATCTGCCGCAACGAGGAGAGTTTCAAGGAACTTGCCGAGAGCGCATTCACCTTCTCAAGCCAGATTCTCGTTGAAGAGTCTCTCAAGGGCTGGAAGGAGATTGAGTTCGAGGTTATCCGCGACGCCAACGACCACTGCTTTACAGTGGCAAGCATGGAGAACTTCGACCCGCTGGGTATCCACACCGGCGAGTCAATCGTTGTTGCTCCCACATGCTCACTCACACCCGAGCAGGTGAAGTTCATGCAGGAGATTTCGGTGAAGGCTATCCGCCATCTGGGTATCGTGGGCGAGTGTAACATCCAGTATGCATTCAATGCCGAGACTAACGATTATCGCGTTATTGAGGTTAATGCACGCCTGAGCCGCTCTTCGGCTCTCGCCTCAAAGGCAACAGGCTATCCTCTTGCATTCGTTGCTGCTAAGATTGCCCTTGGCTACACTCTTGACGAGATTGGCGAGATGGGCACTCCCAACAGTGCATACAAGGCGCCAGAGCTCGATTACCTTATATGCAAGATTCCACGCTGGGACCTTACAAAGTTCGCAGGCGTGTCACGCCAGATTGGCTCAAGCATGAAGTCTGTGGGCGAAATCATGTCAATAGGCCGCTCGTTCGAGGAGGTTATACAGAAGGGCCTGCGCATGATAGGCCAGGGCATGCACGGTTTCGTGGGCAACGAGCACACACACTTCGACAACCTTGACGAGGAACTTGCCAACCCCACCGACATGCGCGTGTTCTCGATTGCTTCGGCTCTTGAGGAGGGCTACACCGTTGAGCGCATAAGCGAGCTCACGAAGATTGACCCATGGTTCCTTGGCAAGCTCAAGAATATTGTCGACTACAAGCATGTGCTCGAAGGCTACAATACGCTCGAGGAACTTCCCGAGGATGTACTGCGCCGTGCCAAGGAGCTCGGTTTCTCCGACTTCCAGATTTCACGCTTTGTGCTCAAGGAGCAGAAGAACATGGAGACCGGTAACCTTGCAGTGCGTGCGCGCCGTAAGGAACTGGGTATCCTGCCTGCGGTGAAGCGCATTAACACTGTGGCCTCGGAGCACCCAGAACTCACCAACTACCTCTACATGACATACGGCACAAAGGGCTACGACGTAAACTACTACAAGAACGACAAGTCAGTGGTTGTGCTCGGTTCAGGCGCCTACCGTATCGGTTCGTCGGTAGAGTTTGACTGGTGCTCGGTGAATGCCGTGCAGACAGCCCGCAAACTCGGCTACAAGTCAATAATGATAAACTACAACCCCGAGACTGTCTCTACCGACTATGACATGTGTGACCGTCTCTACTTCGATGAGCTCTCGCTTGAGCGCGTACTCGATGTCATTGACCTTGAGCAACCGGGCGGTGTAATAGTTTCTGTGGG
The DNA here is from genome assembly GCA_045592125.1 of Bacteroidaceae bacterium. GTDB lineage: Bacteria > Bacteroidota > Bacteroidia > Bacteroidales > Bacteroidaceae > HGM04593. Next base: position 18,122 of record JAZNUE010000020.1, on the reverse strand, counting down.
CGGACAGATTCCTAATAACCTGGCCATGAAACTGCACCGTCAGGCAGTGCCCATCCTGGGTACATCACCTCTGTGCATTGACCGCGCCGAGAACCGCCATAAGTTCTCTGCAATGCTCGACCAGCTTGGCATTGACCAGCCTGCATGGAAGGAACTCACTAGCATTGAGGATATGAAGGAATTCGTAGACAAGGTTGGCTATCCTGTCCTTGTGCGTCCTTCATACGTGCTTTCAGGCGCTGCCATGAATGTATGCTACAACGAAGAGGAACTTCAGGAGTTCCTCAAGATGGCTGCCGAGGTTTCAAAGGAGTTCCCTGTTGTGGTCTCGCAGTTCATGATGGAGACCAAGGAGATTGAGTTTGACGCTGTGGCGCAGAACGGCGAGGTAGTGGAGTATGCAATCTCCGAGCACGTTGAGTTCGCCGGCGTACACTCTGGCGACGCTACACTGGTGTTCCCCGCACAGAAAATCTACTTTGAGACAGCACGCCGCATAAAGAAGATAAGCCGCCGCATTGCAAAGGAACTCAACATCTCGGGTCCTTTCAACATCCAGTTCCTTGCCAAGAACAACGAGGTTAAGGTAATTGAGTGTAACCTTCGTGCTTCACGCTCGTTCCCGTTTGTGTCAAAGGTGCTCAAGCGTAACTTCATTGAGACCGCTACACGCATTATGCTCGACGCTCCTTACAGCAAGCCCGACAAGTCGGCGTTCGATATTGACTGGATTGGCGTCAAGGCGTCGCAGTTCTCGTTCAGCCGCCTGCACCAGGCCGACCCTGTACTTGGCGTTGACATGTCATCAACCGGCGAGGTGGGCTGCATAGGCGACGATTTTGACGAAGCACTGCTCAATGCAATGATTGCAGTAGGCTATAGCGTGCCCGAGAAGAACGTAATGCTCTCTTCAGGCGCTGCAAAGTCAAAGGTAGACCTGCTCGAGCCGTCGGCAGTGCTGCAGCAGAAGGGCTACAACATCTATGCTACCCTCGGTACGGCCAAGTTCCTCAACGAGCACGGAATTAAGGCTACACCGGTTATGTGGCCCGATGAGGACCCCAATGCCGAGAATAATGTAATGCAGATGATAGCCGACCACCGTTTCGACCTTATCATCAACATCCCGAAGAACCACACCAAGCGTGAGCTCACCAATGGCTACCGCATACGCCGTGCTGCCATTGACCACAACATTCCGCTCATCACCAACGCACGCCTTGCAAGCGCATTCATCAATGCCTTCTGCAATATCGACGTGAAGGAACTGCCGGTGAAGAGCTGGGACGAGTTCAAGTAATAAAGATAAGGATATTACCATAATTAGCCAGGAGAACAGTGCGCGCACTGTTCTCCTGGCTGTGTCTAATGGTTTCTTGTCATGTTGAGCAGTAAACTGAGAACATAGCCTGCACTCGCTGTGAAATGTCAAAGCAGGCCTTGCGAAACATCTCCTTGCTCAGACGTGTTGCTGAGGTCTTTGTCCGAAAAATGACAGAACCGCAGAAGGGTGAAATCCGTTGCTGAAATCCGCGCGTTTTTCGCAAGTTTTGAGTATCTTCGCATTTGCTATGGAAAACTTGCAGAACAAAGTATTTATTGCAATTATATCGGTGCTGCTGCTGTATGCGCTTGTATGCTGTATTGACTGCAGCGGTAACGGAAAGAGTGTGGGAGAGGCCGCTGGGAGCGGAATAGAGTTGTCCGCTATTGAGGAACCGCTTGCTGTACCCGGGGGTGAGGTGCCCGAAGAGGGCGTTCCAGCCTCCATCGGAGTGCCGGCAACAGACGGGATTCTTTCTCAACAGGGACCTGGTCTTCAGGATGGTGACGGAAAGGGTGAGGCGCCTGCGGTAAAAAGCAGCAAGCCTAATAAGATAGTCTACTGGAACCGCCGTAGGGAGTTCAATGACATGAATGATGTCCATCTTGAGGCTGCACAGCAGATTGGAATTGCCCCGCTTGCCTCGCGTGACGGCATTCCCGGTGCCTCGCGCAAGCTCTATCTTATATGCTCCAATATGGGGTTCGCAGGGCCCGAGCCATATGTGGTTGACCGCCTTACGCACTCTACGCCTTACCTTGTAAAGGAGGCTGCCGACCTGCTCTATGAGATTGGCGTATGCTTCCAGGACTCACTGCGCAACAAGCACCTGGCCCCCTACAGTGTTGTCGTGACCTCTGTGCTCAGGACCGATGCCGATGTCAAGAACCTTTCAAAAAGGAATGTGAATGCTTCGAAGCGCTCGGTGCACTGTTACGGCACAACGTTCGACATTTCGTACAAGAGATTTGTAAAGCTCGACAGGAACGCCCCTGACGCTCGCGAGGCAGACCTCATTGCTGTGCTAGGCGAAGTGCTGCGCGACCTCAAGATAAATGGCCGCTGCTATGTGAAGCACGAAGTAAAGCAGGCCTGTTTCCACATAACAGCAAGGAAAAGGGAGTAAAGCGCTTATTCGTACTCCGCGTCATCTTCGGCGGCTAGTGATATCTCCTCGTCGCTGCCTATGGAGTATTCCTTCTTTTCTGCGCTGCCCACGGTCAATACCTTATTGCGCAGCTCAATGAACTCTTTCGCCTCGTCTGGCGGCAGAGTGTCAAGGATTTCTTCATTGGTGTATGACAGTGCAGTCATTGCACCGCCAATGATTTCGGCAGCAACACCGTCGCCTGTGTGCCTGGTATGTTCTTTGTCTGTCATCTTATCCCTATGTTAGTTCCCTGTCAAGGACTTCCTGCTTGCATTTGCGAAGATAGTACAACCATTTTTTATATACGTTGTTTATCTTCCTTTTTTAAGCATTTTTAGTAATTGTACAGGACATAGGAATAGAAGGGCCTTGCGGGGAGTCAACATCACAATAGCAATCGCCTCATTCTCCCCTCAAGGTCCTGCACTACCTGCTCTTGTTAGAACAAACATCTTGCAGGTTTTGTTCTAGGAACTCAGAATTCTTATGCTGCAATAATGCTAAAATTGCTAATATTGTGCCAGGTGGGATAAAATCACCCCTAATCCTGCCTTTATTACGCAACTTCTTGCTATCTTTACGGAATAAATACAAGGAATTATATGTTTTCAGGAATAGTTGAGGAGTTTGCTGTTGTGCGCAAACTTGTACGTGAGCAGGGTAACCTGCACCTTACTCTTTCTTGTTCTTTTACGGGAGAGCTGAAGATTGACCAGAGCGTGTCGCACAATGGCGTGTGCCTGACGGTTGTGGATATTGTGGGCGATGAGTATACGGTTACAGCAATGCACGAGACGCTGGAACGCTCGAATATAGGTCTTCTGCAGGTAGGCGACAAGGTGAACGTTGAACGCAGCATGATGATGAACGGGCGTCTCGACGGGCATATTGTCCAAGGGCATGTTGACGAGACTGCCGAGTGCGTGTCGGTAAAGGACATGGACGGCAGCTGGTACTACACATTCCGTTACAAAAAGGACGACGAGATGGCGGCGAAGGGCTACCTCACAGTCGACAAGGGCTCTGTAACGGTTAACGGCGTGAGCCTCACGGTGTGCGAGCCCACTGATGATTCATTCTCGGTTGCCATTATACCTTATACCTATGAGCACACGAACTTCCACACAATAGAGGTTGGGAGCAGGGTGAACATCGAGTTTGACATTATTGGCAAGTACATAGCAAGGATAGCCAGGCGATGAAGAGTTTCCTTGAACTGGCACAGTCGCGCCAGAGTGACCGCGCCTATGAGCCTGGGCGCAGCATTAGCAGTGAAGTGCTCGGGCGCATACTTGAGGCTGGGCGTCTTGCGCCGTCGGCATGTAATGGCCAGCCTTGGCACTTCACGGTAATAACTGAACCAGAGCTTCTGGGTGAAGTCGCGAAGGCGGCATCAGGCCTTGGGCTGAACCGTTTCGTGAAGGACGCTGCGGCACTGGTGCTCATAACGCTTGAACCTACAAGCATTACGTCGCGTTTCGGCAGCGGGATAAAGGACAAGGACTTCCCGGTAATGGACCTTGGCATTGCAGCGTCGTATATAACGCTTGCAGCTGAGGATGAGGGCGTAGGCAGCTGTATTCTTGGATGGTTCGACGAGAAGAGGATTAAGGAACTTGCGGGAATCCCGCAGGGAAAGCGCCTTATGCTGGCCGTCTCATTAGGCTACACAGTAAAGCCTAAGCGCAAGAAAACGCGCAAGGCTCCGGAAAAGGTCATCTCGTTTGAAAAGTATTGACAATGCTGAAGCTTATCCTGTACCCGCTGCTGGCATTGGCCGTGCTTGTATCGATATGCATGCACACGAAACCTGCTCCCGAAAGGCATGTGCAGGAGGTGAGCGCGCATGTAGCCGGCACGTTGAGGAACTACTCAAAGGATGGCGTCTCAATCCCAGGCAGCGTTATCGCCCGCATTGAGGGCGACAGCCTTGTGCACAGGATACTTGAGAAGACGGTTACTGTCGATGACTATGCCCTCATGTCGTTGTGCAAGGTTGTTACTCCAAGCGACGAGTACATCCTGTCGGTGGGGATACTGGGCAGGATTATAATCCTTCCTAAAGAAGAGATTGCGGAAATGATATTCATAAGGCTAAGGGAAAATAAAATAATTGATTGATATGAAAATTGCAGTACCAACAAAAGATGGAATGGTGGACAGCCACTTTGGACATTGCGCCTACTATACGATATTCACTGTTAACGACGGAAGGGTGACCGTGAGGGATATACTTCCCTCGCCTCAAGGTTGCGGCTGTAAGTCGGGCATTGTGCATGTGCTCACCCGCATAGGCGTAAAGGTTATGCTTGCAGGCAACATTGGCAACGGCGCGCTCAACGTGCTGCAGGGCAACGGCATTGATGTGGTGCGCGGCTGCAGCGGTAATGTAGAGGAACTTGTTGCCGCTTACCTTGCTGGCAATGTGAAGGATAATGGCGAGCTGTGCAGCCATCACGAATGTGGCAGTCACTGATAAACTCTGCGGCTATGGTAAATAAAGTATATCTTGAAAATTTTGAGAGCAGGGTCATGAATGAGCTGCTCAAGATTGCTACCCAGTACAGCATGCTCGAGGGCACGCTGCTCTCGACCGAGGACATTGATTCGCGCTGGAATGCCTTTGCGCCTGAGTATATGGCCGACGCAGTGCCTAACATTGCCAGTTATCCTACTGTTGCAATAGCGTGGGCGGGATATGTGGGCATGGCAGTCGCTCATCTGTGGGATGAGGACTGGGCCGCCCACTGCACTGACGGGTATAAGTCGCTTTATGGCCCTGAGGGTTTCGATGACATGGACGAGCATATTGTGCAGAAGGTGATAGGCTTCCATCTTGAGTCGAAGGAGGCAAAGGATATTGAGCAGATGATGAGGCGCCTGGGTGAGACGGCGCTGACGCTTATCCGTCGTGAGAACATTGAGCCTCAGTCTCCAATGGCATTCCATGCATATGCGCGCGTGGTAAAGGTTGTATACCGTATTGGCGCGGCCATTGAGCTCAAGCGCCTTGGCTACAAGTTTGAGCAGGTCAATCTGCCAGGCAATAAGGCGGAGTGCTGAGCAGCGCCGTTATATAATAGGGCATGAAGACTGTTGCAGAGGGATTTTGAGATTCCTCGTCGCTTTGCTCTGTCGGGATGACAAGCACTCCAATCCTACTCTGTTTATTGAGGAGGTGCTGTTTGTCTTGGCAAAGAAAGAGAACAAGCTGTCCGTCCTGTTCAGCTCACGAATATTCTTGTGGGCCTGAACCTTGACATTACCCATGTGACAGCCCCGCTTATGGCGGCAGTGGTGATGGCTGCAAGCAGAATACGGACAAGGTAGGGGAGTGCGGGCGTGTCATAAAGGTCGTAGCTCAGGAATGTGAAAGTGAAATGGCACAGATACACTCCAAAAGTGAGGCCTGCTGCCTTGGAGAGCCATTTGCGCGGCCTGATGTCCAGTTTCTGTATTGTTACGAAAATGGGGAACGTCATCATGAACACGTTAATCCCTGCAAAGTACCACAGGATTTCAAGGTAGGCATAGTTGCCGGGGAAATACCCGTTTGTTACAATATAGCCCACTGATGTTATCGCATACCCGACGGCAAACATTGGAATACATATTGCCGCCATCTTCTTCCAGCTCCAGTTGAGAGGGTATTTCTTCAGGTAGTATGCGAGGACGAGATATCCGGCAAATCCCGAGACATAGTAGAACGTGCCGTATACATTCCAGTCACATTCGCCCAGCAGTCCCATATGCCCGTAGTTGCCTGCATATCCAAGCAAGGGCGCTGCCATCCTTATATATGGCAGGAACAATGTAAATCCCCATATGTAGAGCAGGGTCCTAATCTCCTTCTGCGAGGCCTGTACCAGCCAGCTGCTGATTACGGGCATTATTATGTAGAGCCCAATGAGCATGTAAAGGTACCACAATGGGGTGGTGTCGAAGCTGAAGTTGAAGATGAAGGTATAGAGTCTCTGGATGAGATTGCTTGCAGTGTAATCTGTTACCGACAGCTGCGGGTTGGCAGTGTCGGGACTTACGGCAGTGAAGTAGAAGAATGCCATGAGCGGCAATGCTATGGACCAGAATGCCAGTGGCGGAATAATACGCCCAATGCGTTTCCTGTAGAACTGCCCGAGGGCTGTTCCCTGCCTTATGGGCAGCAGCAGTACAGCGGTCATCATTGCAAATAACGGCACGCAGGGGCGCACTAGGCTGCCGGCAAGAACGCCGGTCACGAACATCTCACGGTTTGCGTCAAAGTGTGCTACAAACGGGTCGCAGCAGTGCGAGAACACTACAAGAAGGCATGCCGCAAGGCGTAGCATGTCAATCCATCCGATATTCTCTCTTTCATTTATTGTCATGGCTGAAAGTGTTTAGTGCTATCTTCTGCAAATTTACGCTAAAAGGCCGTTACATGCAAATAGCTGGGGAAGGCGGTGTGCAGTAATCGGCTAATTATGCTATTAGGGTCCAGTCCCTATGGTGCGTGCTCACCGCTGCAACAGCTTCTGTATCTCGTTGTAGATGGTGAGGCTGAGATGTTTCGCTTTGCCCAGCATGACAGCAAGATACAAATTGAAAGGAGTGCGCAGCCAACGCCAATCCTTACAGACCAAAAGGAACTGTGCCAATGCAATTCTTGACACAGTTCCTTCCTGAATATTATCCTATGAGCAGGAATAATGTACTAGAAACGGAAGTCAACGCCTATGCTTGCGTCATATGTGTTGCGTATGTACTTTGTTGCCTGTGTCTTGTAGTCGGCATATGCCGCATAGCAGAAACCGACGTTCAGGTCCCAGTTATCGTTGAGACTGTACTTTGCGCCAAGTCCTGTCATGAACGAGTCGTTAACGAAAGATATGTCGCTAATGTACTTGTCTGTTACGCCAAAGTCGCTGTACTGCACGCCTGCCGACAGAAGCAGTTTCTTTGTTACGTTGAACTCAACGCCTGCCAGCAGCTCATAGGTGTTGTGGTCAAGGTTCAGGTTGTTATTCTTGCCTGTGAGGAGCGACTCTACCTTTGAATCCTTTTCAAACGAGTATGTTGCGCCCAGCATGGCCTTGAACCATGATGTTGCCTGCCAAGAGCCTGCGAGAGAGACCATCGCGGGAGCATCGCTGCGGAGCCTGTTGCCATCGGCAAATTCAGGAAGTGCAACGGCTGCAATGTCGGCACCCTCATTCAGCTTGTTCTTCAATGTTGTCACTGCCTTGAACTCATACTTGGCTGCAAAGTTGAAGTCGCCCACCTTATAGTCTACACCAATGATTGGAGCGAATGCTATGCCGCTCTGGTCCAAGTCTACTTTGTAGGCGGCCTCGCTTGTGATTTCGCTGCTTCCATGAACATTGCCTAATGGGTCAACTAGATTTGCAGTAGCATTGAGCTTGCCGTATATCTTGCCGTTATAGTTGTTGCTGGCATAATTCGCACGCACACCAGCGTAAACCGACCAGTTTTCCGAAATCTTGTACGCGGCACCCAGCTGCAGAGCGAAAAGATACTGTGTAGACTCGAATTGTGAACCGGTTGTCACTGTTGTACCGCCATTTGCATAATTAAGCCCTTTAGATACATAAGGGTCCTGTGTGTTTGCGTTCATCGCGGCCAATTTACTGCTGAATCCTGCTTCAAATGCCGGTTTGAACAACCCCATTGCCATCTGGTTAAAACTAGGCAAACCGTTGTTGAACTCACATTTGCCGCCACCGCCAGGCATTCCGAAGAAAGCGCTGAATGTCCAGTCTCCAGTCTTGTATGCGGCCATCACCGTTGGCATGCAAGGAACGTATACCTTGCCCTCGTATGTCTCCTTGGTGAGCAGGCTTGTCACGTCGCGGTCCTGCCACACCATCTGCCAGTTGGCCGATAGCGCCCAGCCTTCCTTGAAGAAAGCAGTACCTGCGGGGTTGAAGTAGATTGCGTCAGTCTCGAGCGACGCGTAGCGTGCCGGGTTACGCACGAATGCAGCATGCTGGTTTGTGTTTGTCAAAAGTCCACCTGCAAATGATGAGAGTGCAAGTGAGGCAAAAACGATAGTTGAATAAATCCTTTTCATAGTAAAGACATTAAGAATAGTTCTTGTTATTCGTGTGAATTTTGCACAAAAGTAGTGCGTTTGTGCAATATTAAGGACTAAAAGTCTTTATTTAACTAAAAAATATTACAAAAAGGACTATCGCTGTACAAAATATGCGTAATTATAGGGCGTTAATGGAGTATGTAAGGATGATAATGCTACTGAACCTAAGAACTAGCATAAAGGATAATAAACAACGCGAGTCCGATATAAACTCAACCAAATCGCGAAATTGTCATCCCGACAGAGCGAAGCGACGAGGGATTTCAAAATATCATGAAATAAGAGATCTCTCACATTGACTTTAGCCCCTTCGGGCGTCGACCGTTGGTTCGTTCGAGATGACAAGTACGCTAAATTACAGTATTAATTGTTATTTCAAGCTCACGTTAAATAGCAAGCAGCCAGTGCTTGACTGGCTGCTTGCTATAAATATAATAAGGTAATGTGAGCTTAGGCTAAGGTATGTTTACTTCCTTGCAGGTATTGCGTCAATGCGTGCCTGGTGGCGTCCACCCTCGAATGGGGTAGAGAGGAAAGTCTCCACACACTCCTTTGCGCTTTCGCTGCTAATGAAGCGTCCTGGCATTACCATTACGTTTGCGTCGTTGTGCTGGCGTGCAAGTGCCGCAATCTCGGGCATCCAGCAGAGTGCGCTGCGTATTGCGTCATGGTGGTTAAGCGTCATGTTAATGCCGTTTCCTGTACCGCATATTGCTATGCCTGTAGAAAGCTCTCCTTTCTCTATTGCCTGGGCCAGTGCATGGGCAAACTCGGGGTAGTTGCAGCTCTCGGTGCTGTTTGTGCCGAAGTCTACAAAGTCATATCCCATCTCCTTGAGCCACTCCTTGACCTCTTCCTTAAGCGGGTAGCCTGCGTGGTCGCTTGCAAGTCCAATAGTCCTGTTCATGCTGTATAAGTGCTTATAACATTGATTTTACCTGGTTGTACACATTCTCGGCAGTAAAGCCCAGCTTCTCGTCAAGCACCTTGTAGGGGGCTGAGAAACCGAATGACTGAAGGCCCCATACCTTGCCGTTGGCGCCAACAAGGCCTTCGAGGTTCACTGGCAGGCCGGCTGTGAGGCCGAATACCTTTGCGCCGGCAGGGATAACGCTCTGCTGGTACTCCTTAGGCTGTGTGCGGAAGAGTCCTTCTGAAGGAACTGACACAATACGTGTCCTTATGCCGTCGGCCTTGAGCAGCCTTGCGCCGTCAACGAGTGTAGATACCTCGGAACCCGAAGCTAGCAGTATAACGTCATACTCCTCGTCGCTGCCTGCAATGACATAAGCGCCTTTACTTGTCTCTTCGTATGGTGTGCCCTCGGGCAGGTTGTTCACATTCTGGCGTGAGAAGATGAGTCCTGTAGGAGTGCAGTCGTTCTCCATTGCAAGTTTCCATGCCTGTGTCGCCTCGTTTACATCGGCGGGGCGGAGTACAAGCATTGAGTTCCTGCCGCTGTGGTTCTTTACCTTTTCCATTAGGCGCACCTGTGCCTCCTGCTCAACGGGCTCGTGGGTAGGGCCGTCCTCGCCAACGCGGAACGCGTCGTGCGACCAGATGAACTTTACGGGAAGCTCCATGAGCGCTGCCATGCGGATGGCCGGCTTCATGTAGTCGCTGAACACAAAGAATGTGCCGCACGCTGCAATTACGCCGCCGTGCAGTGCCATGCCAATGCATACACAGGCCATAGTGAGTTCTGACACGCCTGCGTGCAGGAACGCGCCGCTGAAGTCGCCCGGCGTGAACGCATGTGTCTTCTTGAGGAAACCGTCGGTCTTGTCGCTGTTGCTCAAGTCGGCCGACGAGCATATCATGTTGCCGTAGTTCTCGGCAAGAATGCCAAGCACGGTTGACGATGCGTTGCGTGTAGGAGCGTCGGCCTTCTGTTCAATCGCCGCCCAGTCAATCTCGGGCTGCTTGCCGCTGAACCACTCCTCGAGCTTCTGTGCCTTCTCGGGGTGGGCTGCTGCCCATGCTGCCTTTGCCTGCTTGCGCTCGGCAACAATCCTGCGCAGTTCTGCCAGGCGGTTGTCATACATCTCCTTGACCTCAGGGAAGAATACGAACGGGTTCTCCACATCGCCGCCAAGGTTCTTTATTGTGTTGATATATGCGTCGCCGCCGAGCGGTGCACCGTGTGTGCCGCAGTCGAACTCATAGCTGCTGCCGTCGGCACGGCGTGCGCCCTTGCCCATGACAGTGTTTCCGATGATGAGAGTGGGGCGTTCGGTCTCGGCCTTGGCCTCGGTGAGCGCTGCGCGTATTGCGTCGCAGTCATTGCCGTCGATGGTAATTACCTTCCAGCCCCATGCCTCGTACTTCTTTGCGGTGTCCTCGAACATGACCTCGTCGCAGCGTGTAGAGAGCTGTATCTGGTTCGCGTCGTAGAACATTATAAGGTTATTGAGCCTGAGATAGCCTGCCAGGCGGCCTGCTCCCTGGGAAATCTCCTCCTGTACGCCGCCGTCAGATATGAACGCGTAGATGGTGTGCCCGAGCGCTTCCTTGCCCAGACGCGCCTCGAGGAACTTGGCGGCAATGGCGGCGCCCACAGCATATGTGTGGCCCTGGCCAAGAGGCCCGGATGTGTTCTCGATACCGCGTGCGAAGTTCACCTCTGGGTGTCCTGGGGTTGCGCTTCCCCATTGGCGCAGCTGCTTGAGCTCGTCCATGGTGTACTTGTCCGAGAGCGCAAGCACAGAGTAGAGCATTGGAGACATGTGACCGGGGTCGAGGAAGAAACGGTCGCGGCCCTCCCACAGCGGGTTGTCAGGGTCGTGGACCAGGAACTCCGAATAGAGCACGTTTATAAAATCGGCACCGCCCATTGCGCCGCCGGGATGGCCCGACTTTGCCTTCTCTACCATGGCAGCAGTGAGAATACGGATATTGTCCGCTGCCTTGTTCATCAGTTGCTTGCTGTTCATATCTTACAGGTATAGTTATATAGTTTTATTTGCCAGTTCCGTCAGGAGCGTGTTCCCTTGCGGGTACACCTCCCCTCAAATTGTTACAAAAGTAATACTTTTTGTTTGAATGTGGAGCATTATCCTAAGATGTTTTTGTTCCCTTAGTATAAATATTGCAGAACTTGCCATGCATTTCATCTGTCTAGTTAAATTTAGCAGCTTTTAAGGGCTTTTTGCAATTGTTCTTTCAATTTTGCCCATCTTTGTACTATCTTCGTATGGTAAACAAATTAAAGGACAATTATGCTCATAGACATTATATCAAAGGAACTTGGCCTGCAGGCCGCAAAGGTGAGGAACACGGTTGAGCTGCTTGAGGGCGGTGCTACAGTACCGTTCATAGCGCGCTACCGCAAGGAGGCGACTGGCTCGATGGACGAGGTGGCAATTGGCAGCATAAAGGATATGCATGAGAAACTCAAGGCGCTCATGCAGCGTAAAGAGACCATAATAGTGACTATTGAGGAACAGGGAAAGCTCACTCCCGAACTCAAGAAGCGCATTGACGCCTGCTTCAGCGCGGTGGAGCTCGAGGACATATACCTTCCCTACAGGCCCAAGCGCCGTACGCGTGCGACCATTGCCCGCGAGCGTGGCCTTGAACCGCTGGCCGACCTTATAATGCTGCAGCAGTGCAGCGATGTAAAGGGCAGGGCACGCGGCTTTGTCTGCAGCGATGTCCCCACGCTGGATGACGCCATTGCAGGCGCCTGCGATATCATTGCCGAGCGTGTGTCGGAAGACGAGGGAGCGCGCAATGCTATAAGGCGCCTCTTCTCCCGTCATGGAGTCCTTGTGTCCAAGGTAATAAAGGGCAAGGAAGGCGACGGCATAAAGTATTCCGACTACTACGAATGGCAGGAGAATATCTCCCGTATCTCGTCGCACCGCCTGCTTGCAATAATGCGAGGCGAGGACGAGGGTTACCTGCGTGTCTCAATAGCGGCCGATGCCGAAGAGGCTGCCGCACTGCTCAACCGCCGTTTTGTAAAGCGCTCCTCGCCGTCGCGCGAGTACATGGAACTTGCCGTTGCCGACGGGTACAAGCGTCTCCTGGCCCCGTCAATCGAGAACGAGACACGCAGCGCAGCAAAGCAGAAGGCCGATGACGAGGCCATTGCCGTGTTTGCCGAGAACCTGCGCCAGCTGCTCATGTCGTCTCCGCTTGGCCAGAAGAGGGTTCTTGCCATTGACCCAGGGTTCCGCACTGGCTGCAAGGCTGTGGTGCTCGATTCCCAGGGAAATCTCGTACACCACACTGTAATATATCCACATGCGCCGCAGAACGACCGTGAAGGCGCTGCACGCATAATATCCTCGCTTGCCGGCAGCTATGCCATTGAGGCGTTTGCCATAGGCAACGGCACTGCCGGGCGTGAGACCGAGGACTTTGTGCGCGGGCTAGGGCTTGGCGCAGATATCTTCTCTGTTAACGAGGACGGCGCCTCGGTTTACTCCGCCTCGGCAGTTGCCCGTGAGGAGTTCCCCGACGAGGATGTCACGGTGCGCGGGGCAGTATCTATCGGACGCAGGCTGATTGACCCTCTGTCGGAACTTGTCAAGATTGAGCCGCGCTCAATAGGAGTGGGGCAGTACCAGCACAGCGTGGACCAGGGCAAGCTCAAGGAACGCCTTGATGTAGTTGTCGAGAGCTGCGTGAACAAGGTGGGGGTGAATGTGAACACTGCTACCAGGCAGATACTTACCCACATATCGGGCCTGGGTCCTGCCCTGGCCGAGAATATTGTACGCTACCGTGCCCAGAACGGTGATTTCCGCACTCGCAGGGAACTGCTCAAGGTGCCGCGTCTCGGCAATAAGGCGTTTGAGCAGGCTGCCGGTTTCCTGCGTGTAGTAGGCGGCGACAATCCGCTTGACAACACCGCTGTACACCCTGAGTCCTATGGCATTGTAGAGCGCATGGCAAAGGATTCAGGTGTCACTCTTGAAGAGTTCATTGCCAATGGGGAGCTGCGCAAGAAGATACAGCTTTCAAATTATGTAGGCGGCGATGTGGGAATGCCTACGCTCACCGACATTATGGATGCGCTGAACAAGCGTGGCCTTGACCCTCGCGAGCAGGCAAAGGCATTCTCTTTCGACCCCAATGTGCACGAGATTGAGGATTTGCGGGTGGGAATGCTTCTTCCAGGGCTGGTTTCCAACATCACGGCCTTCGGCGCGTTTGTTAATATCGGAGTCCACCAGGACGGGCTAGTACACATTTCCCAGCTTGCCGACAGGTATGTTTCCTCGCCTGGCGATGTAGTCAGGCTTGGCCAGCAGGTGATGGTGAAGGTTGTTGAGGTGGACTTGAAGAGAAGGAGGATATCGCTTTCAATGAAAGGGGTGTAATTTGTTGTGTTAGAAATAAAAACGTACGTTAACCCCTGCAAGCAACTTAAAGACCTTGCAAGCGACATGGATATTGACGCACATAATATGCTATGTTGGGATTGTAATAGTCTTATTGTATAAATATATGATAAGCGCAATAAAAATGGCAGCCCCAGGGGCTGCCATTTTTATTGTGTGCGATATTCTGCAACTGATTAGCAGATCTTGCGTGAACCGTCGCCGATTACTACGTTGTACACCTTTGGTGCCTTGCCGTACTTCTCCTGGTAACGCTTCTCGGCCTCTGCTACGAAAATCTCGTACAGTTCCTCCTTTACAAGGTTGATTGTACAGCCGCCGAAACCGCCGCCCATCATGCGTGAGCCTGTAACGCCGCAGTCGATAGCAACGTCAACAAGGAAGTCGAGCTCCTCGCAGCTTACCTCGTAGTCCTTGCTAAGGCCGAAGTGTGTCTCGTACATCTTCTTGCCTACAGTCTCGTAGTCGCTGGCCTCAAGAGCGGCGCATACATCGAGCACGCGTACAACTTCGCCGATAACATACTTGGCGCGGCTGTAATCCTCGGGCTTGATCTCTGCCTTAACCTCCTCGAGCATCTCGAAGCTTGCGTCGCGGAGAGACTCTACCTCGGGGTGCTTTGCCTTGATAACCTCGGCAACACGCTCGCAGCTCAGGCGTCGCTCGTTGTAAGGCGAGCCAACCAGCTCGTGCTTAACGCATGTGTTCATGAGAAGGAGCCTGTAGCCCTGTGGCTTGAATGGGAAGTACTGGTACTCCAGTGAGCGGCAGTCGAGACGGATGAGGCTGCCTGCCTTGCCGAATACGCTTGCGAACTGGTCCATGATACCGCAGTTAACGCCTACATAGTTGTGCTCAGTAGCCTGGCCAACCTTAGCGAGCTCGAACTTGTCAACCTTGTTGTCGCCGAACAGGTCGTTAAGAGCAAACGCGTATGTGCTCTCAAGCGCTGCCGATGAAGACATGCCTGCGCCGAGGGGCACATCACCTGCAAATGCAGTGTTGAAACCCTTAACGTCAACGCCACGCTTTATCATCTCACGGCAAACGCCGAAGATGTATTTTGCCCAAGAAGCGCGTGGAGCGTCCTCCTCTCTCAGGCCGAACTCAACGTAGTCCTTCTCGTCGATAGAGTAAGCGCATACCTTGTCAGTACCGTTTGGCTTAATCTCGGCCATGATACCCTTGTCTACAGCACCTGGGAATACAAAACCATTGTTGTAGTCGGTGTGCTCGCCAATGAGGTTAATGCGGCCTGGAGAAGCATAGATGCTTCCTGTTGTACCATCGAAGTGCTTGATGAAACGGCTTCTTACAAATTCTATATCCATAGCTGTAAAATATTTAGTTGTTAGACAAATATCTATTATATAAGGTCTGATATTACTTTCTTGCTGGCTTTGAGCCTACGAGTGCATAGAACAGCAGGTATGCTGCACAGAACACGATTACCCAGAAGCTTGTCATGTAGTTGGTCAAGTCTGCTACATAGCCCTGGATACCCATCATTACGGCACAGCCGAATACCATTGTCATGAAGATACCTGAAGCGACAGCAGTGTACTTGCCAAGGCCCTCGACAGCCATGTTGAAGATTGCACCCCACATTACTGATGTGCAGAGGCCAACAAGGAGGAATGAGAAGATACCCATTGGGATGTCCTGCCAGATGAGCTCAAGGTTGCCCCAGTCAACACCCGGGAACGGAACGTCAACAGCTGGAGCATACATACCGAACAATACAAGTACCAAGGTCGCTACAGATACAGTTGTAACCATTGCGCGGCTTGAAACCTTGCTGCCGATACTTGCGCCGACGAAACGGCCTATGAGCATCATGAACCAGTAAACGGCAACAATCATGCCTACTGTGCCTGCGGGGATTGAGTAGGGTGCCGATGTCAGCATCTGCTGTACTGCGTTGGGAACACCAACCTCAATGCCCATGTAAAGGAAGATGGCAAGCGCGCCGAGCGCGAAGTGACGGTGCTTCATAGCGCCCTTCACGAGGCTGAGCTGTACAGGTGCCTGCTCGGGCTCCTCAATCTTAGTGAAGAGGATAACGATGAAGGCTACAACGAAGATTGCGAGTGCAATCATGAGCGCTGGAGTAGCGTCGGCAATCTTTGCCTTTGTAGCGTCAGAGATGAGGGCACCCATGAGGATGTAGCATGCTACGGCTGCTGAAGAGTTGAACACGCCGCCAATCTGGATGAGCTGGTTGCCGCTGTTGCCGCCACCGCCAAGGAGGTTAAGCATTGGGTTTACAACGCAGTTGAGGATACACATGCAAAGGCCTGCGATGAATGCGCCGATAAGGTACACTGCGAATACAAGGCCAAGGTTCTGCTCAACATCGAGAAGGCCGCTCACCCACTGGATGATGATACCTGTTGCACCTACTGCAAGGCCAATGAGGGCTGTCTTCTTGTAGCCGTACTTTGCGATGAGCATACCTGCGGGGATACCCATTACAAGGTATGCGATGAAGTTACCGTAGTTACCAATCTGTGCAAGCACGTTTGAGATAGGTCCCTGGTTCTTGATGATGGTTGCCATTGGTGTACAGAGGTTTGTCACAAAGGCAATCATAGCGAAGAGCGCAATCATTACTATGATGGCTCCCCATTGTTTCTTTTGATTACTCATGATTGTTTAGATTTTAGTTTGTTATGAATTGTTTTTGGTCTTATCTCTCAACTCCGAACCTGTATACAGTAACCTGCCTGTATGTCTCGCCTGGGCAAAGCAATACGCTGGGGAAGTGTGCGCGGTTAGGCGAGTCGGGGAAGTGCTGCGCCTCGAAGCAGATTGCACTGCGCTTGGGGAATGTGGCCCCGTGGGCGCCGGCAAAGCCGCTGTGCCAGTTCGATGTATATACCTGGACGCCGGGCTCGGTAGTGTACACCTCCATTGTGCGGCCGCTTACAGGCTCTGTTACCTTTGCCGCAAAGCTGAGCTCGCCAGCCTCCTTCTTGTTGAGCACATAGCAGTGGTCATATCCTGCGCCATGCCTTATCTGCTCCTCGTCGGCATCAATGCGTGCGCCCACCTCTGCAGGTGTGGTAAAATCAAAAGCAGTGCCCTTTACCGGTGCAATGCAGCCGTAAGGCACTGATGTATCGTCAATGGGTACGTAGAAGTCCGCATTGATCTCGCAAATGAGATTGTCTATTGTCGCTGTGGGGTCCGCAATACCTGAGAGAGAGAAGAAACCGTGGCTTGTGAGGTTTACTACGGTCTTCTTGTCGGTAGTTGCAGTATAGTCGATTTTGAGCTCGTTATCGTCGGTGAATGTGTAGATGACTGTGACGTCAAGGTTGCCGGGGAAACCCTCTTCCATGTCGGCAGAGAGGTAATGGAGCCTCAATGTCTGGCAGTCGGTCTGCTCTGCGTCCCATACTCTTGCGTGGAAACCTGTGGGGCCGCCGTGCAGGTGGTTAGGGCCGTTGTTTATTGCAAGGCTGTACTCTTTACCGTCAATGGTGAGCTTGCCCTTGCAAATGCGGTTGCCGTAGCGTCCCACAAGTGTGCTCAAGAACGGCTCGGGACTGTTGAGGAGGTTGTCAATGCTGTCGTGGCCCTGGATTACGTTCGCATATTTGCCGTCCCTGTCGGGAACCATAATGCTGCATATTGCGCCTCCGTAGTTTGTGATTGCAACTTCGCTACCTGCTTTGTTCTTCAAGATAAATAGCGCTGTTTCCTTGCCGCCGATGTTCTTTTTGAAGTCGGCGGCCTTCAATTGTGAAAGGTTTTCAGTACAATTCATATTATGTCTGTTATAAAATAGCTATTCTTCCGCAAATAAAATAAAAAAAAGATTTCCCGCAAAGGAAATCATGAATAAAAATTAGCAAAAGCGCAAAATGGCGACCGCAGCAGCGGCATTGGGAAATGATTGCATTCCATCGCTGCACCCATTAGTCCTTTGTGGTCCTTCTGGCTACTGTAGTCCTTTAGCCCTTTTAGGTCCAGTGAGGCAAATGCTGCCTAATGGCCTAAGGGGCTAAAGCCAAGAGTCTCAAAGTAGCAAGTAAAGAGATTTTTCGCTTTGCTCAAAATGACAAAACAACGTTTTGTTATCGACGAGTTTTGCAGCAACAGGTCAAACGCAGCATAGCCGCAGGTTATGCCGTTTGGGTTGCGAAAAGCAAAACGAGTCAATGACCTTTTTTGTTATCAACGAGTTTTGCAGCAACT
>JAZNUE010000019.1:0-21283 GCA_045592125.1 Bacteroidaceae bacterium | reverse complement strand
TCGACGAGTTTTGCAGCAACAGGTCAAACGCAGCATAGCCGCAGGTTATGCCGTTTGGGTTGCGAAAAGCAAAACGAGTCAATGACAGTGCAAATAAAGAATGACAAGACATTGCCTGCTTCGCCATTGGTTGCCAATTCTTACAAAATCCTAAAGGGACTGTGTCAAGAAAATTTTGACACAGTCCCTTTAGGATTGTATATATTACTTCGAGGCCGCTGAGGCTATCTCCTTATGAACCTGAAATTCTTGAAGAATACCTGCTGTTCGGCGTTGCTCTTGTTTGTTATGCGGAGCTTGGTTGCTGTCATGCCGCCGAGCTCGTTGCCTGTGTGGATTACCGTGTCGTCCTCGCTGTAGTGGAGCAGTGACACCTCTTTCCAGGCGCCGTCGACAAACAGCTCAAGGCGGAAGTGCTGTGCTGCGCCCTTGACGCCCATGTTGAAGTCCATGCCCTGGAAGGTGACTGCCTTCTCGCTCTCGAGCAGCAGCTCGCCGCCAGCCTGCCAGTTGATTACTTCAAGCGCCGAAGCAATCTCCACCACATCGCCATTCAGTTTCACCGGAAGCAGCGCAAGCTGTGTAACGGTTGAAGTGAGTTTGAAGGGGTTGTACTCGGCTGTTGTGTCAAAGGCTGTACCTTTGGCTGTATTGTACATCTCTGTTGCCTTTGCAAAAAGTTGGTTAATTGTCGGGAGCATTACCTTTGTACCCACCTTTGTGCCAATCTGGTATGGGTGACGCTGTGTCCTGTCGTTCTCAAGGTCGAACATCTGTTTCTGCAATGAACGTGCCTGCTTGTAGAGGTTCTCGAAGCTGATGAACTGGCTTGTTGTGCTGCCGTTGTCCTTTGCGTCGGCCAACATTCCCATGAGCGCTACTGTGCGGCCATATGCAGCAAGGTTCTTGCCCTGGAGAACCCATGGACGTATTTCGTGTATAAGCTGGGGATTGCTGTTGTCGTTGAGCAGGATGTCGCATGCAACTTCCAGTTCGTTGCATGCCACGTTGAGCATTGCTGCCGCAAACATGTCGCCCTTGAGTGCAGCCTCGGCAACTTCCTTCAGTTCCTCACCCTCTTCGCGGCGGAAGCCGTGACCGTTAGGGCCAAGGTCCTTGTTGTAGAGTGCGAAAGTGCGCAGTGCCTGTGGGTTGCTTGGGAGAATATTCTTGAGACTCTTCTCCCAATTGCTCTTGTAGTCATAGGCCTCCATGTTCCAGCAGTAGTCGGCAATACCATAGAGTGATATCTTCGATGTCTCGGCATACTCCATGGGGTTGCTGACGAAACCTGATACGTCGCCTGCAATGTCAAGACCGTTGCCGTATGCAGGGCCCATGAGAATGTGGTCGCGTACAAAATCGTTCACAGGGAAGTTCAGCCATATATAACCCTTGCGCTGGATGCGCTCGTTAATCCACTCCATTGTGGGCTTGTCAATGCATGCAACCACAGAGTTGCCGGTCCACATGACCTCGATACCCTTGTTAAGGTTCTTGCCAAGTGTGCGCAAGTAGCCTTTCTCCTCGTTCGCCCAGCCCTTGTTGTACTCGGTGGGGCAGAGGATAAGAGGAGCAACATCCTTCTTTGCCTGAACAAAGTTATCGTCGATGTAATTGAGCAGCGCAGCCTGCTTGTCGGCCTGTGCTCCCTCGCCCCAGATATCGTCGAAGAACACTGCAAACGAGCGCACGCCCAGCTGGTACATAACCTCCAGCTTTGCCATGAGCCTGTCGCGGTCCTCGTCGTTCCACTTGATGTCCACGCCCGGGTGAATTGCCCAGTAGAAGTTCACGCCGTTCTTCTTGGCAACCTCCACCAGTTCTGCAATGCGCTTTGCCTCAGTCTCGGGGTACGGCTCGCGCCATTTGTCGCGGTGCCAGGGGTCGTCCTTAGGGCCATAGATGTATACGTTCATCTTGTTGCGGCCATAGAACTCCAGCTGGCTCTTGCGTGCCTCGTGGCTCCACGGCGTGCCGTAGAATCCTTCTACGGTTCCACGGAACGGCACATCGGGCCAGTCGGTAACTGTACACTCTTCCAGCTTGCCCTCGCTCATCATGCCAAGGAGTGTCTGCACGCCATAGTAGAGGCCCTTCTCGTCATTGCCGGCAATCACAACCTCTTTGTCGGTAACCTTCATGAAGTAACCTTCGGTTTTGGCAGGGATGTTCTTCCTGTACTTGCTTACCTTGCTGTCGCCGCGCACTCCAATGGTTACGGTGTAGGCCGCCTTGCCTGAAACCTCAGGAGAAGCAGTAAGCAGCGCGTCATATACATAGCCTGTGAGGCGTTTCTTGTCGGCGTTGATTCTCCACTGTGCAGGCGCCTCAATAAGTGCGGTGCCGGCTGTAGTGACTTCCTGCGGAACGGGGTTCACGAGGCTCACCTGCGCGGTTGCGCCCAGCCCGGTCATGAGCATGAGGCCTAATGTCAGAATTTTCTTGTTCATGTCTATATGGTTTTAGTTATAACTTGTTGCCTTTCGTAATGGCAAAGTCCTTAGAAATTATACTTCAGCATTGCGCATATGCGGTGGTTGGTAACAGCATGAGGGTTGTACATCTTGTAGTCGGCGCCGTCCTCGCCGTAACCAACAGTGGTGGGGTTGTACTCAACGCCAATCTGCATTGCATTGTGCGTGTAGAGGATGCTTGGTGCAATGCGCCACATGTAGTCCATGTTCTTCTCGCCGCGCATGTATATGACAGGATTGCCGTCCTTGCCCTTTATGAAATCATCCTCACTGCCGAGGTTCTTGGTGTATCCGGCGAAGCAGCAGAAAGTGAGGTAGCCTCTTTTCAAGGGCTGCTTGTAGGTTACGTCCACCCAGCCGCTCATGCTGTTGATGGTGCTGTACTCCATCTCGCCTTTCTCGTTTACCTTTGTCACGCCGTAGCCGCTTATCATGCTCAGGTGCGCTGCATTCTGTGCATAAGTGAAACGGCCTTTTATGCCCCAGCGGCCGGTCTTGTACGAGATGAAGGCAGTAGGGCTTATGCTCACAACTGGCGCGTCATTGCACTTGAAGGTCTCAGTCTTGCCGCTTTCGAAATCTACAGACAAATTCTTATGGTTGCCGTTGCTGTCAAGGATGGGGTTTCCTGCCTCGTCAAAAACGGGAATGTATACGGTCTCCGAGGTTGATGTAGTAACTGTATAGCTCTGGCGGGGCCTTATGGTAAGCAGGTCAACGCCAGCGCCAATCTGGAAACCGCCGTTCTTGTACATTGCCTGGAAGTAGAGCTCAGGTACAACGGCGTTGCGGGCGTAGTTGAATGACGCGCCGTCGGGGCCATAGGATGTGTACTGGAACTGGTAGAGCGCAGTGGCCGTGAGGGTAAATCCCTTGTTCTTGTAGTCGTACCTCAGCTGCGGAGTGCGGCTGAACGGGGTGAACGGAGCACCGGTCTCAAGCGAGAACACATCGGGCATCATGTCGCCCATCATTGGGTGCCATGCCTGTCCCACAAGGACAGAGTTGTGTTCCCAGTCCATCTTCGCGTATGCCTGGCGTATGCGAAGGACGGTATTGCTTGTGCCGAAACCTGCAAAGTCCGACTCAATCTTTGCCGATGTCTTTGCGCCAAGGAACTCCGGGCCTGTAATGTTTACTCCCAGGCGGGTCGTAATGCTCAGCAGCATCATGTTGGGCTGTGCGTTGAGGTCGTTGCCGTTAACGTCAGGCCTCTCATCCTTTGGCATGTAGTAGAACTGCTCGCTGTTCGATGTCATGCTCTCGCGCGTGTCGAAGCATGCATAGTTGCGCACGAAACCATAAAGCTTGAAGTCAAACTTCTTCTGTGCGCTTGCCCCGCCGATGGCCATTGCCATGAGCGCAGCCATAAATAGTGTCTTTTTCATATATGTGTGTGTTTGCATTATCCGAAATATCCCATTTTGCCCACTGTTATTATGAGCACATAGCCTAAGATTAACGATATTACCCCAATGGTTATACCAGTGATGAACATCTGCTTTGTCTTTATGAGGCCTGTAGAGTATGCAATGGCATTAGGCGGCGTGCTTATAGGCAATGACATCGCAAATGAAGCGGCCATGGCAACGCCCACGAGCAATGTCCCAATGCCGCCGTATTCGCCCAACGGTCCCTCAATACCCTTGCCAACGGCAACCATAAGGGGTACCATGAGTGCCGTGGCAGCAGAGTTGGAGATGAACTGCGACAATAACCAGCAGATGAGGCCGCCGCTAAGGAGAACGACAATCGCCGGCCAGCTGTCGAATGGAATTGCCTGAACAAGATTATCGGCAAGGCCTGTCTTTGACATTCCTTCGCCCAAGGCAAAACCGCCGGCAACCATCCACAGGCAGGCCCAGTCGATGTCCTTCAGGTCGCTCGACTTTATTATACGGGTTATTGCGAACACCCCAATGGGGAACAGTGCCACAACGTATGAATTTATGCCTGTATACCTCTCGAACATCCACAGCAGGATGGTTATTGCAAGAGTGGCATAGATGACGTATGTGCGCCAGCCTTTCCTTGCACCGCCCAGAATGTGTATGTTCACTTTCTTGGCGGTAAAAGGATAGAATATGCGTAGCAATACCCATGATATAACCAGAATGGCAAGCATGAGCGGTGTCATCACAATCATCCACTCACCGAAATCCACTCCCAGGTCGAGTTCTCCGTTTATATACTGCAGGGCAATTCCGTTAGGAGGGGTACCGATAGGCGTGGCAAGGCCACCGATGTTGGCGCCTATGGGAATGGCAAGCGCAAGTGCCGCCGTGCCTTTCTCCGTAGAGGGTAACTGGCGCAGTACGGGAGCAAGGAAAGTGAGCATCATGGCCGCCGTGGCGGTGTTGCTCACAAACATTGAGAATACTGCCGTGACAAGCATGAAACCGAACAGCACCACACTTGGCCTTGAACCGAAGGGCTTTAGCATTGCACGCGCCATGCTCACGTCGACACCGCTTTTTGAAGCCACAAGGGCAAGGATGAAACCACCCATGAAGAGCATTACGGTAGGGTTGGCAAAGGTGTACATGATAGTCTTGTAACTCATGAGTTCACTCTTGTCGTAACCGCTTATGAGCGGGGTTATGGCGCTGTCCGAAACAGTGAGCAGCATTATCACAATAATGAGCAGTGATGTTGTCCATGCCGGTACCGCCTCCACAATCCACATGCAGGCAGCCCACACGAATATGGCAATCACGCGTTGCTGGATACCGTTCAGTCCCTCAATCCCGAAGGCCTCTGTCGGCAGCATTGCTATTATGAGAGCAAAGAGCGAGATGAGTCCTACCTTAATATAGCGGTTGTAACGGCGCATGAAACGCCAGATTATATCCAAAGTAGTGCGTTGTTCCATATTGTCCCTAAAATGAATTTCCCCAAGTTATTACATATGTGTCATAATTGGTGCTAATTTAGTCCAAACTATCCAAACAATCAAAAAAAGTACCCTTATTTTGTGCAAACAGGCAACATTATTGCACTCTTCTCTTGTTATTCAATGCAGAGATGTTTTTGCATGGATATATCAGGACGATTATGGCAACAATCAATTTGACAAAAGGGCAGTTCGCAAAGAGGATTGCCAGTTATGAAAAGAGAATGGAGAAGATTGATTTCCTTGGGACCAAGCCTGCTGTCATAGATTTCTATGCGGCCTGGTGCGGCCCGTGCAGGATGTTCTCTCCGGTGTTTGAGGAGGTCTCGGACGAATATTCGGGAAGGGTCAGTTTCTACAAGGTCAATGTTGAGGATGAAGAAGAGCTTGCAGCGCTTTTCAATGTGCGTTCCATTCCTACCATCGTGTTCATTCCCATGGACGGGAACTACAGGATTGTGCAGGGTGCAATAGGGAAACCGCAGCTGAAGCAGGCAATAGACGAGATATTATTGTAGAGCATAAGAGGAGCGGCCGGGCCGCTCCTCTTGTCTGCTATTTCCAGATGTCCCAGCTAAACTCTTTCTCAACAGCCTCCTCTATATCATCGGGCAGCCTGTGGAAGAAGTCTATCCCGGTCATGCTCTCAATCTCGTCAATGCTCCTGGCATAGGTGTGCAGTTTCTTCTTGCCTGCCACGTTGTCGCAGTAGAACCCAATGCCCTTGTATCCGCTGTCTTCAATGAGCAGCACCTTATAGAACCCGTTAGGGATGAGTATCCTGTTCTTGCCAATCGTTCCCAACCCATTCTCATCGGCGAATACCGGGCCTGTAGCGATGAGCACCTTGCCGTATCTTACGGCATTGTCTCTCGCGAGTTCCTCAATGGACTTCCACACGCCATTGTTGAGATTGCCGTTCTGCGGCGATATGTTCGACAGGTAGAAACTCTCTCTCATTGCCTGTCCGCTCCATTTCATGTCGCCTGCAGGCGCATGGTGCCCGCGTGTCCAGCCGCTGCGGCGGTAGTCGTCATTGTCGCCCTGTGCGCCCCTTATGCCTGGGTCGGGAATGAAGTCTCCCTTGCGCGGTTCCGTTCCTTGTGCCTCCTCGGCAGTGAGCTCATATGCCACCCAGTCAGGGTTCTTGCGCCTTTGGTTATAAGAGACCGTGAAACCTGCGTGCTCTATAGTCTCGCTGTCACTCCCTGCCGCTGTCCTGGGTATCGAGAGGGCAGCGGAGAACTCCACTGTATCCCCTCTTTCCGCCTGTTCTGGCACCCCTTTGCCCTTTGCCAGGTAGCTTGCAGCAAGGGCAATGGCTATTATTGCCAGTGTGTATACCAGTCTCTTGCCCTTGCTACTGCTGCCTCTGCGTCTTCTCGCCATCTTATGCCCTCCTCAGCTTGCCGTCCTTGAGTATAATCTTGTAGCTCTTGCCTTTCTTTGTGCTAAAGGAGAGTGTCTCGTTGCCGTAGCGCAGGCTGCAGCGCTCACCGCTCTTTGAGGTGATTACGGCCTCCTGCAGCTTGCTGTCTTTCCATGTAATGTCAACGTCAAAGCCGCCCTTTGCGCAAATGCCCTTGATGGCACCTTCTTCCCATGCGTCGGGCAGTGCCGGCAGCAGGTGGATGAATCCCATGTGGCTCTGCATGAGCATTTCGGTAATTCCGGCTGTCCCGCCGAAATTGCCGTCAATCTGGAACGGGGCATGTGTGTCCCAAAGGTTGTCAAGCGTGCCGTTCTTCAGCAGGTTCCCGAAAAGGGTATATGCGTGGTTGCCATCGTGCAGGCGTGCCCACTGGTTCAGTTTCCAGCCCATGCTCCAGCCTGTGGCGCCGTCGCCTCGGTGAACAAGTACAACCTTTGAAGCCTCGGCAAGCTCAGGTGTCGTTACCGGTGAGATGGTGTGGCCGGGGTGCAGGCCAAAGAGGTGGTTTACATGGCGGTGCTGGTCGTTGGGGTCATCGATGTCCTTGCTCCACTCCATGAGTTGGCCGTAGCGCCCGATTTCGTATGGCGCAAGTTTCGCAAGCACATTTTTCCACTCCTTGCGCAGCTTGCTGTCCACGCCAAGCTCCTCGCTAGCTACAATCGCGTCGAGCAGTATCTCGCGCACTACACCATGCACGAATGTCGCGCCTTGGTCAATGGGACCGTGTTCGGGCGATGTAGAAGGTGCTGCGGTGTATGTGCCGTCAGGTTTCTTCCAAAGGTAGTCTACTGCAAAGATTGCACTGCTCTTGATAATTTCGTATCCTGTCTCCTTGAGGAACTTCTCGTCGCGGGTGTAGTCGTAGTAATCCCACACATGTGTGGCGAGCCATGGGCCTGCCATCGGGTTGAAGTTCCATGACATGTCCTGGCTTATGAGCGGTGCCGTAAAACCGAATATGTTGCCCGAAATGCTTGCTGTCCAGCCTCTTGCGCCAAAATACGATTTTGCTGTTACGGCACCTGGCTTTATGAGTGTGCGTATGAAATCGACCAATGGGAGCACACATTCATTGAGGTTGGTGGCGCATGCAGGCCAGTAGTTCATCTGCAGGTTTATGTTGTTATGGTAGTCTACGCGCCAAGGGCCGTCCACGTTGTTGTGCCACATTCCCTGCAGGTTGGCGGGCAGGTTGCCCGGGCGCGAGCTGGCAATGAGAAGGTAACGTCCGAACTGGAAGTAGAGACGCTCAAGCCCATAGTCGGGCTTGCCCGTACGGTAACTCTTCAAACGTTTTGGGGTAGGGAGGCTTGCAACTCCGGGATATTCCAGTGTCATTGGCGCGTTAGGGTTGATATCCAACTGCACGCGGTTAAAGAGTGCCGAGTAATCGGCATAGTGCTCCTTGAAGAGTTCGTCGTATCCCTTTTCAACGGCATTTTTCATCCACCGGGCGGTTGTTACGTCGGGGTTTACGCCAACATATGCCTTGGGGTCGCTGAAATCAGGGTCGAAATTGATTCTATAATCAGTGTCGGCGGTGACGTAGAAGCATACCTCGTCGGCGCCGCTTATGTAGATTCTGCCATCCTTCACCTCCTGCTTGCCGCCTTTTGCAACAGCCTTAATGCGCAGGGTATATTGCATGCTGTTGTTGTCGAGCCTTGCTTTCCACACGATTCCATTGTTGCCGTCGCTCTCCAATGAGCCCTCCGAAACCGGGTTGGGGGCATAACTGAGTATGAGATTCTGCATTCCGGGCCTGTCTGCGCTGTATTTCATTACCAGCGTGTTTGCGGGGTATGAGACAAAAGATTTCCGCTCAAAATCAATACCGTCCTTGGTATATTGCACCACCGCAAGCGCCGAGTCGAGCGATAGAATGCGTTTGTAATCGCCAAGGCCTACCATGCTGTGCCCAGTTTCGATGTAAATCTCGCCCATAGTGGTAAAGTTGCCGAAACGGAACGGCTTTTCGCCATAATACTCATACGAGGCCGTGCTGTTGAAGTTCTCGCGTGTGAGTCTTGCTGCCTTCTCGTCGTCGCCGTCAAGGAATGCCTGGCGAATGTCATCGAGCAGATGTGCCGACTCCTTGTTCACGTTCCAGTAATATTCCGCACCCTTCTCGGTGTTTGGGCCACCGCGCCAAAGGGTCTTCTCGTTCAGTGTAATGCGCTCGGCCTCAAGCGAGCCCATTATGTTGGCGCCAATGCTGCCGTTGCCAATAGGCAATGACTGCGATTCCCACTCCTGGTCGGGGTTGTATGCACCCTCTCCTGCCCATTCGGGCTTGTCGCGTCCCACCCACAGGTCGGGGCGTCCGCCGTACCATACACTGCGGCCTTTTAGGGTAGTGGGCTGGTCGAACCATACCGAAAGGCCATGGATGTAGTCACTCTGCGCCTGTAGTCCAAGCGCACAAAGCAATAGTGCGATAAGCGTGTTTCTCCTTCTCATATCATTTGTTTTTGTTTTCTTCGTTATTTATGTGCTGGATGAGCCTTGCAACATGCTGCCTGAAACTCTGGTTGTAATCACGTTCAAGTCCAGCTTCTTCTGTGAGTCGGCGTATCGTGCCCTGCACGTCGTCCACACGTTTCAGGTTGCCGCTGCCGTCATTGGCAATGCTGTATATCTCAATCTCCTTGCTGCCGAGTTCAATGAAATACCCTCCTGCAATTGCTGTCCTCTTTACTGTTGCCATGACTTTTATACAAAGAACATTATCACAAGCTGTATTATCACTACCCTCAGGAACATGCATACCGGGTACACCGTTGCGTATGCAACAGACGGGTTGTCGCCCTCAATTGTCTCGTTGGCATAGTTCAGCGCCATGGGGTTTGCCATGGAACCGCATAGCATTCCTGTTACAGAACCGAAGTCAAGTTTCATTTTTCTCATTGAGAATATTCCCACCAATACAACCGGCACGAATGTTATAATAACTCCCAAAATGAGCCACAGGATACCTTCGGGGCGCATTACGGTCTCAAAGAAGTGCTTGCCGGCGTCCAGTCCCAGGCATGCAAGGTAAAGGTTAAGCCCAAGCGCACGCAACATCATGTTGGCGCTCTGTGTGGTGTAAGTGACCATGTGCAGGCGTGGGCCGAATGTGCCTATGAGTATTCCCACAATTATGGGACCTCCGGCAAGGCCCAGTCTCACAGGCAACGAAATGCCAGGGATGGAGAGTGGAATGGAACCGACAATCAGTCCTAGAATCATCCCGATGAATACCGATACAAGGTTAGGCTCGTTAAGGCTCTGCACGGCATTGCCAAGAATGCCTTCGACGCGCTTTATGTCGGCTGCCTCGCCCACAACCGTAATGCGGTCGCCCATCTGCAGCACAAGGTCGGGTGTCGCAAGCAGCTGCACGCCCGAGCGGTATACGCGGCTTATGTTTATACCGTAATTGTTCCTTAGTTTCAGTGACGAGAGTCTCTTGCCGTTTATCTCGGGGCGGGTCACTAGTATGCGCTGCGATATGAGCTCGCTGTCAATCTTGTTCCAGTCAATCTCGCTGCTGTTCCAGTCCTTCTGCTCTTTTTCGCCGAACACGAGACCCAGCGCCTCGGCCTCGTCGGGCTTTGTGATAACGAGCAGTATGTCGTTCTCGTGCAGAATCCTGTCCGGCATGGGTATGAGCACATGCCCGTTATGCCACATTCGCGAGATTACAAAATGATTGTGGCTTGTCTCTGCCGCCTCCCTTATGCTTTTCCCGAAAATGCCGGGATTGGTAACACGGTAGCTGGCTATGAACACGTTCTTGCGGTGCTTGCTGTCGGGCCGTGGCATGTCCTTGTCGCGCACAAAAAACCTGCGCATGACAACTATCGCCAATATCACGCCCACAACACCGAGCGGGTAGGTTAGCGCGCAGCCCAATGCGGCCCCGCTGCCGTCAATGCCCATCTGCCCAAGCGTCTGCTGTGCGGCTGCAAGGGCAGGGGTGTTTGTAGTCGCACCGCATAGTATTCCCGACATCTCGGGCATTGGTACCCCGCAGCAGTAGCTCAGCGCAATAGCCGCGATGGTGCCTGTGAGCAGCACTCCCACAGCGGGGCCGATTAACCGTGCTCCTTCGGTGCGCATTGAACTGAAGAAACCCGGGCCCACCTGCAGGCCGAGGGCATACACAAAGAGCACAAGGCCGAATGTCTCGGCATAGAAGAGCATTTGCCCGTCAATGCTCAGTCCCAAGTGTCCGGCGATAATTCCAATGAAGAACACGAAGGTTATGCCTAGCGATATCCCGGACACGCGCACACGGCCCAGCATGAGCCCAATGGCCGATATTAGCGACAGCACCACAATTGCCTGCAGTGCCGAATGCTCTATGAATAGCGAGTTAAAGAAATCCATCTGAAAACCTAATGCTGAAATCTACGTATTGCCGGAGTAGTCCCGGAAGAGGGAGGCTACGCCTATTCCACTCCCATTTCCTTTAGCAGGTACCCTGCTCCGCCAATGCGGTCTATAACAAACAGCACATAGCGTATGTCTACCGAAATGTTGCGGCATATTGCAGGGTCAAACTCAATGTCGCTCATGGTTGAGCGCCAGGTGCGGTCGAAGTTAATGCCAATGAGCTCGCCCTTTCCGTTGAGCACAGGCGAGCCTGAATTGCCGCCCGTCGTGTGGTTCGACGCGAGGAAACACACCGGAACGCTCTTCCTGCCGTTCACCTCCACAGCCCAGCGGCCGTAGTCCTTGTTCTTGTATATGTCGCGCAATGACTGCGGAATGTCATAATCATAAATCTCGGGGTTGTCCTTCGCTATAATGCCGTCAAGGGTGGTGAGGTAGGTATGGTACTCGCCGTCGGCATTCTCATAACCCGTTACTGTGCCGTATGCCACACGCAGGGTGAAGTTGGCGTCGGGGTAAAAAGCACGCTCCCCGTCCCACTCGCGCAGGGCCTGCATGTATGTGCGGTACCACTTCTCTATGGCAGGCACGTTGCTCAGGTTGCGGTAGGCATATTTGCGGTTCTGTGCAAGCGTGCCGGCAAACCACCCTGCAAACTGCACCATTGGGTCGGCCGTGTACTTCTCGCGTGTGAGCGGGTACTCGGTGAGAATACGTGTGTTGGCAAACATGTAGTCTACGAATGCCTCGGGGGTGCCGTGCTTCTCAATTGCAGCAGCAAGCGGGGTGGGGACATTCTCCTTTGGCATGCGTGCGATATATTCGCTTAGCATGCGGCGCGAGATAGCATGGTCAATCTCCTTCCTGTAGTCGTTCAGGTAGGTCCTGCGTGCCTCGGCCTGCTTGTCGGCTGTGAGCTTGTCACCTCTTGCGTCAAATATGTGGAACCAGTAGGCATAGTTGAAGAACTCCATGCCAAGGATTGTCTCGTTGAAGAGCTCGCGGGCAAAGTAGTGCGGGATTACTTCCTTGTATGCCGCGTGCATTGAGTCGAGCAGGTGTGTGTACTGCGGCTTGCCGGCAGCCCATGCAGCAAAAGACTTCTCATACTCTTTCTTTTTCTCTATTGTGCCCAGCTTGCCCAGCCCGAGGCTCTCGCCCTGCCACTTCTTCCATGCATTTGCAATGTTGGCATGCTTTGCTGCGTATGCAATGCGTGTGGCAACATCCTTGCTCTGTGCCTCGCTTATTATGTCAAGGCGTATTGTACGCAAGGCAATCTTCATGGGGTTTGAGATGTTGGCAACATACTCTACCGCGTCGGCTGTCACATACTCCTGCGTGTTGCCGGGGAAACCGTAAATCATGGTGAAGTCGCCCTCTTCAACTCCCTTTACCGATACCTTGAAATGGCGTGCAGGACGGTAGGGTACGTTGTTTTCGGAGTATTCAGCCGGTTCGTTCTGTGCGTTCGCGTATACACGGAAGATTGAGAAGTCGCCGGTGTGGCGTGGCCACACCCAGTTGTCGGTATCGCCGCCGAACTTGCCAATAGATGATGGCGGCGCGCCCACAAGGCGCACATCGCGGAAGGTGCGGTAGACGTAAAGCACCTTCTGGTTGCCATAGTATATAGGTTCTATGTTTGCCTTGTCGGAGTTGTGCTCCTTCTTTGCCTCTTCAATGATTGCCGCCTCGCTCTCGCCGGCAGCAATGCGTGCTGTTACATCCTCCATTCTTACGAGTTGGGTCACGGTAAGTCCGGGAACAGGAAGCTCCTCACTCTTTGACATTGCCCAGTAACCGTCGGTAAGGTAGTCATGCTCAACCGATGATAGTTTCTGTATCGAGCTGTAACCGCAGTGATGGTTGGTGATTAGCAGTCCCTCGGGCGAAATGAACTCGCCCGTGCAGCCGCCACCGAACTGAACCACAGCGTCCTTAAGCGACGTCTTGGTGTCGGAATATATGTCATCGGCTTTCAACTTGAAACCCATTTTGCGCATTGTCTTTATGCGCCCTTTTATACTGTTTGGCAGCCACATGCCCTCATCGGCTGTGGCGCCAAGGAATGTTATGCACGCAAGCGCGCAGAAAAGCAGTCTTCTTATCATAATCAGTGCTTGATGTTTTATTCTGCGAATATACACAATCTTGGCGAATTGCCGGTATAAAAAACAGACAATCACCGGGCGGGAACCGATAATTGTCTGTAATGGTAATTGTCTGTATTATTATATGTCTGCCTTACTTTACCACTTCTCCTTTCAATACCACCCGCTCAATTATTGGTGTCTGGTGCGCATAAGGCAGGAATGCGAGCGACGGTAATGGCCTTGTTATGTAGAAACTTGCCATTTTACCGCGGGTTATTGAACCGTAGTCCTTGCTCTCGCCCATTGCGCATGCGCTGTTGAGCGTGGCAGCGTTGAGCGCTTCGGCCGGTGTCATCTTCATCTTTATGCTTGCAAGCGAGACAACAAATCTCATGTTGCCCGATGGGGCTGTGCCGGGGTTGTAGTCCGAGGCGAGCGCTACGGCCAGTCCGGCGTCAATCATCTTGCGTGCCGGCGGGTATGTAATGCCAAGGAAGAATGCGCAACCGGGGAGCATGGTGGGCATAGTCTCGCTGCCGCGCAAGGCCTCAATCTGCTCGTCGCCCATTGATTCAAGATGGTCTACTGACAGTGCGCCATGCTCCACGCCCACCTCAACGCCGCCCGAGAGGGCAAGCTCGTTGGCATGAATCTTCGCGCGCAGTCCGTGGCGTGCTCCTGTCTCAATGATTCTTGCGGTCTCCTCGGGGGTGAAGAACCCGCGGTCGCAGAAGACATCCACATAGTCGGCAAGGCCTTCCTTTGCAACAGCAGGAATCATGTCGTTGCACACATGCTCCACATATTCGCTCTGGCGGCCCTTGTAGGCGCGCCCCACTGCATGTGCGCCAAGGAATGTGGCGCGTACCTCAAGCGGCGCTGTCTCCCTAATGCGGCGTATGACACGCAGAATCTTGAGCTCATCCTCAAGCGTAAGGCCGTAGCCCGACTTTATTTCCACAAGGCCTGTGCCCATTGCCGCAATCTCATCAATGCGCTCCATTGCCTGACGGTAGAGCTCATCCTCTGTAGTGCCGTGCAAGCGGTCGGCCGAATTGAGTATGCCTCCGCCGCGCTTGGCAATCTCCTCATATGAGAGGCCGTTAATCTTGTCAAGGAACTCCTGCTCGCGGCTGCCGGCGTATACAATATGCGTGTGCGAGTCGCAGAACGACGGGAACAGCCAGCCGCCCTGTGCGTCAATGACCTCGCAGCTTTCTTCTGCGGGCAGGGTGTCCATTGTCCCGTAATCCTTTATGCGTGTCCCGTCTGTTAGCAGCCATGCATTCTCGAGCATGGCTATCTCGTCCATGGCCTTGCCGCTGACGCGTGTGCGCCCGCTCTCGTCAATGCCGACGATGGTGCCGATATTCTTAACGAGCAAGTTCATATTCATTCAGGAACTTTACCGATGAGGCGATATGCGGGAACATCACAGTGTCGTTGCCGACGAATGGAACCACCTTGCGGTACGCCTCAAATATTGCCTCAATTGTGCCTGATGAGCGCATTGGACGGCGGAACTCCAATGCCTGTGCGGCATTCATGAGCTCAATGGCAAGCACACGCTCGGTGTTCTGCACCACCTTCCACAATTTTGTGGCGGCGTTTGAACCCATGCTCACATGGTCCTCCTGTCCCTGCGACGAGGGTATAGAGTCACACGACGCTGGCCAGCAGAGTCCTTTCGACTGGCTCACGATAGAGGCTGCCGTGTACTGCGGAATCATGAAACCGCTGTTGAGCCCAGGGTTGGCTACAAGGAAGTGGGGCAGATTGCGGGCGCCTGATATAATCTTGTATATGCGGCGCTCCGATATGTTGCCGAGCTCGGCCACTGCAATGGCAAGGAAGTCCATTGCAAGCGCAATGGGCTGGCCGTGGAAGTTGCCGGCAGAGATTACCTCGTCGGTGTCGGGGAACACTGTGGGGTTGTCGGTCGCCGAGTTTATTTCGGTCTCAAGCACGCTCCAAACATATGCAATAGTGTCCTTTGAGGCACCGTGTACCTGCGGAATGCAGCGGAAAGAGTAGGGGTCCTGTACATGCTTCTTGGGCTGCCTGATGATTTCGCTGCCTTCAAGGATTGTGCGCATGTTCCTCGCAGTCTCAATCTGCCCGGCATGCGGGCGTATGGCGTGTACGTTGTGCTCGAACGGCTCAATGCGGCCGTCAAAGGCGTCAAGCGACATTGCGCCTATGTGGTCGGCCCAGAGGCTCAGGCGCTTCGCGTTTATGAGCGAATATACGCCATAGGCCTGCATGAACTGTGTGCCGTTGAGCAGCGCAAGGCCCTCCTTTGAGCACAGTGTGATAGGTTCCCAGCCCATTCTGTGCATAAGCTCCTCGCCGCTGACTATCTCGCCGTCTATCTCAACCTCGCCTAGGCCAATAAGCGGCAGGCACATGTGGGCAAGGGGCGAGAGGTCGCCGCTTGCTCCAAGTGACCCTTGCTCATATACCACTGGGACTATGTTGCTGTTGAACATGTCGACAAGGCGCTGCACTGTCACCAGCTGCACTCCTGAATGGCCGTAGGAGAGCGACTGTACCTTCAGCAGCAGCATAAGGCGTGCAATATCCTTGGGAACTCGCTGGCCTGTGCCGCAGGCGTGCGACATCATAAGGTTCTTCTGCAGCTGCGACAGGTTATCCTTGTCGACCGATATGTTGCAGAGCGAGCCGAAGCCTGTGGTAACGCCGTAGATAGGGCGCCCTGCGTTCTCCATCTTCTTGTCAAGGTACTCGCGGCAATGGTTTATGCGGTTTACCGCGTCGTCGCTTAGGGCTATTGTGTAACCGTTGGCCAGGATTTCTTCTACCCGGCCAATGGTAAGGTGCTCTGAGTCTATGTAATGTGTCATAAAATTGTTATGTTGGTTAGTCGTTCTTTTGCTGCTTGTTATCGCACTGTCATTGACTCGTTTTGCTTTTCGCAACCCAAACGGCATAACCTGCGGCTATGCTTCGTTTGACCTGTTGCTGCAAAACTCGCCGATAACAAAACGTTGTTTTGTCATTCTATATTTGTACTGTCATTGACTCGTTTTGCTTTTCGCAACCCAAACGGCATAACCTGCGGCTATGCTTCGTTTGACCTGTTGCTGCAAAACTCGTCGATAACAAAACTTTGTTTTGTCATTTTTCGGGCAAAGCCCTCAACAACACGTCTGAGTGCAACGAAGAATCTTTTCTTTCGTATTGCTTGATATTCATCGTCGTTTCTCTCGCTCGGAATGAACAAGCTCGCGCGTTGTCAGATGCTTCGCTACGCTCCAGCATGACAATGTCCTTTCTGCTTTCGCTCAGCCTTTATCTGTTCTCGTTAAATACTCTCTCAATCAGTTCCTTGTCGGCAAGGCTAGGCAATGTTACCTTCAGCAGCGGTGTGCGCTCCATCTGGCGCTTGATGGCAAACATTGCGCCCTCGTTGCGTGCCCAGCTGCGGCGTGCAATGCCGTTGTTCACATCCCACAGGAGCATTTCCTCAATGTGTCGTGCCGAGTCGTCGCTGCCGTCAATCACCATGCCGAAACCGCCGTTCATGACTTCGCCCCAGCCTACACCGCCGCCGTTGTGGATTGATACCCATGTGGCGCCACGGAACGAGTCGCCTATGACGTTGTGCACGGCCATGTCGGCACAGAACTGCGAACCGTCGTATATGTTCGATGTCTCGCGGTAGGGCGAGTCGGTTCCCGAAACGTCATGGTGGTCGCGGCCGAGCACAACCGGGGCCGAAATCTCGCCCCTTGCTATGGCCTCGTTGAAAGCGAGCGCAATGCGTGTCCGGCCCTCGGAGTCGGCATATAGTATGCGTGCCTGTGAACCTACGACAAGCCTGTTCTGCTTTGCCTCGCGAATCCAATGAAGGTTATCCTCTAACTGTCCGCGGATTTCTGCGGGCGCCTCGGCAAGCATTTGCTCAAGCACCCCGGCCGCAAGGCGGTCGGTTGTCTCAAGGTCCTTCTCGCTGCCCGATGTGCATACCCAGCGGAAGGGACCGAAACCGTAGTCAAAGAACATTGGTCCCATGATATCCTGTACATACGAAGGATAGCGGAACTTGCCGTCAGCGGCAAGGATGTCGGCCCCTGCGCGTGACGATTCGAGCAGGAAGGCATTGCCGTAGTCAAAGAAGTACATGCCGCGTGCCGTGAGCCTGTTTATTGCTGCCACGTGGCGGCGAAGAGACTCTTTTACACACTCACGGAAGCGCTCGGGCTCCTCGGCCATCATGCGGTTCGATTCCTCATAGGAATAGCCCACAGGGTAGTAGCCGCCTGCCCATGGGTTGTGCAGAGAGGTCTGGTCGCTTCCCAGGTCCACGTTCATCTCCTCGTCGGCAAGGCGCTCCCAAAGGTCTACGACATTGCCCACGTAGGCGAACGATACGGTCTCCTTCTTCTCGACAGCCTCCTTTATGCGCGGGATAAGCTCGTCTAGCGATGAGTGCAGCTCGTCTACCCAGCCTTGGCTATAGCGTTTCTGGGCTGCTGCAATGTTAATCTCAGCAGTTACGCTCACAACGCCCGAGATGTTCCCGGCCTTGGGCTGTGCGCCCGACATTCCGCCCAGTCCGGCAGTAACGAAGAGCATACCCTTGAGGTCGCTCTGCCCGGGTCTCATGCGCTTGCGGGCCGCATTCATCACGGTAATCGTGGTGCCGTGCACAATGCCCTGCGGGCCTATGTACATGTAAGAGCCTGCTGTCATCTGCCCGTACTGCGAGACGCCCATGGCATTGAAGCGTTCCCAGTCGTCCTGTGACGAGTGGTTGGGGATTACCATGCCGTTGGTGACAATTACACGCGGTGCGTCCTTGTGCGAGGGAAACAGGCCCAGCGGGTGTCCCGAGTACATCACAAGTGTCTGCTCGTCGGTCATTTCGGCAAGGTACTTCATGGCAAGGCGGTACTGTGCCCAGTTCTGGAATACCGCGCCGTTGCCGCCGTAGGTAATGAGCTCATGAGGGTGCTGTGCTACTGCCTTGTCAAGGTTGTTCTGTATCATGAGCATTATTGCCGCTGCCTGGCGTGAACGTGCAGGGTACTCGTCGATAGAACGTGCATACATCTCATAGTCGGGGCGCAGGCGGTACATGTATATGCGTCCGTACTGCCTGAGTTCCTCGAGGAACTCAGGCGCAAGCTCGGCGTGGTGTCTTTCGGGGAAGTATCGCAACGCGTTGGCAAGCGCAAGTTTCTTCTCCTCGTCGGTGAGTATGTCCTTGCGCTTGGGCGCATGGCTTGCAGTCTTGTCGTACTCTTTCTTTGCAGGCAGCACATCGGGTATTCCTGCAAGTATCTCCTTCTGAAAGTCGGTCATGGCATTATGGTTTTATCTGTTTTTCTGTTATATCATAGTTTTCTTCGCGGTTTTTAGATGCTTCGCTCCAGCATGACAGGTCAGCGGCCGTGTAATAGTTCCCTCTCCTTTGGGGTGGTAGGGCGAGGCCTATATCTTGCTTTCTACAATCTCAAGAATCTCTTTTTCGGCCAGCTGTGCCTGTGCCTGTATCTCGGTGGCCTCCTTTACAAGCCTTTCGGCGGTCTCGCGGTCCTTTAGGCCTGCGGCGTTGATTTTCACGTTAAGGCATGCGCCCATCACGGCCGAGCGTGCTGCCAGCGCGCCTACACCGGCGTCCGATACAGAGTTGGGGTTTCCCTCCTGGGCCATTGCGCGTACAATGCCGAATGTCCTGTAAGCGGCCTTCATGGTGCGCAGTGGAACTTCCGTTGCGTACAGGGTTGCCACCTGCATTGCGGCAGCGCGTGCCTCCTTCTCCTCGGCAGTTGCCTTGGGCATGCTGAACACATCCATTATCTTGTTGAATGCCGCCGTGTCCTCGTCGACCAGCGCAAGCAGCTCGTTCATCACTGCCATGCCCTCCTCGGCCCAGTTGGAGAAGAACTCCCAGCGCTCGTCCCATCCGGCCTTGTGCGATGAGAGGTTAGCAACCATTGTGCCCAGTGCTGCCGCCAGTGCGCCCATGTAGGCCGATATTGAGCCTCCGCCCGGTGCGGGCGACTCGCTTGCTGTCTCCTCGGCAAAGGCGGCGCATGTCATGTCAACAAGTCTCTTTGTGCCCTTGCGCTCTTCGGCCTCAAGCATGTACTCTATGACCTTCTCCTCGGGCTTGAACTCCTTGAGGGTAGAGAGGCCCATAGTCTCAATTGCAATGCGCACCAGTTCCCTTTCGGGCACGCCTGTGGAGCGGTTTTGCTTGCGCAGGAAATAGCGGCCGGCGTCAACAAGAACCTTCTTTGGCACGAGGCCCACAATCTCGGTACCTGTCACGCGCACGCCGCGTGCGCCGGCAGCCCGGCACACCTCCTCAAATGCTACATGCAGCGGCGTTATCGCAAGGTTTGTCATGTTCATCGACACCTGGGCAATGCCATACTCCTCTATGAACCAGCCTATTGCCTTGCAGGCCTTTAGCGTGCCTGGTATCATCACAGTCTCGCCGTTCTCGTCCTTCACAATCTTGCCCACTATTGGGTTGCCCTCACGCATTGGGCGTCCCTTCTCGCGCACGTCAAATGCGATGGCGTTTGCGCGGCGGGTCGATGTGGTGTTGAGGTTGTAGTTCACGGCTACAAGGAAGTCGCGCGCTCCCACGGCGGTGGCGCCAGTGCGGGCAATGCCCTCGTCAAAGGGGCGTGCCCCGAAGTCGGGGCGCTTCTCCTCGCATGCCATCTTCTCGGGCAGTCCTTCGTATTCTCCTGCGCGGCACACAGCAAGGTTGCGGCGCTCGGGCCTGAAAGCTGCTGCCTCGTAGCAGTATGTGGGAACGCCAAGCTCGTCGGCAATGCGCTTTGCAAGGGCGCGTGCCATTTCGGCGCACTCCTCCATGGTGACGCCCGAGACCGGAATGAGCGGGCACACGTCGCATGCTCCCATGCGCGGGTGCGCTCCCTTGTGCTGGCGCATGTCAATGACTTCGGTGGCGCGCTTTATTGAGGCTACTGCCGCGTCCATAACAGCCTGCGGCTCGCCCACAAAAGTAACTACCGTGCGGTTGGTGGCCTCTCCCGGGTCAACATCCAGCAACCTGACTCCCTTTATCCCCTCAATAGCGTCTGTTATCTGCTTTAGCGCTTCCATGTTGCGGCCCTCGGAAAAGTTAGGCACGCACTCGATTATTCTCTTTTGCATAATATTTATATACCTTATTGATATTGTCTACTTTCTCACAAATGTAGGTATATTTTTTGTAAAAAAGGAATATGTGTAATTTTTTTATATTTATATGCAAAAAGCGGGTGCGCAACGCGCACCCGCTCATGTTGTCAAGTAAAGTTTATTTTTACTTTACAAGTACCTTTTTTATGTGAAGAGAGGGCAACCCTTTGGATTGCCCCCTCTTGTTAGTTTGCCGTTGGCTCGCTTTTCTGTTCGCATCCCGCAGGGCGTGACTTCGCCACGCTGCCTGCGACTAATTGCTGAAAAGCTCACCGATGCATTGGACTCGCCTTTTTTTTAGCGACCCACGCGGCACCACTGTCGCGGTGCTTCGCGTGACCAATCGCTAAAAGGCTCGCCGATAGCAAAAAGTTACTTTACAAGTACCTTTTTGCCATTGACAATGTAGATACCACCTTCGGTTACCTTCTCAAGCTTGCGGCCATTGAGGTCGTAGATGCTCTCGATAGCCTCGCCGTTGATAACTACGTTCTCAACGCCTGTGGCCTGTGTACCGTAGAATGTCGGGAGTACCATACCGTCTGAAACAGACTCTGTAACCTTGAATGCACTTGCAGCAGTGTCATATACAAGGGTCAACCCCTCGCTTACGATAGTTGCTGTGCTGTTCTCATCATCGGCAACAGTAATTGTCCAGCTGCTCATTGGAGTGTATGCGCCATTTGAACTGAGCTTTGGACCGGAAGTGCCATACATTGAAGATGTGTAGATATAGTTGCCGTTTACATCCTTAATGTAGTATGTTCCTGCCTCAGCAGCCTCTTCCAAGGTAATAGCATAGTAAGCAGCCTCG
>JAZNUE010000018.1:0-24042 GCA_045592125.1 Bacteroidaceae bacterium | reverse complement strand
ATATTTGTAGAGTCATTGGCTCGTTCATCCTTTCGCGGCCCGCACGGCATGAGTTTCACCCATGCCTCGTGCGACCAACCGCTAATGAACTCGCCGATAACAAAACTTATGTTTTGTCATTCTATATTTGCACTGTCATTGGCTCGTTTTGCTTTTAGCCACCCGCGTGGCATAAACTTCGTCTATGCTTCACGCGACTAATGGCTGCAAAACTTGCCGATAACAAAACGTTGTTTTGTCATTCATATTTGCACTGTCATTGGCTCGTTTTGCTTTTAGCCACCCGCGTGGCATAAACTTCGTCTATGCTTCACGCGACTAATGGCTGCAAAACTCGCCGATAACAAAACTTATGTTTTGTCATTCTGACGGAACGGAAGAATCTAATACCCAAAGGCGCTGCCTGAAACCTTATGTACTTATATTCTTATGTCTAAAATAATTTCTTTGCTCTTTGCTCTCTTCCCAATGTGTCAACACAGCAACTTTCTTCTCTTTGCCTGGCAATATCTTTGCAGCAGACTAATGCCCGTAGGGGCAAAGTGGAAAGATGAAAGTGAAACTTCGGCAAAACGAGTAGTGAAAGGTCGCGCGTAGCACGGTGTAGTCGTGCCGTGCGGGTCACGGTAGCGAGTGTTGCCAAAGATGACAGTGAATCTTCGGCAAAACGAGTAGTGAAAGGTCGCGCGAGCACGGTGTAGTGGTGCCGTGCGGGTCACGGTAGCGAGTGTTGCCAAAGATGAAAGTGAATCTTCGGCAATACGAGTAGTGAAAGGTCGCGCGTAGCACGGTGTAGTCGTGCCGTGCGGGTCACGGTAACGAGTGTTGCCAAAGATGAAAGTGAATCTTCGGCAATACGAGTAGTGAAAGGTCGCACGTAGCACGGTGTAGTCGTGCCGTGCGGGTCACGGATAGCGAGTGTTGCCAAAGATGAACCAAATAACAACAATACCCAAAAACAACAATACTAAAAACAACAATGAAAAGCACACAAATGAAAATCAGCTGCTGGAAGCTGGAGAATGGCATGGAGGTCCCTATGCCACCAACCACAACGCTCAACGGCTTTGAGTGGAGTGGCCGGATTAGGATAACAGTGTCCGGCGATGACGGCTCGCTGGGCCTGCCGTTTCTCTTCTCGCCCGACGACACAGCAATTCTCACAGTAATGACATCCGAACTGGATGGAATGGGCACCGGTGACAAGAAGATTAAACAGTTCATCACCTGCGTGCCACTCTCCCTTGGCAGCGAGGTCACCTGCAGCCGCACCCGCAGCTACAATGGCAAGGAGCATGCCTGGAGTGCATGGGAAATATCATCGTCCACCAATGGTGCCGACGTCATCTGGGGCGCGTCGTCCTCGGCCGATTCTCTTGTCACTGCCGGCACCTATAACATTAAGGGCGAGCGCCTTAATGCAAAAGACGGCCTGCCCATTGCCAACAGCAACCCTGGCCACACCATCCATGCACGCCTGCTGGTGCTTGACAGCTCCATTGCCGGAACAGGCGACGAGCAGGACAAGTGCATTACCCAGGTACTCACGCTTAGCAACCGCACAGGCGGCGACGGCGACGTGTACATACGCACCGGCCATGCCCATAGCACCAATATGCTCATTGGCGGTGCAGGCTGGGAACCTTGGAGCAAGCTGCAGCAGAACATCGAGGTGGGGCAGGTGACGTCGCTTGACACCTTTACAGGCAACGGCATGTACAGCGGAGTGTACACCAACGGCACTTCGTTCTTCGAGACCTTTGTAATGGTAGTCATCAACAACTATGCCGTAGCAGGCGCAACAGGGCAGGTAAGGAGCATAAGCCAGTTCAAGTACGCGCTTAATGTAGACGGCACCTTCAGTTACAAGACCCGCACCGGCCGCGGCAGCACCGGCATCTCTTGGGGCAGCTGGGTAGACCTTGGCGCTGCTACAACCACTGATATACAGGACGGTGCCATTACTGCGCAGAAACTTAGCAGTGATGTCCGCGAAAAGGTAGAGAATCCACTCCGCCCGCTGTATATAGCTGCCGGGGCAGAGTATAATGATACCGGCGCAGACAAGACCAAGACAGCACCTTGGGGTGAAACCGTGACCCACAAGGCAGGGCATTATTACCTCAACGGGTTGGGGGATATTTCCGAGGAGGAGATGAGCAATATATACTATATGGGAAAATTTTGGATATCAGAAAATGCTTCAGGTGTACTAAGTGGAGCAAATGGACGTACAAATATTTCTCCTTTATCTGTGAGTGAATACCATTATAAAACATTTAATTTTTCGCAAGCTGTTAATAATTCCAAAATATCAGTGCTTGTATTAGCAGGAATAAAAGATATAAAGATTACTGCAATGAGATATCTCGGTCAAGATTCTAATTCATTAAGTAGAATTGTTGGCAATATTGATTTGACAGCATCTTCGGCACAGGCGTTTAATCCCAAAGCTTTAGAATATGTAAATATAAAGAATCTTAAATGTATTCTTGATATACATTGGTCGTCCAATATAAGTAAGGAGAGTGTCTTGTTTATGATACAGAATGCAAATCCCACTTCTGCAATAACAATAACCTTGCACCCCGATGCATATGCACGCCTTACCAATGATGCCGATGTAGTAGCTGCGCTTGAGGCACAGCCTTTGATTTCGTTAGTCTCAGCCTAACGAAATCAAAGATTACAGATGAAAGATGAGAGATGAAAGATGGGCACAAAACAATTAAATTTATAATGAAAATGCTATGAACAAACTAGAGAAAAAAGAGGGTGTCTATTACACCCAAAATGTGGAGAACCTGCCCATTGAGGAGCGTGTGTTCTTCCGCGAGGGCAAGGGCGTCAGTGCCACAAGTGAGAACTATCGCGTGGCGACCACGCAAGAGGTAGCACAGTGGGAAGAGTACAAAAAACGACAGGAAAATACCAATATTGTATAATAATAAACTCCTCCCCTCGCAGGCGAGACTTGAGGTGCCGGTTTTCCGGCGGAGGAGAGTGGGAAACAAAGAACTGCCAGCAAGCGACCAATTTTCGGGTGGTCGCTTTTTTGTAACTTGCTTCAAATTTTATATATTCTAAAAGATAAATATTAATATTTGAATGTTTTGTCTTTCATAATCGACAAAAGTATTATATTTGCAATTGTTATCAAATATATAAGATATGGAAATATTGGTTAGGCAGAATTACTTGAGCAAAATTGAGAAATATCTGGGTAAGGATACTATTATTGTTTTGACAGGGCAGAGACGCGTAGGTAAAAGTTGCACACTAAGAATGCTCCGTGATATAAAAGCAAAGAATGAGAGTAACAATGTCATTTATATTGACAAAGAAAAAAAGCATTTTGATCACATTAAAACCTATCAAGATCTAAATGCTTACATTGATACTCATTACCAATCTGGCAAAATCAACTACATTCTCGTGGACGAGATTCAAGAGATTGTGGAGTTTGAACGTACTGTCAGAAGTTATATAACAGAACCCGATGCAGAGGTGATTGTAACCGGTAGTAATGCAAATATGTTGAGCAAGGAACTCAGCACGATAATTGGTGGTCGCTACAAGGAAATCCATGTGCAGTCCTTGAGTTATAAGGAGTTTTTGCAGTTCCACAATCTGCAAGACTCTGACGATGCCCTGAGCAAATATATACAGTTTGGAGGTCTTCCCGGTCTGATTAAGATTGGATTGGATGAAGATGATGCTATAGAATATCAGAAAGATGTATTAAGCACCGTTCTTTTGAAGGATGTAATCTCAAGAAACAATATCCGCAATGTAGCGTTTCTGGAAAAGTTGACAAATTTTATTGCAGACAATGTCGGTAAAATTCTATCTGCTACAAGCATATCCAAATTCATGAAATCCCAAGGAACAAATGTTTCTCCTGATACGATTATCGACTATGCTCAATATCTTGAGGATGCTTATATAATACACAAGGTGAACCGATATGACATTCACGGTAAACGTTTGTTTGAGAGTAATGACAAATTTTACTTTGAAGATCACGGATTGAGAAATGCTCAGGCTGGAGGAACTCGTGAAGGTGATATAGAAAAGGTAATTGAGAACATCATCTATCAGCATCTGATTAACTTGGGGTACAAAGTCAATGTCGGCCAACTACAAGCCGGAGAAATAGATTTTGTCTGTACAAAGAAGGCCGGTGCCAAACGAATATACATTCAGGCTGCATATGTCATAGCTGACAGTGAGACTAGAGAACGAGAATTCGGGAATCTGCATAATATAAAGGACAACTATCCAAAAT
Source organism: Bacteroidaceae bacterium (assembly GCA_045592125.1). Taxonomy (GTDB): domain Bacteria; phylum Bacteroidota; class Bacteroidia; order Bacteroidales; family Bacteroidaceae; genus HGM04593. The sequence continues at coordinate 19,754 of JAZNUE010000018.1, read as the reverse complement.
ATGTAGTCTCAATGACTCCGTTGCTTACTCACAATGATAATAATGGCATTGCACATCTGCATCTGAGAAACTTCTTGATGCTTGACGAATTGGACTAAGTACAGATAGTCAGTCATTACCGCAAAAATTAAGTTGAGCCACAAATCTTGTATAGCAAATAATGACTAAAATGCTTGCTGATGCAGAAAGATTGTTATACCTTCGCAGGTGTTATACAATTTTAAAAAAAAGCAGGACCCCGTAAGGGGAAGAGAGTGTGCCCCGTTATCGCAACGGGGCACACTTAAATTTTAGAATGAAATAGATTATTTCTTGTTTATTATAAGCCACCAGGCGAACTTGAAAAGGTGTATCTGGCGCTTTATTCTCTTTGGCTCCTTTATAAGGCGGTAAGCAAACTCAAGGTTATGGTCAACCCACCATTTGGGAGCACGTTTCACGTTGCCGGTGTAAACATCGAAACTTCCGCCCAAGCCCTGGAAAATTGCACTGTGCCTCTTCTGTATCTCCTGCATAAGATACTCCTGCTTGGGACTGCCCATTGCAACAAAAACAACATCGGGCTTCTTTGCAACAATGTCATCAATGAGCGCCTGCTTCTCCTCGTCGGTCTTTATGTAGCCGTTGCGGTAGCCTACAATGTCTATACCATCATACTCCTTCTTTAGTTTCTCAACAGTTGCATCTATCACCTGCTGCTTGCCACCCACCAAGTAGAAACTCTTCTCCCTGTAGAACTTAGCAATAATTTTAAGCCACAGCTCGCAACCGGCAATTTTGCACACGTTCTTGAAACCCTTTTTCTTCAGTGCCATTACAGCGCCCGAACCGTCGCAGTAGCCCACATTGGGGTTGATAATGCTGCGCGTCTCATCTGTCGCGTGCAGTATCTTCTCGGCATTAATAGCCACAAGAATACCCTTGTTTTTGTCTATGTACGAAAGCAGTTCTTCCTCATTTGAGAATGGATATATCTCTACGCCATTCATCGATGCTTTTTTCATTTCCATATAATTGGCAATTTTTTATCATCATTCAAAAATAACGATATATTTTTAGATAATCAAAGAATAATTTTTTAATTATCATAAATTCAATTAATATTCGCTATTCATCAAGTAGTGACTCATAGCATTGAACATAAATGCATTACTCCATCGCATATATGATATCTTTGAACTAATGCCTTTTTTCAATTGGTAATAGAAATACCCCTTCTTGTCCTGCATGTTCTTTATTGCCCACTCAAGAACCTTGTTTGCAAGTTCTTTGTACTCATCAAAGCGATGCATGCGTGAAAGAGTTACAAATAACTGACCAGGACAATGGATGTCAATAGGGTAGGTCTTATTATCGTAATACTTAGGCGTTCCATCATCTTCAAAGAAGTTCTCAATGTAGTATTTGAAACCATTCTCAATGTAACTGTTGTACTTTGTGTCGCCTGTCAGCTCCTGATAAGCGATTAAACCATCAAGGTTATAGCCTGTGTGGAAACTGTCAACCCAACTCTGCACAGGCAACATTCCATATACCCAGGCTCCGTTCTCCTTTTGACCTGCACAGCAAGCCTTTACCGACTGCTCGGCAAGTTGCTTGTACTCCTCGTTCTTCGTGTAATGGTAGCAGAAACTCAATAGGCGTGAACCCAGCAACGATGCATTGAATACCGTGTCGTTACCTTCGAGAGGGCTGTATGAGAAAAGAAAACCGCCCTTATAAGGTGTGCGATGCAGGTCCTTTATCACGAAATTGGCAGCAGTGAGTGCAATATCAAGGCATTTCTTGTTCTTTGTCACTTCGTAGGCCTCCATCAGCGCAGTGGCACAGAAGTTTGTTGCTACAACAGTGGGTGTATACCTTGGGAACAGGAACAAACGGCGTGCCTGCCAATCGAAGTTATACCCCCAGCAAGCACCGCTGTAGCCCTTTGACTGCATTGAAATTAGCAACTCCGCGAGTTCGTTTATCTGTTTCTCAATTTCCTGCAGCGTACCACATTCCTTTGCAAGTTCAGGTTTTGCCTTTACAGCATTGTACAGATTACAGTAACCGCTCAGGAATAATCCAATACCCTTTGCGTTGTGCTGCTTGGGCACCATGGCAATGCGGCGAAGGTTAAATGGGCAACGCTTGAATCCCTGTATAACGACAAGGCGGCACAATGCCGATTCCTTGAAGAAAGGCAATGCCTGGAATATCTTTGAATTCAAGCCATCGTACGGGTCCCAACCTTTGAAATTCTCTGCCTTGCAGTAGGATTTAAGTCTTTTAAATGAACTGATTATGTCCATATATATAATAATTATTTACAAATATCTTTGGTTCTTGATATAAGCGTGTCACTGCTGTCAATGAGTTCATTGTATGGAATATTCTTCATTCTTCCAATGATAGTTTCGATATTATCCTTTGTAATACCATTTATAAATTCCATTATAGTGTTATCTTGTGATGCATCAATAGCATAGCCAACATTGTATTCTTTTACTCTCTCTTCAAGGAATGTACCCGAACTGACAACTATAGGTGTTTCAAAAAATATGGATTCATATAGTTTGTTCGGTTCTGCTATCCTGACATTGCCGGAAACTGTATCATAACAAACAATGCTGATGTCAAGATTTGAATATATTTTTTGAAGATCTTTTGGATTTTCAAATGCTCCGTGCATTATGACATTTTTGTATGAGTGTAATTCATCATCTATGTACTCCTTTTTTTCTGCATCACCAAAAAAATGGAATTCATGCTGAGGAAAATATTTTCCAATTACTTTTGCAAAACGTATAATAGTATTTGGATATCTGATTAAGCCTATGAAACCAAATTTGATATGCTTGATGTCCATATCAGAAGACTTCACAGTAGCTTTCTTTTCCGCATCGAAATATGTACTAAGTTTATTCGGCATTAGGGTAATGTTCTTAGGATGTTTCTTGCCGAACAGGTACTTGACAAAGCCTTGTGATGTGAACACAGTGAGTCTTGATTTTCTTATTATTGCCCTGTCTATAGCCAAGAGGGTATTCCTAATTATGCTGTTGCTTGAACGTGAGGCTGTTACATCCGCCTCTTCATATATGTAGTTCTTACAACCGTTAATCCATGCTATTGATGCAATCTCAAACCCAAAGAAATAAAATATGGAGTCATCCTTATTCTCTTTTATTATTCTTCTTATAGTTGCCGAAAAAAACTTTATCTTCTGCAGTTTGCCAACATTCTTATCTCTTGTAATTATCTCCTCTACATCAAAAGGAAGTTTTTTCAATGTACTGCTGTATAGCCCGCTGTCGAAACCATACACCTTTATGGGAAAACCGGCTTTCCTGAATGTATCAATACGTTTTATACAACGTGGTTGAGATAATTGAAGTGCTATGAATACTAATGTTTTCATATTATTTACGGTATCTAATTATTTTAGCAGGGACCCCGCCTACAATTGCATAATCTGGTACGTCTTTAGTGACTACAGCACCAGCTCCAATAACTACGCCATTCCCAATTTTTACTCCAGGGAGGATTATTACTCTTGTTCCAATCCATACATCATTACCAATAACAACTTTATTTGTTCCACTCCCTTGTTGGTTCATTGGGATATCAATTCTAGCAATATTATGGAATGAGGTTAAAATAAGACAGTCTGGTCCCATCATTACGTTGTCGCCAATTATTACAGGACCTTTAACTTGACAATTCATACCGATGCCGGAATTGTTGCCTATAGAGATGTTTTTGCCTGTTCCAAATTTTGCTTTCTTTTCAATATTGATGTTCGTACCGCATTTGTCAAAAAGAAACGAAGCGGTTCTACTTCTTATAATTCGTACTAACTGTTTATGAAAACCAACTCCAGATGATTTTGGAAGGTATTGCAAAACATAGTAATACAATAGGTAACAGAATATTTTCATAACTTTAAATTATCCGATGACTTGTTTTATGATCTCCTCTAAAGTTCTGGCAACTTGCGAAGCCAGAAAATGTTCTTGGGCGTAACTGTAGTTGAATGTTGAAATTTCTTTTAGTCTATCGTTGTCTTTGCATAATGATGTTATTCGTTCCACATAGTAACCAACATCGTGAGAGTCGGACATTATGCCCATTTTATTATCAATGAATAATTCAGGAATTGCTCCTACTGGCGTTACAATAGGAACAAGACCGAATGCCATAGCCTCAAGCAATGCAGCGGGTAGACCCTCGCTTTCTGATTGAAGGAAAAAGAAGTCGGCACTTTTGAATTCATTGGACAACTTTTCTCCTTCAAGCCTACCGCAGATCTTTATTCCGTCATCATTGTCTTTTAAATACAATTTTACATTATTTACATATGAACCATCACCAACAATGTGAAACGTGTACTGCGGAAATTTTTTCCTTATTTCCCTGAAAATATCAATAGATAGCAGTATCCCTTTTTCTTTTTCTATTCGGGATATATAAAGAAATCTTTTTTCTTCTTTTGCGACTTTTTTGTCAATGTTAAATCCATACAACAAATCGTCATTGACTTTTGTACATGAAACATAAATGTTTGTATGTATTCCTGCATCTTTCAGTTTAGTCTTAAAACTTTCTGCCAATACGATTATGGCATTTGCCTTTGTTAGATAGTACCTTGCAAGTTTCTTGTTCAAAAAATATTCTGAATTCACATCCCAACCATGTATGAATATAATAGTTTTATAGAAAAGCATTCTTGCAATTATGAAATGAATTATCTGTGCATAGAAACCAGCTTTTAATGATGTGTTGAAGATGATGGTGTCACTTCTTCTAAATAACAGCTTGAAAAAATATTTAGCAAGGTTCAACATTAATAGCACATAATGCCAGGGACCCTTTCGCTTTGGGATTTCAAAATATACGGTGTCGTGATTCCAATATTTTTGCAATCCTTTATAATGCAGGACAACTCCATGTAGCCTGTTTAGCTCCGGAAGTAATATCATTGTTCTCATTTTTTCAATTGCTTATATAAATATATATAATTCTCTACCATCAGCGATAAGAGGAATTTCTCCTCAATGCTCTTGATTGCTTGTTTGCTTATTCGCTTCATTAAATCCTGATTTGCAAGCAGTTCGTTTATGCAGGCAACTGCTTCGTCGACACCTCGTGGCGGAACTATATATCCGTTTTCCTTGTTCTGTATGATTTCCGGCGTTCCGCCTCCGTTTGTGGCAATAACCACATTGCCCGATGCCATTGCCTCCATTATGGAATTTGAAACACCTTCGGCATGCACCTTGTCATTTGAAAAGAGCAGGCTAATATCGCATAACTGCATCAAGGCTTCAACGTCGGTCCTGAAGCCAAGCAGCTTGGTGTTTGTTATCCTATTATCCTCAACATATTTTTTATAATACTCATAATCAACACCTTGCCCCACTGCAATAAATGTAACGTCATTACTATTCTCTGTTACTCTTTTGGCCGTTTCAAAGAACGAGAGATAGTCCTTGGCTGCATAAAAACTTGCGAACATACCAATTACGCGCTTTGTACTAATGCCTAGTTCATTCCTCAAAGTTTCAATATCCACATTTTGGGGTATGCGGTTGAAATCGAACCCGTTGTATATGACATGAGACTTCTTCATGTTTGCTCCTTTTGCGATAAGTCCAGCTCTAGAGTTGCTTACTATTGCATCAGCTGCCCAAAAAGACACTTTCGCAAAAATATTGGTACTGCTTAATACCTTAGGCTTGTTCGCATCAGCAACAAAGCCGGCGATGTACTTGAAACCAAACTTCAGTTTCAGAATTGGAAGAAACAGCATTACGCTTGGCAGGTTGCACCATGAATGTACAATATCAGGTTTTTCTTTTTTCAGAACTTCCTTTAGTGCCTTGTATTGCTTGCAGTGTTTTTTTTCTTCAATAGTTATTATTGGCACATTGATGTTGCTTGCTTCTTTGTGGTCGGCTCTCTTAGAAAAGACTATAATTGATTGTTGAATATTGTCATTTTGTAAAAGGCCTTTTACAAGCTGTAACATTCTTCTTTCTTTTCCACCTCCTCCAAAGCTATTTATTACGTGTATCAATTTCATTTCTGTTGTGTATTAGATAGTAACTGTAGCCTATTATTAAACCGAATATAACGTAGTAACGCGAGAACTCGTATGTCCATGATGTCAATGAGATAAAGAGAATCGTCGCAATGAATCCTAACATTATCAAAAAAATACTTGAATTTAATTTATTTTTTCTTGTCTTCAATATGAGTCTAATAATCAATATGTAGAATATTACATAAAGTGTTGTTCCAATAATACCAGTTTCAGCAATTTGAACCATATATTCTGAGTGAATGGGATGCGGAAAATCAACATCTACCATAAAGTTCCTTAAACCAATGCCTGTTATTGGATTTTTTAGAAACAGGAACCATCCCTCAACGTAAAATATTGCACGGTCATCCAATAACTCCAGAAATTTGTTATTGGTTGTATTGTATGAATTTGTATTTGTCGCTGCTTCAAATAAACGTTCGCCAAGAAGGGTGTTGTCTAGAATAATCATAGCAACATAATATATAACTATTGCAAAAAGAGACAACTTCAGTATGTTTCCTATGTTGAATCTGTTGTTCTTAGCGAGGTACCAGAAGAGAACGATAATAAATAGTGCCAGAAAGGCTTTTCGTGTAGCTGTAGTCAAGATACAAACCATTGCTATTGCAAAGCATACAAAAAGCAAGTATCTTTTAATCCACCCTTTCAATTCGCATACCGATGCAATGAAACATGCACATACCGTAGTTAGAGGCAGGGAGTTTCCTAGCAGTGCTCCGCCTCTTTCCCATGAAACATCGCTTCCTCGCTCAAACAATACTCCAATTACGGAATATATGAAATAGATACAGAACAGAAATACTATAAACTTACGTGGGTTCTTGTATGTCTCATAGCATGATATAATCATTGAAATCAACGGTAAAAATATCTTAAGAAAAATAAAGCCTGAACTGTTTAGATTTGTTGAATTCTTTCCGATAACCAACCATACAATAGCTACATATATACTCCAACATAACCATATTGCAATAGGGGCTCTTTTAATTGTTGAAATAAAAAGTTTCTTGTTTATATTAAATATTATGGCAGTAGCCGCTAGTATCATATACATCCTTCCAGCAGCATCTATTGGAAGAAACAGTGTATTTATTAGTGGCCATAGTACTACGTAGGCTATATATAAGTGATTTATATTCATTTATGCAACTATTTTATAATTATTCTGTTACCCAATTCTTTGTTCCAATATTCAGGATTAAAATTTCCCAAACCTGCGCCAGGGTAGAATGTTATTTCACCAAAGTATATCCTGTCGTTTATGTTGTAAAGGTCTACTCGTGCAAAAGGAAATCCTGCTGATAATTTGTCAGCTATTTCCAACATTTTTGCGTATCCTACAGGCTTTTTAATTTCTTTGGTTGAATGGATAGCCTTAGGATTGAGTCCAATAAACTCTTGAAGTTTCCAATCACGGTCAAAAAAGTCAATGCTTTCTTTTCCGCTCCTGTCTTTAATTACTTGGCAATAATGTGCCTTTCCGTTGAAACAGTAGAACTTATAGTCGGTCAAATCCTCTTCTCCTTTGTTTTCCATAAACTCCTCGGCAATTATTCTTGGAGCAACATCCTTGTATGCCCATTCACGATACTTCTTGTAGGGTGATGTCTTAAGTCCTGCATTCAACAACTCTATGGCTGCTTTTGTGTTTAGCCTGCTTTTGTCTTTGCATATTACTGATGCGTGTGAACTATGTGTACACTTGAGAACGAATCTTTCGGGTAAGGAATCAAAATCAATGTCATTGGCTTCGTTCCATACTCCATATGACGGTATAATGTATTCCTCGCCAATTGTCGATGCCACATATTCCTTAACATCGTATTTGTCTACTAATTTGTGAAGTTTTGTGTCTCTGTTATTAATTTTCAGCCATTGGATCTTCTCAGTAAATGTTGTCGGAGATTTCCAATTTATGCGAGTTCCCATATACAGCCAATATTGTAGACTCAAGTATGATTTATCGGGAATAAAACCACCGAATTTTAATAGTTGCCTGTGCAGGAACATTCTTATTTTTCTTGTTATATCTTTCATCCCTTACGTTTTGTTATTATTTGCTTAAGATTGAATAATAATGCTTTCTCTTCTTTAAACAGACAAATTACCAATAAATAAATACTTATGGCAATAATTATATATAGAATTGTTAAGAATACATTTGTTGTTTCTGGCAGCAACATTATGCTCAGCATTAATGATGCTGCAAATATTGACGGAAAAACATTTTTAAGTACAGATACTGCAGAAATCTTGACGCATAATGACATTATAATAAGATTTACAATGATACCTTGTAAGCGTGCTAGTGATTTTGCTGTACATAAGAAATCAAAACTATAATTTATTGCCCAAAGAATTATCGGTATAACAAATGCTATGTGCAATATGTGTGAAAGCACTGATAATTTGGGTCTACCTTTTGCTCTGTACACTTCGCTGCTGTAATGAGACAGTACTATTGTTATCGTACTTGTAAGTCCCCACAGTCCTAAAAAATATGCACCTTCTGTCCATTGTTCTCCTAAAAGAATGCCGGTTATGAAATCTCTGAAGATGAAAATGCATACACCAACTGGCATAACTAATAGTGAAACAATTTTCTGAAACCTTAAAAACAATGAATCAAATTCTTCTTTATTGTTCTGTAATCGAGATAATGATGAAAAGAGGATTGGCGTAGTAGCGGCTGTTATAATAAACATAATTTGGTTTACAGTAGTCATGGATGTTCTGTATATTCCAAGATAGTGTTGGCTTAGGAGCGTTCCAACCATAAATAAGTCGATGTGTCCTCCCAGCCAAATAACAAGCGTCTCAATCATTGACCATATACTAAAAGAGAGCATATTCTTTAATATGGAAAAACTATACTGTAACTTTGGTTTCCATTCAGAATTGATTGTCAATAGAATCGCGTTTGATATCTGTAAAGCGATCATTCCTGCTATCAGCGCCCAATAACTTCTTGTAAGAAGTGCAATAGGGATGGTTACGAATAGAGGAATCATTATTCCAACTATGCGTACTTTGAACAGTGCCTTGAAGTTGAGACTCTTTTTGAATAGTGACATCTGGATGCTTGAAAAGGCTGCTAATGGTATGCATAAACACGAAATGCTGATAACAATCCCGTGTCCTTCGTTGCCAAGTATTGTCGCTAATTCTTCTGAAAAAAGGATTATGACACTCCATATTAGAATAGACATAATGAAATTAGACCAAAAGGCTACATTTACATATGATTCTTTCTCTTCTTTGGAGTTGAATTGGTGTTGGATAATGTATTTTTGGAAGCCAGCGTCAGTGAAAATCTCCGCAAAACTTATTACCATAGTGGCAGTAACAAGTACACCAAAAGCTTCTGGGGTCAGTATACGGGCTAATACCATAGTTGTTACAGGAGTTATCAACTTGGATGCAACTTCTGTTATGGTAGACCATTTGGTCGCGGATTTTATTTCTTTGTTAAGTTCGGACATATTACCCCAAAAATTTTTTCTTGATTTTTCCTAATGTTTTTCTTATACGTGATATAACTGGTAGTTTATCGTCAAAGAAATATCTATAATAGTTGTTAGGGAATGTCCCTTTGGGAGCTCTTTCCAACTCTAAAGATTCTTTGCCAAATAAATGTTCAAAAAACTTTATATAGTCTCTTTTTCTTTTTTCACAATATTCTATTTGTTCGGGAGTCTGCCATGGTTCTGCAATCATTTGAGCCCATAACATGTCGTCGTTGTCAATTTCTTTTACAACCTCAATCACTTCATCAAATGTATTGTATTCATTTGTGTTTATTATTGCTTTCGGATTTATGATTTTAGTTATATGTGGGTCTCCCCAGTATATGGGAACTGTGTGTGCCGCTAAACTTGTGAAAACTTTTTCAGAGGTATAACCGAGGTATTTTGCATTTTCTGAGGCAATGGAAAATTTGTATGGATTTTTTATGCCGATGCAGTCTTGTGCATGCCCCTGGTAACCTGTTGCTTTATTGCCAACATTGTTTAGATGGCGACCTAGGGAATCCACCTTTTTATATGTAGATAATTTGTGAAAAAGTAAATCTCTATTAGGATGTGCATTAGGGTTTGAGTACAAGAAATTGCAGAATCCAACTTTCTGCTCAATAATTCCTGCCGCCATCGATACACTTTTTATGTCATTTTCTCTTTGTGGCAAGAACTTATAAAAGAAATCAAAGGGTGGCAGAATTTGCACATATCTGTCATTATTTGGATTGGTCTCATCAAAACCTACACCGTAGTCAAAAATGTTGAAGTCTGTGGCACATGCTTCTCCGCTGAAGAAAACTTTTATTTCACTTGTGCTGTATAGTTGCTTGAATCTTTTTTTATATTCAGGGTTTGTGTATATGTGCTCTGTTGCAATCAAAATCTTTGGATTACGATCTGTCCATACAAGATTATACTTGTCTTTCAGTTCAAATAGTTTAGTATATCTGATAAAACTTTCAATATCTTTACAAGACGGATGTAGTGCATATATTCTTACTTCTCTCATACTTATATTGCATTGTATAATAATACTGTATTCTTTATTTTTAATAGGTCGTGTTTTTATAATACTCTGCATACCACTCGGCGAAAACCCTGAGACCTTCTCGCAACGAGGTTGACGGCTTGAAACCAAAATCCTGTTCAAGCGGGGTGGTATCGGCATATGTGACAGGCACATCGCCAGGCTGCATTGGGACCAGTTCCTTGTGTGCCTCGAAGTCGTAGTTCTGCGGCAATACTCCCGCACGTAGCAGTTCTTCCTGCAGAATGGTCACGAAGTCGAGCAGGTTCTCAGGCTGGTTGTTACCTATGTTATATACCTTATATGGGGGAATGGGAAGGCCGTCCTCCCCTGTCTGGCGTTCGGGAGCGTGTTGCATAACACGAATGATTCCCTCTACAATATCATCGACGTATGTGAAGTCGCGCTTGCAGTTGCCGTAATTGAATATCTGTATCTTCTCGCCCTTTACCAGTTTGTTGGTGAAGCCGAAGTATGCCATATCGGGTCTACCAGCGGGGCCATACACGGTGAAGAAACGCAAACCAGTACTTGGAATGTTGTAGAGTTTGCTGTATGCGTGTGCCATAAGTTCGTTGCTCTTTTTGGTTGCAGCATAGAGGCTCACGGGGTTGTCGACCTTGTCGTCGGTGCTGTAGGGCACCTTCTTGTTGCTGCCATATACGCTCGATGATGACGCATAAACGAGGTGCTCTGTAGCATTGTGGCGGCAAGCCTCCAGTATGTTGTAGAAACCTATGAGGTTGCTCTCTATGTATGCACCCGGGTTGGTGATGCTGTAACGTACTCCGGCCTGTGCGGCAAGGTTCACAACTACGTATGGATTGTGCGTGGCGAACAGCCCGTCGATGAGCTGTTTGTCGGCAATGTTGCCTTCAATGAATGTAAACTTGTCAAAATTATTCAATGCGTTCAGCCGTTCTTTCTTGATGTTCACGTCGTAGTAATCGTTCATGTTGTCGATGCCTATGACATGAGCGTCTTCAAATTCGGCAAGCAGTCGCTTGCACAGGTTGCTGCCAATGAAACCAGCAGCACCTGTAACTAATATTGTCTTGCCTTTAAGGTCTATGTTGTACTGTAGCATGGCTAGTGTTTTTTTATCGTATCGTTAGTCTCTCTGGAATATATCGCGTGTATATACTTTCTCTTTTACATCGTCAAGGCATGCGTCGTAACGGTTGGCGATGATTGCCTGTGACTGTTTTTTGAACTCTGCAAGGTCGTTGATTACACGACTGCCGAAGAAGGTGGTGCCGTCCTCAAGCGCAGGTTCGTAGATGATTACCTCGGCACCTTTTGCCTTGATGCGCTTCATCACTCCCTGGATTGATGACTGGCGGAAGTTGTCGCTGTTGCTCTTCATTGTCAATCTGTAAACACCGATTACGCACTTTTTCTCCTCGCTGGCATTGAAGCTTCCGTTGCCACTGTAATATCCTGCCATGCTCAGTACCTGGTCGGCAATGAAATCCTTGCGTGTGCGGTTGCTCTCTACAATGGCGCTCATCATATTCTGCGGAACCTCCTGGTAGTTGGCAAGCAGCTGCTTGGTGTCCTTTGGCAGGCAGTATCCGCCATAGCCGAACGAGGGGTTGTTGTAGTGGTCGCCGATGCGCGGGTCAAGGCCCACACCCTGGATTATGGCTGCCGAGTCAAGTCCCTTTACCTCGGCGTATGTATCGAGCTCATTGAAGTAACTTACGCGCAATGCAAGGTATGTGTTGGCGAAGAGCTTTACAGCCTCGGCCTCTTTAAGACCCATGAACAGAGTGGGGATGCCCTCTTTTATTGCTCCCTGCTGCAATAGTTCAGCAAACTTGTGTGCAGCTTCCTCAAGGTGGTTTCCTGCAATTGCCTTAATAGCCTCGTTCTCCTCGTCAAATCTTTCAATCATCTTAGGATAACCGACGATTATGCGGCTGGGGTAGAGGTTGTCATATAGCGCTTTGCTCTCGCGCAGGAACTCTGGCGAGAATAGCAGGCGGAACTTGTGAGTGGTATCCCATCCTTTCTCTTTGAAAATCTTTGCATACTTTACATAAAGGCTACGGCAATAGCCCACAGGGATAGTACTTTTGATAATCATTGTTGCCTCCGGGTTTACCTCAAGGACAAGATCAATGACATCCTCAATATGATGGGTGTCGAAAAAATTGAGCTGTGGGTCGTAGTTGGTAGGCGCTGCAATGACAATGAACTCGGCATCACGGTATGCACTTGCACCGTCAAGTGTTGCCGTGAGGTTGAGTTCCTTCTCTGCAAGGTATTTTTCGATGTACTCGTCCTGTATGGGCGAAATGCGGTTGTTAATCTTCTCTACCTTCTCTGGGATTACATCAACTGCTATAACTTCGTTATGCTGTGCCAGCAATGTGGCAATGCTGAGGCCAACATAGCCTGTTCCTGCAACTGCTATTTTCATAATCTTTATTTTGTTTATATTTCTTTCTTCTTTTTTGTCCCCTCAGGAGCGGTCAGGCTCCTGAGGGGTGGGGCCTAGGCCCCGTTGGTGGTTTCCTGCTTTTTCATCCCACCGCGTTTTATTGCTGAAAACTGAGCCGTAAGGCGAAGTTTCGATAGCACTTGCAGCGTTTGGTCACGCGTAACACCGCGTTCGTGGTGTCGCGTGGGGCGCGATAGGCAAGGGCTGTCAAAGCTGAAAATGTGGTAACTCCCTCCGCTGCACTTAGCCTTACGGCACTCCTTTGTAAACCTAAAGGTTCAGTCGTCGCAAACAACGCTCCCCGCGTTGTCGTCCTTCTTTACAAAGAGGGACAGTTGTCTTTGCCTTTATAGATCCTTGACTTTAGCCCCTTCGGGCGTCGACCGTTGGTTCGCTTCGCTCAGGATGACAATACTGGCATTCGTTTTCCTTTTTTTCTTATCCTTTGTTTCTATTGTTTTATTGTCTTGTTTTGTTTCCATTGGGGCGGGGTCAGCCCGCCCCAATGGTCTCTTCCTCCCTTTGGGGGAGGGAAGGGGTGTTTTTTACCTCTTATATATACCGCAGAAGTCAAGGATTATCTTGCTGTCGTCCCAGGGCAGTTCTTTGAACTGGTTGTGGGCGGTGAGCATTATAACGATATCTGCTTTCTCGTATGCAACCTTGTAGTCGGTGAGTTTGAATGTGTTGTGCTCCTTAACGTTGGGTTCTACAATCATAATGTCGGCATTGTTGCACATCTGCATAACTTTGCCAACGATGGTCTTTGATGGTGACTCGCGCAGGTCGTCGATGTTCGGCTTGAATGCAAGTCCCATCATTGCTACCGATGGCTTGCGACCGTTCTTCAACTCGAACTCAAGCATTGTGCTCTTTACCTTCTCGGCACACCAGAAGCTCTTGTAGTTGTTGATGTTGCGTGCTGTGGCAATAATCTTGCTCTCGGCAGGGTAGTCGGCTGTGATGAAGTAGGGGTCTACAGCGATGCAGTGGCCGCCTACGCCGCAACCCGGCTGCAGGATGTTCACGCGTGGGTGCTTGTTGGCAAGGTTGATGAGTTCCCAAACGTTAATACCTGCCTTGTCGCAGATGAGCGAAAGCTCGTTGGCGAATGCTATCTGCACGTCGCGGCTTGAGTTCTCGGTAAGCTTGCACATCTCGGCTGTGCGGCTGTTGGTCTTGTGGAGCTCGCCCTGTACAAACTGTGAATAGAACTCGATGGCCTTGTCGGTTGACTCGGGTGTCAAGCCGCCGATAACGCGGTCATTGTGAACGAGCTCATAGATTACGTTGCCTGGGAGCACGCGTTCGGGGCAGTATGCAATGTATATCTTGTCCTTGAGCTCGGGGCGCTCGGCGAAGATTATGCTGGCCATCATCTCGGTGGTGCCGATGGGCGATGTGCTCTCAATGACATAGAGGTCGCCCTCCTTGAGGAGCGGGAGCACCGCACGTGTTGCAGCCTCAACGTATGATACATCGGGCTCGTGGTCACCCTTGAACGGGGTGGGCACTACCATAAAATAGGCATCGCTCTCCTGCGGAGTGGTGTATGCCTTGAACTTACCGGCAGCGATGACCTCCTGCAACATCTCTTCCATACCGGGTTCGATGATGTGGAGCTTGCCCTGGTTGGTCACTTCTACTACCTTGGGATTGATGTCGACACCTACTACATCAATACCATGTTTTGCTGCGATAATTGCTGTGGGGAGGCCTATGTAGCCGAGTCCCATGAAACATGCTTTCATAAATGCTTATATATTAATGTTATTAATTAATTGTTTGTCTGTTTGAGATACTTCGCTTTGCTCAGTATGATATTCTTGTTATTTTAATGTTTCTACTATCCTGCCGCATGCCAAACCGTCGCCATAGGGGTTCACGGCTTTGCTCATCTTGTCATAGTATGCTGAATCGTTAAGTAACTGTGACACTTCGCTCACAATCTTGTTGTAGTCGGTGCCTACAAGCTTGACTGTGCCGGCCTCAAGAGCCTCGGGGCGCTCGGTGGTGTCGCGCATAACGAGTACTGGTTTGCCAAGGCCGGGGGCCTCCTCCTGTATGCCGCCGCTGTCGGTGAGCACGATGGCTGACTTTGACATCAGGTGGACAAACTCAAGGTACTGGAGCGGCTCGATGAAGAAGAAGTTTGGACGGGTGAGGTCTTCGCCAAACACTTCATGTATTGGCTTGCGCACGTTAGGATTCAAGTGCATGGGGTAAACGAAGTCAACCTCGGGGTATTTCTCCGAGAGGTCCTTCATTGCTGTCACCATACGAATAAACCCATCGCCGAAGTTCTCGCGGCGGTGACCGGTGATGAGTACGAGTTTTTTTCCATTGGCAAGACGGTTTACATCGTAACCGGCGCTGAGAAGGATGGCGTCCTGTTCTTTGGCAAGCGCTGTATCTTCCTTGAGCTTGTTCACTACAAGGTGAAGGGCGTCTATGACGGTGTTGCCGGTAACTGCAATGCTCTCCTCGGCAACAGCCTCGCGAAGGAGGTTTGCCTTGCTCAGCGGGGTGGGGGCGAAGTTGTATGTTGCAATGCGGCCTGTAATCTGACGGTTCATCTCCTCGGGCCAGGGACTGTAGATGTTGTGGGTGCGCAGTCCTGCCTCTACATGGCCCACAGGTATCTGCTGGTAGAAGGCTGCAAGGGCCGCTGCTGTGCTGGTGGTGGTGTCGCCATGCACCAGTACCACGTCGGGCTGCGCTTCCTTGAGCACGTCGCGCATGCCGGTGAGCACGCGGGCTGTGACATCGTAGAGGTCCTGTCCCTGTTTCATTATGTCGAGGTCATAATCGGGGGTGATTTCAAAGAGTCTGAGTACCTGGTCGAGCATCTGGCGGTGCTGGCCTGTAACGCACACTACGGTCTTGAATGTTTCGGGGTGCTTCTGGAACTCCTTCACTAGCGGGGCCATCTTTATGGCCTCGGGGCGAGTTCCGAATACGAGCATTACAGTTTTCATATAGTTACTTGTTTATATTGGTTTTCTTAATCAATTTCTCTTTTCTTAATATCTTGGGCAGTGTGGTCAGGACTCCCCAACTGCGTCTTATCTGTTTGGTAGGTTCCGAAAAAATGCGGTGAATGAATCCCATGTGGTTGTCGTATGCCCAACGGGGGCATGCATGGGGAACATCGGGCAGGCCGCAATGGAAGTTGAATACTGCGCCTACAGCAATCATGACGCCTCGCTTGAGGTGTGGCTTAAGGCGGTACATGAACTCTTCCTGCTTGGGGGCTCCAAGGGCTATCCAGATGATGTCGGCTCCGTCTTGCTCAATCATCCGGGCAATGCCTTTGTAGTCGAACTGGTCAACGGTGCAGAAGGGTAGTTCCTTGAATGTCATACCGGCAACATCGGGGTTCTCCTTTTCAAGGTTCTGCTGCAGTGCGTTGAGAACGTGCTGCTTGTTCCCAAGGAATATCATCCTGTGTTTGCGCTGGCGTATGATGTCAAAGAAGATGTCACTGCCGCAGTATGGCTTTCTTTTGTATCCGTAAATCCATTTCACGAACACCGGTACCCAACTGCTGTCGCAGATGGAGAACATGCTGCTGTCAATGACATTGCGATACTCGTTGCTGTTGTGTACCATGGCAAGTATGTTGCCGTCGGCCGCGCATATGTAGCCCGGCTTGCCGGCGGCAAGCTGCTCGGCGATGGCCTGGTGTACCGTGGGTACATTGAACTCGTATCGTATGTCGAAGTATTTCTCCATTAGTTCTTTTTATTTCTTCTTTTATTTCTCTTTTGTCTTTTTTGTCCCCTCGGGAGCGGTCAAGCTCCTGAGGGGTGGGGCCTTGGCCCCAACGGGTGGTTTCCACAGGCCTCACAGCCTGTGCTGTATAGTTTCGCCCTTTCAGGGCTTTTGGCCTGTATGGTTTTAAATTGCGAGCATATATGTTATCCATTCATTAAACAGGGGGCATTTGTCCCTTATTTTCTCTAGACCTATGTCCATAGCCAGAATGTTGCCATATAGTACTTTGTCATATCCGCAAATGGCGCTTTTGAGCCTTTTTGATGGTGCTGTGTTCGGGTGGTCGTTAATCAGTTCGGGGTTTTCGTATTTGTTTACTGCGGCCTGTAGGGCGTTGATGTCAATCTCATCAATTGTGAAACTGTTTTGCATGGCATTGATATCGCTGAACAGTAATCCTTCAAACTCGTGCAGTTGTATATAAGGTATAAAACGATTCTGTAATTGAATGGGTATATCTTCTTTCATTTTCCTGAACAAGAATTCCATTCGGCTGTACTTCTCCTGAATGTTTATAGTTTCTTGCCACCCTGGGAAGTTGTGGCTGTCCCTTATGCCATAGTAATCTATGAGCATTGATACATGTACATCGTTTTCGTACAGGTGGTTGACCAGCTGTTTCCTGAGTGTACTCCAAGGGACTATGCCGCCATGCGAATGTTTTATAACTGGTGTCTCGAGTGTTATGTTGTGCTTGATGAACTCGGGGGCTAAAACATTGTTGCAGAATTCTTGTTCGGTAGGTCCTTCGCAAACTATTATTATACGTTTCATAGTGGCTGCCCTCCCTTGATTATGTTTTGTTTCCACAGTTCACCAAGTGTATACTCATCTATCCAATGTTCAAGTTCTGTACTGTTCAAACTTGAAATTAGAGTGTTCCCGTTATCTTGGTTGACGGTCAATATGTCTTCTGCCGAGAAATTGCTGATTAATTCAGCGCTTTGTGTGGCTGCAATTATCTGTGTACCTCTTTGTACTGCCGATTTCATGAGTCCGGCCAGTTTTTCAATGGCTTTTGGGTGCAGGCCGAGTTCCGGCTCGTCTATAATGATGACTTTTGGTAGCCATGGCTGCATGAAAAGGGTGACCAGTGCGATGAAACGTATTGTTCCGTCGGACAGGTCGGAGGGGCCATAGATCATTGTACTGTATTTGTCCTGCCACTGAAGCCTGATTTTGTTTGCTTCTGTGGGTTGGAAGTAGAAGTCGTGAAAATAGGGGGCAATGCTTTGTATTACAAGTATTATCCTCTTGTAAACAATTGGCTGCTCGTTCCTTATCCTGTACAGAATGGCTGCGATGTTGTCACCATTGTCGTACATGGTATAAGAATCATTTGTTATATCGCAATCGTTGGTGAATGGTGAACGCCGGCCTGTGTCGTGAAAATGGAACTTGCGTATCTGGGATATGTATTCTTTTATATATTCGCCTCGTTTCATCCCGGTATATGTCTTTAGCTGTGCTTCGTCCTTGAATTTTGCGATATCTGTGGCGTTGCTGTTATAGAACAGCTTTTCGTGCTCTATGATGAGCCTGCCATCGGATTCAAGCATTGACAGGCTGTATGAATTTCGTCCCTCGGAGATGGTAATCTCAACTCTCTCGGTAACTTTCCTGCCTTGATGCAATATCTTGTTTACACCACCGGCTTGTGATATGTATTGGGAGAGGCGTTGGTCGTAGGCATTGTTCAACAGTTCAAACAGTGACAAGAAATTACTCTTGCCTGCTCCGTTTGCACCTATCAAAAGATTTATCTTGTTCAGTCTTACAGATAACTCTTTGCACGATTTGTAGCCTTTTACTTTTATTTCATTCATGTTTATGAATACATTGCTTTATGCCTTTTACATAGCCCTAACGGACTATGCTTTACAATTTCGCCATTTCAGGGCTTTACTTCTTTTTTTGTCCCCTCGGGCGCGGTCAAGCTCCCGAGGGGTGGGGCTTATGGCCCCAACGGGTGGTTTCCTGCTTTTTCATCCCACCGCGTTTTATCAAGGTGAAAGTGGAAAACGGAAAGGGGAAAGTTTGTGCACGACTACGCCGTGCAGCGCGCGACCTTTCACTACTCGTATTGCCGAAGTCTCACTTTCATCTTTAATCTTTGCTCTTTCATCTTTAACAACAGATCCCTCGTCGCTTCGCTCGCTCGGGATGACAATGCTGCTGTTTACTCTTTTATCTTTGCTCTTTGGCAACACTCGCTATCGTGACCCGCACGGCACGACTACGCCGTGCTACGCGCGACCTTTCACTACTCGTATTACCGAAGTTTTACTTTCATCTTTGGCAACACTCGTTACCGTGACCCGCACGGCACGACTACGCCGTACTACGCGCGACCTTTCACTACTCGTATTGCCGAAGTCTTACTTTCATCTTTGCTCTTTCATCTTTAACAACAGAGCCCTCGTCGCTTCGCTCTGTCGGGACAATGCTGCTGTTTTTGTATTTAATTCTGTAAAGGTAGTAATTTTTGTTTATTAATCTATATTTCCCTTGCTGTGTTGCAAACGGAAAAATTCTTTCTGTCGTTCAATCTCTTGTTTAAGTTCTTCTTCTGTTGGTAGAAATGTTAGGTATTTTGTGTCCTTCTGTCTTAAACTAAATTCCATGTAACTGTCTGTCCTGTTTTTTTTCTAATGCCTTTGTATTTAATTCTGTAAAGGTAGTGATTTTTCTCTGTTTTTGGGTATAAATGCTGTTGTTATTTAAGTTTTTTGCAGTAAACTGCCTGTCTCGCTCGCTTGTTTAGATATTGGCGGCTTTTATTATCCAGTCCTCGATGTTGCGTGTCTTTTTGTCGACGTTTGCGCCTATTCTAATTATTTGCCTTCCGTCGGCTGCGAATGGCAGGGCGTAATCCTTGTCCTCAATCTGCTCCAT
>JAZNUE010000017.1:0-17779 GCA_045592125.1 Bacteroidaceae bacterium | reverse complement strand
GCGACAAAAAGGGAAAGTCGTAAAGGTTGCTTTGATTGCTGTAGCGAACAAACTATTGAAACAGATTTTCGCCATTGTGAAGAATAATTGCGCGTATAGCGAATTTTATGCTTGATTTATTTGGAATTTAACACAGTTCATTCTGAGCGAAGCGAAGAATCTCAAGCTTACCGCGTACTTGTCATTTTTCGGACAAAGTCCTCAACAACACGTCTGAGCGTGATTGAGATGTTTCGCTTTGCTCAACATGACAGGTGCTGTCTAGAGTACAGAGAACAGAGTACAGAGCGCAGAGTACCGCAACACGTGTACTTGTCATTCTGAGCGTAGCGAAGAATCTCAAGTTTTGCGTAGCATTAAGCCGAAGGACCAAAGTCAAGAATCTCAAACTTTTCGCGTTCCTTGTCATCCTGAGCGTAGCGAAGGATCTAATGGGTGTAGGCCGAGATGTTTCGCTTCGCTCAACATGACAGGTGCTGTCTAGAGTACAGAGAAAAGAGTACAGATAACAGAGTACATACATAGTGCGCATAGTGCTGAAAATCGCTGCTGAAAGCGCTGAAAGTTCCAGGTAATTTGCATTTTACGGGCAAATAGATTATTTTTGAGAACTTTTATATAATAATCACACACTTATGAAGATAAAAACTTTACTGCTATCATTTCTTGCTCTTGCTATGACTGTGGAAATTGCGGCGCAGAGCAGGCTCACAACCGACAATGTCAAGTCCTACTATGATATTTTCAAGGATATCTTCACCGACGGAACATGCAGCGAGCTCAAGTCGCCATACAGTGCTATGACCGACGAGCAGCTGCTCAACTATTACGGCGACCTGCCAAAGGAACTGATGGACATTGCCCTGAAGGCAAAGAACAACACCTGGGCGCCTCGCGAAAAGGAGTTCCGCGTTGCAAAGTACGAACCCTATGGCAACACTTATAGCTGGAGCGTGCTGCTGAGCACTAACCCCTACAGCTACCTTCAGCGCCCTACAGGAATATCGGCGACAAAAGGTGATACTCTGCTCATTTTCGTGGGCGACGAACTGCCACAGGGGATGATGCTGAAACTTATGGAGGTGCAGGGAAACGAGCCTTTTAACGACGCATACGTGTATGAAGCAGAGAAGTTCCTCACCCGTGGCGTGAACATGGTGACTGTGGCTCAGGAAGACGCAATGCTCTTCATTGCTTATGCGGCAAGTACCGACACCACTGCAACGAGCAAGAGGCTGTCCGATTACCCCGATGTGACAGTGCACATTGAGGGCGGCAAGGTGAACGGCTATTTCGACGCCCGCCGCCACACCGACGAGGACTGGCGCGATATGCTTGCCAACCATTTCAAGCACTACAGTGTGCAGGTAAGGGGCGAGAGGGTCATCTTCCAGATGGCGAAGGATGACATTGCAAGCGTGTGCCCCAACACAATTACCGACGCCATAGGGTGGTGGGACCAGTGTGTTGCATGGCAGCACGAGCTTATGGGCGTTGACAAGTACTACGACCGCTGGAATGCGCTCATGATGGCACGCAGCGGGCACGACAACAACTACATGTATGCAACGCACTACTATACCTATTATGAGTACAGTACGCTCAAGGACATTCTTCCCTGGGCTACAGTATATGCCAGCCCTGGACAGATGTGGGGCCCGGCACACGAGATTGGGCACATGAACCAGGGCGCGATAAACATTGTGTCGTGTACCGAGGCGAGCAACAACCTTTTCTCTAATGTGCAGGTGCACCGTGCAGGAAAGACAACAACGCGAGGCAGCGGCGTAAAGCAGTGCAAGCAGGACTTTGAGGACAAGGTGCCTTTCCCGCTGCGCGGCGACGTCATTGGCAAGTCACGCATGTTCTTCCAGCTCTATCTCTATTTCCATGCAGCGGGCAAGGACACCACGTTCTACCCCCGCTTGTTCGACGCTCTGCGCCAGGACAAGCTCAGGAAGATAAACGGCGGTACAACCTACGCAAAGGACGACCAGCTGAAGTTTGCCGAGAAATGCTGCGAGATTGCGCAGATGGACCTGAGCGAGTTCTTCGACGCATGGGGCTTCTTCGAACCCATGAACAGGGCCGAGGTTGGCGACTACGGCACATATTATGTGACGCTTGACGCCGAGGACGCCGAGGCCAGCCGTGCGCGCATGCAGCAGTATGAGAGAAAGATGGGCAACATCATGTTCATTGAGGACCGCATAAAACCGTCGAAGAGAACCGACGGCGTCAACGGCGACCGCCTCGACTTCAGCAGCGAGTATGCCATTGGCACTATGGGAAGCACCGGCCAGTGGGGCGACTACATTGACGAGAGCGTGAAGGCCGAGGGATACTACTACAAGAAGAGCACAAACTATGTGACAATAGTGAAGGAGGAGAATGCAAAGGGCGCTGTAGGCTTCAAGCTCTACAATGCCAGCACAGGCGAGTTCCTCTCGTTCAATAACGACTATTCATTGAAGATTCCTGTCAGCGCCCAAGGCGCAGTCCTGAGGGTTGTTGCCGCACAGGCCGACGGAACCGATGTGGAACTGATGGATATTGCCGAGAGTGACAGCGAGGAAATGCAGATTGAGGCTCTTAATGCAGTACTTGCCACTGCAAAGACTATTATGGGCAAGCAGACAACGACAGGCCGCGAGATAGGATACTTTTATGCTGGCGCGCTCGAGACCTTGGCCGGCCTGTACGACAGTGCCAAGGCGGCTGCCGACAACCAGGATACAAGCGTGCACTCTTACAAGGAGTGGGCGGCGCTGCTTAATGCCGAGATTGAGCGCCTGGCAAAGGACCTGAGCGCACGTGCATACCTTCAGAACCTTGACGTGTACCGCATTACTAATGCGGGAGTGAAGGG
The DNA here is from genome assembly GCA_045592125.1 of Bacteroidaceae bacterium. Taxonomy (GTDB): domain Bacteria; phylum Bacteroidota; class Bacteroidia; order Bacteroidales; family Bacteroidaceae; genus HGM04593. The sequence continues at coordinate 14,910 of JAZNUE010000017.1, read as the reverse complement.
ATACCAGCTCTGCTATGACAAGTACGGGCTCAAGGCGAACAAGCAGACACAGACACCGATTTCGTCGGACGACAAGAAGTGGATGTTCGAGAGCACAGGCGAGCTGCACCACTATTACATAAAGAACAAGAACGGCCTTTATCTTAACGCATATGAGGTTGGCGTGGGAACGTCGTGCGGCGGAAAGGACAGCAGCACGGCCAAGGCGTTCAAGGCCAATTACCTTAATGACGGCAGAATCTATTTCAGCAGCAAGGAGGATGGCACTTACCTCACGCTCAACAGCGAATACAATGTGGTGTGTACAGCCGAGCTGCTTGATAATTCAATGTGGACAATCGTACGCATTGAGGCAAACAACACAGGAATAGATGAGCTGGAAACGGAAAACGTGAAGGCCGAAGGTGTCTATGACCTGCAGGGCAGGAGGGTGGAGAACCCAACCAGCGGCATATATATCATTAACGGAAAGAAGGCGCTGGTCAAGTAATAGAGAAAGTTGCGAGTACTGAGAACAGACAACAGATAACAGAGTACAGATAACAGAGTACCGCACTGTCATTGACTCGTTTTGCTTTTCGCAACCCAAACGGCATAACCTGCGGCTATGCTTCGTTTGACCTGTTGCTGCAAAACTCGTCGATAACAAAACGTTGTTTTGTCATTCTATATTTGCTAAGTCATTGGCTCGTTTTGCTTTTCGCAACCCAAACGGCATAACCTGCGGCTATGCTGCGTTTGACCTGTTGCTGCAAAACTCGTCGATAACAAAACTTATGTTTTGTCATTCTGAGCAAAGCGAAGAATCTCAAGCTTTGCGCAGCATTAAGCCGCAGGGGCAAAGTCAAGAATCTAATGGGTGCATGGCTGAGATGTTTCGCTTTGCTCAACATGACAAGCGATGTTTAGATAACAGAGAACAGAGTACAGAAACAGAGTACCGCAACACGTGTATTTGTCATTCCAAGCGTATGCGAGAAATCTCTAGACTGTATTCTCCTGGGAGATGTTTCGTTGCACTCAACATGACAAGCCACTTCTTTTTGAAAAAAACTGTTGCAATGGCAATTCGTCGGGTATAAAAAACATAGCCTGTCTATCGAAATATTTATAAAACTGCAATCTATATGCTCAAAATGGCAAGTCCGCGCATTGATTGTAAAAGGGGGCAAACGGACAAATTCCTTGACTTTGGCCTGTCATGTTGAGTGCTCACCCGGGAATATCATCTCTTCTTCTAAACAAAAAGCGTGCGGCACTGCCGCACGCTCCTTATTGGATAATATTGAAATTATCAGTCTTTCAATTTCGCTTTGATGAACTCGCGGTTCAGGCGGGCAATATTGCTGATTGAAACGCACTTTGGACACTCTGCCTCGCAGGCACGTGTGTTGGTACAGTTACCGAAACCGAGCTCGTCCATCTTGGCAACCATTGCCTTTACACGTTTCTTGGCCTCGACCTTACCCTGTGGGAGAAGTGCGAACTGGCTCACCTTTGCCGACACGAACAGCATTGCCGAACCGTTCTTGCAGGCAGCCACGCAGGCACCGCAACCGATACATGCAGCAGCGTCCATAGCCTCCTCTGCAATGTCCTTGCCAATGGGGATTGCATTGGCGTCGGGCATACCGCCAGTGTTAATTGACACATAGCCGCCGGCCTGCTGTATCTTGTCGAACGCAGTACGGTCGACCATAAGGTCGCGGATTACCGGGAAACCTGCCGAGCGCCATGGCTCAACAGTGATTGTGTCACCGTCCTTGAAACGGCGCATGTACAGCTGGCAAGTTGTAGCGCCTGTTGCAGGGCCGTGAGGATGACCGTTCACGTAGAGCGAGCACATACCGCAGATACCCTCGCGGCAGTCGTGGTCGAACACTACAGGTTCCTTGTTGTCGTTTATCAACTGCTCGTTAAGGATGTCGAGCATTTCAAGGAATGATGTATCGCCAGGAATATCCTTCATCTGATAGGTCTCGAATGCACCTTTTGCCTTAGGACCTCTCTGACGCCAAACCTTCAATGTAAAACTTATATTTTTGTCCATTGCTTACAAATTTAGGGATGATTAGTTCTTGTAGTTACGCTGCTGTACCTTGATGTACTGATAGTTGAGGTCCTCCTTGAGGAGTTCGGGTTCCTGACCCTGGCCGGTATACTTCCAGCAAGCCACGTATGAGAAGTTCTCGTCGTCGCGCTTTGCCTCGCCCTCCTCGGTCTGGTGCTCCTCGCGGAAGTGACCGCCGCAAGACTCCTCGCGGTTGAGCGCATCGTATGCCATAAGGCGGCCAATCTCAATGAAGTCGAGCAGGCGCAATGCCTTCTCAAGCTCAACGTTGAGAGTGTCGGCCTCACCCGGAATGCGAAGGTCGCTCCAGAAGATTTTCTCTACGCGGTCAATCTCCTTGAGAGCCTTCTCAAGAGACTCCTTGGTACGTGCCATACCTACATTGTCCCACATAACAAGACCGAGTTCCTTGTGGATAGAATCTACACTGCGTGTACCCTTGATTGCCATGAGCCTTGCAATCTTGTCATTGACAGCCTTCTCGGCCTCAACGAATTCGGGAGCCTCTGTGCTGAAGCGTGGAACCTGAATCTGGTCGGCAAGGTAGTTCTGTATTGTATAAGGAAGAACGAAGTAACCGTCGGCAAGACCCTGCATGAGGGCTGAAGCACCAAGGCGGTTAGCACCGTGGTCGCTGAAGTTTGCCTCACCAATGGCGAACAAGCCCGGGATTGAAGTCTGGAGTTCGTAGTCTACCCAGATACCGCCCATTGTGTAGTGGATAGCGGGGAATATCATCATTGGTTCCTTGTATGGGTTTGTATCGGCAATTTCCTCGTACATGTCGAAGAGGTTACCGTAACGCTGGCGCACTACATCCTCGCCAAGGCGCTGGATAGCATACTTGAAGTCGAGGAACACAGCCAAACCGGTGTTGTTCACGCCAAAACCTGCGTCGCAACGTTCCTTTGCGGCACGTGAAGCGACGTCACGCGGAACAAGGTTACCGAATGCGGGATAACGGCGCTCAAGGTAGAAGTCGCGGTCCTCATCGGGAATATCATTCGGGTGCTTTGTACCTGCCTGCAATGCCTTTGCGTCCTCAAGTTTCTTTGGAACCCAAATGCGGCCGTCGTTACGCAGAGACTCGGACATAAGAGTAAGCTTAGACTGCTTGTCGCCGTGAACGGGGATACATGTGGGGTGAATCTGTGCGTAGCATGGGTTAGCGAACCATGCGCCCTTGCGGTAGCACTGGAGAGCGGCCGAACCGTTGCTGCCCATTGCGTTTGTAGAAAGGAAGTATGCATTGCCATAACCGCCGGTACCGATAACCACTGCGTGAGCGGCAAAGCGCTCTACCTTGCCTGTAACAAGGTTACGTGCAATGATACCGCGTGCACGGCCGTCGATGATTACAACGTCGAGCATCTCGTAGCGTGTATACAGTTTCACTGTACCCTGGTTAACCTGGTAGTTGAGTGCAGAGTATGCGCCAAGGAGAAGCTGCTGGCCAGTCTGGCCGCGGGCATAGAATGTACGCGATACCTGTGCACCGCCGAAAGAACGGTTGGCAAGCAGGCCGCCGTACTCGCGTGCGAAAGGAACGCACTGTGCAACGCACTGGTCGATGATAGCGCCTGACACCTCGGCCAAACGGTGTACGTTAGCCTCGCGTGCACGGTAGTCACCACCCTTGATTGTATCGTAGAAGAGACGGTAAACGGAGTCGCCGTCATTCTGGTAGTTCTTTGCAGCATTGATACCGCCCTGCGCAGCAATAGAATGGGCACGGCGCGGAGAATCCTGGATACAGAAGTTAAGGACATTGAAACCCATGGCACCGAGTGAAGCAGCAGCCGAAGCACCTGCAAGACCTGTACCTACAACAATGATATCCAACTTACGCTTGTTGGCCGGGTTCACCAGTTTCTGGTGTGCCTTATAGTTCGTCCATTTTTCGGCCAATGGGCCTTCGGGAATTTTTGAATCCACTTTCACTGAACTTATCTTAGCCATAATATATGATTTTATAATTTACAAAAAATTGTTATTAGCAGCAGGCAGCGGCAATCTCAATCTTGCCAAGCGCGCCCAGACCGAAGTAGCCGGCAACAACAACCACAAGGAAACCGAGGATGATGATTGTTGCCAGGACATTGCTGATAGTCTTCCAGCGGCAAATCCATACATTGTTGTTCGCGCCCAGTGTCTGCATTGCGCTCCAGATACCGTGTGTAAGGTGGAACCACAGGGCAACAAGCCATACAACATAGAGAGCAGCATATACAGGGCAGCTGAATGTGCTTGCAATGTAGTATGAGCCGTTGGCTACATTATCCATTGTTACGGCATCAACATGCATGCCCATCATGTGCAGCACTTCGGGCAACTGCATTTTTGCCCAGAAATTGAAAAGGTGAAGGCCAAGGCCAAGCACAACGATGATACCAAGGACAAGCATGTTCTGCGAAGCCCATGCAACGTTCTTAGGCCTCTCGGCAACGGCATAGCGCTGCGAACCGCGCGCCCTCCTGTTCTGGACTGTAAGGATGAAAGCATAGACAAAGTGCAGCACAACGAGAGCAGCAAGGCCTGCTGTTCCCACCAATGCATACCAGTTAGCTCCCAAGAACTCACAGATAGCGTTGTAACCATCGGTGCTGATGATAGCAACCAAGTTCATTGACATGTGGAAAAGAAGGAAGAGCACTAGGGCTGCGCCAGTGACACTCATTACCACCTTTCTTCCCACAGAAGATTTAAATAACCACATAATGAATTGATATTAAATTATATAATAAATAAATAGTTCGTTAAAGCGCGTTTGGACACAATGTTACAGATGACAAAAATAAACCTTTTTTTATAAAAAACACAAAAAGGCCGAATAATTTTGATTTTTACTCCATTTTCGTCCATTCATGTGTCTGGAGACCCTGCAGGCAGCCCATCGGCATTTACCATAAACCGTAAACGCCCGCGCATACCTAAAAGATTATCACGAAACTTTTGGCACTGAAAAAGTCATTTGTTACTTTTGCAGTTAATAGGCGTTGGCAGAGATTCTTCACTGTGTTCAGACGTGTTGTTGAGGGTTTTGCCCGAAAAATGACAAAACAACGTTTTGTTATCGGCAAGTTCATTAGCGGTTGGTCGCACGCAGCATGGGTTAAACTCATGCCGTGCGGGCCGCTAAAGAATGAACGCGCCAATGACCTTTTTGTTATCGGCGAGTTTTGCAGCAACAGGTCAAACGCAGCATAGCCGTAGGTTATGCCGTTTGGGTTGCGAAAAGCAAAGCGAGTCAATGACAGTGCAAATAACAAATTAAAACAATAAAAAACATGGCAACACTAAAAGAGAAAATCGGCTATGGCTTCGGCGACATGGCCTCATCAATGTTCTGGAAAATATTCAGCGCATACCTCCCCCTGTTCTATGCTATGGTCTTCAGGCTCGACCTTGAGGTAACAGCAGTGCTCATGCTCGTGACCCGCATATGGGACGCGGTCTCCGACCCAATGATGGGCATTATATCGGACCGCACCAATACCCGCTGGGGCAAGTACCGCCCCTACATGCTCTGGATAGCAGTGCCGTTTGCCATTTCGGGAGTGCTGCTGCTCACAAAGCCCGATTTCGGCGAGACCGGAAACACAGTATGGGCATTCGTGACCTACATTCTCATGATGACCGTGTACACGGCGATAAACGTGCCTTATGGTTCAATGCTGGGCGTGATGACCGAGGACAGTGACGAAAAAACCGTGTTTTCATCGTTCCGCATGTTCTTTGCCTATGGCGGTTCTTTCATTGTACTCGCTTTCTGGGAACCGCTGTGCAACTTCTTTGCCGGCACCACAGGCGAACTGACACACGACCCCGACGCATGGCAATATGCCATGATGGCTGTGGGCGTGATATGCGTCATACTCTTTGTGCTCACATTCGCAATGACCAAGGAGAGAGTGAAGACAACGCCCAAGACAACCAGCGTGAAGGCCGACCTTGCCTCGCTGCTGCACAACGGCCCATGGTGGATTCTCCTTGGCGGAGTGCTCTTCTTCAATTTCTTCAATGCAATACGCTACTCCGTCATTCCGTTCTACTTTGCCACACTCATAGCAAAGGACGCAGCGCTGTCAATCTTCTCCATAGACTTCCTGTTCTACGCCGGCATTTTCCTTGCCGTCGGTGAAGTCGCAAACATGATTGGTGTTGCCGTTGCCACACCAATCACATTCAGGCTGGGCAAGAAGGGCACATTCCTGTGGTCACTCTTTGCACTCATTGCATTGTGCATAGCATTCTACTACGTGCCCACAAGCGGCAGCGGAGCATACTGGACACTCATGGCGCTGCAGATTCTTGTGTGTATTCTCACCGGCATTGTCTCACCGCTCGTGTGGAGCATGTATGCCGACATCTCCGACTATGCCGAGCTCAAGTTCAAGACAGCCTCTACAGGCCTCATATTCTCGTCATCGTCAATGGCACAGAAGTTCGGCGGCGCATTCGGTGCCTCGGCAGTAATGTGGATTCTTGCCGCGTTCGGCTTTAACACCGAAGAAGGCGCAGTGCAGACAGCCGACGCTGTAGAGGGAATAAGGCTGCTCATGAGCTGGATTCCTGCAGCCGTTGCAGCAATCTCGGCAATCTTTGTCTTCATCTACCCGCTCACAACCAAGCGCATGAAGGAGATAAACGCTGAATTGAAAAAGATAAGGGAATAGCGAAAAACAGAATCCATCAAGGAATTATAAAAAAAGATAGAGAGCAAGCCGTGATCTGCTCTCTATCTTTTTTTGAAGCAAGGGCTAAAAGGACCTTTGTAGTCCTCGCTTTTTTGCCCTTTGCGGCCCTTATAGCCCTTACCCACCTAGCAAAAGTCCCCACCCAAACTATTGCAAATAAAAAATAAACCGCTACCTTTGCAACTAACAATTCTGTTAAACAATATTGTTAGCACATTATCGATAATGGATAATCAAGAGAAACAGAACAAGGAACAGTTTATTCTTGCTGCTGCCGAGCAAGAGTTCCTTGCCAAGGGATACGACGGGGCGCGCACAACCTCAATTGCAAAGGCTGCCGGGGTTACGCATGCCATGCTGCACTACTACTTCGGGACAAAGGAAGAGTTGTTCGAACGCATTGTAGACGAAAAATTCCGCATAATGTCACAATCCATGCTCGCAGTTATGGGAGAGCCCGACCTTCCCACCATTGAGCGTATACGCAGCGGTATTGCCGCACACTTTGACTTCATTGCCAAGAACCCGCACCTTCCCAGATTCCTCATTAACGAGGTAGTTTCACGCCCCGAGAGGTACAGCATCCTGCAGAACCGCATACAGGGTGTAATAAACATACTCTTCTCACAACTGCAGGAAGAGATTGACAATGCTGCCGCACGCGGGGAAATGGAATGGATTGATGTGAGGACACTGCTCATAAGTATAATGTCGCTTAACATATTCACCTTTGTTGCCTATCCCTTTATGGAAACCATGCTAGGCGACTTCATGAACGACCGCGAGAAATTCCTTGCCGGACGCAAGGCCGAGAACATAAATACAATAATGTGCAGAATAAAGAAAAGAGAGCCATGAGAAGGTTTACAGTACTGTTTGCAGCCATAGCATTAGCAATTACGGTGCAGGCACAGTCGCTCGACGAGTGCCGCCGTCTGGCACGCGCCCACTACCCTGCCATAAGGCAATATGGCCTTATAGCAGCCACCGAGCAGTACAGCCTGTCCAATGCGGCACGTTCGTGGTTGCCGCAGGTGCAGATGAGCGGACAGGCCTCATACCAGTCGGCAACGGCAACCTACCCCAAGCCGTTCAGAGACATAATGAAAGCCAACGGCATGGACATGCCAGGCATAAGCAAGGACCAGTACAGGCTGGCCATTGATATATCGCAGAACATCTGGGACGGCGGGGTTGCAAAGAACAACCGCGGGATTGCGAAGGCCGAGGCCGCAGAGCAGCGCAGCAGCCTTGAAGTAACACTCTACGAAGTCGAATCGCGAGTGAATGACATTTACTTCGGTATTCTATTGCTCGACGAGCGCATGGCACAGACCGAAGCCATGATTGGAGTACTGCAAAGCAATTTGGAGCGCATGCGCAGCTATTACAGGAACGGGGTGGCCACGCAGGCCGACGTGGACGCGCTTGAGGCCGAGGTGCTGCAAGCCAGGCAGGCAATGGGGCAGATTGAGTCATCAAGGGAGAGCTACTGCAGAATGCTGGAGCTGTTCATAGGACAGCCGCTCGCGAGCGGGAAATTGGAGCGCCCTGCCACACCCGTAATAGACAACCGCACATCGGCACGCCCCGAGCTTGCGCTTTTCAATGCGCAGGAGCAGAGGATTGCCATGCAGCAGAAAACCGTAGAGTCATCGGTAATGCCACGCTTCAGCCTCTTTGCGCAAGGAATGTACGGTTACCCTGGACTCGACATGTTCAAGAGCATGATGTCGCGTGAATGGCGGCTTGACGTCATTGCCGGCCTGCGCATGACGTGGAACATAGGCGCATTCTACACTAGGCGCAATAACCTTGAAAGGCTCAACAGCAGCAGGCAGCAGGTTGCAATACAGCGCGACGTATTCCTCTTCAACAGCGAGCTGCAGAGTACGCAGCAGGACGGGGAGATTGCCCGCCTTGAGAAGGCAATTGAAGACGACAGCCGCATAGTGGAGCTCCGGCGTTCGGTGCGCATGGCGGCAGAGTCAATGCTTGAGAACGGCGTAATTGACACAAACGACTTGCTACGCAAGATAGCCGACGAGACAACAGCCACACTAAACCGCAGCACACACGAGATAGAACTGCTGCAAGCAAGATACAGCTTGAAGAACATATTAAACCGATAACAGCATGAGACGTATTGCATACATCGCAGCACTGGCGCTCTTGGCAGCGTGCAGCAAGGAGGCGGAATTTGACGCACAGGGAACATTCGAGGCAACAGAGATAACAGTCTCGGCTGAGGCTACAGGCCGAATCCACAGGCTTGATATTGAAGAGGGGATGGAGACCCGCAAGGGAGACATGCTAGGGACAATTGACAGTGTGCAGCCTCACCTGCAGCGCAAGCAGCTGCAGGCACAGCAGGCGGCGCTGCTTGCCTCACGCCCCGACATAAAGGCACAGGCAGCCTCACTGCGCCAGCAGATTGCCACGCAGCAGGATGAGCTGCTGCGTGTCGGGAACATGCTGCGCGACGGTGCCGCAACAACCAAGCAGCGCGACGACATCGAGGCACAGATACGTATCCTCGAGAGCCAGCTCACGGCGACGCTCTCGGCCCTTGACAAGAACATTACGGCCATTAACGGCAATGCAGCGGCCCTTGAGGCGCAGATAAGCGCTCTTGACGACCTTGTGGCCAAGTGCTACATAAAGTCACCCGCCGACGGCACAGTGCTTGTAAAGTATGCCCACGCAGGCGAAATGGCCGCTGCAGGCAAGCCCCTGATGAAGATTGCCGACCTGCGAAGGATGTACCTGCGCGCCTACTTCACATCGGAGCAGCTGTCACAGGTAAGGATTGGCGACACGGTAACCGTCACTGCCGACTTTGGCGGCGATGAACGCTACGATTACGAAGGCACTGTAACATGGATTGCAGCAGAGAGCGAGTTTACCCCAAAGAATATACAGACGCGTGACTCACGCGCCAACCTGGTATATGCAGTGAAAATTGCAGTAAATAATGACGGGAGGCTCAAGATTGGCCTTGCCGGCGAAGTAAGACTGTAAAGCACATTCCTTAGTATATGTATGCCATTGAAGCTGAAGGCCTCTCAAAGAGTTACGGCAAGGTAAAGGCACTTGACGCAGTCACCTTCGCCGTGCGCCAGGGCGAGTTGTTCGGGCTCATTGGGCCCGACGGTGCAGGCAAGAGCACTCTCTTCCGCCTGCTCACTACCCTGCTGTCCCCCGAAAGCGGCAAGGCAACCGTCGACGGGCTCGACACGGTCAAGGACTACATTGCCTTACGCTCCCGTATAGGCTACATGCCGGGCAAGTTCTCCCTGTACCCCGACCTCACGGTTGAAGAAAACCTTGAATTCTTTGCAGCCCTGTTCGGGGTTAAGCCAAAGGATTCGTACGACCTCATTGAGCCCATCTACAGGCAGATTGAGCCATTCAAGGAGAGGCCGGCCGGCAAGCTGTCGGGCGGCATGAAACAGAAACTTGCCCTTTCGTGCGCGCTCATCCACCGTCCCGGCATACTCTTCCTCGACGAGCCCACGACGGGCGTCGACGCAGTATCACGCAGCGAGTTCTGGGACATGCTCTCGGGACTGAAGGAGCGCGGCATAACAATTCTTGTCTCCACTCCATACATGGACGAGGCGTCGCGCTGCGACCGCATTGCACTCATAAACGAAGGGCGCATATTGGGAGTGGACACCCCGCAGGGCATCGCCTGCGGGTTCCGCTCGCCGCTCTACAGCATACGCTCAAGGCGCATGTTCGCACTGCTGAATGCCGCAAGGCAGCAGGAAGGCGTGCTTGAGTGCTACCCCTTTGGGGAGAGCCACCATATGGTAACAGGCTGCGGATTCAGCAAGGAGAGATTCCTGAAAGCGATGAGCGGATTCGAGGACCTGGAGATAAAGGAGGCAAGGCCAACCATTGAGGACATGTTCATTAAACTTATGAAACGATGAACGACACAGTTATATCGGTGCGTAGCCTTACAAAACGCTTCGGCAGCTTCACTGCCGTCAAGGGAATATCCTTTGACGTGCACAGAGGGGAAATCTTCGGTTTCCTAGGTGCCAACGGAGCGGGCAAGACAACTGCCATGCGCATGCTGTGCGGGCTCAGCTACCCCACAAGTGGCAGCGGGACAGTCGCCGGGTTCGACGTCACACGAGAGAGCGAGCAGATAAAACGGCACATAGGCTACATGAGCCAGCGCTTCTCGCTCTACAACGACCTCACGATATGGGAGAACATGCAGCTCTTTGCCGGCATTTACGGGCTCACTAAAAGGGAGGCAAGCGAGCGTGCCGGGAACCTGCTGGAGCGCCTTGACTTCCTTTCGGAGCGCGACACCCTTGTGGGCTCGCTCCCATTGGGGTGGAAACAGAAGCTGGCGTTTGCAATAGCGACGATACACCGCCCCGACGTGGTATTCCTTGACGAGCCCACAGGCGGGGTGGACCCAATGACACGCCGCCAGTTCTGGGAACTCATATACGAGGCGGCCGAAGCGGGCACAACCATCTTCGTGACCACACACTACATGGACGAGGCCGAGTACTGCTCCCGCGTGTCGATAATGGTCGACGGCGAGGTGCGCGCGCTCGATACCCCGGCCCGGCTTAAGGAACAATTTGCAGCAGAGTCAATGGACGAGGTGTTCCGCACATTGGCCCGCGGCGCTAAAAGAGAAGGGCAATGAAGCATAATTTCCTTTCATTCGTAAAGAAGGAGTCGCTGCACATCCTGCGCGACAAGCGGACCATGCTTGTTGTAATGCTCATTCCCGTAGTGCTGATGGTGCTGTTCGGCTTTGCAATATCTACCGAGGTAAACAACATCGGCGTGGCGGTTGTCGCCCCCGAGCGCAGCAGCGGAGTAGAGGATGCCGTCAATAGGCTGGCAAGCAACAGCAACTTCACATTCAAGGGGTATATTGGGCAGGAGCGCATTGACGAGTGCCTGCGCACGGGCCAGGCTGCCGCCGTTGTGGTATTTGCTGCCGATTATGACCGCCTTGCAATGCAGGCGGCCGAGGGGGTGCCCGTGAAACCGGTAATACAGGTTATACTTGACGCCTCGAACGTGAACATGGCAACGTCGGCAACGGCATACCTGCAAAGCATACTGCTTGGCACTGAGGCACAGCAGGCAATGTTCGAGACAAGAATGCTCTTCAACCCGCAGATGAAGAGCGCCTACAACTTTGTACCAGGCATTATGGGCCTCATCTTCATACTCGTGTGCGCAATGATGACATCGGTATCCATTGTGCGCGAGAAGGAGAGCGGCACAATGGAGGTGCTGCTTGTCTCGCCGGTGCGCCCGGTTAAGATTATCTTCGCCAAGATGATACCCTACTTCACAATCTCGTGCGTGGTGCTGGTAACAATACTGCTGCTGGCAAGGTATCTGCTTGGAGTGCCCATGTCGAGCGGTGCGGGCGGCATATTCGCCCTTTCACTGGTTTATCTGGCGCTGTCACTCTCGCTAGGGCTGCTTGTATCCACCGTCGCCAGCACTCAGATGGCAGCGCTGCTCATATCGGCCATGGTTATGATGATGCCAATACTCATGCTGTCGGGACTGCTGTTCCCCATAGAGAACCTGCCCAAGTTCTTTCAGGTGGTATCGAACATTGTTCCGGCACGGTGGTACATTGAGGCTATGCGCAAGATGATGATTCAGGGACTGCCGATAGCAGCCGTGTGGAAGGAGTGCACAATACTGCTAGGCATGACAGCGGCACTGCTTGCAGTGTCACTAAAGAAGTTCAACGACAAGCTGGAATAGAGAGATGAGAGCATTCAGAGTACTTATACAGAAAGAGTTCCTGCAGATACGCCGCAACGCGTTCCTTCCCAGGCTCATTATAGCATTCCCCATTATGATTATGCTCATAATGCCGCTCATAATGACCATGGACGTGCGTAACGTTAATGTTACGGTTGTGGACCTCGACCGTTCCACGACGTCGCGCCGCATTATATCGCACATTGAGGCGTCGGGCCTGCTCACACTTGCCTCAAGCACTGCAGATTACAGCCTTGCGCTGAAGGCACTTGAAGAGGGGAGCACCGATGTCATTGTACAGATTCCTGCACACTTCGGCCGCGGCCTTGCCGTCTCCACTCCCAAGAAGATAAGCATAAACGCCAATGCCGTAAACGCCACAAAGGGCGGCATTGGAATGCAGTACGTTGTCCAGGCCATTGCCCGCACCCTGACCGAAATACGCGGCGAGAAGTCACCCGTGGGCATACAGGAGCTCATAACCACAGAGAACCGCTACAACCCCACGCTCAACTACCGCCACTACATGATTCCAGCGCTCATGATTATACTCTTCATCCTCATATGCGGGTTCCTGCCCGCACTGAGCATTGTGGGCGAGAAGGAGAGCGGCTCAATTGAGCAGATAAACGTGACACCGCTGTCGCGCTTCACATTCACGCTCGCCAAGCTGGTACCCTACTGGATAATAGGCCTCTTTGTGCTAACCGTTGCAATGACTGTGGCATGGCTCGTATACGGGCTGGTACCCGTGGGCTCAATAGGGCTCATATACCTGAGCAGCATGCTGTTCATACTTGTTATTTCAGGCTTCAGCCTCACGGTCGCCAACTTTTCCGACACCATGCAGCAGGCAATGTTCGTTATGTTCTTCTTCATAATGATATTCATGCTCATGAGCGGGCTTCTCACGCCGGTAGACTCAATGCCCCAGTGGGCACAGTACATCACATACTTCCTGCCCCCGCGCTATTTTGTGGAGATACTGCGCTCGGTATACCTCAAAGGCAGCACACTGGTAGAGATGTGGCACAGCCTGGCCGCCCTGGGCGGCTTTGCCCTGCTGTTCAGCACACTTGCAACAGTAACGTACAGGAAACAGGCGTGATTATTGCTAGACATCACCGGTACTTTATCCCAAAATAATCAAGCAACGCCTTGTAATTGTCCTGCGCAGTGAGGCAAGTGTCAAGCAGATAGCCACGCACCCTGCCCCACTCCTGCAATCCGCGGCAGTAGAACATCTTCAGCTCGTCGGTAATTATAAATGGCACAAAACCATTGGCAAGGCACTCCTTGAACATCACAAGGCGGCCTACACGCCCGTTGCCGTCCTGGAACGGATGAATTGTCTCAAACCGTTGATGAAAGTCAATGACATCCTCAAAGGTCTTATTTTTTTTGCTGTTATACTCTTTTAGCAACACTTTCATTTCGTGGTGCACATCTGCCGGCGCAGTAGTGCTGTTACCGCCTACCTCATTGGGCAGACGCTTATATTCACCCACTGCAAACCAATCCTTGCGGCTGTCCGACGTACCCTGCTTCAACAACAAGTGCAGTTCTTTTATAAAAGATTCCGTCAATCTTTCCCCGGCCTTGTCTATAATGAGGTCAATGCAACGGAAATGATTAGCAGTCTCGATTATATCATCAACCCTCAAGGCCTCAACCTCCACACCAATGGTATCTGTCTCAAAGATAAAACGCGTCTGCTCATGCGTAAGACGGCTGCCCTCAATGTGGTTCGAGTTATATGTAAGGTCAACCTGTGTGCGGTGATAGATTCCGCCTTTAAGCCTTGATTCCTTTTCGCGGCACAACACCTCCAGAAGAGGCGATATTCTCAACTTATGATTCTTACGGAGCGGAAGTTCCGCATTAGAAGGCACGCTCCACGTCTTTCCAATGAGAACAGCACCCTCTATTTTCCCCACAGCGCAGTAATTACGCGCTGTGCGTTCCGATATCCCATGCTTGTTGGCAAACTCAGCAACTGATATATACTTCATGATTTTACATCTATCGGCAAGAAAACTTGCATTATTCACTGCAAATGTACTATTTCTTGCCGATATCGGCAAGAAATGGTACATCCAAAAAATTACAGGGACACACTAAAAACTCCCTCCCCCTACGGGTACTCCCTCTTTTCTAAGAATAAGAAGCGGGAGAGTTGTTGTGCTCGTGGGGTTACGGCAATACGAATACAGGGATTTCTCACATATGTCCGAATGACAAAACAACGTTTTGTTATCGACGAGTTTTGCTGCGAAAAGCAAAACGAGTCAATGACCTTTTTTGTTATCGACGAGTTTTGCAGCAACAGGTCAAACGCAGCATAGCCGCAGGTTATGCCGTTTGGGTTGCGAA
>JAZNUE010000016.1:0-10624 GCA_045592125.1 Bacteroidaceae bacterium | reverse complement strand
CCTTGGCAAGAAGTGCCGCAGCCAAGGCGCGTTGAGCATAGCTCTTTGAGCATGGAGGCGTTATTGCCCCCTTCAATCTATTCCCTAAAGGAACCGTACTATCATCCATATATATAAGGAAACTCCCTAAAGATTATTCTTCGTCATCGTCATCTTCGGCATCCTCCACCGTAGGCGACACATGGCCCAAGGCACGCAATGCCTCCTGTCGAGCTGCCTCCTCCTGCTCCTTACGCTGGCGAGCCATCTGAGGCGAGGTACGCAACTCGAAGTTGCTACCGAGGTATACACGGCGCACCATCTCGTCGGCAGCCAAATCCTCAGCCGTACCGGTCTTGAGAATCTTACCCTCGTAGAGCAGATATGTGCGGTCGGTGATGGCAAGGGTCTCATCGACATTGTGGTCGGTGATAATCACACCAATATTCTTATCCTTAAGCGTACCTACAATGCTCTGGATATCCTCCACAGCAATGGGATCGACACCTGCAAATGGCTCATCGAGAAGGATAAATGCGGGGTTGATGGCTACGGCACGCGCAATCTCTGTTCTACGGCGCTCACCACCCGAAAGCTGGTTACCATAGCTCTTGCGCACCTTCTGCAGGCGGAACTCCTCGATAAGGCTCTCGAGTTTCTCCCTCTGGTACTCCTTGGACTTGCCAGTGAGCTCAAGCACCGAGGCAATATTATCCTCCACGCTAAGCTTACGGAACACGCTGGCCTCCTGCGCGAGATAACCTATGCCGGCACGCGCGCGCTTGTACACCGGATAGTCCGTTATCTCCTGGCTGTCAATGAATATGCGCCCGCCGTTAGGCACAACAAGGCCTGTAGTCATGTAGAACGACGTAGTCTTTCCCGCGCCGTTTGGGCCAAGCAGGCCCACAATCTCGCCCTGCTTCACGTCGAACGACACATTGTTCACCACGGTGCGCTTGCCATACTTCTTGACAAGACCCTCGGTGCGCAGCACCATACGCCCCTCTTCGCTCACACAGCCCGCGTTGCTATCATTTGCCATATCAGTGACCGTATAATTAGACAGTTTATTATTTTACAGCCACGAAGATAGTGCAATTTTGCCGTTCAAGCAAAAATTGCCGTTTTTTATGGCAGCAAAACGGCAGAAGGTACAACTTTGTAATAATTATTAACACTCATGACAAGCATTTTTTAGTACCTTTGCAGCTGCACTGCCTGCGCAGCGCCAGTTTAAGCAAGAAAGACAATGTTCATAATAGACTCAATAAAGACATTCGGGCGCTACCTTGTGCTCATGAAGAGGGTTCTCTCCCGCCCGCAGCGCTGGAGAATATTCTTCAGGCAAATGCTGCACGAGATGTACCAGCTAGGAGTTGACTCCATCCCCATAGTACTGCTCATCTCATTCTTCATTGGAGCGGTAATATGCATCCAGATAAAGCTGAACATCGAGAGCCCCTGGATGCCAAAGATGGTTGTAGGATATGCCACACGCGAGATTCTGCTGCTTGAGTTCTCCTCGTCCATCATGTGCCTCATCCTTGCTGGCAAGGTAGGCTCCAACATCACCTCCGAGATTGGCTCCATGCGTGTCACCCAGCAGATTGACGCCCTGGAGATTATGGGAGTGAACTCGGCCAACTTCCTCATCCTGCCCAAGATAACAGCGCTCATATCCATGATGCCCATACTGGTCATCTTCAGCATAGCGGCCGGCACGGCCGGCGCCTTCGCCATTGGCAAGTTCACAGGCATAATGACCCCGCAGGACCTTATGGTGGGCCTGCAGTACGAGTTCAACCAGTGGTACATATGGTGCAGCGTAATCAAGGCCATATTCTTCGCCTTCATCATAACATCCGTAGCGTCGTACTACGGGTACACCGTCAAGGGCGGCTCAATTGAAGTGGGAAAGGCCAGCACCAACGCCGTAGTGAGCTGCAGCGCGCTCATACTGTTTTCCGACATGATTCTCACCCAACTCCTAATGCAATGATAGAGGTAAGTTCAATATACAAGAGTTTCGATAGCCAGGAGATTCTCAAAGGCATAAGCGCCGTGTTCGAGAACGGCAAGACCAACCTCATCATAGGCAAGAGCGGCGCCGGCAAGACCGTGCTTCTCAAGTGCATTGTGGGCCTGCTCACCCCCGACCGCGGCACAATCACCTACGACGGGCGCGACACCGTGTCAATGAAGAAGAAGGAGAGGCTGCTCATGCGCCAGGAGATTGGCATGCTGTTCCAGAACGCCGCCCTGTTCGACTCCATGAGCGTCCTTGAGAACGTAATGTTCCCGCTGGACATGTTCTCCTCAATGACATACAACGAGCGCCTCAGCCGCGCCCGCACATGCCTTGAGCGAGTGAACCTCCTCGAGGCGCAGGACAAGAGCCCCGAGGAACTGTCGGGAGGCATGCAGAAGCGCGCCGCCATTGCCCGCGCCATAGCCATGAGCCCCAAGTACCTCTTCTGCGACGAGCCCAACTCGGGCCTCGACCCGCAGACATCGCTCATCATCGACCAGCTCATCCACGACATCACAGTAGAGTCGGGCATAACCACCATAGTGAACACCCACGACATGAACTCCGTGATGAACATTGGCGACAACATCCTGTTCCTCGCCGACGGCGAGCTCTGCTGGAAAGGCAACAACAAGGAGATACTCAACACCAGCAACCAGACACTTAACGACTTCCTCTTCTCGAGCGAGATTCTTCGCCAGGTAAAAGAGCAGACAAAGGCGAAGTGACATCCTGGGACGACGTCACGCCCCTTACATGAGCTTCAGTTCACGGATAGCATTGCCGTAGAACTCAATACTCTTTTCCTCGTCCTTGAGTATGTCTTTGTAATGCTTATAGAAAGAAGAATATGACTGCACAGAAGCCTTGATGAGCGCTCTTGGCTGTCTGGCAGTATCTGTAGCGCATTCAAGGCCACTAGTCTCACCTTTTATATATCTGAAATTGAGAACATAATTCTCGTCTTGTGATTCCATAACCGCAACATAGTCCGAAAGGAACAGTCCCCCACTCCTTACAAGTGCCGTAAACTCCTTATATATGACGTCACCATACCCCTTTGCGCACCTCAGTATTGCAATAGATATCTTGTCTGTAATCTGGCGGTGGGCGTCATCGAATATCTCCCCAGAACTATTTCCGCTTGCATATATAACACCAACAGGCTCGTTATTGTGCTCCCAAGTGATTTCAGCAAAAAACTTATCGTAGACACCTGCAGGCTGATTGGTAATCTCATCTATTGTCAGGCTGTCCATATCAACTGCGTCTTGGCCTAGTGCCGCGTATGGCATAAGCAGCGCGCACAAAGCTATTGCCATCTGTAATAACCGGTCCATAATTAATACTTTATAATATAATAACTATATATTAGTCCCAGGTTCCTGAATCCTGGCAAATAAAAACGGCAAGCGGCCACCCCATGCAGGTGCAGGCCGCCTGCCACTGTATCATTACAGGCCGTCGCCTACAGCCTTATGACAGAAATCTTTGTATTCTCGGCAATGCCGCACCATCCCACTGAGGCGCCATTCAGGCAAGTAGGCTCGCAAATTACGAACTTCTCGCCGTCAATGTCAATGCACCTGCCGCCAACATCTCCGTTGAAGCGCACAGCAGCAAGCATGTGCCCCGGGACAACCAGCAAGGCTACATCAAGCCCCACAAGGTCCCTGACAAGCCTTGAGAACAGTATGCTGCGGTCCTCGCAGTCGGCATACTCATAGTACAGGCACTCCTCGGCAAAGAAAGGCCTGTCGCCGCCCCACACCTTGTCGTCATACTCATACACAAGCCCTGTCTGCACAAAGTTAAGTATCTTATTAACCGCCTCAAGTTCAGAAAGCCCCTTAACGGCACCGCGCAGCTGCCCATAGAGCTGCTCGCTCACCTTCTTGTCAATAGGCGCCTTGGCATACATTGCCCAGCAAGTGAGCATGCTGTTGCCAATCATCGACTTGGGATATGTAGAGTAGAAATCGAGCAGGTTGGAGTTAAGCGATACGGCCGCGCTCATGTCGGCATACTTCTTCGAGTGCACCGCCTTGCCCTTGACCTCGTTGCCGGCAAAGAGCTGGTTTGTGCTTATCACAAGTGACAGCGGTGTCTCGCCCATATACGACGCACGGCAAACCTGCAGTGTAGGCGGAAGGTCCTCAAGACAGTAGTATTCCGCTCCGTCCAGGCTGTACGAAGGACGGTTAAACACTACATGCTCTGTCGCATACAGCATATAAAGCCTGTTTGAGTTCATCGCGAGCCTCATCTTGTAGCCCGAACGCATATACACGTACGACATGAAGAGAACCGCCGAGTTGCTATACGAGCCATAGACCTCAGTAGCGAGCGCCCTAAGCATCTGTATATAGGCCCAGTCGCTCAGTGCCAGCCGCTCCCTCGCCTCAAGGCAGTCCAGGATTGCCCTGTCTGTAGCGTCAGTAACCATTTTCTCCAGGGCGTTGGCCACAGCGCTCTCGTTAAGGGAGCGGAACTCTACCCTCTCGGCCTTGTCGAAGCGCACCTTTATTGGCGTACCGAAGAGCATGAACTCAACACACTCCTCTACCTCTACCGGCGCAGGAGGAGCCACTATCGGCTCAACAGGGATTGGCTGAGGTTCCGGTTCCAGTATCACGGGCGGATAGATGGTGTCAATCTCCAGCGGCTCAACCTTGGGAGCAAGGTCATCATCTATCGCTGGCGGCGGTGCAATTGGCGGCGGCACCGGGTCAATCTTTGGTTCTGGCACCGGGTCATTGTCATCGCGCTCCTCCCACATAGAACGTACAAACTCAATGTAGTCGGCCATAACCTTGTCCCTGAAGGCAACATAATCCTCCATGGCCTTGTCCCTGAAGTTCTTGTAGTCGCCAAACAAGGAATCGCGGTAACTCTTGAACCCCTTCATCAAGTCGCTGTCATCATGCTGCGCATTCGCCACCATAGCTGCGCACACACACAGCATTAATAGGAAATAACGTTTCATTAGAATATTTTTACCGTTAAAAAACAGAACCCGGGCAAAAATAACATATATTATCTTATCAACAAGAATATTTTTGAAAAATTTAATATTTGTGAACGGGCAGGGAGTTTCCGAATGCGCTAAGGACAAGAGCAAAGAGCAAAGAGCAAAGAGCTGAATGACAAAAATGGCGCCCGAGAAAAAAATAGACAGGAGAACATCAGAACAAAAGGCCCTGAAATAACAGCACCTGGTGCGCAAGACACGCAAATTGAAAGCAGAAAGATGAAAACTGTCTTATGGCAGTACATACACAACGCGAGAACGGAGGCGCGCCTCCGTTCTCGCGTTATACCATATCCTGGTTTTAGCCCCTGAGCAGTACATTTTTGCAATAATCTGTAAGCAGTCTCTGTATCCCGTTGATTCTTTCCTGCGCCATATCCACATTCACGATATCACGGATAAGAGTATCATGCATCTTCTGCAACGCCGCAGCATCTAGCGTCTCAAGACCCGTATCGGCATACCTGCGGAACTCGTCAACCACCCAGTTAAACCCTTTCTCGGGCACATCCTTGGCAAAGGCCATTACCTGCTCATGGATATCGGCAGGCAGCACCTGCCCGGCCTTGCGCAACGCCCTCACCAGGGCATTGTTCTGCTCGACAAGCGCCTTGAAGCCCAGACCGCTCTCCGAAGCAGTCTTAACCATAAAGAACATCAACTTCGTAGACGCAGACAACGCGTTCCACAGTTCCTTGACAACTCCAACCTTATATTCTGAATTGCTCCTGGCGTCAACATACTCGTCGTTGCCCTGGGCGAACATCCTGCCCAGACAGACATCGATAAAGTCGTTGTAAACCGCATCGCGCAAATGCCCGTCATTGTAAGTGATATAGTACTGGTGCTTCTCGCGGACAAGCGACAGGAGCTCTTTAAACCTCTTGTCCGCCAGTATGTTTTTCTCATTACAGTAGACATACACTCCTGGTTTCTTCCTCTCCTCAAGCGATTTGCACGCAAGCCTAAGCTCATCAAGGCTTATTTCGCCTATCGTCTTGTCAAAAATACAGATTACATAGTCGGCCTTTTTGGCAATATACCTGTTATAGTCGCCCTGACGCCCCTCGCTATCGCCAGTAAAGGAGCGGTCGAAATCCTCAAATGAATATACCCGGAACGTAACGTTCGCATTCCTGAACTTGTTGCTCACTCTCATCAGTGCCGCAGCTGCAGAATCCCGCTGCACAGTCAGGTCCTTTGCCCCCGCAATAAAGATTTCTATGTTGTCCATTATGCCAGTTTTATGTTTTATGCAACAAATATAGCAATATATTGTCAAAAAGGAAAAAGAAAAAAGGGAAAAATGGAATGACACATGGACACATTTATTCCTGACTAATAAACATGTCCGGCGGTGGATGAGATGTTTCGCTTCGCTCAACATGACAGGCGCTGTTTATGGCATGAACGCGGCAGAAATTGGCTGCGCCTATTCCTAACTAATAAACATGTCCTGGCGGTGGATGAGATGTTTCGCTTCGCTCAACATGACAGGCGATGTTTATGGCCTGAACGCGGCAGAAATTGGCTGCGCCTATTCCTAACTAATAAATATGTTCTGGCGGCGGATGAGATGTTTCGCTTCGCTCAACATGACAGGCGCTGTTTATGGCATGAACGTGACAGAAATTGGCTGCGCCTATTCCTGCCTAATAAACATGTTCTGGAGTTTGCTGAGATGTTTCGCTTCGCTCAACATGACGGGCGCTGTTTATGGCATGAACGCGGCAGAGATTGGATGCGCCTATTCCTGCCTAATAAATATGTTCCGGAGCTGGATGAGATGTTTCGCTTCGCTCAACATGACAGGCGTTGTTTATGGCCTGAACGCGGCAGAAATTGGCTGCGCCTATTCCTGCATAATAAACATGTCCTGGCGGTGGATGAGATGTTTCGCTTCGCTCAACATGACAGGCGCTGTTTATGGCATGAACGTGACAGAGATTGGCTGCGCCTATTTCTGCATAATAAATATGTCCTGGCGGTGGATGAGATGTTTCGCTTCGCTCAACATGACAGGCGCTGTTTATGGCATGAACGTGACAGAAATTGGCTGCGCCTATTCCTGCATAATAAACATGTCCTGGAGTTGGATGAGATGTTCGCTTCGCTCAACATGACAAGCGCTGTTTATGGCCTGAACGCGGCAGAAATTGGCTGCGCCTATTTCTGCCTAATAAATATGTTCATTGGAACTCCGTGGAAATTCCATTTGGAGCGAATCTTGTTCTCGAGGAAGCGCTTGTAGGGTTCCTTCACATACTGCGGCAGGTTTGCAAAGAAGAGGAACGAGGGTACGCGTGTCTCGTGCAGCTGCATGCAGTACTTTATCTTTATGTACTTGCCTTTTACCGATGGCGGCGGGAAGGCCTCGATTAGCGGCAGCATCTCCTCGTTGAACTTTGCGGTGGAAATCTTTGTCTTTGAGTTCAGGTATACCTCCTTGGCTGTCTCAAGCACCTTGAAGACACGCTGCTTGGTCACGGCCGATGTGAAGATGATGGGGAAATCCACGAACGGGGCCACACGCTCCCTGATGGTGTCCTCAAAGTACTTCTGCACCTTCTCGCTACGGTCCTCAACAAGGTCCCACTTGTTCACCACAACAACCAGGCTCTTCTGGTTGCGCTGTATAATGGAGAAGATGTTAAGGTCCTGCGACTCAATGCCGCGCGTAGCGTCAATCATAAGTATGCACACGTCGCTGTTCTCAATGGCGCGTATTGAACGGAGCACCGAGTAGTACTCGATATCCTCGGTCACCTTGCCCTTCTTGCGTATTCCGGCCGTGTCGACAAGATAGAAGTCGAACCCGAACTTTGTGTAGCGCGTAAGGATTGAGTCGCGCGTGGTACCGGCAATGTCGGTAACAATATTCCTCTCCTCGCCCAGGAACACGTTTATAATGGAGCTCTTGCCTGCGTTAGGGCGGCCAACCACCGCAAAGCGCGGGATATCGGCCTGGGGTTCCTCTTCGGCCTCCTTGGTGAAGTGCGAGACAACCTCGTCGAGCAGGTCGCCCGTTCCGCTGCCGTTCGCGGCCGACACGCAGTGCATGTCGCCAAGGCCAAGGCTGTAGAACTCGGCCGCGCCATACTGCATCTCATATGTGTCAACCTTGTTGGCCACAACCAGCACAGGTTTCTTCGAGCGGCGCAGCATTGACGCAATCTCCATGTCAAGGTCGGTGAGCCCGTTCATGGTATCAACCACAAAGAGGACAACATCGGCCTCCTCGAGCGCCAGCGTCACCTGGTCGCATATTGCCTCCTCGAACACATCGTCGGAGTTGCGCACCCAGCCTCCAGTGTCAACAAGAGAGAACTCCTTGCCGCACCACAGGCAACGGCCATACTGGCGGTCACGCGTTGTGCCCGCCTCGTCCGAGATAATCGCTTGCCTGCTCTCTGTCAGGCGATTGAACAGGGTCGACTTGCCCACGTTGGGGCGGCCGACAATCGCTACCAAGTTTCCCATATACCCTTTCCTTCCTAACTGTTTTAGAAATTGTCTGAATCACTATAAAATATCACGGACACGCGCAGACGGCATCACTCCTTCTGGTCATATCCGAAGCGGCGCAGCTGCCTGTCGCTGTTGCGCCAGTCCTTGTCCACCTTAACATAAATCTCCAGGAATATCTTCTTGCCGAAGAACTTCTCCAGCTCGCGGCGCGCGTCGGTTGCCACGCGCTTGAGCGCTGCGCCCTGATGGCCTATGATAATGCCCTTCTGGCTCTCCCTCTCGACGTATATAATGGACTTTATGTAAATCTTGCTGTCACTTTCCTTGAAATACTCCACTGCCGCCTCGCACACATAAGGAATCTCCTTGTCGTAGTGCAGCAGAATCTTCTCGCGTATTATCTCCGTTACAAAGAAGCGCGCAGGCTTGTCGGTGAGCGCGTCCTTCTCAAAGTACGGCGGCGACTCAGGCAGCAGCTCCATAATGCGCCTCATCACCACATCCACGTTGAACTTGGCTATTGCCGAGATTGGCAGGATTTCGGCCTCGGGGATAATCCCGTGCCACTGCTCCACCTTCTTCACCAGTTCCTCCTGGCTGGAGAGGTCAATCTTGTTTATGAGCACCAGGATGGGCACGTCGAGCTTGCGCACCTCGGCAATGAACTCGCTGTTCTTCTCGGGGCTCTCCACCATGTCGGTAACGTAGAGAAGCACGTCGGCGTCGCGCAGCGCGCTGTGCGAGAAGCGCAGCATTGCCTCCTGCAGCTTGTAGTTGGGCTTGAGGACACCCGGAGTGTCGGAGAACACAATCTGCGCGTCATCGGTGTTCAGGATGCCCATTATACGGTGACGCGTTGTCTGCGCCTTGAACGTGGCAATAGAAATCCTCTCTCCAACGAGCAGATTCATGAGCGTAGACTTCCCCACATTAGGATTGCCTACAATATTTACAAAACCGGCTTTATGCATAATAGTCAAAAAAAGGCGCACTGCAGCCATAACAGCATAGGTGCGCCTTAACTTACGTAAAAACTACCCGCAGCTGTACTAGGGCACCTGCGGTAGATAAACTCCTTCCTTAGACAGCTGCCTGCTTCTCAACAGCGAGCTTGCCTCTGTAATAGCCACACGCACCG
The DNA here is from genome assembly GCA_045592125.1 of Bacteroidaceae bacterium. Classification (GTDB taxonomy): domain Bacteria; phylum Bacteroidota; class Bacteroidia; order Bacteroidales; family Bacteroidaceae; genus HGM04593. Next base: position 976 of record JAZNUE010000016.1, on the reverse strand, counting down.
CATACGGTGTGATAAACGTGCCACTCGCCACAGTTAGGGCAGATTGCCAATGTAGGAGCTACTGCCTTGTCATGAGTTCTTCTCTTGGCAGTTCTAGTCTTTGATTGTCTTCTTTTAGGATGTGCCATTTTTCTAACTTTTTAATTATCTTCTTCTATTTGTATATTCTTAAGTCCTGCCCAGCGAGGGTCGAAATCCTCCCCTTCGCCATCCGCCACGGCCTGTTCGCCGGCCGAATGTTTCTTGAGCTTTCCAGTCATTTCGTGGTTGCACTTGCCTGGAGCATGCACGCGCTTCATAGGCAGCGCCAGCGCAATGAACTCATACAGGTACCATGCTATGTTAAGGTCGCCGTCCTGCTCAGGAACAACCACAACGTCGCCGTCATCGGCATACTCCTCGCCAAGCCTCACCCTGAGGGTATTCTCGGTCTCAATCTCAATCTCAAGGTCGTCGAGGCAGCGGTCGCACGGCACAACCACCGTCCCGCCAAGAACGAACGTGAAGTCAAACACATCCCTGTTCTTCCTAACCGTAACGGTCGCCTTTACCGCTCCCTTCTGGAATTCCTCGCCGTCAATATCGCCAAAAAAGGCATTGTCAAGGTCAAATTCCATCTCAAGGGAAGCCTGCTTAAGTCCTTTAAGGTCTACATTGTATTTGTCAAATCGTCCCATCTCCTACTATAAAATCATCATATTCAACAATATAAACTCCAAAAAGCAGTATCTTTTACCCGTACTACCCGATTTTAGGACACAAAGATAGTAATAAAATTCTTTAGAAACACCCAATTCAAGAAAAATTCTTCATTTTTTTAGAAACGGAAGGAAAGCCGCAGAGTCAACCAGCAAGTGCAACATTACGAAATAAATTTGTAAAAGCACTCCTTTGGTGTTGAAAAATTCAGTTTTTCTCTAGGTCTTTCGTTTAATTTGTATTGTGTCTTCTTTATTTTTCTGTCAGTAACGGTACT
>JAZNUE010000015.1:0-58586 GCA_045592125.1 Bacteroidaceae bacterium | reverse complement strand
TGTCATGTTGAGCAAAGCGAAACATCTCGGCCGACACCCATTAGATCCTTCGCTACGCTCAGGATGACAAGGAACGCGAAAAGTTTGAGATTCTTGACTTTGGTCCTTCGGTTTAATGCTACGCAAAGCTTGAGATTCCTCACATTGACTTTAGCCCCTTCGGGCGTCGACCGTTGGTTCGTTCGGAATAACAAAACGCGTTTTGTTATCGACGAGTTTTGCAGCCATTAGTCGCGTGAAGTATAGACGAAGTTTATGACACGCGGGTGGCTAAAAGCAAAACGAGTCTATGACAGTGCAAATATAGAATGACAAAAAGAGGTCTTGTTGCATAGAGTGATGGATTTGCAATCCCCTATGATTCCCAGGTCACAGGCCTAATGCCTATTCCTCTTTCTTCTTAAGCAGTTCCTGCAGGCGGAACATCTCGTCGCGGTACTGTGCTGCCTCAACGAACTCCATCTTCGCGGCGGCCTGCTCCATGAGCCTGCGTGTGCGCTCAATGCTCTTCCTGAGCTGCTCGGCGCTCATGAACTCCACAATAGGGTCGCATGCTATTGGTGCCTGCACGGTGTCCTCGCTGTACATCTTCACAGCCTTGCCGCCCTTCTCCTTCTTGTCGCTTGCCAGCGCGTTGCTAATTTCTTTCTTAATCTGCCTTGGAGTAATGCCGTGCTCGGTGTTGTAGCGCATTTGCTTCTCGCGGCGGCGTGCCGTCTCGTCAATAGTGCGCTGCATGCTCTCGGTAATCTTGTCGGCATAGAATATTACCGTTCCGTTCACGTTGCGCGCTGCGCGGCCTGCAGTCTGCGTGAGCGAGCGGTGACTGCGCAGGAATCCCTCCTTGTCGGCGTCGAGTATCGCAACAAGCGATACCTCGGGCAGGTCAAGGCCTTCGCGCAGCAGGTTCACGCCAATGAGCACGTCATAGAGGCCTTCGCGCAGGTCGGTCATAATCTGTATGCGGTCAAGCGTGTCTACATCGCTGTGTATGTAGTTGCAGCGCACGCCGTTCTTGTGCAGGTAGCCGGTAAGCTCCTCGGCCATGCGCTTGGTGAGGGTAGTCACAAGCACGCGCTCCTCACGCTCTACGCGCAGCTGTATCTCTTCCATGAGGTCGTCCACCTGGTTGGCCAGCGGGCGCACCTCGATAACGGGGTCGAGCAGTCCTGTGGGACGAATTACCTGCTCCACCACAATGCCTTCGCTCTTGGCCAGCTCATAGTCGGCAGGGGTGGCGCTCACGTATATTGTCTGCGGTGTAAGCTCCTCGAACTCCCCGAACTTGAGCGGGCGGTTGTCGAATGCTGCCGGCAGGCGGAACCCGAACTCCACAAGGTTGGTCTTGCGGGCACGGTCGCCGCCGTACATCGCGTGTATCTGCGGAACACTAACGTGGCTCTCGTCAATTATTAGCAGGAAATCGTCGGGGAAGAAATCGAGCAGGCAGTAGGGGCGCGTGCCGGCCTCCCTGCCGTCGAAGTAGCGCGAGTAGTTCTCTATTCCCGAGCAGTGTCCCAGCTCGCGCAGCATTTCAATGTCGTATGTGACGCGCTCGTGAAGGCGCTTGGCCTCTAGCGGCTTGCCAATCTCGCGGAAGTATTCCTCCCTGTCGGCAAGGTCCTTCTCAATCTCGGCAATGGCGCGTCCGGTGCTCTCCTTTGTGGTCATGAACAGGTTTGCCGGGTATATCCTGTAGTCGTCGAAAGTGGCGACACGAGCGCCTGTCACGCCGTCAATCTCCTCTATGCCGTCAATGTCGTCGTCCCAGAATGTAATGCGCAGCACATGGTCGCTGTAGGCAAGGCTCACCTCAACGGTATCGCCCTTCACACGGAAGTTGCCGCGTGCCAGGTCTACGTCGTTACGGGTGTAGAGACTGCTCACCAGCCTGCGCAGGAATACATTGCGGTCCAGTTTCTGCCCTACGGCAATCTCAATCACGTTGTTGTAGAAGTCGCTAGGGTTGCCCATGCCGTATATGCATGAGACCGATGAGATTACGACAACATCCTTGCGCCCCGACAGCAGTGCCGACGTTGCGGCAAGCCTCAGCTTGTCAATCTCGTCATTTATGGCAAGGTCCTTCTCAATGTAGGTGTCGCTCGAGGGGATATATGCCTCGGGCTGGTAGTAGTCGTAGTACGATACATAGTACTCCACGGCATTCTCGGGGAAGAATCCCTTGAACTCGTTGTAGAGCTGTGCCGCCAGAGTCTTGTTGTGGCTCAGTATTAGGGTAGGACGGTTAATCTCTTTAATTACGTTGGCCATGGTGAAGGTCTTTCCCGAACCTGTGACACCCAGCAGTGTCTGTGCGGGTATGCCGTCCTTAATGCCCTGCACAAGCTGTGCAATAGCCTCCGGCTGGTCGCCCATAGGCGCATAGTCCGATACAAGCTTGAATTTCATTTTTTCTTTAAGTTGCTTAAAAACAGGTGAACCGCGAAGATAGCGTTTTTTCTTTATATGTGCAAGGCTGGCGTTAGTCCCGTCAGTAGCCTCTAGCGGCCTGGCTGGGCTAAAGGCTGGAGACTGAAAAGATAATAGTGAACTTTATGGCCTCCCCTGTCACTGGCGGTGACAGGGGAGGCCATAAAAGCGGGAGGGCTGTACGGTTACTTGCGTTTCTGCCCCCACTTGACGGAGTGGAATGAGTCGTGCCCGGTGCCATACCCGAAACGCATGTCGGTATAGGCGAGGTGCCAGTCCTTGTGCCAGCCCTCGGGCCTTGACTTTGCCTCGCACAAGAATACCGGGACCTTGCTGTAACCGTCATTCTGCGAGCAGATAGTGCGCCCGACTTCTGTAACGCTTGCCGGTATGAAAATACTCTCCACATTCGTGAGATAATCGAAACAGCAGCGGCCCAATGATACAACACCGTCGGCCAGGTAAATCTCTTCCAGTGATTTGCAGCCGAAGAACGCGCTGGCTCCTATGGAAGCAGCGCCCATGATTCTGACGCTGCGGAGGTTCTTGCAGTCCCAGAATGCGCCCTCGCCAATTTCTGTCACTTGGGGCGGGAGTACGACGCTTCTTATGGTGCCGCATTTCTTGAACATATCACGGCCTATCCTGCTTACGCCTTCGGGAATTACCAGCTCCTCACAGCCGTAAATGTGTATCTCCTCGCCTTGGATGAATAGCCTGTCAATGCATTGGGCAATGTCATGGCTCCTGTCGAACCATTGCTGGATGCTGCCCTCGAAGTATATGTCGAGCTTTTTCCTTGTCTCTCCATTGTATCGGCTGATGGCAATGCTGAACTCCTCTACGCTGGCGGGTATTGTCAGCTGGCGGAGCGATGGAGCGCAAAGCAGTGACTCATTCCCGAGCACAGCGGCACCATCGGGTATTGTAATGGACTCTCTGTCGGGAATGCTTGTGAGCGTGCCCTCGCTTACGGCGAAACTGGTAGGCAATATACTCCAGCATACTGTAACGGTGTCATTCCCCAGGCGTATGTCGCGTTTCTTGCCAAGCTCAAGCAATCCGATGAATTTGGCATGCGAATCGTTCGGGTTCCATTCTTCGCCTAATATCATTTTGCCGTCAATGAATCCCCATGGATATATCCGGTGGCCTGTTGAATTTTCGCTGTCAGGAATATCTATGCTGTTGCCACATTCGTATATCCTGTGTGTCTGCTCTTCTTCTAGCGGGCCTCCCGATAGTGTCAGTATGCTTCCTGCAGGAACTGCTTTTTCGCTGATAAGGGCAGAAAGGCCTTCCTTGCTGGGCTCAAGGACTACCAGCCTTGCCGTTAGGCATGTGGGGCCTTTTCGCCATATCTCGACAGTGCAGTTGGGCTTGTCGAGCACAATTTCCTTTATTAATGTCTCGTTCTTGCGCCTTTCCTTTACCGTTATTGTGGCGCTACGCTCGCCAAGGGCTGCAAGTGTGACTATGGGCAGCTTCCTGTCAATGTCGGAATTGTCATAAAGCACTTCTTTTCCCTTGCCTTCAAGTTCTTCCTTTGTGTAGCGGTGGCGGTTATACCATTTCTGGGGCTTGCCCTCGGTGTGCTGTTCTATGTGCAGCCAGCTCCACAGCGCGGGGAACTCTTCGTGGTCGTACCATAGTCCTGCCTCTATGCCGGGCAGCGCCTTCTGCATATACTCCTTGTTGCATTCAAGGCATATGCCTTTTGTCCCGTCGTCAAGCATGAGCGTAAGGTAGTTGTCGCTTGACTGGATGACTGTGGTCTTCCCCCTGCCTGTCTCGCATAATGTGGCTCCAGCGTACAGTTCTTCGCGCCTTATGGCGTGAATCTCCTCATTGCCGTCCAGGCGGTAGCGCAGCTCTCGCCATAGTGCCTGCTTGTTTCCGCTGTAGTAGCTCTCGTCAAAACCAAAGTATCTCTTGTCCCCTTCCTCGCTAATGTAGCTGATGACTGGCCTCACCGATATTTTGCTCAGGCGGAAGAGCTGCTCTTCGTCAAGCATGGACAGCAACCCGATGGCCTCCGATGGCTCCGAGTCTACTTTCTCGTATTGTATGCTCCAATTGTATTCCAGTCCAATTATTATCCTCTCTTGGCCTGGAGTGTGCGCATGCTCATGCTCAAATGCGGTGCGCAGTAGCCTGAATACCTCTTGCCAGTCACTTCTAGCAATATACGAGACTATTTCCTGAAATCTTTCCTTTAACATATGAAACTGTTTAAATTCCTAAAAAAACCTATTATATTGGAAGCTGCTATTTCGTTGTCTTTTATGTTCAAGAATGGCTGTTTTCTTCTTTTTTCCGGATACGCCCTCAAAAAATAACAGGACATTCAATTCTTGACCTATAAAAAGCTTGACGATATAAATTCAGACAGTTTCTTAGGCAGCTTCTAATCTTGTTGCCGCAAATGTAAATTTTTTTTATGTAACTGCAAAACTCTCCCTACCACACATATGGCACAAGGCGCCAGCGCACTTTGCTGCAATAGGCGGTATATCCTTCGAGTCCTGTGTCCAGCAGCAGCTCCTCGTCCTTTATGCGTGCTGCAATAATTGCAATGTAGGGCAGCATTGCCGCAAATGCCCACCACGAGCCCAGTACCAGCGGCATTGAGAGGAACATTGCAATTGTTGCCGTGTACATGGGGTGACGCACTATCCCGTAGAGACCGCTGCTGACGACCTTCTGCCCTTCGGCAACCTCGACTGTGCGCGAAAGCCACTTGTTCTCTCTCATCACCTCAGCATACATTGCGTAGGCTGCGATAAAGAGCACGCTGGCCGCACAGGCTGTGCTGTCGCCGGCATGCGACCATCCCCAGCGGAAGTCAAGGCCTGCAACCGTGAACGAAATAATGAACAGCGCCCCAGTCATCCTTACGGCGCCTCCCTGCCTTGCGCGCTTCTCCTTTGAACGTAGGCGCCTTCGCAGCCGGTCCGGCGCCCATATGAGGAGCGCTGCCCCAAGCAGGGCCACAGGAACCAGCAGCAAGGCCATTAGCCGCCATGCCCCAGGGTAATGGAGGGTCCCAGCGGGTAGGAAGAGCAGCAGCGCCATGGCGGCGGTGCCTGCCAGCAACTTTGCAAGCGCGTTGAAGAAAAGTCCTGCTTTCATGGCTGTATACTTTACTGTCTGCTGCAAATATATAAGAAAGTGTCTAGAAAGTGCCTGAATCTATAAAATAAGTTTTATCCAGGCCTGGATTGTGGCTGTTGCAGCTGCAATATTTTCCTGGCTTATTTTCCTGCTTGCAGAACTTTCATGGCAACATTGTTCCTGGAATCCATTTTTTTAAGTATGTTTGCATAAATTAACGTCAACTATAATCTAAGCAATATGAAACGTCTTTTTTACGCATTGCTGCTGGCACTGCCTTTGTGCGCTGCGGCCGAGAACCCGCCTCTTATGGGCTGGAGCTCATGGAATACCTATGGCTTTCAAATTAATGATTCTGTAATTAAGGCGCAGGCCGACGCTATGGTCTGGCTAGGTCTTAAGGAGTGCGGATATAGCCATATAAACATTGACGATGGTTTCTTCGGCGGGCGTGATGAGAACGGAAAGCTTCTCATTCATCCCACACGTTTCCCGGACGGGTTGCGCCCGCTCGTGGATTATATCCATGGAAAAGGTCTCAAGGCTGGTATATATACCGATGCCGGTGCGAACACTTGTGCGTCGTACTGGGGGGAACCAAAAGATACAATAGGCATTGGAGTTGGTCTTTACGGCCATGACGCCGAGGATATGGCGCTTTATTTTAATGAACTGGACTTTGATTTCATTAAAGTAGACTATTGCGGTGCCGACCCTGGGAATAATGCCGACGGGCTAGACCTTGACGTGGAAAAACGCTACAAGGAGATTGCTGCTGCCATAAAGGCGACAGGGCATACAGATGTTACATGGAACATATGCCGTTGGGCCTTCCCAGGTACCTGGGCTTGCGAGATTGCCGATTCGTGGCGCACGACTGAGGATATATATCTTGGATGGGAGTCGGTGAAGAGCATTATAGACCAGAACCTTTACCTCTCGGCGTATGTCTCTCCGGGGCATTATAACGATATGGATATGCTTGAAGTCGGGCGCGGGCTAACCGAAGAGGAGGACAAGACCCACTTTGGCATGTGGTGTATGATGAGCTCGCCGTTGATTATCGGCTGCGACCTTAATGGCCCGTGGGCGAAAAGATATGCCCTTGAGCTTATACGGAACAGGGAACTTATAGCTGTTGACCAGGACCCTCTAGGACTGCAGGCCTATGTGGTAAAACGCGAGAACGGAACTTATGTCCTGGTTAAGGATGCTGAGGAGAAATATGGCACAACGCGTGTTGTGGCTTTCTATAATCCTACAGACGCTGCGGCCAGCATGAGCGTGGATTTCTCTCAGCTCGACCTTGCAGGCGAGGTAAAGGTGCGCGACTTGTTCGAAAAATATGACAAAGGCGTTTATGAGACTTCGTTGTCGGTAAATGTCCCTGCTCATGGCACACGTATCTACAGGCTCGAGGCCGATGAGCGCCTGGAACGCACGGTGTATGAGGCAGAGACAGCATGGCTCACTTCGTATCAGGAAATCAAGAACAACGAGGTCTACGGCACTGCAATATATGCAGAGAACAGTATCTGCTCGGGCGGTGTTGCCGTGGGCTGGTTAGGCGGCCGTGCCGAGAATGACCTGCAGTGGCGTAACGTATACAGCAAGAATGGCGGAGAGTATACTCTGCGTGTGTATTTTATCACAGGCGAGGACCGTACAATGAAATTGAGCGTTAATGGTGGCGAACCCATTGTGTACACCGGTAAGTCAGCGGGTTGGGGTAGTGTAGGTTATGCCGACTTTGACGTAGTGTTGCAGAAAGGCGAGAATGTAATCCGTCTTTTCAATGAAAGTGCCTACATGGGCGACATTGACCGTATGGTCCTTGTTGACAAGAATGCAGTAGAGGATTACCCTGTTGTCTTTGATAAGGAGCAGGGCTACACTCACGGCAGCCGTCGCCTGAACAGCGTTTCGCTCGGTGCGCAGACTCTGCAGCTGCCTACACCGCTTAAAGTGTACAGCAATGTGAAAAACGGTTGCTTTACGGCTGTTCCAGGTGAGAGGCTTGCTGCCTCTTTCGGCTTTACAGGCGATTGGATGAATGGTGCTGTATACCTTGACAGCGGTATGGATGGCGCATTCGATGTTGTGCTTAACGAGGACGGCTCGTACGAGGGCGATGTCTTGTCATTCTCGTACGCAGAACCTAATTTAGGTTCCGGTGTGGGCTATAACAGCAATGGCGAGAGGGTGAATAATGCCAATGTCTTGAATCCGCCGGCATTTACGTTGCCTGCCGGCATTGCGCCCGGTTTCTATCGTATGCGCTACAAGGTGGACTGGGCTTCGATTGACCCTGCTGGCCGTGCCGAGGATGGCAACGGAATAATAGAGAATGGCGGTGCGGTATGTGATGTGGTGCTGAATGTTCACGCTGCCGAGGGTGCCCTTTCGGTAACCGCAAATAACGGTTCGCTCTTGTCTGCTACGGGCGAGGCCTTGTCTGCAAAGGTTGCGTTCGGCCAACCTTTGGTGCTGGCAGTGAATCCCGATGAGGGCTATGTGCTTGATGCCATAAAGGTTCTTCATGGTCACAATCTCGATGGAAATAAGATTGTTCATGGCGTAAGGCAGTGGCGCGAGGATTTTGTTTCGGGTGCTTTTGTGAAGGATGGCAAGATAACAATACCTGCAGAAATGGTGGACGGTGATGTGAGAATCAGCGCCGAGTTTGTACAGGCTGGCGACGGTGCCGGAGCCGATGGCTATGCGCTCTCGTTCGACAAGGATGCGCAAGTTCCCGGAGAACACTGTTATTTTGTGTTGATTGACAATATGAACTTCTCCCCCAATGGTCCGGATACTTACAGAGATGCATACCGCCTTGCTGCCGATGAGGAGCAAACTCGGTTTTATACGCTTGAAGGGAGCAGGGATATAGATGTAGTAATAGAGAATCTGGCTGGCAATAGCATCAAGAATGCCTATATGTACATCGACCTCAACAACGACGGCAAGTTCGTGGCCCTGTTGAATGAGAATGGCCTGCCGGCAATGTCGAGCGAGCTTGTCGCATTCTCTTGTCATAATGGCATAGACAGTAAGGGAAATCCTGCCCAAAAGGGTTCTGTGGCAACCCTTCCTACCGTTGTTCTTGATGATGCAATACCAGCAGGTGTGTATCGTATGCGTCTGAAACTGGATACGGATAATATAAATCCTGGCGGTTCCGAGAATTTTGTAGCCGAAAATGGCCTTATCATAGATTATCTTATAAGTATCGTAGGCGATAAGAAGAAACTGGCACTTCACACGGTTGATGGAAGTATAGACGGTGTGGATAATACAGCATTGCCCATGATGATTGAAAATAATGAAATGTTTACAATCGTATTACGCGGAGCTCCGGGATATAAGTGTAATAATGTAATTGTGCGTCATGGACATAATCTTGATGGCGAGCAGTATGTGAATGGCAATCTTCAGTGGCGCGAGCATAAGGACAATGTCAACGGCAATGGCAGGGCTATTGTACCTGCGTGGTGTCTCGATGGTGATGTGGCCTTGTTTGCCGAGTTTGAACCCGAGGAGGGCAGCGAGTGGCAGCTGGTTTTCAGTGACGAGTTCAATGCCGAGGACTACAGCCAGCCGCTTGATGAGAAATGGATGCGTTGCCAGCGCTACGGTGCCACCTGGAACCGTTGGCTAAGCGACAGCAAGGAGGTCGTCTATCTGCAGGGCGGTGACCTTGTCACACGTGCAATTCCCAACCCCGACCAGGAGAACGACCCTGTTCCCATGATTACAGGCGGCATAAAGAGCAACGGGCGTTTCGGCTTTACTTACGGATATGTCGAGGCACGTATCCTCAGCAATGCCTGGGTGGGCAATTTCCCCGCATTCTGGATGATGCCCGAGGACCAGAGCGCAGGCTGGCCCGATTGTGGCGAGATTGACATATGGGAGGCAATTGACACTGACGGCCGTTCATATCATACAATCCACAGCAACTGGACTTATGACCTCGGCAATAAGAACAATCCGCAGTCAAGTTTCAATACGGGTGTCAACTATGACCGCTATCATACTTATGGCCTCAAGTGGGATGAGAAGACTCTTGTATGGTATGTCGACGGTAAGGAGGTTGGGCGTTACCAAAAGTCGGTTAACGCGTCGCAGCTTAACAAGGGGCAGTGGCCGTTTGACAAGCACTTCCATCTTATCCTTAACCAGAGCGTTGGCAATGGCTCATGGGCAAAGGACGCTGATGTGAACCATACCTATGAGACCCGTTTCGACTGGGTGCGTGTGTACCAGGCTAAGGGAATGAAGAACACTGGCGGTACAGTGGGCATTGCAGCGGTAAGCAGCGGCGAGGATGTTGCGGTGCGCAGTGCCGACGGCGGCGTGGTGCTCTCTTGCGACGGCGCTGCCATTGTGCCGGTGTATGATACTGCAGGGCGTAAGGTGGCAGAGGCAAGAGTCGCTGAGCCTGTCTTCGTGGCGCTTGAAAGGGGTGTCTACGTAGTCGCAGGCAAGAAAGTAGTGGTACTGTAAGAAAGAAAAGCATACGGCAAGTCCCGGGCCATGCTACCGCGTGCCCCGGGACTTGCCGTATGGTCTGGCAGGAACAGCGGTCCTTTCTTCTTTTATTTCGCTTTCTGTAGAGTTTTTTTTATGGATTATTCACTTAATTTGCGGGAAGATTGGGGTGAAAGTGTTTGAATTATGGTTGGAATGCACTATCTTTGCATGCTGAATTGCAATGGAGTGTTCTTGCGGTTCGGGTAATTGTCAAAAATGAAAAGGATACTGTTCATACTTATATCGGCAGTAGTGCTGCTGGCTTCGTGTAATTCGTACAACAGGCTGTTGTCTACGAACAATGTTGACTATAAATATGAGGCGGCAAAGGCATTCTATCTGCAGGGCGACTATTCCAAGGCCGCAGAGCTGCTGGAGAGCATTGTCACTCTGCTCAAGGGCAGCGACAAGGCCGAAGAGTCACTAATCCTGCTTGCAAGAAGCTATTATGAGTCGGGTGACTATGATACTGCCTCTCAGTACTTCAAGGTGTACTATACCAACTTCCCGCGCGGCGAGTTTGCCGAGTATGCCCGTTTTTACTCTGGAAAGTCGCTCTTCATGAACATTACCGAACCGGAACTTGACCAGTCGGGCACATATCTGGCAATTGGCGAGCTGCAGCTGTTCATGGAGTATTTCCCATTGAGCGGAATGAGGGGCGAGGCGCAGGATATGATTGTGAGAATGCACGACCTGCTGGTTGAGAAGGACTATCTCTCGGCCAAGCTCTATTATGAGCTGGGCGATTTCATGGCATATAAGGGAAACAACTACCTGGCATGCATTATCACCGCGCAGAACGCGCTGAAGGACTATCCGTTCACAGGACTGAGGGAGGAACTCTCTATCCTCATCCTCAGGGCAAGGTACAAGATGGCGCACCATAGCGTCGAGGAGAAGAAGCTGGAACGCTACCGCGAGACTATAGACGAGTACTATGCCTTCAAGAACGAGTTCCCAAGCAGCAAGTACCTTGACGAGGCCGAGGACTTCTTCAAGGAAGCAAGGAAGCTCGTGAAGGAATAAATGAGAAGGATAATAATTAAACATATATAGTAAGATGGATTACAAGAAGACAAATGCTCCAACAAACACTGTCACAAGAGACATGGCAGATTTCGTAGGCGAAACAGGCAATGTGTATGAATCGGTTGCTATCATAGGCAAGCGTGCCAACCAGATTGCTGCTGAAATGAAAGAGGAACTGCTGAAGAAACTGAACGAGTTCTCTTCGTCAACCGACAACCTCGAGGAACAGTTCGAGAACCATGAGCAGATAGAGATTTCGCGCTACTATGAGAGGTTGCCGAAGCCGACACTGATTGCGGCCCAGGAGTTCCTTGATGGCAAGATATATTTCCGTGACCCTGCAAAGGAAACCGAAGAGGAGGATATCTGATAAGGACGCATATGAAATTCCGTTTCTATCAGCTGCTCCCTGCTGCAGCAGTTGCCTTGCTGGTGTGGGCAATGATTGAACCGCTCATGAGGTTCACTGAACCTGGCGGCGAGCAGATGCTAATGAGCAACTTCAAGCTGCTGTCGCACTATGGCGATGTGTCATGGTCGGTTATAGCGTTGGGCGTTGTGCTTATATTCGCGACAATAGTGAACCTGTTCACTTTCCTGGTCTCGTTCTTCAGCAACTTCGAGCTGATGAAGCGAAGCGCAATACTCTCAATGCTGCTGCTCGCGGGCTATTACATCGTGCTGCTCATATATTCGCTTATACTGCTGAGCGGTGCCGAGCTGGAGGTTGACCTTCCAATGCTGTTCCCGCTCTTCGGCCTAGTACTGAACATGGTGTACATAAAGCTGGTTGCCCGCCATGAGGCCAGGATAATTGCAAAGGCGTCTGGGTTCAGGCTCAGGGACTGAGAAGGTCTCTTGTTTCTTTTAGGAGCTGTGTCTTTTTTGACACAGCTCCTTTTGGTTTTTAAGGCTTGCATAATTAACAGGCTATCAATATTAAGGCTCAACCGACACAGGCTTTTTGTACTCCCGAACAAATCTCCCTTGCCTCTTGTTTCTATTGAAAAACTGAACGAGATGGAGAAGATGAAGATTACTGTATTTGCTGACCCTGCATGTACATGGTGCTGGGGCAGCGTGCCTGTACTCAGGGCACTCGCTTACCGCTATGGCGAGCAGGTTGAGATTTCCTATGTTATGGGCGGAATGATTGAGGATGTGCTCTCGTATAATAACCGCAGGCTGTCGATAGGAGGCGACATTGAAATGTCTAACAGGAATATGTATGGGCATTGGGTAGAGGCCTCGGCGGTCCATGGCATGCCTGTTGCCGAAAAGCAGGTTCGCCTGTTCTCTCAGGACAGACGCTCTACAATACCGCTGAATTTGGCATACATTGCTGCATGCGAATATGTGAGGGAGAACAAGGAGGCAAGGCGTGACGCCCACCGCCATTTCCTTCGCGCGCTGCAGGAGATGACTGCTGTAGGCGGGGCGCACACCAATGACGAGGAGGTTATAGTGGCGACCGCCGGAGTTGTCGGGCTTGACGAGCATATGTTCCGCACTCTCTTCCGCAGTGAGGAGGTGAAGCGGCTATACACCCGAGGCAAGGAGATGTGCAGTAAGTATGAGGTGCACTCTTTCCCGACTTTCTTGCTGCAGTACAGGGGTGAGGAGATGGTGGTGCGCGGCTTCACGACCTACGAGACACTGTGCCACTGCATATCGCAGCTCTCTTATGAGAATGTAGCTCCTGTTTCCGACGGGAGAGAGAAACCTTCAAGGGATAATGTGATGAAGTTTGTGGCCGAATACGGTACAGCCTATCCCGTGGAGATTGCAACGGCATTCTCTATGCCTAGGACTGGCGGGCATACTGCGCTTAATGTCGAGTCATATTCAGGCCTGCCCGACATCATGGACGGGCTTGTGAAGGATGGACGGCTGGCAATGGCGCCTAAAGGCAACGGGTTCATATTCTACAAACTGAAGGAGCATCCTGGATATACACAGGAAAGGAACAGGGCGACTGCTGCTGCCGTGTAAGGCGCTGATGTGGCCAATTGATTCCTGAGAGGACTTGTTGAGATATTTTGACACGTCCTCTTTTTTTGCTATCTTTGCGCTCACAAGCAGCTTCTTAGACTGAGATATGAAGAAGATAATATTTATGGCACTGCTGGCGCTTCTTGCCGTCTCGTGCTCCACTAGCAATGTCTCCCTTGTGAGGATGACAACGACAGAAGGCGTGATAGACCTCAGGCTATATGATGAGACGAAGGCGCACAAGAAGAACTTTGTGAGGCTGGTAAAGGAGCACAGGTACGACTCACTTCTTTTCCACCGTGTAATCAAGGACTTCATGGTCCAGGGAGGCGACCCCGATTCAAAGAAGGCGCCGCGCGGCAAGCTGCTGGGAGAGGGTGACCTTGGGTACAAGGTTCCTGCCGAGCTTATGCCTGAACGCTATTTCCACAAACGCGGCGCGCTGGCGGCAGCGCGTGAGGGCGATGACGTGAACCCGGAGAAAGCCTCTTCGGCGTCGCAGTTCTATATTGTGTGGGGGACCGTGTTCACCCGTGAGCAGCTCAAGCGCCTGCAGGAGCATTATTCGAAGAGGCGGGGCAAGGATGTATCCTTTACGCCCCAGCAGGTGGAGGCGTATACAACGGTAGGCGGCACGCCGCACCTCGACGGCGAGTATACTGTCTTTGGAGAGGTTGCCGATGGCCTTGAGGTGGTAGAGAGGATACAGGGCAAGCGCTGCGACAGGAATGACCGTCCGCTTGAGAATGTGAGGATACTTAAAGTTGAATTCTTGAAATAGTAAGGTATGCTTAAGACAGGTGACATGGCACCCGATTTCCTCGGTCTTGACGAGAATGGTGCCGAAATACGCGTGAGTGACTATAGAGGGCGCAGGCTAGTGGTCTATTTCTATCCTAAGGATAGTACTCCTGGCTGCACGGCCGAGGCCTGTTCTCTGCGCGACGGTATGGACAGCCTTGCTGCAGCGGGCTATGCTGTGGTTGGCGTGAGTGCCGACAGTGCTGCGTCGCACCAGCGCTTCAAGGGCAAGCAGCAGCTGAACTTCCCTCTTGTGGCCGATGTGGAGAAGGCCACAATACAGGCGTTCGGCGCATGGGGCGAGAAGAAGATGGCCGGCAGGACGTATATGGGTATCCTGCGCATGACTTTCGTTATTGGCCCTAGCGGAGCAGTTGAGAGGGTCATATCCAAGGTTGACACGAAGAATGCCGCAAGACAGATTCTGGAAATGGAGTAGGGACTAGACCAGTATTGCTTTTTTACAGGACCGGGCAGAAATATTATAATAATTTATATAATTTATTACTATGATTACAGATTCTTTTATGTTCCTCGCTGCTACGGCTGCCGAGGCTGCAAATGCTGTTGACGCAACAGGCATTTTCGAGAAATTTGCGGGCATGACTCCCGATGAAGTGCTGCATGCCATTACTGCACTGAGCGTGAGTATCGTGGGCAAGATGATTAAGGTGCTCCTCATATGGATTGTGGGCCGCTGGATTATTCGCCACGTTGTGAAGTTCCTGAAGAGGATTATGGAGAGGCGTAATGTCAATCCTTCGGTAAACTCATTCGTGTCTAGCCTTATCGATGTTGTGGCGATGATTGTGATTCTTATCATGATTATCAGCGTGCTTGGCATTGATACATCTTCATTTGTCGCGCTGTTCGCCTCGGCCGGTGTTGCCGTGGGCATGGCGCTGAGCGGTACGCTACAGAACTTTGCCGGCGGTGTAATGATACTGCTCTTCCGTCCTTTCAAGGTGGGCGACTTCATTGAGGCGCAGGGTGTCTCTGGTACCGTAAAGGAGATACAGATTTTCAATACTCTTGTACACACTGGCGACAACAAGGTTATATTGCTGCCTAACGGTCCCGTTTCAACAGGTATCATCAATAACTACTCAAAGGAACCCAAGCGCCGTCTTGACTTTACTTTCTCAATTGCCTATGGCGATGACTACGAGAAGGCCAAGGAGGTGCTTATGCGCCTTATTAAGGAGGACAACCGCGTGCTTGATACTCCTGCCGCTCCTTTCATTGCGCTGAGCGCCCTGGGTGCCAGCTCTATCGACATTGTAGTGCGTGTATGGTGCAAGCAGGAGGATTACTGGGGCATTAAGTTCGACCTTAACCAGAAGGTGTACGAGGTATTCCCCAAGGAGGGGCTTAACTTCCCTTACCAGACTCTCACATTGCATGTGGAGAACGAGGTAAAGTGATGTTTTACATTACACAAAAGAGCGGCCCTCACTTTAGGCTGCTCTTTTTTTATATTGCACGATTCAAAAAAACATCACATCTTTTTTAACATAAGATAACCTTAAAAAAGATTTATTTAGTAACTTCGCACAGTTTTTGGCGCACGGTTGCTGCCGTGTATCCGGCGTTTGCGGGCAAGTATTTGGTATACAATATTATACACTATGGATAAGAAAAATATTATTGATTTCCATCCTAAATTTTTCAGTACATTCAAGAATTATTCGCGCGAGAAGCTCGGGGCCGATGTAATGGCCGGTATCATTGTGGGCATTGTGGCTATTCCGCTGGCAATTGCGTTCGGTATCGCAAGCGGCGTGGGTCCGGCCGAGGGCCTTATAACTGCAATCCTTGCCGGTATGCTGATATCGGTGTTCGGCGGCTCAAAGGTGCAGATTGGCGGTCCCACAGGTGCATTCATCATAATAATATACGGTGTAATACAGCAATATGGCCTGGGCGGCCTTGCAATAGCGACGGTAATGGCAGGTATCATACTCATTATCATGGGCCTGTGCCGTCTTGGAACAGTAATTAAGTTCATGCCTTATCCCATTATAATAGGCTTTACAGGAGGTATTGCCATAACAATATTCTCTACGCAGATAAATGACCTGCTAGGCCTGGGAATAAGCAATGTGCCCGCTAACTTCATTGACAAGTGGATATGCTACTTTGAGAACATTGGCAGCATTGACTACTGGAGCGCCGGAATGGGCGTGCTGAGTGTCGTGCTCATTGCGCTTACTCCAAAGTTCTCGAAGAAGATTCCAGGCTCGCTGCTGGCGATAGTGGTGATGACGCTGGTAGCGTACCTGCTCAAGGAGTTTGCCGGTGTGTCTACAATAAAGACTATCGGCGACCTATATACGCTCCCTTCGGGCCTGCCTTCCTTTGTTATCCCTTCGCTTGAGGGGGACGCGTCGCTGTGGGCAACGATGCAGAACCTTGCTCCCGTGGCATTTACCATTGCTATGCTGGGTGCAATTGAGTCACTGCTCTCGGCAATGGTTGCCGACGGTGTCATTGGCGACAGGCACAGCTCAAATACCGAGCTCATTGGCCAGGGTATCGCGAATGTTGTAGTGCCTTTCTTTGGCGGAATCCCTGCTACTGGTGCGATAGCGCGTACAATGGCAAACATCAATAATGGCGGAAAGACTCCCGTTGCTGGCATTGTGCACACTCTGGTGCTGCTGCTGGTGCTCCTTTTCCTTGGCAGTCTTGTGGAGCTTATCCCAATGCCTTGCCTTGCAGGCGTGCTTGTAATGGTGTCGTACAACATGAGCGGCTGGAGGACTATTGTCTCTATGTGCAAGAGCTCGATGTCGGGCACTAGCGTGCTTTTCGTGACACTGCTGCTCACAGTTTTCTTTGACCTTACGCTCGCCATTGAGGTGGGCCTTGTGATGGCCATTGTGCTCTTCATGAAGCGTGCGATGGAGAGCGCCCACATATCGGTAGTGCGTGACGAGGTAGAAGTGCACCACGACGGTGAGAATGACGAGGTGCTTTCAATACCTGCAGGCACCGAGGTCTTTGAGATTGAAGGGCCGTTCTTCTTCGGCATTGCTAACAAGTTCGATGAGCTCACGCGTAACACCGACGCAATGCCAATACGCGTTGTGCGCATGCGAAAGGTCACTTTCATTGACGCTACAGGCCTGCACAACCTTGAGATATTTGTCAACGCCTCGAAGAAGGAGGGCAGGGTAGTTATCCTTTCCGGCGTACATGACAATGTAGAGAAGTCGCTAAAGAAGGCCGGCATTGTTGACCTTGTGGGTGAGGACAACGTCTGCAATAACATCCATCTTGCCCTGCAGCGTGCAGCAGAGGTATCGGCAGGAATGGGTGTAAGGAAGTGATACGGCCTGCAAAATATTTAGTTATAGACATTGAAGCTTTTCCTCTTTGCAATGACTGCCTTTCTGCTTAGCACTGGCTTAGCAGCAGATGGACTGTCATTGCATTTGCTTACTGCACCGGCCGTAACCTCCTTCATGATAAGCTGGCCTACGTCATTCCTTCCAAGATTGCCGAGGAATTTCCTGCAGCTTGTGCTGGGCGAGGCGGTTATTCTGCTGTGTGTGGCCGATACATACTGTACGCAGTTCCTCGGTTCTCCCATAAGCATAAGGATTGTGCAGATTGTGCTGCAGACAGATGTGCGTGAGGCTGGCGAGTTCTTCTCCTCCTTCTTTGCTCCTGGGGTTATTCTGCAATGGCGCATTGCTTCCATTCTTCTGCTCTTCTTGGTGTTTCCGTTTGTGCTTTATACGAAGCGTTCCGTGCTTGATGGCTTCCTCAAGGGCAGGCCGGTAAAGGTGTGCTGTGCGGTAGTGCTGTCTGCATGCATTGTGTATGAGGCGCCTGCTGCTTGCCGGTATGCACGGATCTTTACCCCTGATATTGGCCAGAAGGAATTGGAGGGTATGATATTCCGCAAGTATCATAAAGAGGTTTCTACTCCAGTACACCGTACTGTATTTGCATTGTATGCCATACGCCGTTCAAAGGATACGCTTGAGAAGATTAGGCATTCGACTATGACCGCGGCGGTTGACAGTTGCTCTTACAGGTCTCCGCATATTGTGCTTGTAATAGGCGAGAGTTGCAATAGGCACCATTCGTCGCTATATGGATATTCCTTGCCTACTGCTACGTTGCAGCAGGCGAGAATGCAGGCCGGAGAGCTTTTCCTGTTCAAGGATGCCGTGTCGCCATGGAACATTACCAGCAATGTGTTCCTTGACATGTTCTCGATGTGGGGGTATGGCATGGAACGGGACTTTTGTGAGGCGCCGCTGTTTCCCCGTATCTTCAGGGAGGCCGGTTACCATGTCTCGTTCTTCTCGAACCAGTTTGCCCTTAAAGGGACCCGCAGAGGGGTGGCAAGCATTGCGGGGAATCATTTCATTTCCGATACGGGGTTCAGCAAGGAACTTTTCTCCTACCGTTACAGGCGGAAGCATCGCTTTGACATGAAACTGGTGCAGCAGTATGCCAAATACAGGAAGAAAGGCCGTGCAAAAGAGCATACCCTTGACATAATACATCTTATTGGGCAGCATTTCACATATTCTAAACGCTATCCGGAGGATTGTACACGCTTTACCGTAGATGACTATTCTGCTAGAACGGACATATCGCGTGAGGCAAGAGAGACTGTTATGCATTATGATAACGCTACAGCGTACAATGACATGGTCCTTGATAGCATACTCGGCATATGTGTGGAGCAGGAGGCTATTGTGCTGTTTGTGGCCGACCATGGCGAGCAGGTGTATGATGGGCTCAAGGTCCAGGGCAGGCTTTTTCGGGAACCCGACGCTGTGCAGGCGCGCTATGAGTTTGAGGTGCCAATGTGGATATGGTGCTCCAGGAACTACAGGGAGAAACACCCTGACGTGGTAGAGGAAATAAGGCTGGCATGCGAGAAACCTTTTATGACCGACGATATACCACAGATTCTGCTATATTTGGCCGGGATTTCGTGTGAGTGGTATGATGACGCCCGCAATCCGCTGTCGCCAGGCTACAGCTGCAAGCCAAGGGTGATTGGCGGTGTCGCCGACTATGACAGGCTTATGGGCAGGTTATCTGAATAGCAATAGGATGTATATGGAAAATAGCAAAGGGCCTGGAATTATTGTGTATGCTGCCGCGTTCCTGATTGTGGTGGTATGGGGCTGCACGTTTGTGCAGACTAAGGTGCTCATTAATGCCGGCCTGCGCCCCGATGAGATATTCCTTTTCCGTTTCATAATTGCCTACGTGCTTATGCTGCCGATTGCTGGCAGGAGGCTGTGGCTCGGTTGCTGGAAGGATGAGCTGCTTGCTGTTGCGCTAGGGCTTACAGGCGGTTCTCTCTATTTCCTTACCGAGAACTATGCGCTGGCCTACGGGTATTGCTCGAATGTCTCGCTAATCGTATGCCTCACCCCATTGGTAACGTCTATTATAGTGGGCTGTCTTTACAAGGGCGAGCGTCTTGGCAAGGCCGGTGCTGCTGCCTCATGCATAGCGTTTGGCGGAATGGCGCTTGTGGTTTTTAATGGCAACTTCATCCTCAGGCTCTCTCCTCTAGGCGATGTGCTTGCCTTTGCGGCATGCCTCTGCTGGGCGCTATATACGCTTATAATAAAAAGACTGCAGGGAAAGTACAGCAACATGCTCATTACGCGCAAGGTGTTCGGCTATGGACTGCTGACAATAATTCCTTGGCTGCTGCATGGCGGTGTCAGCGTGGAACTGCTGTACAGTGGCGGTGCTGCGGTGTGGGGGAACCTGCTTTTCCTTGGGTGTGTGGCCTCCATGCTCTGCTTCCTTGGCTGGAACTGGTGCCTTGAAAGGCTGGGCGCTGTCAGGGCTACAAACCTTCTGTACCTTAATCCGGTTGTGGCGATAACCTCATCGGCAATCGTGCTTGGGGAGCGTGTTACCTGGATTGCCATCCTTGGTGCAGCGCTTATACTCCTTGGACTTTATTTTGTTGACCGCGCTTCGCGCAGGAGATGACTCCGTGACATAATTCATGCCGCTTGCGGTGTCTTACTGGGGTATGGGCTCCAGTATCATCCTTGCTTCAGTATCTCTTCTAGTGCTGGCCGCCAGTCCTTGCCGTTCTCGGCCTTCAGTGTCCTGATTCCCGCTCTTGCTGCCGCTTCAATATTCTTTGCACCGTCATCGACAAAGAGTGTGCTGGCTGCATTCATGCCTCCCTCTTCAAGCATCTTGCGGTAGATTTCCTCGCCAGGCTTTGAGCAGTGCATACGGTAGCTGAAGAAGAGGCTGTCAAAGTAGTCGGCAAGCGATTTGCCGCCTGGCGTGAAGCTGCTTGTCAAGGCCCAGTCCTGTATGAACGGGTTGGTGTTGCTCAGGACCGATATGCGGTACTTGCCGCGCAACGCCTGGAGGTACTCGAGCCACTCCTCGTGGACTTCTACAATGAATCCCAGCCAAGCATGCCTGGCCTCGTTGAAAGAGATGTCCCTGCCGCATATGGCGCTTACCTTGCGGCAGAATTCCTGGGCGCCAATGTCGCCGTTCTCTACCTCGAAGAAAGGGCCTTTCTGGCAGTATGAGTTTATGTATTGTTCCGGGTCCTTTACGCCCAGGCCGCGGAAACGTGAAAGCGCTCTTTTGGTGTCAATGGTGGTGAGCACACCGCCAAGGTCGAATACAATGTCTTTTATCATGGTAGTGAGAATATCCTGAACGGGCCGTTGTCTCCCTTTCCTTTAGGCCGCGAAGTTAGAAAAAATTCTGCAATGCAGGCCTTCCGTTCTCTAAAATGGCAATAATTTCATCTTTTTTTTGATTAATGCACATTATTGCGCTATTTTTGCACGATAAAATAATAGGCATAGGATATAATGGAGAATCTGGACGGACGTCTGGTCATAGGGGTCTCTTCGCGGGCGCTTTTTGACCTTGAGGCAGAGAATGAGATTTTTGAGAAGTATGGTGTTGCAAAGTACCGCAAGTATCAGGAGGAGCATGAGGACGAGCCTCTTGAGCGAGGAACTGCATTCTATCTTGTGAAGAGCCTGCTGGAGCTGAACAAGCAGGCGAACCGCCCCATTGTGGAGGTTGTGGTGATGTCGCGCAACAGTCCTGAGACAGGCATGCGCATGCTTAAGTCGCTTGATATGTACGGGCTTGACATTACCCGCGTGGCGCTTTCGGGCGGCGAGTCGCTCTCAAAGTATCTCAAGGCATTCTCGATAGACCTTTTCCTATCAAAGGACGAGGGCGATGTGCAGCGGGTGATGGACTCGGGCATTTGCGCCTCGGCGCTCATCTATGCTCCGCCTACGGACTTTAACCCCGAGGATAGCCGTGTGAAGATTGCATTTGATGCCGATGCTGTAATTTTCTCCGACGAGTCGGAGTGCCGTTTCAAGGAGGAGGGGATTGACGCGTTCTACAAGTATGAGAAGGAGAATGCCGATGTGCCCTTAAAGGAGGGACCGTTTGCTAACCTGCTCAAGAAACTCTCCCAGATACAGGAGTGCCTGCCTACTTCAATTGAGCTCTCGCCGTTGAGGCTGGCAATTGTTACATCGCGCAGCCTGCCGTCGCATTTCCGTGTAATAAAGACTCTGCGCAAGTGGGGTGTATATGTCGATGAGGCCTACTTCCTGGGCGGCCTGCGCAAGGATGAGCTGCTTAAGGCCTTCGGCGCGCACATCTTCTTTGACGACCAGGATACACATCTCTCTTCATCGAGCAGGTATGTGCCTGCAGGCAAGGTCCCATATTATTCCGACTCGCAGATAAACGATGTAATCCGCGAGAAGAAAAAAGATACTGAAGAAAATGCTTGATAAACGTGCGGTATGCTTGATATAGTACTTCTTCTGCTGGCGCTGCTGCTGTGCCTTATAGGTGTTGCCGGCGCAATTATACCGGCCCTCCCAGGGCCGCCGGTAAGCTGGGCGGGCCTGCTACTCCTGGTTTTCTGCCCTTCACTGGATATGCCTTTCCCTACAGTGCCGTTCGTCATAGTCTCGCTGCTGCTCATGGTTGCGGTTACAGTTATTGACTTTGTGGCGCCAGTGTGGATGACAAAGCGTATGGGCGGCAGCAAGGCCGGCACCAACGGCGCTACCATCGGGATGGTGCTTGGCGTGGTTGCCAGCTGCATGGGATTCTTCCTGGGAATACTTATTGGCCCGTTCCTGGGTGCATATATAGGCGAGCTTATGGCTGGCGTGCCGTCTGGCAAGGCATTCAAGGTTGCCTGCTATTCGTTCCTGTCATTCATCCTTACTACAGGCCTGAAGATGCTCTATGGCTTTGCGGCACTGGCCTTCGTGGTGTATCAGGGCGTCGCTATGCTCTTCTGAACCGGCGAACATAAATCCCGTACCTGTGTTTATATTCTGGGCTGCGTGCCTCTCCTCTGGGACGGCAGGCCGTGTTGTATAATATATAAGCATTGGGTTATGAAACGGTTTCTTCCAATATTGTCCTTTGTGATAATATCTTTTGCAGTAGGCTATGTGTCAAAGTCTGTCCAGGAATCTTCTATGGAGCAGTGGTATCCCGCGCTTGTGAAGTCCTCTCTAAATCCTCCAGGCATTGTCTTTGCCATTGTGTGGCCTATACTGTATCTTCTCATGGGTGTCTCGGCCGGTCTTGTGTGGAATATACGCTCGGTTTATACGTGGCTCACTATATTCCTTTTCTTTGTGCAGCTGGGAATGAACCTCCTGTGGAGTGTCACCTTCTTTGGCCTGCAGTCGCCTGTAGTGGGACTGGTGGTCCTAACACTGCTGCTTGTTTCAGTGCTGATATACATGGCGCTTGCCTACATGCAGAAGCGCGCTGCAGCCTATATGAATATCCCTTATGTGCTATGGCTGCTTTTTGCGCTCTATCTTAACGCCGCAGTTGTGCTGTATAACTAGACAGGCTCCGGCGGCTCCTTTCTCTTACTCTCCCAGTTCCCTTATCTTGCGCAGGAGCTCTTTCTGCTTTGCGTTGAAAGAGGGGAACTGCAGCTCCAGTCTCACAAGCAGGTCGCCCGATGCTCCCTCTTCCTTGTACACGGGCATTCCTTTTCCGCGCAGGCGTAGTGTGCTGCCTGGCCTGCTGTCGGGCCTGATAGTGGCCTTGACGCTGCCTTGCAGGGTGGGGACTATGATTTCCCCTCCCAGCACTAGGGTGTAGAGACTGACGGCTGCTGTGATATGAAGGTCATTGCCTTCACGCGTGAACATGCTGTCGGGTTCCACCTTCACGGTTATGTAGAGGTCACCCCTATGGCTGCTGCCTTGCAGTCTCTTCCCGTGTTCTTTAAGGCGTATCCTTTGCCCGTCGGGTATTCCTGCGGGTATGGTAATGCGTATGTTCTCGTTGCCTATGGTGAATGTGTGCTTGCGTGTTGCCGCAATGTCGCGCAGGTCTAGGGAGAGTGTCGCTTCAATGTCTCCGCCTCTGCTCCTTCCTTGGCCGGCTGCCCTGCTGCCGAAAAGTTCCTCGAAGAAGTCGCTGAACCCGCTAGTGTTTCCGCTGCCGCGGGTGAAATCGCCGAATCCTCCGAATCCCCCGAGGTCATATCCGCCGTCACTGCTGGTGTACTTGCGCCGCTGTGCCTCGAACTCGTCGGCATGCATCCAGTTCTCGCCGTACATGTCGTACTTCTTGCGCTTCTCAGGGTCGCTGAGTACCTGGTTCGCCTCGTTAATCTCCTGGAACCTCTCCTTGGCCTCGGTGGAATTGCCGTTCTTGTCGGGGTGATATGCCTTTGCCAGTTTCCTGTAGGCTTTCTTTATCTCTTCCTGTGTGGCATTGCTGCTCACGCCCAATACCTTGTAATAGTCGATAAATGCCATAGCTGCAGTTGTTATATATCATAGATAACAACTCATGTGCTGTAACGGTTGAGACATCTTTCTCCTGCCTGTCTCTTAATAATTCGCGGTTTCTTAATAATTCAAAATAGTTTGCCAATGCAGGGGATTTGCTATATCTTCGCGTCAGTATCTTAAATTGAATGAATATGAAAAGGATTCTAAAGTATATGGCCCTGCCGCTTGTGGCGCTTGCTATGGCGGGCTGCAGCGATGGAGACAGCTATGACGCCGATACAGCGGTGTCGCCCTATGAACCGGTAAAGGAGCGCAGGCAGGTTTCGCAGGTGAAGACAACAAACAGCATTGACGGGCGCAACTATTCATGGGAGCATAGTTTCAGCTACGATGTTCACGGGCGTATTAAGGAGATAAGCTCCAGGATTGTACATCACCGTGCTGTAAGGTTCGAGAATGTAACGCGCTACTATCTGTGCAACGTCACCTCAAAGGCCTGCTACTACTATCTTGGCAGTGACTTCCGTATCGAGTACTCCAATTCGTATGAGTTCCCCGATTTCCCCGAATGGGATTTTAGCGACAGCTCTAAGGAACGCGGTGTCTTCAACGAGAACGGCACTCTTGCCCAGTATTCGCAGATGGACTTCTCATATGCGGGCAAGCAGCTGCAGCGTGCCTATGCCGAGACTGGGAGAATCTATGAGCAAAAACGCGACTCGGAGGGGAATGTGACTGGATATGTTGTCCGCAACATGTCCAGTGACGGGACCGACGTGCTGATTTCAGATTACAGTAACGACTATATCTATTCACAGAAGAAGAACAGGACAAACTTTGACTTCTCGGGGTATTTCGGGTATTGGGGGCTTGAGGAGGGCCTGCTTGCGTCGCCCTACTATACGCAGTGCCAGCTTGCGGCATTCGGAATGCTGGGCACAACTGGCAGCTGCCTGCCTGTGGCAATGCTGTCAAGGGACAGCAAGGGCGACGTGGTTAAGAATGAGTATGGTCCTGTATACCTCAGCGGCACATGGGAGCTTGACAGCCTGGACTGCCCGGTCTCGTTTGTAGACGGCATGGGGCGCAGGACTGAGATAAGGTATGTTGAGTAGGTGTTCATCTCATATGACGCGAGGGTGGCCTATGGCCACCCTCGTGATGCATAAAGAGGACTTCGGGACCGCAAGCCCGAAAGCGCGGCTACTTGTAAATTCGTTACTTGCAGATGTAATCCAGGTATCTGCTTATTGCTTCCTGGCACACGGGGCAGAAGTCGGTGAGCGCCTTCATCATGCACTCGGGCCAGCCGCGGTAGACGCCTTTCTCCAGGTAACCGCCGCCCTCGTATGCTCCAACCTTCCATTCCTTTTCCGTGGAACCCTCTGCAATGCTGGTCGGGACTGGTGTGCCGTCGGCAATCATCTTTTCCCACTTGCCGTTAAAATTGACAAAGCGTGTGAGGTTTGCCTCCCAGGGCTCAACGCCCTCGGGGTAGAGCGCGCTCACAGTGTTGCCAATCTCAATGTACTCGTCGCCCAGGCCCATTAGCGAGTGGCCGAACTCGTGAACATATACCTCTCCTGTGCGGCCGGTCTTTCCTGCCGAACCGAGCCCGTAGAAGTTATAGATACCGCCGCCTCCGTACTTGTCGGTGTTGGTGAGGATGAAAATGCTCTCATAGGGCACTGCTGCCGCAACGTCGCGCACCTTCTGGAACTCTTCGGTCATCTGGTAGCGCTCGCTGCCAAAAGTGAAGAAACGGCAATCGAGCAGCGTGTTCTTCCATTCGCCGGTACCAGGCTTGCTTATCCCGCTCTGGGCCGAAGGCGCCCACACGGCGCGTATGTTTATGCGGTGCCTGTTCTGCGTGAAAGGGGCATAGGAGAAGAGCGCGTCGCTCCACATGCGGCATGCGGCAATGAACTTCTCCTTCTCGGTGGCGGTAAAGCCGTCGGGCAGCAGCACTATGTCAAGGCTGTGGGCAACGTCGCCTCCAATGTGTATGTCGGCGCTCTCGTAGCTGCTGCTGCCAGGGCGTATATTGTAGTCGCTCACGCTCACCCTGTGCGACTGTTTCTTCTCCCACGCCTTGCTCTTCTTGTTGCGTGCATAGAATTCTATTATAAAGTCGTTCTTGGGCTCGGGGAAGATTACGCTCTCGGGGAACGAGCGCTCTATGGCCGCAGCCTCGGGGGTTGTCTGCCACTCGTTGAAGAGAGTGCAGTAGTTGTTCTTGTAGATGACCTTGCCGCTTGCTGCGTCAATAATCCTGAAGTGCTGCTCGCCGTAGTCGAACGGGTTTATGAGCGCGGCCCTTGAACCGGCCCACTCGCCTTCGCGTATAAGCCTGTCAAAGTAGTAGCGCTCGTTGCTGCTGTCGCCGGCATGCTGGAAGTCGTAGCGCATGGTGCGCTCTGTAAAATAGTCGCTGTAGCTTACATTCTCTTCTACTGCTGTAGATGTGCCCTGCCTTGCTGTTGAGCAGGAGAATAGCGCTGCTGCCAAGGCCAGCAGCATGAATGGTCTTTTCATTTCAGGTTAATTTTGTTTGCTTCTGCAAATATAAGCCATTAATTTTGTTTGTGCTGCATTAGGCGTCTACTCAAAATCTCCCGCGTTGCTTTTTTTGTTAAAAAGCATTGAAAAAGTTGATGTTATCTTGCTTTATTCGTATCTTTGCAGGAAAATATATTATATTCATGACTATGAGAAAAATGTTTTTTGTTGCCGTTGCGTTGTGCTCGGCTTTAATAGTGGTTTCTTGTAAATCAAAGGACAGCCTTTATAAGGTCGCATATGATGAGGCGCGTGTAGAGCAGGCCGAGGGGCAGGGCCAGCAGAGCGAGCCTGTTGAGATTGCTCCAGTGGTTTCTTCAACAACCAAGGAGAATGTAGATGACAGCTACCGCACCGAGAAGGTGGTGCTTGCTTCTGGTGACGCAGGGTCTTTGAAGGAGTTCAGTGTGGTTTGCGGCAGTTTCGGCAACAAGAGCGGCGCAGAGAAGGTGCGTGCAGAACTCATTGGCGAGGGCTATGACGCAATAATCGTGCAGAGCCCGAAGGGGCTTTACAGGGTAGTGTGCGCTTCGTATGACAGCAGGAGCGAGGCAGCCGAGGCGCGTGCCCGTTTCAAGGAGTCTCATCCTGGCAATGCCGATTTCCAGAAGGCATGGCTGCTCTACAACAATTAATGCAAGGTTCTTGCAAAGGGCCTCGCTTCCATGGTGAGGCCTTTTTGCTTTAGTTATCCAAATATTATGAATCCAGCTGAAGGGTATAGGGTAAAGGAGTATTCTGGTCCTGTCAAGAGGTTTTGCCAGACGCTTGACCTCAAGGAGAGTCCCGAGCTCATTGAGGAGTACCGCCGCCGCCACAGCCAAGGCGAGGCGTGGAGCGAGATTCTGTGGGGCATTCGTGAGGTTGGAATCCTTGAAATGGAGATATACATTCTTGGTACCCGCCTTTTCATGATTGTCGAGGCCCCGCTCGATTTTGACTGGGAGAGCGCCATGGCAAGGCTCTCCACGTTGCCGCGCCAGCAGGAGTGGGAGGACTATATGTCCGGTTTCCAGGACGCTGTTCCTGGCAGCTCGTCAAACGAGAAGTGGCGCATGATGGAAAGGATTTTCCATCTGTATGAGTAAATAACATTGTAGCAAAGAACCAATAATGAACGAGAACAATACAGGCCATAGGCTTGTCGAGAAACGCTATCTGCTGCCTTTTATCCTTGTTACGTCGCTTTTTGCGATGTGGGGTTTTGCAAATGATATTACAAATCCCATGGTGGCGGCATTCCAGACGCTTATGGAACTGCCTGCTTCCCAGGCGGCCCTGGTGCAGTTCGCCTTCTATGGCGGATATGCGACTATGGCAGTCCCTGCGGCGCTCTTTGTGCGCCGCTATGGCTATAAGGGCGGAATACTTCTAGGGCTGGCGCTCTATGCTGCCGGCGCTTTCCTTTTTATACCGGCCGCGCATTACCAGATGTTCTCTTTCTTCTGTATCTCGCTTTATGTACTCACTTTCGGCCTTGCGTTCCTTGAGACTACTGCCAACCCGCTGATACTCTCTCTTGGCGCCAAGGAGACATCGACCCGCCGCCTCAACCTGGCGCAGGCGTTCAATCCTATGGGCTCCATGATGGGCATGAGCGTGGCCTCGCTAGTCGTTCTCCCGCAGCTCTTGTCCGACAAGCGCGATGCGGCAGGCCAGGTAGTATTCCACGGGCTCTCGGCTGCCGAGAAGGCCGATATACGCTTGCACGACCTTGCTGTAATACGCGACCCGTATGTTATGCTGGGAATAGTGGTGCTTGCGGTGTTCGTGCTGTTCCTGTTCATTAAGATACCCGATACCCAGGGACGCATGGCAAAGAAGACCGGCAATTGGGTGACATTGTCGCGCCTGTGGCAGAACCGTCTCTACCGTAGCGGCGTCGTGGCGCAGATGTTCTATGTGGCAGCACAGATAATGGTGTGGACCTTCATAATACAGTATGCCGATAGCCTCGGAATAGACAAGGTAACTGCCCAGAACTATAATATCTGTGCAATGTGCCTGTTCCTGTGCAGCCGTTTTGTCACGACATTCCTCATGAGGTACCTCAGCTCGCGCGTGCTGCTTGTGATATTCGGCGCCGGCGCTGCGTGCATGTCCATGGGGGCGGTGTTCTTTGTGGGCATGACGGGGCTCTATTGCCTTGTTGCCATAAGTTTCTTCATGTCACTGATGTTCCCTACAATATATGGTATCGCGCTCGAGGATGTAAAGAAGGAGGACACGACCCTTGGTGCGGCATTCCTTGTGATGGCCATTGTGGGTGGGGCGCTTATGCCGCCTCTGCAGGGCGCTGTCATAGACTTGGGCACAGTAGCAGGCATGCCTGCAGTTAATATCTCGTTCCTGCTGCCTATGTTCTGCTTCCTGGTTGTAATGTCCTACGGAATATATGCACGCTGGATATATAAGTAGGCTGTTATGGCACGATTGCTCGCAATAGACTACGGAAAGGTAAGGACGGGCCTTGCGGTCTCCGATGAGATGCAGATGATTGCCGGAGGCCTTGGAACGGTCCCCACAAAGGAACTGGTAGACTTTTTGCTCGGCTATGTGAAGAGAGAGCCCGTTGAGCGCATTATTGTAGGGCTGCCCAGGCAGATGAACAACCAGCCGTCCGAGAATATGTGCCGCATTAGGCCTTTCGTCAGCAGGCTGCGCAGGCTGCTGCCTGAAATTCCCATAGAGTACCATGACGAGCGCTTTACCTCGGTGCTGGCGCAGCGGACAATAATCGAGGCCGGCATTAAGAAGATGGCGCGCCGCAACAAGGAACTGGTCGATGAGGTGAGCGCAGTCATAATACTGCAGTCCTATATGGAAAGCAGGAGGATGTGAAAGGTGAAAGGTGAAAAGTGAAAGGTGAAAGGTGAAAACTTAAACCAGGAGTGTTAATTGAAAGATAAAACAGAAAGATAAGCTATGATATTGCCAATTTATTTGTACGGGCAGCCTGTGCTGCGCAAGGTTGCCGAGGATATAACTCCTGAATATCCCGAATTGAAGTCTCTCATTGAGAGTATGTTCGATACTATGCACCAGGCCGAGGGCATTGGCCTGGCGGCACCCCAGATAGGCCTTGCGATACGTCTCGTTGTGGTTGACCTTGATGTCCTTTCGGATGAGTATCCCGAGTTCAAGGATTTCAGCCGCGTGTATATAAACGCCCATATCCTTGAGGTTTCGGACGACACCGATACAATGGAGGAGGGCTGCCTTAGCCTGCCGGGAATACACGAGAAGGTGACACGTCCCTCGCGCATACATGTAAAGTACATGGACGAGAGCTTCGTTGAGCACGACGAGTGGGTCGAGGGCTATCTTGCGCGTGTAATGCAGCACGAGTTCGACCACCTCGAGGGCAAGGTGTTCTCCGACAGGATATCGCCGCTCCGCCGCCAGATGAACAAGACCAGGCTCGGCAGCCTTGCCAAGGGCAAGGTGTCATGCGGATACAAGACCAAGAGAGTCAACAGATGAGGCATGTAAGAGGCATAATGCTTCTTGCGCTGCTGTCCGTGGCAATGCTGTGCAGGGCGCAGCTGAACACTTCGCGAGTAATGGAAATAGGGCGCAATGCGCTCTATTTTGAGGATTATGTTCTCTCAATCCAGTACTTCAACCAGGTGATTGACGCAAAGCCGTTCCTGCACGAGCCCTATTTCTTCCGTGCGCTTGCAAAGTACAATCTTGAGGACTATTCCGGCGCGGAGCATGACCTTGACATCGCAATAGCCAAGAATCCCTACATACTGCGCTGCTATCAGCTGCGCGGCCTTTGCCGCGCGCACCAGGACAGCCTGCGGCTGGCCGAGCAGGACTTGCGCACTGCGCTGCGCTTTAACCCGCAGAATGCCGAAGTGTGGCAGAACCTCGGAGCGGTGGCCATGCAGCAGCAGGACTGGGCAAAGGCGGCCACGGTGCTCGACTCAATGCTCATTTTCTCGCCCCGCAACAGCCGTGCCTACCTCATGCGCACACAGGTGGCCCTTAACGCTAAGGATACCGTGACTGCGCAGCGTATGGTAGAGAAGGCCGTTGCCTATGACAGGTACTCTTCCGACGTATATGGCGCAAGGGCCGTAGTGAGTTCCGTGACGGGTGACTACGAGGCGGCCGAGGCCGACCTCGACAGGGCCATAGACCTCATGCCCAACGATGCCGGCAGCTATGTGAACCGTGCCCTTGTGCGCTATAACAGGAACAGCCTGCGCGGCGCGATGGAGGATTTTGATATGGCGCTGTACATTGAGCCCGGCAGTTTCGTGGCACATTATAACCGTGGCCTGCTCCGTATGGAAGTAGGTGACGACAACCGCGCCATAGAGGATTTTGACTGGGTTCTCGGCATTGACCCCGATAACACCCTTGCCCGCTTTAACCGTGCATTGCTACGGGAGAAGACTGGCGACGCAAAAGGCGCTGTCGACGACTACTCAAGAGTCATAGAGGACTATCCTAACTTTGAATACGCCTACCAGTGCCGTGCCTCGGCACGCCGCAAGGCTGGCGACGCCCGTGGCGCCAGCGCCGATGAGGAGTGGCTGCGTAAAAGGCAGCTCGACATCTATTTCAACGGCAAGCCGGCGGCAGAGGAGTATGTCGCCAGCAATGACAAGACGCGCAAGCGCTCCGACAAGAATGTGCGCAACTACAGCAAGATGATATCGTCCGACATCTCCGACAACAAGCAGTACACCACCGAATACCGCGGCAGGGTACAGGACAGGAACGTCTATGTTGAGCTAGAGCCCGTATTTGCCGTCACCTACTACAAGGCAGGCACTGAACTTGGCGGGAAGGGGCACTATTTCAAGCCGCTTGAGGAACTGAACGAGGCCGGCGAGGGCATGCCGCTGCTCCTGACCAATGACGAGCGCGCACTCTCCGAAGGCGAGGTGGCAAGGCATTTCGGCAACATAGATACAGTGTCCAAGGCAATAGCCCAGTCTCCTCAGGACCATCGCTTGCGCATGGAGCGTGCGCTCGACTACTATCTGGTGCAGGACCTTGGCGAGGCCATGAACGACCTCAACGCGGCCATTGCTGCCGCTCCCGATTCCTGGCTCCTGCTTTTCATGCGCTCGGTTGTCCGCTACAAGCTGCTTGAGACGCAGCGGGCCAATGAGGAGAATGCCGAGGCCGGCCTGCTTGCCAGGCACGGCGACGGCCTGCCCGATATTGAGTTCCGCCTTGTAAAGGAGGACCTCGACAGGGTAGTGGAGCTTGCGCCAGGTTTCCCGCATGCCTATTTCAACCGTGCCAATGCCCTGGCCAAGCTAAGCGATTTCAAGGCGGCCATAGTGGACTATTCGGCCGCAATTGATAAGGACGACCGCTTTGCCGAGGCCTATTTCAACCGCGGGCTGGCAAGGGTGTATACAGGCAGCACCGAAGAGGGCCTGGCCGACCTGAGCAAGGCCGGCGAGCTGGGGCTTTTCCAGGCCTACAGCCTGATAAAGCGTTTCAAGATGGGCGCCAAGTGACTCCTGTTTAAGCAAGAATAACGTAAAGCAGTTGCCTTGTTTCTCTTTTTTTGCTATCTTCGCGCACTAATGTCTAACTTAAGGAACTAAAGACTAGAAACTATGATAAGGATTTCATTTAATGGCGAGGCTCATGAGTTTGCCGCAGAAGGCAAGTCATACATTGAGATACTCTCGTCAGTAGACCCAAAGCTGCTCAGCAGCTACGTAGCGGCCAAGGTGGGCGACGAGGTCATTGACCTCCGCGATGTCCCTGCCGACGGCGAGTGTGCCGAACTTGTAGGCCTTGACTCTAAGGAGGCTCTTTCAGTGCTCCGTCATACCACAGCTCACATTATGGCCGAGGCAGTAAAGCATCTCTTCCCCGAGGCGAGACTCACCATCGGGCCTGCTACCGAAACAGGATTCTTCTATGACTTCGAGTGCACTCCCTTCACCAAGGAGAACCTTGAGGCAATAGAGAAAGAGATGAAGAAAATCATAAAGTCAAGCCCGCGCATTGAGCGCAAGGTGGTGAGCCGCGAGGAGGCTGTTGAGATGATGAAGGCAAAGGGCGAGACCTATAAGCTTGAGCTTATTGACGCAATCCCTGAGGGTGAGCGTATTACGCTTTATTCGCAGGACGATTTCGTGGACCTCTGCATGGGCCCGCACCTGCTCAATACAAGGCTTATCAAGGGCTTCAGGCTTCTGTCGTCTTCAACCACATACTGGCGTGGCGACAAGAACAACCCTTCCCTCTCGCGCATATACGGTACGGCCTTCTTTACAAAAGAGGACCTCGAGGCCTATCTTGCCCATCTTGAGCACATAAAGAACATTGACCACAACAAGATTGGCCGTGAGATGGAGCTCTTCACGACAGTAGACGTCATAGGCCAGGGCCTGCCTCTGCTCATGCCTAAGGGTGCCAAGATTGTGCAGACGCTGCAGCGCTGGATTGAGGACCTTGAGGATAACGAGTGGGGCTACATCCGCACCAAGACTCCTCTCATGGCAAAGAGCGACCTCTACAAGATTTCGGGTCACTGGGACCATTACAAGGAAGGCATGTTCGTGCTCGGCGACGAGGAGGCCGACAAGGAGGTGTTCGCATTGCGTCCCATGACTTGCCCGTTCCAGTACTATGTATACAAGGCAACACATCACTCTTACCGTGACCTGCCCTTGCGCTACAGCGAGACATCGACCCTGTTCCGCAATGAGGATTCAGGCGAGATGCACGGCCTCACACGCGTGCGCCAGTTCACAATCAGCGAAGGCCATCTCATAGTGCGCCCCGACCAGATGGTTGAGGAGTTCAAGAAGTGCCTTGCGCTTGCAAAGCATGTTATGGAGACACTGGGCCTGCAGGACGATGTAACATATGTGCTGGCAAAGTGGGACCCTGAGAACCGCAAGAAGTACATCGGCGAGGCCGAGGTATGGGAAGAGACACAGCAGCATATACGCGAGATGCTTACCGAGCTCGAGATACCTTTCATAGAGGAAGTAGGCGGTGCTGCGTTCTACGGTCCAAAGGTAGATATCAATGCAAAGAACGTGTACGGCAAGGAGGATACAATGATTACCGTACAGTGGGATGCCCTGCTGGCCGCACAGTTCGACATGTACTATGTTGACCAGAATGGCGAGAAGGTTCGTCCTTATATAATCCACCGTACAAGCATGGGCTGCTATGAGCGTACCCTTGCATGGCTCATCGAGAAGTACGAGGGCAAGTTCCCTACATGGCTTGCTCCTGAGCAGGTGCGCGTGCTCCCAATCTCGGAGAAGTATGGCGACTATGCCTATGAGGTTGCTGCCGAGCTCAAGAAGAACGGCGTGCTTGTGCACGTTGACAACCGTTCGGAGAAAATCGGCTACAAGATACGCGACGCCCGCAACAACCGTGTTCCCTATATGCTTGTCCTTGGCCAGCAGGAGGAGGAGAACCGCACGGTTGCTGTGCGCAGCCGCTTCGCAGGCGACGAGGGCGTAAGGCCAATTTCAGAGTTCGTCTCGGCAATCTGTGAGGAAATCCGCACACGCACTATCCGCAAGGAGGCAGCCGTTGAAGCGGAAAAGTGAAAATGGTATAAAATCATCAAAGGGGGCCTTTAAAGGCCGCCTTTGATGATTTTATACAAGGGGTTGCTAAGGACTAAAAAGGCAAGAAGGGCGGTAAGGGCCGCAAAGGCAATAAGGGCCAAAAGGACAGCAAAGGCTGCAAGGACAGTAAGGCAAAAAGGACTATAAATGCGGCAAGGGGGCTTTCTCTTTGTCAGGTTTTTCGCTTTTGGACTAAAAATAATGGCTAAAGTTCTTCGTAATGTGACAAATAAGTAATAAATTTGCAACCGATTTTGAAAAGTTATGCCTGTTTAGGCTTTAATAAAGAAAGGACTTATACAATATTTAATGAAGAACGACAACCTGAAGAACCAGTATCGTGTAAACGAGCAGATTCGTGCCAATGAGGTGCGTATAGTAGGTGACGACGTAGAGTCGGTGGTTTTGCCGCTGCACAAGGCTCTCGCCCTGGCCCAAGAGAAAGAAGTTGACCTTGTTGAAATTTCACCCTCGGCAAATCCGCCAGTGTGCCGTCTCATTGAGTATTCAAAGTTCCTTTACCAGATGAAGAAGCGCCAGAAGGAGCAGAAGGCGAAGCAGGTGAAGATTGATGTCAAGGAAATCCGTTTCGGTCCGCAGACCGACGAGCATGACTACAACTTCAAGCTCAAGCATGCCATCAGTTTCCTCCAGGACGGCGACAAGGTCAAGGCCTATGTGTTCTTCAAGGGACGCTCGATACTTTTCAAGGAGCAGGGCGAGATTCTGCTGCTCCGTTTTGCTAAGGACCTTGAGGAGTATGGCAAGGTAGACTCAATGCCTGTGCTCGAGGGCAAGCGCATGACAATCATGCTGTCGGCAAAGAAGGCCGCTCCTGCAAAGAAGGAGAAGCCTGCAAGGCCAGCGGCAGAGCAGCCAAAGGAAGATTAAGAAGCGCGTAGCGTTGGATAGTACGCTACCGATAATTGTTAACTAATAATTTTTTTAAAAAATGCCAAAAGTTAAGACTAACTCCGGTGCCAAAAAAAGATTCGCTCTTACCGGAACAGGTAAAATCAAGAGAAAGCATGCTTATCACAGTCACATCCTGACTAAGAAGACAAAGAAGCAGAAGAGGAACCTTGTACACTTTACAACTCTCGATGCTGCTAATGTCAAGAGCGTTAAGGAATTGTTGTCATTGCGTTAAGTATTGTATTATTAACCGAGTGTATTTAGCATGAAAGTTCGCCGTCAAGGGCGACGCTAACATTCAAAAGAATTTAAAACTATGCCAAGATCAGTAAATCACGTTGCTTCAAGAGCAAGAAGAAAGAAAATTTTAGGTTTGACCAGAGGTTACTTTGGTGCGAGAAAGAACGTATGGACCGTAGCCAAGAATACTTGGGAGAAGGGTCTGACATACGCATTCCGTGACCGCCGTAACAAGAAGCGTGAGTTCCGCGCACTTTGGATTCAGCGTATCAATGCAGCCGCACGCCTCGAGGGTATGTCTTACTCTCAGCTCATGGGTGCTCTCCACAAGGCAGGTATCGAGATTAACCGTAAGGTTCTCGCCGACCTCGCATTGAACAACCCCGCTGCTTTCAAGGCTATCGTTGACAAGGTAAAGTAATTGCCTGCTCCGCTACTTTGATAAGTGATTTATTAGCGCTGCCCCAAAAGGCGGCGCTTTTTTGTGCCCGCAGGTGTCTTATGTTCTCTTGTCTAAAATTCTTCTCAATGCGGTGGCAGAGGTCCTGCTTGTCTGATGTCATGACGCCAGCCAATTACGGACGTACCCGCGGCCAACAAGGGGCTACAACGTGAAAATAGGTTTATAATAGAATAAAAATCACAAAAAACTGGACTTTGTGGCAAAAACGCTTGTTTTCGTGAAAAAAGCTTCTTATGTTTGTGTACGGTTTTGCTGTACCGATTGACTGGGAAACTCATCAATTATTATCGAAAACCGAGTCAGCTTCGTATTGTCCAATGGCGGGCCACGCCTTCGGGTAGCTTTAGAGAGCCGGTGGATTACAAAGGACAGGAGCCCTCAAATCTTGTATTCTCGGAGTTTCGTCGTTCTCTTCTGTGCAGCAAAACCTTTTTTTTATACCATCATGGCGGGCCCATCTTGCCACATGGCATGAAAAGTTTCCACATGCAACGATGACGAGACGATGTATGCGCTCATTTCGTAAAAATTCGCAGTTGTCATTAATGCAAATTTTATCCTTGCTGCTCCCTGCCTGCCTTTAGCCTAATTGGCAGATATGAACTAATGAGGGCGGTTA
This sequence comes from Bacteroidaceae bacterium, assembly GCA_045592125.1. Classification (GTDB taxonomy): domain Bacteria; phylum Bacteroidota; class Bacteroidia; order Bacteroidales; family Bacteroidaceae; genus HGM04593. The sequence goes on along the minus strand of JAZNUE010000015.1, from coordinate 22,517 downwards.
TTGGTTCTTATGTTATGTGCCCTGCTATGTGTCAATTTTGTTAAAAAGCGTCCTTATGTCCCTATAACTCAATATGTTGTAGAAATATAATAACGTCTAATCGTTTGCTGTGACATGGAAAATCTATAATTTTGTACAAATTATATAAATTTACCGCAAAACTAACAAACGGTTTTGGGCTATAGTGGAACTAATAAACAGTAACTGGCTATGATTCACATTGGAAGCATCATCAAAGAGAAATTCGACGAACTCGGGCTTCCTGTATCCTGGTTCGCGAAAGAACTGTGCTGTGACCGCACTAATGTCTACAGTATATTCAAGCGGGAAAGTATCGACACTTCGTTGCTTGTGAAGATTTCCTTAATACTGAATCATGACTTCTTCAAGTACTACAGCGACGACCTGGACATCAAGGCCAAGTAACTTGCCTGCAATAAGACGGGCCTGCCGCGCCATGTGGCGTGCCTGTTATGGGAAACGGTTTTAATCTCTGCCCGTTTCCCATTTTTTTGCCTATTGCCGTGGGACAATCTCGAACGGTACCCTCACCGACACGCCACTCTTCATCATATCGGTTATGTTAGGGTATATGCGCTGCCTGAAACTCTCCCAGCTGCGCTGCTCCATGTTGCTCCATCCGGCCTCGGCAATTGCCATGGCGCGAGGGAATGCCATGTATGTAACGCGGTTTATGTCCCTAATGGCCTCGGCCCATAGTGTTGCCATCACTCCTGTAATGTGTTTCTGCTCCTCGCTTGGCAGTCCCTGTCCTGGGTCAAGCCTGTAGCTCTGCTCCAGTGTGGTCACTGGCATGCCCCAGTTGTTATGCTCGGGAAGGTCGCCCGGGTATTGCGGGTAGTCGAGGTAGGCGTGCTCGCCGGGCGCCATTATGAGCCTGTGCCCGTGCTTGCGTGTGAGTTCCGTGCACTTTGGCGTGAGCGCGTTGCGCCATGTCACCAGGGTAACGTCGGCAGGGTAGGGGAACAGGTACTCGTTTGCAGGCGGCCACATGTTGTCAAGCTCGCACCATAGGATTGCCTCCTTGCCGTTGCTGCGTACAGTCTCGAGTATCCTGCCGAAGAACGGAATCATCAGCTGTGACGGTTTCTCGAACCCCAGTTCCTCCATCATTGCCCTGCAGTCGGGGCATTTGGCCCAGTTCTCCTTCACAGCGGCCTCGTCGCCTCCAAGGTGTATGTACCTTGAGGGGAAAAGTGCGGCAACCTCCTCAATTATCTCCTTATATATAATATATACTTCCTCTTCGGCCGCGCAAAGCATCATGTTTGTGGTGCTGCCAAGCTCCTTCTTCTCGTCTTGGCGGAAGGCGCATCCCAGGTGCGGGTATGCGGTGAGGATGGCAACCGAGTGCCCGGGGATGTCAAGCTCGGGAATCACCTCAATGTTGCGTTCTGCGGCGTATGCGATAATCTCCTTTATCTCTTCCTGTGTGTAGTAGCCGTTGTCGGGTCCCTGCCCGCCTGCCCCTGCCTTGCGGAACGCCCCTGTGGCAGTGAGTTCCGGGTGCCCTTTTATTTCAATGCGCCAGCCCTGGTCGTCGGTAAGGTGCAGCTGCAGCACGTTGTACTTGAAGCGTGCCATCTGGCTAATGAAAAGCTTCACGTCCTTCACTGGCAGGAAATGGCGTGCCGGGTCAAGCATTATTGCGCGGTGCGGGTAGCGAGGCATGTCGTCAATGGCAATGTGCGCAATCTTTCCCGCCGCAGTGCTGTGCGCGTCTCCCATCAGTATCTGGTCGAGTGTCTGCAATGCCCAGAAGAGTGCTCCGCTGGTTGCCCCTTTAATGCTTATGCCTCTTTTCCCCACCTCTAGCGTGTAGTGCTCCTTGCCGTGCAGCGTGGTGTCAATGGCAAGCTCAATAATGTTCCTCCCGCGGCGGCTGCCAATGCCTGGTTCTATTCCCATGCGCTTGTGAAGAATCTCCTTGAGTTCCTTTACAAGGAATGCGTCCTCGGGTAATGCGGTAGCGATGATTGTCTTGCCGTTAGGGCAGAAGTACCCCTTGCCGCAGCGCTCAATGCTGTTTGGCATGGGGATGAGCGCCGAGAGGGCGCCCTGTGCGGTGGCGGTGCCTGCGTGCATGATGAGCAGGCATGCCAGCAGTGCTGTGCATGCTTTCTTCATAGTCATTTCTTTATCTTCAGTCTGTCAAGTGCCTGCTGGTAGCGCTGTGCGTTCCTGTTGTGCTCGCCGAGGGTCTTGGCGAAGTTGTGCGTGCCAGAGAAGTCTTCTTTCGCGCACATGTAAAGGTAACCGTGCTTGCTGTAGCTAAGCACGCTCTCCAGCGCCTGCTTGCTGGGGATTCGTATTGGGCCAGGGGGCAGTCCCTTGTGCCTGTATGTATTGTACTCCGATTCGGCCTCCAGGTCCTTCTTTAGAATGCGCTTGCGTGCAGGGTCGCCAATAGCGAACTTTACAGTGGGGTCGGCCTGCAGCGGCATTCCCTTTTTCAGCCTGTTTATGTACAGGCCTGCCACAATAGGCATTTCGGCGGCGTCGTTCGTCTCTTCGTCAACTATTGAGGCAAGCGTGGCAACCTCTTCGGGCGTCATGCCAAGCGCCTTGGCCTTCGCCATGCGCTCCTCGTTCCAGAACCTGTCTCTCTCTTTCATCAGCCTTATCATCAGGTCCTCGGGCCTGATGTCCCAGTACACCTCGTAAGTCTCGGGGATGAACAGTGACGGCAATGTGGCTGTGCTGTAGCCAATGCGGTTGTAGTAGACAGGGCTGCTTGTGTACTCGCTCAGCTGGGCCGAATCAAGCATAAGCTGCCTGCTGATTGCGCCAACCAGCTGCGGGATGCTCCTTGTTGACGGTACTGTGAGCCTCACAGGTGTCTGTGTGTTGCTAACAATGCGGTAGTATATGTCTTTCATTGTGTCGCCGTCCTTTATGGCGAACTTGCCGCTGCGCTCGCGGCTGCCGAACCTGTTGTGCTGTGCCAGTATGGCAAACCCTTCGGCGCTTTGCGGCGCTATTATCTCTTCAATCTTCCTCTGCACGCTTGCCGCGTTGTCGGCGCCAGTGATATAAAGGTATGCAGTCTGCTTCAGCGCTATCTGCCTTACGCGTGTCTTGTAGTATTTCCTGCCTGCCGTAGCGGCCACGATTGTAGCGGCCGCTACAATAATTGCCAGCACGGCCAGCGTGTATCTTGCCTTTCTTGTCATGTGTGTTGCGGGTATGTTATTGTTATAGACGAAACTTCCCGCGAAGATACCTTTTTCCTGACGGAAAATCAAGCTCTTTGGCCGTTTACTTGCCTTTGTGAGATATTTATGTTAAAAAAGTATGGTGATTAGCAATTCTTTATTATCTTTGTAAGGTTTGTGGAGAATATGGCATAATGTGGATAAATGTATTAGAAAACAATGTGTAAAGATATGAATATTAACTATTGCAGAAATTTGTTTCTTTTTGTGCTGGTTGCGCTTATGGCTGTAACGTCATGCACATCGTACAAGCAGGTACCCTATTTGCAGAATAGCAGAGAGGTTGATTATGACAGCATGGAGAGCGTGCTTCACGATCCCACGATACAGCCTCAGGATCTATTGAGTATTGTAATCGTTAATCCTGTTGACGCAGCCGCGTCAATGGCCTATAACCTTATTATGCCGTCCGATGTCGCAGAGCGCGGCTCGTATCTCTCAACACAGCCTACCTTGCAGAACTATATTGTCGATAACAGCGGAATGGTGACAATCCCCAGTGTGGGTCGCGTGAAGATTGCCGGTCTCACGCTTCCCCAGGCCGAGCAGCTTATCTTTGATAAGGTAAAGGGATTTTTCGAGGCTGTTCCATCTGTAACGGTACGCTTTGCCAATTTCAAGATATCAGTCCTTGGCGAGGTTGCCTCTCCAGGTTCTTTTACCATCAAGAACGGCAAGGTTAATATCTTTGAGGCCCTGGCCCTGGCCCGTGACCTCACCATATATGGCCGCCGTGATAATGTAAAGATTATTCGCGAGAACGAGAAAGGCGAGAAAGTCGTGGCCGAAGTCAATCTGAATGATGCCAATGTCATCAATTCGCCCTATTACTACCTGCAGCAGAACGATGTCGTATATGTGACACCGAATGAGTCTAAGGCCAAGAACTCCGATATCGGTTCTTCTACTTCGCTCTGGTTCTCAGGTACATCAATTCTTATATCTTTGACATCGCTATTGTATAACATCCTTAAATAATCGTGCTATGCAGGAAAATGACAGAATATCAGTTAATGCCGTGGAAGAGGATGGCTTTAGTGTAAAGAAAATTCTTTCCTATGCGCTGGCCTATTGGAAACTCCTTACGGTTTCGGTTGTCCTTTGTATTGTTGCGGCTTTCTTCTATCTGCGCTACGCTGTTCCCCAGTATCAGGTGACAGCAAAAATCCTGTTGCAGGATAAGGAGAGGGGCTCGTTTGCGTCGCAGGCCGACATGCTTGCCGATTTCGGTTTCCAGTCGCAGAACACGAACGTGGAGAACGAGATTGAGGTGATAAAGTCCATGTCGGTGCTCCGTGGCGCGGTTGCCGATGCAGGCCTGTACATCTCATATTCGACCCCAGGCTTCAATGGCAGGCCCATATATAGCAAGGCGAGTCCCTTGAGAGTTGTATATGGCGTAGACTCTACGGGCAATGCAAGCAGCGATTCTCTTGCCGCCCTGGAACTGCCTATAAAGATACTCTTTGATATACAGGAGGACGGCAAGGTTGCTGTAAGGTATGAATGCCTGCTCAGCAAGCTTGATGAGGAACCGGCCGAGTTTGCCGACGAGTTCTCTGGCGACAGGCACATTATATCTACTCCTCATGGCAACGTGCTGGTTGAGAAGATGTACAGTGCCGAAGACGAGGTATCGGGTGGCTTACAGGTGGATATAGTCCCGCTTGAGAGTGCGGCACGCAGGTATATGTCGCTTTTGGGCGTTGCTCCAGTTTCTAAGATGTCGTCTGTGTCTGTGATGGCGGTAACAACGCCTGTCCCGGCAAGCGGAATGGACTTCCTGAACGCTGTCATTGATAACTATAACTTTGTAACCAATGAGGAGAAGCGCATTGTTGCGCGCCAGACCGAGGAGTTTATCGTTGAGCGCATTGACTCCCTCAGCAAGGAGCTTATGGTTATGGAGACACGCCTCTCTAACTATAAGAAGAATAACCAGCTTATCTCTCCCCAGATTGACGCCAATGTAGTTAGCAAGAACAAGACTGAGTATACAAAGCAGCTTGAGGAGATTGACCTCATGATAAAGTCATCGAAATTCCTCAATGAATTTGTCAACAATCCCGAGAATGACATGAAGGTCATCCCTACGACATTCGGCCTTACAGTCGACCCTGCATTGATAGCAATAATAAACAACTATAACCAGCAGGTCCTTGAGTATGGCCGCCTGCAGATTTCGGCGAAGGGCGATAACCCTGCGCTCAAGAAGGCGGAGCAGCGTGTTACCCAGATGCAGGGCGACCTGCGTGTGGCAATCAGCGCATTCGACCGCTCGCTCAAGATGCAGCGCGAGGCTGTGGCAACCCTGCTCAGCAACTACACCGAGCGCTATGAGCAGTCGCCCGACATTGAGCGCGAGCTCATGACAATTGAGCGTGAGTGCAAGATTAAGTCTGAACTTTATGTAATGCTTCTGCAGAAGTACGAGGAGAACGCCCTTAACCTTGCGGTGTCGGCCAATAACCTCAGGTGCATTGACTCTCCAATGCTCCAGGGCAAGGTGGCGCCAAAAGGCAAGATGATTCTGCTGGTAGCGCTGTTCTTGGGCCTGGTTATTCCGGCGCTGTTCATATACCTGCGTGAGTCTATGCGCACGAACCTCTCTATAAATGACGATATTGACGCGCTTACATCAGTTCCTTCGGTAGGCACCATCCCCGTGTGCCATTCTGCCAAGAATCGCAGCACGGCGATAGTGGTTGCCCGCAACAAGAACGACATGATGACGGAGGCCTTCCGTACGTTGCGTACCAACCTGCAGTTCGTCATGAACAACTCCGACGGCAAGGTTGTGATGTTCACCTCTACCACCTCGGGCGAAGGAAAGACATTCGTGGCATCTAACCTGGCCATGAGCCAGGCGCTGCTTGGCAAGAAAGTGCTTCTTGTCGGTCTTGATATACGCCGTCCCCGTCTTGCCGAGATGTTCGGCTTTGACAAGGATGCCGAGGGTATAACAAGCTATCTTGCTGCCGATGAGTCCAACACATCAATGCTCGACCGCTTTATACTTCCTTCGGGAGTGGAGGAGAACCTCTTCATCCTTCCTGCCGGCATTGTCCCGCCTAACCCGGCCGAGCTGCTCTCTCGCCCCAACCTCGACAGGGCAATAGAGTATTTCTCTGGTAAGTTCGACTACATTGTGCTCGACACGGCCCCGGTGGGGCTTGTTACCGACTCTATGATTATCAGCCGTGTGGCCGACGCCCTGGTCTATGTTGCCCGTTACGACTACAGCCACAAGGCCGACCTCAGGTACATGAATACCCTTGTTGCCGAGGGCAAGCTCAGCAATGTGTCCCTGCTGCTTAACGGCGAGGATACCAGGAAGAAGATGTACGGCTATGTGAGCGAGCGCCGCGGCAGCAACAAGTATGTAGGCTACGGCTACGGCGAAGGAGACCCAAAGAAAAGGAAATAACAGCTTCCTGATATTTAGGGAATGAGGACCTGAAGCGTCCTCATTTTTTTTGTATGTACTTGCCGTAGAGGGACAACCGCGCGTTTTTCTCCTTGTTTCTTCTTGTTTTATTCTTGTTTTTTCCCGGGGATTGCAAAAAATGCCGTAAAAAGGTTGCTGTGTAAAAAAAAATGCGTACCTTTGCGCTCCGGAATGATTGCGTTTTTGCAAAAATGATGATGAGATGAGCCTGTTAAAAGAAAAGTATGCCAAATACGATTTGCCGCAGCGCTTTATGGCCATGGGCGTGTATCCGTATTTCCGCTGCATTGAAAGCGAGCAGGACACTGAGGTGTTGATGAGTGGCAAAAAGGTATTGATGTTCGGTTCAAACTCCTATATGGGTTTGACCAATCACCCAAGAATTAAGGAGGCAGCAATAGCAGCGACCCGCAAGTACGGTACGGGCTGTGCAGGTTCCCGCTTCTTGAACGGAACGGTAGACATACATCTCCAGCTGGAGAACGAGCTCGCCCAGTTTGTGGGCAAGGACGAGGCATTAGTCTATTCTACCGGTTTCCAGGTGAACCTAGGTGTTCTTTCATGTATTACAGGGCGCAGGGATACTATTATCTGCGACGAGCTTGACCACGCGTCAATCGTCGACGGCCGCAGGCTCTCCTTCTCCACGGTGCGCAAGTTCCGCCATAACAACATGGAGGCGCTTGAGAGGGAACTCCAGGCATGTGACCCCGCTACAATAAAGATGATTGTAGTCGACGGAGTCTTCAGCATGGAGGGCGACATTGCCAACCTGCCCGAGATAGTACGCCTCAAGAACAAGTATAATGCCAGCATTTTTGTCGATGAGGCACATGGGCTTGGCGTGCTTGGCAGGCAAGGCCGCGGAACAGCCGACCACTTCGGTGTCACGGCCGATGTCGACCTGCTGATGGGAACCTTCAGCAAGTCATTGGCGGCAATAGGCGGTTTCGTGGCAGGTGACAAGGAAGTCATCAACTACATACGCCATAATTCGCGCTCTTACATATTCAGTGCGAGCAACACGCCTGCGGCTACAGCAGCGGCGCTTGAGGCACTGCATATAATACAGGAGGAGCCTGAACGTATTGAGAATCTGTGGAAAATTACAGACTATACGCTGAAGAACTTCCGCGATTTAGGTTTCGAGATAGGCAACACTTCAACCCCTATCATCCCAATCTACATTCGCGACACCGAAAAGACGTTCCTCGTGACAAAGCAGCTATGGGAGGCAGGAGTTTTTGTTAACCCGGTAGTCCCGCCCGCATGCTCTCCGCAGGATACGCTCATACGCTTCTCGCTCATGGCCACCCACACAAAAGAGCAGGTCGACAGGGCTATAGAGACTATGGTGCCAATCTTCAGGCAGATGGGTGTTATAAAGTAAGGAAAAAGTTATCGGGGTGTAGCGCAGTTGGTAGCGCATCTGGTTTGGGACCAGGGGGTCGCAGGTTCGAATCCTGTCACCCCGACAGGAATCTCTCAAGGAACTTTACTTGGGAGATTTTTTTGTGCCCCTGCGGTAGCTGCGCATGCGGACACGCCGCTTGCAGTGCTGGAGTTCATTGCAGTCTTGCGTGTCGATAAGATGCTTCGCTTCGCTCCAGCATGACAATACATCGCGACAAGGGTTCTTTGAGGCAGGAGAACAAAAGGACAGAAGAAGGCACTGTCGGGGTGAACACGCGTGCGGCTATTGCTCAGAATGGCGGTCCGCGGTCAGGCCTCAAAACTGTAATTATTTTTAACCCCTTTTGTCCTTGCTGGAAATCAGCGAGTTCCGCATTATGTGGCTTGCTGCTTTTCTAGGTTTTTGGTTGTTTTTCTGCTTTCTGCCAGTGCAAAACCTGTCTTGTGTTCCTTGGTTCCCTTTTTGTATAAAAAATATCCCTTTTTGTTTGCTTTTTATTTAATAAATGATAATTTTGCCTAAATTATCGTGTACACTGCATTCCGCTTTTGGCATTATTTGCCTGGCTGTAAAGTATTTTCATGGTAATAGCGACTGATTAAAATAATAACTAAATATTAAGATGAGAACTAAAGGATTATTGTTTTGTCTGTTGTTCCTTATACTTGGGACAACAACAGCACTGGCCGACAAGTACTATCGTGCGATGTATTCAGCCGGTACCAAGTACCGTGTCGATGCTATCGAACAGGGTAAGGAGTACATGATTTTCAACACCGCTCACAACCCTACGAACCATGAAGACCGCACAGGTTTCCTCTACAGTGACGGTTACAAGCTCCAGTTGCGCAAGTATCGCGACCAGGACGTGCACATCTACAACGAGTGCTTTATCTTTACCCCCGAGAGTGTAGAAGAAAAAACCGTTGAGCTTACCGATAACACAGATAGTAAAAACCCCAACCAGAAGAAGACATTCACCTATTACAAGGTGCTCTTGAAAACAAAGAACAACTCTACTTATGTAGATGTCTGGGGAAATACATCCGAGTCGGATAAAGCCAAGGCCAACTATCTCTACATCTATCCTTTCGATGTTGCAAGGTACGGCGATTCCTATAATAGGAACGAGAGCGACTGGAGCAAGGTCCTGACAGAGAATAACACAATCAAGCAGGCGACAGTGTATTCCGAGAGTGCCGACTATGCAAAGGTCTATCCCCATGATGTAACATCGGTAAATAAGGTCTTTATAATCAGTGATAAAGATATAGCAGATGGCATGACTGACGCGAAATATTGGAACGGTAACAAGGAGACTTTTGCATATTGGGGCGAGGGTCACCCGTTTGCATTCTATCAGGTAGAAGAGGTTACATGGGATAACGAGCTGAATGTCCAGGACCTTCACATCTACAGCCGCTGCGACCTCTACTCGGCTCAGAAAATCTACGGTTATGTGCAGGACGCAAGCAAGATAAAGTCTTTCCCTACTGATGCCGCAAATTATCCTAATGGCTACACCGGCGATGGTGGCTTCAACTACCTCATCGACGGTAACCAGTATACCTATAACATTACCGATTGGCGCAGTAATTCCTCGGACACTCCGCACTATTACCAGATAGACTTGGGCAAGAGTATCGATGAACTCCGCCTTTATATGAAGAAGCGCCCCAACGGCGAACACGCTCCTAAAAAAGTGGAAGTTTGGGTTTCTGAAACAGAGAATGGTACTTATACAAAGGCTGGTGAGGAAACTACAAAATTGTTGGACTCTTATGAATCCATAACCAATGCTATCTCATTGGGCGGCAGTTACCGGTATATCCGTATCTATGCCCCTGAAAGGTCTAGGGACGAGCAGTGTATTGCCTTGTCCGAACTTTATGTACTGCCAAACATAAAGCTGATTGAGGATGCCAAGGATTACCTCGATTCTTCATTGCCGGTAAGTGCCACTGCTGCCGACTATCAGAAACTTATTAGCCGCTACAATGCAGAGGCCCCCGACGTAAGGCTTCTCTCGGGTGTGCCCATTCCCGGTAACAAGTACCGCATATATGCCGATACATATTCCGGCAGCGCTTATGTAAGCCGTGAACTCTACACCGATGGAATCACTTTGACAACCGGCGGCACTTATCTTGACCTCACCGACGAGGCCGAAAAGGACAAGTACGAGTGGATTTGCGAGCCCACCCCCGACGGCAAGCTCGTGTTCCGTAGCGTGGCCGACAAGACCAAATATCTTTCAAATGCCGGTGTAACAACCGATATCGAGGAGGCTAAATGGACAATAAGCACAAACGAGACACATCATCATGGTGTGCCGTTGAAGAACAGGCACGGGCAGTACTTGACTATCAATAACACGGACCACACCTGGATGGGTGATGTTAAATCGCCTCAGGACCAGACTGCTGCCTTCTCGTATACCGATGGCAAGGGTACTGATGACACCGCCGATGATGAGACAGTTACACTTGCCGGTGGTGTATGTACCGACTTTGTGTTCCTTCCCGTTGATGTAGACGCTGATGAGATAAGGGTAACAATCAATGCCAACGACCTTGTAAAGCGTAACAGCACGCTCAAATTCGATGGCGCTACCTACACAATGCCATTCTCACGCATTCTCACCGTGGGCGGCACAATGCCTGAATTGACATTGCACTGTACCGATAATGACCTGCATACATTTGCAAAAGTTACTGTAAACGGAAAAGAAGACAATACTGTTGTTGCCCGAAATGAGAATGTACTTGAATTTAGCCTTACAAAGGCTGCTCATGACAACGCATATGTAGAGGTCCTGCTCGACATCAAGGCGCCGTTCGAGCATTCCGACGCAACTATAAAGAAACTCTATCGCATGAAGAACATGCTGCCAGTGGGTGCAGGCCAGAAAGTCGCTCCCCAGCGTGCCGATGTTCCCATCGGTGGCGCTGGCGACCAGGTATCGACAGCAAGGTACAACTACGCCAAGTTCGATACAAAGAGCACAAACATGCAGCTTATTGACGAGAGCGTGACATCTGCCGAGGCATTCTTCTACTTCACAACCGACGATACACAGGAAGGGGAGTTCAAGAGGTCATTTATCCATAGCGCCGTTACAACAATGAAGTTCGCCACAGTGAATGAGTGGAACGAGGCGGGCCGTGGATACTATGTGCTGCCAAATGCAACATCCGATGAATATGTCGGTTACAACATCTCACAGGTATTGCTCAATGATGTAAACAACCCCAGCAGCCTTAGCGCCGATTTCACATCCTCGACTGTTGTCATGAATCCCGCCGAGAATAATGCTTCGGTTTGGATGTTTGAGGTGGTTGATGAAACTACAGCAAAGACAGCGCTTAAGGATTATATTATAGTCAAGATAAATGAAATAAACACTGTTCTCGATGACCCGTCCTTTACTAGCGGTGTTGATTCTAAGAAAGCAGATAGATATATAGCCATTGTTACGGATATAGACAACAATATCGACGCTGCCGATGTTACTGCCCTTGTTGGACATGCTCAAGAACTTCACATGATTGAGCATGAGATACAGTATTCTCTCCAGGCACTTCCCGAGGTTTCCAATGAGGCAAAGATGGACAAGGCTGCCGGCTTCGCTAACCCCAAGTGGTACTACGCAAGGAATGTGAAGAGCATTGACCACTATGCAACATACAATGGTGCCGAGAGCCTTATGAAGCTCCAGAAGAGAAATGACGAGAAGAGTGACATGACACTCAGCAACCTCTTCTACATTGCAGGAGACATAAAGGAGGAAACGGTTGCCGATAACCGCGACATTGTCGACAAGTATTTCGAGGGCCACATCCACAACTTCATGGCAATGAACGACACAACCCTCCTTGGCCTGAACGAAGTTGTCTTTGAGAATATCACTTTTAACGGTTCGGGTGGTGGAACTTCGGCAGAACATGTACACACAAGAGAGACACTCGATTCCGATTCTTGGGAAATTACAGCAGAGTTCACATCAAACGGTACCAATGCCAACCACTATGGTACTGCGCTGCTTGTTGCCAATTCAGAGAACAATCCTAATGGAAACAGTTTCCCTAAGGGCTTTCAGATTTACCTGACATCAGAGGGTTATGTAATGCTCAAGGCTGCAGACATCTGGACCGACCAGTATGCATTCAAGCACACACAGGGTGCAAACTCATACATCAAGGTTGTTGTTACCTGTAACCAGAAGCGCCTGCAGGTTACAGTTACCAACTCGCTTGGTCAGGAACTCTCAATTGATGATACAGAGCACCGTTACAATAATTCAAAGAATTACAACGATTATATCTATTGCCCGGAAATTCAGCCTATTACCTGCCTGGCAAGTTTCTTCCCCGGCGCGGGTGTCACGCTCAAGAGCCTCAAGGGCGAGAATGTGCTGGCCATGAAATGGGACAAGCACGACAAGGATAATCTCAACAAGGACAGGTGGTTCATCCTGCCTTCGTCAAATACCCAGTACCCCGGCCTTGCCGTTGTAATGGACGGCCCTGACGACAGGAACATGGGCTGGACAAACGTAGATGCTGAAAATAAGGAAATATTTACAAACCTCGGCAGCAACGACAACAGCACATGGCAGTTCGAGCGCGTACAGGATTTCGACGTTCACCTCAATGAACTTATTGCCATGTATAACCTTGACGATGTTGTAATATATAATAAGGAACTTGTTGAACTCTTTAATATAATTGAAAAGGGCAAGACAATTATCTACGACGACACCAAAAATGGCACACAGGAGGAAGAGGAGGCATTCAACGAGGTTTATTTTGCTCTCAAGAACTACAAGGGACCTAAGCCCGAGGAACTCAAGGCTCCGAAACCTGGCAAGTTCTACACAATACATCACGTGCCATATCTCATGACCAACGACATGGCGGTAAATGAATTTAATGTAGTTAAGGTTGGCAATGATATAAATAACGGCAATGAGTATGACAGCCGTGGTGTATGGTACTTTGAGGGTACGGAGCAGGCCGATGGCTTCCTCGCGCTCGACGGCAACCTCAGGCTCAAGAGCCTGCACACACAGAGCAGCCCGTATGCGGAAGGCTTCACTGTTGATTCGTTGACACTGAGCGACAAGGAGAGCGCTGCTGTCACAATTGAGAAGATACGTGCAGCCGAAGTGCGCCTGAATGTCAATGGCGGTAACCTCGCAACTGCCAACGATTGGGCAAATTCTGACTACATTGTATATAATACAGAAGTTCTTCCCGAGCGTTCTTATGCAGGACTGGACTTCTACCACAAGGATGGTGCAGCGTCAACTGTCGAGGCTATCGCTACCAACTACAGCAATGTGGAGATTCCCGGTGTAACTATACAGGGCTTTATTGATGGAGAGGCTATTGAAACATATCTTAATTCCGGCGACATCAAAGATGGCGATATACTTTGTCCTAATGTAAACGGAAACAGAGAAACAGCACCTGAAATTGAGTTCCTGATTACATACACAGGCCTTACAAAGGATTGCTTATATAACAACATTGCGCTTGACCTTCATGCCTTGAACAGCAGTGGTAACTATCAGTTGCCAACCGATGGCGTTCCTCGTCAATGGAATGTTGCTGTATTGGTCAAGAATGAGACGGATGAATTCAGTGAGGTTGGCAAATTGGTGGATATCGACATTGCAAAGAATATAACAGGCGCTCACAAAGTATGGAATATTCCTATTGAAGCAAAGAGTGACCTTAACGGTTGCCTGACATTGAAAATTCAGGTAACCAGAGGTACTGCCAACGAGGATTGTTTCTTCGGCCTTTCCGGTGTTGCAATATCAGGCAACAACAACCGCCACGATACATGGTACATTGAGGAGGTTGCCGACCCCACAAAGATATACCACGAGACAACCACAGCTGCACATGGCCATGCGACATTGATGCTCGGATTCAATTCAAAGATTCCAACAGGGGTTGATGCTTTCTACGCAAAGACTCATGGAGATATCAGGAACGACCGTTATATCTCAATGACATCTATCGGTGAACCGGGAGAAGACAACCGCATTTTGCCTGCAAACACTGCTGTGATGATATGTAACCACAACTCCGAGGCTGTTGCCAAGACACATAAGTTCTATTACAGTGCTGCAGATGTTGCACCAATTGCCGAAAAGAACGATAACTATGTACATGGCGTGCTTTGGAATACAATTGTAGATTGCTCATCTTTTGATGAAACCGACTTTAATGGCGATGGAGTGGCAGATGGCGATGTCAACATCTATATGTTGCTCGACAACAAACCGGCAGCAAAACTCTATTGGATTTATGAAGAGCGTAGCGAGGATGGCACAATTAAAACGGAAAATGCTAATACTGATAAAGGTGGATACATTCTCTGTAAAGCAAACAGATGCTTTATGGTATTGCCTAAGATTGTGGCTGCCAACGTGTCTTCTTTCTCATTGCGTTTAGGTGGCGGCGAAACAACAGCCATTGAGAATGTCGATGATGCTCCAAGAGTTGAAATTATAGAAACAATCTATGACCTTCAGGGAAGGAAACTCGAAGAGATAACCCAGCCGGGTATATATATTATTAATGGTAAGAAGGTTTTTATCAAATAAATTGAATGAAGATGAAGAAGATATATATTAGTCCAGAAATTGAGGTGTTGGAAATCTCTTTAGGGGCGACTATGTTAACCAAATCTCCCACAACTGCTTCTGGCGATGAAGATGATGAAGGTCGAGGCAATGATGTAAATGGTACAGCTTCGGAGTTCCGCAGCGACTGGGATAACATTTGGGGAAATATGTAAGAAAGAGAACAGAGAAAGTTGCGAGTAAGCCAACAGAGAACAGAACAAAGAGCAAAACTCACCGATAACAAAAAAACGGTCATTGGCTCGTTTTGCAAAACTCACCGATAACAAAACAAAGTTTTGTCATTTTGAGCAAAGCGAAAAATCTCTGTATAGTATTCCGCGAACTTGTCATCTTTCGGACAAAGCGCCCGAAGGGGCTAAAGTCAGGAATCTCAATATTTCTCAAGAAGAACAAAGAAATAAATAAAAACCAATAATATGAAAAAGAATTTCTTATTAACATTTGTGCTTGGCCTGTTGTGTACTGCAGCATCCTGGGCGCAGTTTGCTCCTGAAGCAAACAAGGTGTATGCCTTGAAGGAGACAACAACTGGATTGTACCTTGACATTCAGACCAAGGGTTTTACTGACCCTAATGCTCAAGGCACAACAAACAACATCAGCCTTAATGCCAAACCCTGTATCATTTACTTTGAAACCGGTTCGGAGACAGGTAAATGGAAAATCAGGAACGCTAAAGGTGAGTATGTTTGTAAACTTGGTACTTGGAATGCAACCATAGACAATGGTGATGTACACGAGTGGACAATCGACGGTGATATTACAGCATTGACTATTGCCGGCAGCGATGGATATATAAATGCCAATGCTGGTCAAACTGCAGCCGGTAACCCTCTTTATTGTGACAAGGGTACAGGTATGACATTCTCTCTCGAAGAGTATACAACATTCCCGGCGTATGCCTTAAAGACTCCATATTCAGGTGTAGAAAAGGGTGCGATACAGAGTTCTGCTACTCTTAATGCAATAACAACCCCTACAAAGATTGTTATCCAGAGTTTCTCCGGTACCAATAATCTCTTCCTTGGTGGTGCAACCAATGTGTCGGATATCAACCAGGCTGTTCTTGTGTGGGAACCTGTTATAGAGGGCACTCCCGGCACATATTATTTGCGTACAACCGATGCCGAGAATGGTTACATTCAGGCAAGCACCGGCTCAAATGAAACTATAACACTTGGTACAAAAGCTAATGCGCAGGTGTTTGTAACTACAGCACCCACAACATCGGGCACTACCGACGCAACAAAATTTGACAGCGAGACTCTTGACAATGGTGTAGACGGTCAGGTGGTAGACGCTGAAAATTTTGTACGTTTCGTACAGGATGGCAAATCAACTTGGCTTAACGTGAATAATGCAGATAATGGCGCTGCTCCCCGTTTGGGCAATAGTGGTAAAGGCGGCTGGACGGTGCACAATGTTTTCCTTGTAACAGAAGTAGCAACTTACCTTAGCCTTACAGCGGTAAACACAACTGCAACATCAATGCGGGCTACTCCAACTGAATTCAATGTAATACCTTTGGGTGGTACATATCTGTTGCAGAACAGAGCGGACAATAGCCAATATGTAGGTTACACGACAGGCAATACTTGGGATGCTAATACAAGCGCCTCGGCATGGAGAATCCTTGACGATGCCGATGGTGATGGTTTCGTGCAGATTGCGCGCAGCGACGAAATAAGCAAGCTCCTTGGCAGTGACGAGGAGTGCGTTGTAGGAAAAGGCGTGTACACCAACGTGGACTCTGACTGCAATGGCTGGTATTTCGAAGGTACATTCAGCAACTACGCGACTGCGGGTACTCAATCTAATAGTAAATATAACTTTACATCGGGCTGGATTTACACTGCAGGCCCATGCAACAAAATACGTTTCACACTCACTGAATCGGGTGCATTCTTCCAGAATGGCGCAAAACGTTTGAGTTTCGACTCGTTTGTGCTTTATGATTCAAAAGGCACTGCTGTAGAACTCACTAGCAGCAATGTCACCGGTAACAATATTGCCGATTTTACAAATATGCTCGATGGCACCGATGGTACATATACCAACGCGGCCTGGGGTTCGTCTTCGGCAACCGATGACTGGTTCGAGATTACTATTGATAAGAATGTTGACCTTGGCGGTGCATTCAAGTTCTCGTTCGTTACCGAGAATACCACAATGAATGCAAAGGCATTCGAGATAAAGATGTCATACGAAAAGCCTGCCGACTATATTTTCGCTGTTAACGCTCCTGCCGATAAGGAGTATACGGTTACATACAACGGCAATGATATAAAGGCAGGTGACCCTATTGCTATTAAAGCATTCGATGAGAATCTCCTGGTTGCTACCGAAATCCCCGGTTACACATGGAGTGTTGTTGTTGATGATGAGAAAGAGACTGTAACCATTGTATATACAGCGGCCCCCGATGAGATTAATCCTTCGGCAGTGACTTCACTCATCAACCGTGTGGGCGGTGCCGGTACGGCCGATAAGTTCAAGTTTGTGCTTTCACCTTCCTTGAACTCGAAGAACGAGGTATTCGTTATCGGTAGCGAGGATGGCAAAATCCTTATCAAGGGTACAACAATAAGTGCAATAACAACAGGTATCGGCTGGTATTTGCAGAACTACGCACACATTAACATCGCATGGAACTCCCTTAACGAGAAGACTGTTGACGGCGGTGCCTATGCCGACCTCTCAAGCCTTCCTGTTCCCACCGGGGAGGAGACACGTACAAGCGACGCAATGTACCGTTACTATCTGAACACCTGTACATTCGGCTACTCAATGACCTCTTGGACATGGAAGCGTTGGCAGCAGGAGATTGACTGGATGGCCCTGCATGGTATAAACATGCCTTTGCAGCTTGTTGGTCTTGAGGAGGTCTGGCGTTCGTTCCTTACAATGCAGGACGGTAACGGTAACCGCAAATATGGCTATAGCGACGCCGACGCTAAGGCTTTCGTTGCAGGTCCGGCCTTCATCGCATGGTGGGCTATGAACAACCTCCAAGGTTGGGGCGGTACTGCTGACGGAACAAAATCGGGCGGAACTTGGGCCGGAGCCGGCGGTGTGCAGGACGATGCATGGTATGCACGCCAGAAGAAGCTTGCAAAGCAGATTGTTGAGCGCCAGCGCGAACTTGGCATGCAGCCAGTGCTGCCGGGCTGGAGCGGTATGGTGCCAACAAACTTTGCTTCAAAATCGGGCTATGCAACACGCGGTAACGGCGGTAACTGGGCCGGCGACTTCGTGCGTCCGCTTCTTCTTAATGTAAGCAATGCCAATTATGCCGATATAGCCGCCGACTACTACAAGTGTCTCTACGATGTAATGGGCTACAGCCAGTACTACTCAATGGATCCCTTCCATGAGGGCGGCGGTGCCGGTACAATGGAAGATTACGAGGCTCTTTATGCAGCAATGGAGGCGGCAAGCCCTGATTCCAAATGGGTTATCCAGCAGTGGCAGTGGAGCGCTACACAGCGATATTCGCTCACAGCAGTTCCTGCGGGCCGCCTGGTTGTGCTCGACCTCTTCTCCGACGGTTCTCCGGCATTCGACTCATACAGCGGCTATGCTCCACAGGATGCCGTGTTCTGTGCAATTCCTAACTTCGGCGGCCGCTCGGGTCTCATGGGCCGCTTGAATAACCTTGCAAACAACTACTTCCTGTACAAAGGAAAATATCCTTCATCAATAAAGGGTATTGGTGCTGCTCCTGAGGCAATTGAGCAGACACCTGTTACATATGACCTTATATTCCAGCTTCCATGGATGGGCGAGAAACCCGATGTGGCAGAGTGGGTGAAGAACTATGCGACAGCTCGCTACGGTGCCGACAATGCTGTGGCACAGGAGGCATGGGAACTCCTGCGCCAGGGTCCTCTAAACTATGGTGCCGACGGTATCCAGGGTCCTGTGGAGGATGTCTGGGCTGCCCGTCCTAACCTCGACGCGAACAAGGCAAGTTATTGGGGAAAGACATTGGCAAATGCTCAGGGTACATATACAAAGGCCCGCCAGCAGATGCTCATTGACGCTACATACAAGCTGCTTGGCCAGAACGAGTCATTAGGCTTTACAGCCGGCGACGGTTCTGTCTATGAGAGCAACTACTACTACGACCTTGTTGAGTTCGGTGGAGCTGTGCTTGCCGACTATGCATACTATCTGCTCTTGGGTATAAAGGAGGCAAGGAATGCGGGCAACACAGCTTTGTACGAGGCACGCCGCGATGCATTCCTGCAGCTTATTCTTGACGTAGATAAGTTCAAGGGCACTAACCTTAACTTCCGTTTGGGCAAGTGGACACTGGAGGCGCGTGCTGCTGCAGGTGAGGTTGATGGCGCAACATCGGCAACCCCAGACTGGTACGAATACAACAATGCACGCACCATAGTCTCAACCTGGTCTTCGCCAAATACAAACCTAAATGACTACTCTTACCGTTCATGGCAGGGATTGATGAAGGATTTGTATTACCCACGCTGGAAACACTACTTTGACAACAACTGTACAACTGCCGAGTATGGCTACTTCGAGTGGAACTGGGCACACGGCAAGAAGCACTCTGTGGGCCAGACATCGGTAAGCGATGAAGCGCTTGCTGTGGGTGAGCCGGGTCATACTGATACATACACACGCGAGCCCGAGGGCAATACCGTTGAAGTTGCCAAGGAGGTTCTCGGCAAGTACATTATCCCTGTTGCAGCCGGCAACAGCACATATTATGCTTACCGTTGCTTGAGCAATGACATGACTACTGTCTGCACCGTTGTTGCAGAGGCCGGCGCTACTATTGACCTCAGCACCTACTTCGGCGAGCTTACCGATGTGTCAATTACCGGTGACTTCATCGACGGCACAGCAACCGATATTAAGAATGTTACCATCAAGGCCGACGCTACTGACGGCGCACACACAGGTACAATAACACTCGCCGACGGTACAGTGCTCACATTCGCAGTGGCTATCAACCCCGCATATCATGGTGTGTATAAGATAAATTACCAGAACAACGGTGATGTTCCTGTTTTTGTGGGATACAATGAGGACAAGGACAATTCAAACAACGTTGGTTACAAACTTATTGCTACTGGAACATACAACCCCGATGTTGAAGCCGATAAACTGTTTACAATTGCTCCGCAGGGTACAGGTTACTCTCTCATGGCTCAAGGACAGTACATGAAAGCACCGAATCTTGGTGGTTGGAATCATATCACCTTTTCTGAGAATAGCACTGATGCCGGCGCGTATCTTTTTGAGGAGACCGGAACCGATACCGGAATCTTTAAGATACGAAGCACCGGTAGCGGTATCAACTATCTGAACGCTTATAACAATCTTGTTTTCGGTAATGACAACAGCACTAAAGAAAACCTCTCCACCTTCACTCTTACCAAGGTAAGAGAGTACACAGTGAATGTCCCTTCTACAGGTTACACAACATTGTACCTTCCCTTCAACGTGGTGTTGCCCGCGGGCGTGACCGCATACACAGTGCTGCCTTCGGGTATATTGAATACCGGCGAGGGCTACGGCTACAAGATGAATGTGGTTGCAACAGCAGGACAGACACTGCTCAAGGGCACTCCGGTGATTATAAAGGCCGATGGCGACCAGGACTACAAATTCGGCGTAACTATTGACAACGCTGGTGCAAAGAGTGTCGCTGCTTCTGCTCTGCGCGGTACATATTTTGCACAGGATATCAACTCAACAGCCAAGGCAAAGAGATACGAGGTGACAGTTGTCGACGGCAAGGTTGTATTCGACCGCATTGATGTTGCCGAGACAAAGAGTGCTGCAACGATTGCTGCCAACAGCTGCTGGCTCGAGACTACCATAGACGCAGAGACCATTGTCGAGTACAATGGCGTGAAGATTGTTGACGGTGGCGTTTACCGCATAGCAGGCCTGCTCTCCGACGGCGTTACAATGCGCACGCTCTACACCGATGGCGCAAAGAATGTCATCCGCTGGACAACAGACGCAAAAGATGACGCTTCTACATTGTTCATAGCACAGAAGACCGCCTTCGGTACCTACAAGTTCGTGAGTGCAAAGGCTGACGGCCTTTGGAACAACGAGGCAAAACTTACCGAAGAGGGTACAGACATATACTTTGACGATGGTACGCAGGATAATACATATACCATATACACAATGGTAAATGGCCAGTATCGCAGTTTCTGTACCCAGGAGGACGGTACAATCAACTACTATACTGCTGCAACATTGACGAATGTGGTGAACGAGACTTCGACGACCGATTTCATTCTTCAGGTAGCCGACGAATCTCAGGTAGGCTTTACTGTTGGCTTTGACGCAAACCAGAAATGGGCTACAATGTATCTGCCGTTCGCGGTTAAAGTCCCTGATGGTATTGAGGCATGCAAGGCCGACGCTGATACCGATATTAATAATGAAAAATCTGTTATCAACATGGGGAGTGTTGGCGTTGTAGTTCCGGCATATACTCCGGTGGTGCTCTACCGTAGCAATGCGGCACAGGCCCAGGAAGTAAGGTTCGGCTATACTGTTGAGGAAAAGCCTGAGCAGTGGTTCCGGTTTACGACACAGCGTAGCCCGGACCGCTATATTACTAATACTGATGATGTCCTTGTGGGTGTGACGACACCGGAAGATGCAAACTCAAAGTGGAAGTTTGTAGACCGCGGTGACGGTACATATGATATCGTAAACCGCAGTAATGATGCTGATTATTATATGAATCCTGTTGCTGGTTACAACTCACAGATTGGCACAACAAAGACAAAACCCGACGAGGGCTGGACAGTAAGTTACTCAAATACTCCAGGGTATTATATCATCTCATCGGGTGAGGTACAATTGAACCAGACAGGTACGGACCAAAGTTTTGCCATATACAACTGGAGCAGCAGCACAAGTCTCGGCAGCGACCGCAGTGATACAGGCTGCCAGATTAAGATAATTGATGTTGAGCCGGCGAATATCTTTGATGGTTGCCTGTTGACAAGCGCAGTCTCTGCTGCAAACAAGAACTGCTATCTGCTGTTCACATTCGGCGGCGAGGGTGCATTCTATTGGGTCTATTCCGAGTATAATGCAAACCTTGAGTTTGTAAGCCCCGGCAAGAACGATGGCGGTTATATAAAGTGTGAGGCCAACAAGGCATATCTTGCGCTTGACGCTACGGCAAATGCCGCTGCGCGTTACAGTTTCCGCTTCAATGGCGAGACGACAGGGGTTGAGGAACTTGAAGGTGAAAACGGTGAGGTTGAAGGTGTTTACGACCTGCAGGGCCGCAAGGTAGCGAACCCAGGCAAGGGGCTTTACATAATTAACGGCAAAAAGTCGTTCATTAAATGAACAACTCGATAAAGTAACTCAAGTAACAATCAAAGCGGGTGACCCATTTCTTTTGGGTCACCCGCTTTTCACGAAATAACTGCAAAAAGATAATCCACCGCATGAAAAGGGCTCAGTAGCCAAAAGGTGTGGGTTGAGAAAATATTTGCGGTTGTAATTAAAAATAGATCCATTGATAATGCTGTCTTGCCGTAACCCACGCGGCACAAACTTTGTCTGTGCTTCGCGTGACCATTTACTGCCAGCATTATCTATACCTGCGGCATTCGTCGCTACGCTCTGTCGGGATGACAATTGGGCAATGACAAGCAGAGGTAATCTCTTTAACCGGCACCGTTAAATTCCACAGTTTGAACCTGTTTGATTTTTGGAAAAAGTGCGAGGCCTGTTTGACCGCTAG
>JAZNUE010000014.1:0-10464 GCA_045592125.1 Bacteroidaceae bacterium | reverse complement strand
TTGTCATTCTATATTTGCACTGTCATTGACTCGTTTTGCTTTTCGCAACCCAAACGGCACAACCTGCGGCAATGCTGCGTTTGACCTGTTGCTGCAAAACTCGTCGATAACAAAACGTTGTTTTGTCATTCTGAGCAAAGCGAAGAATCTCTAAAAAGATTCCCGACTATGCACTCAACATGACAAGCGGATTGTACCCGTCGACGTTGGTTCGCCTTGCCACACTGCACGTAACTAATTACTACCGGCTTTGACAAATATATTCAGTTCCTCGTTATATATCGGGCTCTCAAGGCCAAGATAGTTCATGACACTGTGGAACACATGGTACTGCCCCACCTCATCAAGGTCCTTAAGGGCTGTTCCTTTATCCTGCTGCCACACAATGAAAGGAATCTCATACTGCACCTTGGGAGCCATCTGCATTGGCACGCCATGCATGAACAGGTTGTCCTCGCCAAGCGATTCGCCGTGGTCCGACACAAAGAGCATGCAGCAGCGCCTGCCGGGAATCTCCTTCAGTATCTCAATGACAGAGTGTACCAGGTAGTCGGTATACACGATTGTATTGTCATAGGCATTTACCAGTTCCTCGTGGCCTGCCTCGGAAATCTCCACGGTCTCGCACACAGGAGTGAACACCTCGAACTCTGCCGGGTACTTCTTGTTATACGTTGGACCATGGCTCGTGCTGCAATGCAGCACTATGAGCAGCTTTTCCTTGTCGCAGTCCAGGATTTCCTCCTTAAGCCCCTCAAGCAAGAGGCCGTCGTACCTGGCATCAGCGCCGGGGTATCTCTTCTCAAGCCTTTTCTTGTTATACACCTTCTCAATGTGCAAAGGCGGCTCGCCCCAGTTGCATGAGCGCCAGACAACATCCACGCCGGCACGGTAGAGGTAGTTAGGCAGAATCTCGTAGAGCTTGCCCGTGCTCTTGTGGTCAAGTATCGCCTTCACTGCAGCAGTTGTGTACGTTGCAGCCGAATTGGCCATATATGCCTTAACGCTGTCGCCCGCAAGCAACGGGTTAGTATTCCTTTCGTACCCGTAGAGCGAGAAGTTCTGCCTGCGCGCCGACTCGCCTATGATGAGCACGCACACATCCTTGCCTGGAACGGCAATGCTGGCGTCGGGCAGCAGGATTTCCTTCTTATTGCGCTCCTTTACCTTGTTAAAGTAACGCACAGTATTCACCGTATACGACCAGGGCATGAGCAGGCTGCCAAGCTCGGTCGAGTTATTGTCAATCCACAGAATATTGCGCATGTTGGCAAGCAGCACTGCAACCACGACAAGCAGCGCCACACCAATATTGGCAAGGAAACGCTTGAATGTGCCGTAGAGCGTCTTGCTGGCAAAGAGCCATATGCATGGCAGCACGCCAAGCAGCAGCACATACGCAACCGCAGTCCAGGAGAAGAAACCCGAAGCCTCGGAATAGCGGGTGTTGAACACATTGCCCATCATGTTTGCCGTTATGAGCACCTCATAGGTATTTATAAAGTAGAGGCTTATGGCATCGGCAACAAGAGTGAAGGCAATCAGGAGTTTTCCGGCAAAGCGCCCGGCATAGAGCAGCAGGTAGTAGAAGAAGTAGTTCACGGCAAGCATGAGCACGGCCACGCTCACAAAGATGAGCGCGCCGTTCCAGCCGCCCTCAATATTGTCCAGCACCGCCCCGAACGCCGGGAAATGGAATGCCACCGTCGTGTATATGCTCAGTATAAGGCTCATGGCCCTTATGCCATTCATGCTCTTAAGGAAACTGGTTTTCATCGTCTAATGATTGTTTTATAGAATAATGCTGCAAGCAAGGCCAGCAAAGCAAGCAGCGCCATATTGAACAGCGCTGTAAGCGTTATATTAACCTTGTGCTGCGGCGCCCTCCTTGGAGAGGCGGCAAGCGAGGCGTCGTATCTTGCAAAAGGATTTGAGTATATGACCTCGCCGCCAGGGAAATACACGGTGAAGCGCGCATAGCTGTCGCTCTCCTTCATCATGTAGCCCGCGGCGGCGGTATCTGTTGCCATATGCAGCAGCGAGTGCCCTTGCCCAAGCACCTTTATGCTGTCGGCCTTCTGCGACAAGGCGATAGAGACAAGGCCGTCCTCACAGCCTATCGAGACTACATAGGGCAGGTTCCTGTTCTTCTCAATCTTCACTGCCCAGTCGCCCTTGCCATAATCGGGCATGCGCATAGAGTAGTAGCAGCCGGCCTGCAGGGCAGCCCTTATGTCCTCGTACCTGCCCGAGGGAGTGCACACAAAGTTACAGCGGCGTGCAATCTTGCTAGTCCTGTCGGGATAGTGCAGGTCGTCATTCGCAAGGCC
Organism: Bacteroidaceae bacterium; assembly: GCA_045592125.1. GTDB lineage: Bacteria > Bacteroidota > Bacteroidia > Bacteroidales > Bacteroidaceae > HGM04593. Next base: position 8,134 of record JAZNUE010000014.1, on the reverse strand, counting down.
AAAGCTGTAGTGCCCTGCACTAAGCGCCCAGTCCCAGTACTCGTTCTCTGTACCCTTCCCGCTGTCGAGCTCCATAATGTCATACCCTTCGAGCTTCTGCATATGCTCCTTGGACGTTCCTATGGTGCGCAGCGGATGGTTGTACTGTATTATATCGCTTTCGCTGCCCAGCAAGTCAAGCTGGAACTGCTTCTGCGAGGCAAGCAGCGGGAGCAGATGGTCAAAGCCGTTGACATCCTTGCTGCCGAACACCAGCTTGTGGAACTTGAAGAGATTGTACCCGTGCTCATAGACATTGACCTGCAGGGCCGTGTCGAACGGGTGAACCGTAAGCTCGTTGTGGTTAGAGAATGTCACAATGTCATATCCTAGCCTTTCGTGCACCCTGTATACCTCGCCCGGCCAGTACTCGCACTCGTTGAATATGCCCTTGACACGGGTGTGCACGTGGAAATTGGCCTTCTTCCAGCTGAATGCCGAATCGGCGCTGCTGTAAGGGTTAAAGACGTCGGGACCGCTGAACGGGCGAGGTTCCCCAAAGTCGTATATAAGGGATACACTTGTAGCGGTAACCGCCATCAGCGCCATAATCAGCAGTGCAGCAACAGCCTTCAGCAGCAGCCTTGCAATCCTCTTCATATATCCCATACCGCAATCAGCCTACTGCGTCATCTCTTCATCAGCACCTTGTCCATGTCGCGCTTGCGCACAAGGTCATAGGCCTTCTGGAATGAGTCGCTGTACTTGTTATACATCATTATGAAGTCGCTCATGTCCCACAGGTCACGGGCAATGTACATCTTAAGCTGCTTCTTCAGCTCGGGCAGCGAGCGCTCCAGTTCCTCCTTGCCGCCCTTGAGTCCAACGCTATCCCTCTTCGCCTGTTCCTCAAGGATTGCCATGTACCTGGCGTCAACATTAAAGTTCCTGTCAAAGTCGTCTACCGACTTGTACTTGCTCTCAAGCTCCTTGCGGTTCTCGTCGAGATAGCGCAGCGACGCCTGTATTATGCTGCCTTTGGATGCCAGCGCGCGGTGATAGGCCGTATACCTCGATGTGTCCATTGGAACAAAGTAGTCGGGCATTATGCCTCCGCCGCCATACACGGTGCGGCCCAGGCGCAGTGTGCTTGTCTTGAGCGAGTCGGCAAAGTGTATGCTGTCGGCCGAAGAGAGCTCGCCGCTGTTGTATCGCTGCATGAGGTCATCCTCATACTTTATCGAGTCGCTGTAGGGTTTCTGTATGCAGCGGCCCGTGGGCGTATAGTAGCGGGCAATAGTGAGGCGTATCATCGAACCGTCGAAAAGTTCGAACGGGCGCTGCACAAGTCCCTTGCCGAAGCTCCTGCGGCCCACTACTACTCCGCGGTCCCAGTCCTGGATTGCACCGGCCAGAATCTCGGCCGCCGAGGCCGATGTCTCGTCAACCAGTACTGCCACGTTGCCCTTGAGGAATCGTCCGCCGCCGGCAGCCGTGTAGTCATGGCGGCCCGTAGTGCGGCCCTCGGTATACACAACCAGGTTATCCTGCCCAAGGAACTCGTTGGCAATGTCAACAGCAGCATTCAGATAGCCGCCGCCATTGCCCTGAAGGTCAAGTATAAGGTTGCGCATGCCCTTTCTCTTGAGCGAGTCGAGCCTTTCCACAAACTCGGCATGAGTCTTGGCGCCGAACGAGGTAATGCGTATGTAGCCTGTATTCTTGTCAACCATGTATGCAGCGTCAACGCTCTCGGTAGAGATGTCGTCGCGCACAAGGCTAAAGTCGAGCAGGCGCCCAATCCCGCGGCGCACCACGCTCACCTTCACCCTGGACCCTTTTGCACCCCTGAGGCGCGACATTACATCGGCCCTGTCCATCTTCACAATAGTGGTGTCATTCACAGCAACAATCTTGTCGCCAGCCAGTATGCCTGCACGCTCCGACGGGCCATTGGCCGTTGTCTGTATTACATACAGAGTGTCGGAAACAATGTTGAACTGTATGCCAATGCCGCTGAAGCTGCCCTGCATCTGCTCCAGGAGAGCCTTTGTCTCCTTGGGGTCGGAATAGGTAGAGTGCGGGTCGAGTTCCTTGAGCATGGCCTTCACGCCAGCCTCGGAAATCTTGTCATTGTCGGGCGAATCTACATAGAAGTTCGCGATAATATTTCCTGTATAAAGGAGTTTGAGCAGATGGTCGGGCATCTGCTGTGCCCTCATGCCCGCTGTGGCAAGAAGAGCAAAAGCAAATATCAGTATTCTTTTCATAGTCCGTTATTGTTTCTTTGGCAGGAGTGCCGATACATCCTTGCCATATTTTACAAGCTCGCGTACAAGGCTGCTGCTTATGTGGGCATACTCTGGCTCGCTCACAAGCAGCACAGTCTCAACACCGCCCACAATCCTGTTCGCGTCGGCAAGCTCGCGCTCATATTCAAAGTCCTTCACCGAGCGCACGCCGCGCAGCAGCGCTGCTGCGCCCACCTCGCGCACAAGGTCCATTGTAAGGCAGTCATACTCCACCACCCTAACGCGGCTGTCGCCTGCATACACGCTCTCAATTGCAGCGACACGCTCCGCGGGCGTGAGCATGCACTGCTTGCCCATGTTACGGCCAACGGCAATCACCACATTATCAAAAAGCGCCAGGGCACGCTCCACAATAGCGTGGTGCCCCAGTGTATAAGGGTCGAATGTCCCTGCAAACAGCGCTGTACCTGACATTGTTCTTATTTTTTTAATTCTTTACAACTTCAATCTGCGTTCCAAGCGTTTCCAACTGTCCCTCTTTGTGAAGAGGGACGGCAACGCGGGGGAGCGTTGCGTTGCTTTCTGCGAGCTTTGGCTGCGCTCGTTGGGTGTGAAAATGAATTTTCACCCACTCGCTGGCACAAACCTTGCGACGACTGAACCTTTAGGTTTACAAAGGAGTGCCGTCAGGCCAAGCGGAAACTTCGGAGGGAGTTCTGCAAGCAGTTATTTCCTCTCTAATAACGTTAAGGACACCCTCAATATTGTCCCATACATCCTTGTTCTCAAAGCGCAAGACACGTATTCCATATGAATTCAAGAACACAGTCCTGTCATAATCATACGTATCACCTTGCATAGTGTAATGCTCTTTACCATCAAGTTCTATACACAATCTACATTTAGGACAATAAAAGTCAAGAATATAGTTACCTACCGAGAACTGCCGTCTCCATGATGTTCCATCCAGTTTTCCTGCTTTAAGTTGAGACCATAAAGCAACCTCTGCAGGAGTCATACTGTTACGCAAGTTGCGTCTCAGTCCCTTAACTTCTTTCTTATTTACAATCCTATTATATTCCACTATTGCAAGTATTCTCACCAACTCCCTCCCCCTGCGGGTACTCCCTCTTGCCCAAGAGGGAGAGTTTTGCAACGCATTTCAACTGTCCCTCTTAATGAAGAGGGACGAGAAGTTTACCTGGAAACTTCGGAGGGAGTTCTGCTAACCTCATCACCAACCCCCTCCCCCTGCGGGTACTCCCTCTTGCCCAAGAGGGAGAGTTTTGCAACGCATTTCAACTGTCCCTCTTAATGAAGAGGGACGAGAAGTTTACCTGGAAACTTCGGAGGGAGTTCTGCCAACCTAATCACCACCCCCCTGCGGGTACTCCCTCTTGCAAGAGGGAGAGTTTTGCTGCGGCTGTTATCTGTACTCTATTCTACTCGTTCTCGCCAGCCTTGTCTTCCTCAACCACCAGGTTGTCAATAATGAAGTTCTGGCGCTCCATAGTGTTCTTGCCCATGTAGTAGGCAAGCAGGTCCTCGACCTTGTCGTCCTTATGCAGCTCCACACGCTCAAGACGCATGTCGGGCCCTATGAAGTTGCGGAACTCGTCGGGCGAAATCTCTCCAAGACCCTTGAATCGCGTAATCTCAGGGTTAGGCGAAAGTTTCTCTATTGCTGCCAGGCGCTCTTCCTCGGTATAGCAGTAGATTGTCTCAAAGTCGCCCTTCTGCTCCTTGCGTTCCTCGGCACCCTTCTTGCCCCGCGGCAGCCTGCGCTTGTTACGCACACGGAAGAGCGGAGTCTGCAGGATGTACACATGCCCCTTCTTAATGAGCTCAGGGAAGAACTGCAGGAAGAATGTGATCATGAGCAGACGTATGTGCATGCCGTCAACATCGGCGTCGGTGGCCACAATGACCTTGTTGTAGCGCAGTCCCTCAAGGCCGTCCTCAATGTTAAGCGCCGCCTGCAGAAGGTTGAACTCTTCGTTCTGGTACACCACCGCGCGGGTGAGCCCGAAGCAGTTGAGCGGCTTGCCTCGCAGGCTGAACACGGCCTGGGTATTGGCGTCGCGGCTCTTTGTTATTGAACCGCTGGCCGAGTCTCCCTCGGTAATGAATATGCAGCTCTCGTCCATGCGGTCACCCTTAGGGTCGTTATAGTGTATGCGGCAGTCGCGCAGCTTGCGGTTGTGCATGTTCACCTTCTTGGCCTTCTCGCGCACCTGCTTGGTGAGGCCTGCAAGTTCCTTGCGGTCCTTCTCCGAGGCAGTTATCTTCGAGAGCATCACGTCGCTTATCTCGGGGTTCTTGTGCAGGAAATTGTCGAGTTCCTCCTTAATGAAGTCACTCACAAACTTCTTAACGCTAATGCTTCCCGGGTCGGGGGCTATTGTCGTCGAGCCGAGCTTTGTCTTTGTCTGGCTCTCGAACACTGGTTCCTGAATATTTACGGCTATTGCTGCCACAATGCCGTTGCGTATGTCGCAGTACTCGAAGTTCTTTGCCGAGAAGAAATCGTGTATAGTCAGGGCCACCAGTTCCTTGAAAGCGCTCAGGTGCGTACCGCCCTGCGATGTATGCTGGCCATTAACAAAAGAGTAGTACTCCTCGCCATACTGCTGCGCATGGGTAAAGGCAATCTCAATATCGGTACCCTTGAGATGTATTATTGGATAAAGGGCATCGGCAGTCATGTTGTCGGTCAGCAGGTCGGCAAGGCCATTTCGCGAGAGTATCCGCTTGCCGTTAAACATGATTGTGAGCCCGGTATTCAGATAGGTATAGTTGCGAAGCAGTGTCTCCACATAGGCAGCACGGTACTCATAGTTGCGGAAGAGGCTGTTATCGGGGGTGAAAGAGACGAATGTACCGTTCTCGTCGGATGTATTCTCCGTTGTATCATCCACAATAATGCCTTTCTTGAACTTAGCGGCACGTACCACCCCATCGCGGTAGCTCCGCACCTCGAAGGCCGTACTGAGCGCATTGGCCGCCTTGAGGCCCACTCCATTAAGGCCCACCGACTTCTTGAACACCTTGTCGTCGTACTTTGCGCCAGTATTCAGCTTGCTCACGGCCTCAATCATCATTCCCTGCGGAATGCCGCGGCCATAGTCGCGCACTATAACTGTACGGTTATCAACTATATCAACCTCAAGACGCCTGCCGAAGCCCATCTTGAACTCATCGATACTGTTGTCTATGACCTCCTTGAGCAACACATATATGCCGTCATCGCTCTGCGAGCCGTCACCAAGCTTGCCAATGTACATGCCAGGGCGCAAGCGTATATGCTCCACATCGCTCAGGTGACGGATAGAATCATCGGTATATTCCGCCGCCGAAGGCACGTTCTCGTTAAATTCCAAATTATTATCCTCGGTCATCTATTATTGTATAATCTGTTTTCAGTTTCCTGTCATTTCAAGCACGCTTGGCACAAGCTTTCATCTTTCCACTCTAGAGCCCCTTCCTGTATGCCCTGCGGCGTTTGTGCTGCTCCTTCTCGAACTCGCTCCACTGGGTCTGCATCTTTGTGTTCGTCTCAAGTTCGGGGTTGCTCTCAACATCAACAATGCCCAGCTGCATGAAGTTGCCTAGCATTTCATTGAAAATCATTGCGAACACGCCCTTGCTCTGATACTCGGGCTTGACGCCCACAAGCAGGAAGTCGAGGCGCTTGGGCGGCCTGATGAAGAGCGCCTTAAGCAGGTGCCACCATCCAAAAGGCAACATCTTGCCCCTTGACTTGCGCAAGGCCTCGGCAAGCGAGTATATGCTCACGCCAATTGCCACAAGATTGTCGTCCTTGTCAACAACCAGCGACACAAGGCGCAGGTCAATGACAGGCAGATAGGTCTTTATGAACTGGTCCACCTGCCTGTCGGTCAATGGAGTAAACCCATACAGAGGCGAATAGCACTCGTTCACCAGCGCGAAGAGCCGGCGCCCGTAGCGCCTTGCCAGCTCGGAGCGGGACTTGCACCTCACTGTCCTGAGGCCGAACTTGCGCTCCACTATTGCCGACACCCTCTCGGCCTTCTCCCACTTCTTGTCGGGTACCTTAAGCAGGTACTCCACCCAGTCAACATCCTTCTCATATCCCATACGCTCCATGTGTCTGGGATAATAGGGGTAGTTGTACATCGTTGCCATGGTGCCCATGCGGTCATAGCCCTCAACGAGCATTCCCTCGCGGTCGAAGTCGGTAAAGCCCAGCGGGCCCTGAAGTTCGTTGAGACCGCGCTTCCGTGCCCACTCCTCAGCAGCGCCAAAGAGAGCGTCCACCACCTCGGCGTCATCAACGAAATCCACCCAGCCGAAGCGCGCCGCCTGCTGCCCCCACTTCTCGTTGGAGACATTGTTCACAATTACAGCAATGCGCCCCACAGCCTTGCCATCGCGATAGGCAAGGAAATAGTCGGCGTCGCAGAACTCGAACGCAGCATTGCGGTCCTTTCGCAAGGTGTTAAGGGCGTCGTCAAAGAGTTCGGGAACATAATACGGAGAGTCCTTATAGAGCACGTTCGGGAACTCCACAAACTTCTTCAGCATCCTGCTGCCCTCAACTTTTACAATCTTTACCGGCATTTGTCTATAGTGTCAATTGGTTATACAAAATCAAGCGTCCTTCTATGCAATCCTGTTCATCTCCACAATGACAAGATAGGTAACATACGCAACGTATCCCGCGACAAGCAGGGAACCCTCAACACGTGTAATCTTGTTCTTGCCAAAGCAAGCACAGAACAGGTATATGAAGAGCGAAGAAGCCAGAAGCACATAGTAGTCAACCGGGCTGAAGCCCTTGAGCGAGATTGGCGAGATTGTAGCGCTGCAGCCAAGGATGAAGAACACGTTAAGGATGTTGCTTCCAAGGATGTTGCCAAGCGCAATGCCCACATTACCCTTGCGCGCGGCGCTTACCGACACCGCAAGCTCGGGCAGCGAGCTGCCTGCCGACACAATGGTGATACCTATGAGGGCCTCGGAAAGGCCAAGGCCGCGCGCTATATCCGAAGCGCCGCTCACGAACATCTTCCCGCCAAAGATAAGCGCTGCAAGTCCGCCGGCAATGAAAAGCAGAATCTTGCCCACCGTCATTGGCTGCTGCGCGGCCTCATCCTCTTCGGCACCAGTAAGGCTGAATGTATACCGCACGAACACCGCGCAGAAGCAGAGCAGGATGAGGCCTCCGTAGCGTGTTATATACTCCCCGGGGGCACCGCCTACAAGCATGCTGCCCGACACAAGTATGAGAACCACCGACGCAAGCAGGTTGAACGGCAGCTCGCGCGACAGCATCCTGCCGTTGAACACCACAGGAGTAATTACGGCAGTAACGCCAAGGATAAGCATGCCGTTGAAGATGTTGCTTCCAAGGACGTTTCCAAGCGAGATTCCTGAATTGCCGCTAAGGGCAGAACTGACGCTAATGACAAGCTCGGGCAGCGAAGTTCCAACGGCAACTATTGTAAGGCCAATCATGAGCTCGCTCATCTTCAGGCGGCGCGCCAGGTCCGACGCACCCTTTGTGAGCCAGTCGGCGCCAAGGATAATGAGCACAATGCCCACAACAAAGCTGATAATTGAAAGTACCATATGTACAAGATATTAGTTTAGAGAGTATTTAGAATAATTCCATAATATTCTGCGAAGATAATAAAATCCAGCCAAAACAGTAATTAAGAAACCGTTTGAATTTATAAAAAAATGTTCCTAAGGCTAAAGAGCAGAGCAGAGACCATTTCTGTCATTTTGAGCAAAGCGAAAAATCTCTTCTCAGTTGTTATGAAAAGGACGAGCGAAGCAGGGAGGAATCTCATACCCGAAAAAATCTCTTTATTCGCAGTTTTTCAGATGCTTCGCTCCGCTCCAGCATGACATGTTCG
>JAZNUE010000013.1:0-14446 GCA_045592125.1 Bacteroidaceae bacterium | reverse complement strand
AAATTCTTCATTATAGGAAATCTCATTTTCTTCGTAGAGATATTCTGCAAGACAAACATCTCGTTGTAATTTTCTGAGTAGCTTTCGCTCCCTTAATGGTTCTGGAAGGATGCCTCCAGCTGACGCAAAGTGGCAAGGTGTATTATGAATTTTGCAAAACCAGTCGATGTCGTGATATTGCATATAATGGTCACTATATCTCATAATGGTTACGGCAAATTAGGGAATATTAGTTTGCAATTATCACAATATGCAATTTGCTCTTTTGTCCTAGGGCGAAAAGCTTTGCTAAAATACAAGTTGCCGATATTATTTTCCGGCACATTTTTCATATATATATTTGCAGCATGTTGTTCCGCACAAGTGCCAATAAGATGTGTACCTATCCTCCCTAATCGTTTAAGTGATACTTCTAGCAAAGGGTGCCAAGAAACATTTGTAGGGTAATGAGAATACGAGCACCTTTTCAACATACAATGCTGGTCATGACAGACAACAGCAACGGCTGGAAAATCCCAATACCACGCTTTCTGTTTGTTTTGTTTTCTTACCTGTATATTAGCGTGCATAATATGGTCGCAATAATTACGCACCTCTTGATCTGGGTCAAATGATTGTTTGGGCATAGATATAAAGTTGTTTATTTTACAAAATCAAGTTTAATCAATTGCCAAACTTTACCATGCAGACAGGTTGGATCTGGCTCTGTATCGGCCAATGTAAAGTTCGTTAATCCCGCAGTACACTCTTCTTTTGTTGCTCCATATGGATAACGCTCCTCATATAGAGACAACATCTGCTCTATGGTGTATTTATCACGCAACATATGCAGATCCCAAAAGTCCTTCTTGCGCCCACCTCTCGACACTACATCCATCTTCATCGCAACAATGTCTTCTACTGCAGCCATACGGATTGTGTCAAATTGTTCTTGTGGACGGATAAAAGGGTCGGTATAAAACAAGTCAAGCTTTACGAAGTCATCCTTAGAATTGCCAACCATATACGATGTTCCGAAGCCTACAATATCGCCGCAGTCACCCTGACAATATGGGAACTCCCTACAAAGGATCTCTTGCAATCGATGAAAATCCAACGAGCCGTATTCAGCATCAGTAAATAGGTCTATATCATCAGACATACGATGACCATAGCGTAACGATAGTGAAGTCCCACCCACAAGACGAAATGGTTTGAACTCTTCGATCTCCATCAGACGTTCCAATGTGGAACGGAGAACAGGTTTTACGGTCTGATATTGCAACTCTTTACGCTTCATAGTCCAAATACTGTTTTATGTTTGCTTTTATATTATTTTCAAATGGTGACTTCACTTTTAGGTTGATGTTATCCAATATGACATCACGACCATAGAAACGAATAACTTCCAGTATCTCCTCCTCATTTCCTCGCTCAAACACACGATTGATTACATATCGGCTATGTGCAGTAAAGTCAATATTCTCAATCTTTGTATCCCAGAATATTGTGCTACGGAATTTTGTAAGGTCAGGGCGATGGTTTTGTGATAGTTTACGCTTCTCCTCTGCTATATCATAGTACACCTGTAGAGTCATTAAGAAACCTTCCTCCAAACCGAGAGCTTGCTCAATACGGAGGGACAGAGGCGTATTCATTGACCTTCGTCCACGAATAATGGCACTCAAAGTCTGTGGATGTTCGCCAATAGATTCGGCAAACTGCCCACTTTTGAGCTTTCTATTACCCAACTCTCGCTGCAAGAAAAGACCTGGGTGCAATCCTTTTAGTATTTCAATCATCCTATTCATACTGCAAAAATAAACATTTTTGTTTAGAAAAACAAATTGCGAGCCAAATAGTATTGATACCCTACTATTATTCTCTTACTTTAATAGATTAATGGGCGTTTTTTAACGAACCTATACAATGGTTGAATTTAGTTCTTAATTCTAAACTATGAGTTTAGGATAAAACAGCAAAAACAACCTATATCATCTGTGATACAATAGACGACTATGTGTCGTGTTTGAGGACAAGTTGCAGGGCAAGCAACAGTACAAGCACCCGACAAGTTCTTCACCCCATAGTAGCCCCACATTAAAAGAGACAAAAAACTACTCAAAATCAAATAGCAAAACGGCTCTGACTTCAGCTTTCGGTTTCAGAGCCGGTTTTGTACCTTTTTGGGGTGAAAAATGCGATTTTTTGCAAGTTTTTAGATAAATTGCCTGCGTTCAGGCAAGCAAGCGAGTTTCCTTTCCATTCACTTATCGGCAATTTTGTACCTCGGGTTTTGTTTCACGAACCTGCTTCCGCTCACTTTGTATAAAAGTCTTAACTTTTATACACTCGCTTACTCGCAGCTTTGATATTCAAGAAATTACACTTACTTTTCGCCTGCGGCGCAATTTAGGCGGCACCTCGGAAATGATATTATAGCTTATCAATCTCATGCTGAAGCTGTTCCAGGAAACTGGCAGCGTGCCCGCCATCCATCTGCACGTGGTGAAACTGGAATGATATGGGCAGCGTGGTCCTGAGCCAATTATGGCGATACCTGCCCCACATGACCATTGGGTTGCAGAACTTGTCGGTGTATTGGTTTACAATGCTGTCGAGTTCACTCTCTATCATTGCAGATGTTCCAATTACCATGCTGCCGTCTATAAACAGGCTTCTACATTCGCCCGCTGCCTGGAGAGTCAATAGGCCATACTCTTTTGCAAACCGCTGGATATCATTGCTGAATGGGATGTCGCATGAATTGATTCCACCTTTGCTGTTGTTTACAATTACGTTTACGGCAATGGTGTCATATCTGAAGAGCCTCTCTTTTTCGGGCAGCAGATAGAACTCCTTTATGCCGCTTGCAGCCTTTCCTATGCACCAGCATAGCAGCGCGTTAAATTTTATGCCTTTGCGTTTGCTTGCCTTAATGAGGTTGCCAACGTTGAATGTCCTGGTTAATGTAACCATTGGCATTGGAGATGTCATCCAAAGCATAAAGGCCTCGGCGCGTGTGGTTTCCTGTGGGGCTACTTCTGTTTTCATATTATAGTCTTGTGTTTTTTGTTTTTAATAACATAGGCCTCCTTGCCCTTCGGGTTCCTCTATAGACAGAGGAGGATTTTTTGCTTAACCGCAGTTTTCAGCTTATTTTACTCCATCCGCAGTCGCCGTGGTAAATCATCTGCCTGGTCATGCCTCCGTCAATACAGATATTCTCGCCAGTGATGAAGCCAGCCTTGTCGCTGCAGAGGAACAGCACCATGCTGGCAATGTCCATAGGGTTCCCTACCCTGCCGGCTGGCTGCTGCGTAGCGTCAGGGCCTTCGTAGACGGTGCCGGCGGTGTCTATCCAGCCTGGAGAGATGGAGTTCACCCTTGCCCTCCCGGCCAGGCTCACCGCCAGGGCGTGGGTGAGCGCGGCAATACCTCCTTTGGCGGCCGTGTAGCTCTCGGTCTGCGGCTGGCTCATGCGGTCGCGCGACGAGGATATGTTGATAATGGATGCGCCTTCAGCCAAATGCGGCATAAGCAGCCTAACCAGATAGAACGGCGCGGTAACTCCCACGCTCAAGGCATACTGGAACTCCTCGTAGGAACACTCATCTATCCCTTTCATCAATGGCAAGGCATTGTTGACAATGACATCCACTTTATTGTGCCTGTGCAGCACATGTGCCGCAAAAGCTTCCAGGACCTCTTTCCTGGAGATATCCCCGACGAAATGTGCGCCCTCCTGCTTGTCAATCACATATACTATTGCCCCCTGAGTACTGAACTCGCCAACAATGCAGCGGCCAATGCCGCTTGCCCCGCCTGTTACAATAACTACCTTGTCTTTAAATGTGCCTGCTTGCATAACATTCCTCATATCTAAATGTAAAATTAGAATATATTTTTCATTCAAAGAGACATTTCGTTCAAAATATGCACTTGACAATCCGGGATATTTTTGCTATATTCGTAAAGAATATATCCAACAAGTTTAACAGACAGCCAAAGAGTATGAGATTCAGAGACCTTTTCAAGAACGAGAAACCTGTGTTCGGCATGATACATACCGGGAGCACTGATGAATATGATATGCTGGAACTTGCCAAGAGAGAGATTGGAATATACCTCAAGCATGGCATTTACCCAATGATTGAGAACTACTTCGGGTCGGATGACGATTGCGAGAGTGTATTACGCTGGATACACAGCACACACCCTGACGCCATATATGGCCTGAACATCCTTGGGGATTACAGCAGCGCCTTTGGGCTGGCCGGGAAATATGGGGCGCGGTTCATACAGATAGACTCTGTTTGCGGGCACCTGCCACCTGAAGAAGACGCCGAGTATGCCGAGCAGCTGGCACAGTGCAGAAGCAAGGCCGATGTTGTGTTGCTTGGCGGTGTGAGGTTCAAGTACCAGGCAGTACGCTCAGGAAGGACGCTTGACGAGGACCTTGCGCTGGGTTCCCGACGCTGCGACGCAATTGTGTGCACTGGAGAAGGCACTGGCATCCCCACGCCGCTTGGCAAGGTGAAGGAGTTCCGCAGCGTGCTTGGCAGTTTCCCTGTCATTGTAGGGGCAGGAGTAACAATAGACACTGTAAAAGAGACCTTCGAGCTGGCCGACGGTGCCATCGTAGGCAGCTGGTTCAAGTTCGGGCACAATGCCGTGAACGCAGTAAACGAGGCATTTGTGCGGCAGATGATGGAACAGAAGTAGACAGGCAGGCAGGAGATGGAATACATTATTGACGGGAAGGTATACCGCATGGCGGCCGGGCTCAACGAGTTCCAGAAAAGTCTCTACAGGCACCTCATTGACTGGAAAGCGCAGAACATAACAGATGAGCCCGGCCTCTACAAAGGGCACCCCTACGACTACATGTTCCCACAGGAATATCTTGAGCGGGATATACCGCCATTCATATACAGCGGCATACACAGCGTTATACGCAGCATGCAGGAGGGACCCTTCCGCTACAAGGTGCACAAGATGGCCTGCCACATGGCAAGCTCCCAGAGCGCCTGCGTAAACCTGTTCGTGCCAATTCTCATGGACAGCAATGCCGACAAGGTAATAGGCAGCATACCGGACAGCCCTGCCGGCTTTGCAAGAATTGACAGGGAGAGGCTGTTCAACGGTTTCTGCCTCGAGTACTGGGGACAGGACATTGCTGGAGGGAAAGGGTTGCTCAGGGACCACTCGAGCGGCGCAGGAACCGACTCGGACATTGCCATTGCCTACATAGACAAGAATGGCAAGCATTGCCTGTGGATTATTGAGCACAAGCTGGCCGAGAAGGAGTTTACCTGCTGCGGAGGCTACTATTCGGAGAGGAACAGGGAGAAATGGCACTGCACCAAGGAAAGCATGCAGGAGATACAGGACGCCCCGCACAAATGCCATTACCACAGGATTGGATACAGATACTGGGATATAATGCAGGCAAAGGGCAGCCTGTTCAGCAGCAGCGCGCACGAATGCCCGTTCAAGGACGGGATGAACCAATTGTGGCGGAACCAGCTGCTTGCCTTTGCCCTGGAAGATACCGGGCGCTATGCCCATGTAAGTTTCTCAGTGGTGCACCACAGAGACAACAGCAGCCTTGACAGCACAATGGAGCAGTACAGGCGACTCACTGGCACAGCCATACCGTTCACCTCGTTCACAAATGCCGACGTAGTGTCACAGGCACAGCGCCATGCGCCCGCCCTTTCCCAATGGTGCAGATGGTACAGGGAACTGTACATGATTGAGTAATGGAATCGCCGTCCCTCTTAGAGGGACAGTGAGGATGGTATGCAGAAAATCTCAAATCACGGGAACTTGAGATTTCTCGTCGCTACGCTCTGTCGAAATGACAAAACAACGTTTTGTTATCGACGAGTTTTGCAGCAACAGGTCAAACGCAGCATAGCCGCAGGTTATGCCGTTTGGGTTGCGAAGCATTGTCTTAGTTTTCCGCTTTGTGTTTCTAGTTTTCCACTTGCAGGCCTTCCGCAACCATCCCGGCAGTCTCTTCCGCTTCGGGGTACTCCGCTGTCACTGTAACCGAGTTGTTGAGCAGGAAAATCTTGTTCAGCGTCTGCTCAAGGGCCTGGAGAGTAGCAAGACGCTTCTTGGGCTTGAGCTCACATTCCCATATAATAACCGTGTGCCAGCCGAGGCGGCGCAGCTCAATGCGCTTCTTGACGTCGCGCTCCCTGTTGCGCTCAATCTTCTGCTGCCAGTACTGGGTATTGCTCTTTGGCGGCACATAGAGACTGCACCCTTCGTGGCCGTGCCAGAAGCAGCCATTGATGAAAATAACCGTCCTGTACTTGCGCAGCACAATGTCGGGAGTGCCAGGAAGAGCGCGAACATTGACCCTGTAGCGGTACCCCCGGGAATGGAGATAACGGCGCACAAGCATCTCGGGCTTTGTGTCCTTGCCCTTAATGCTCGACATGCAGCGGTAGCGCTGCTCTTTAGTCATCCTGTCGGCCATTGGTCAATACTCGCTATTTACCCGCAAATATAGCCTTAAAATGTTACACGGCACCTTATTTAGGGCCGATTTTCTATTCTGCCGACACGTTCACAGCCAAACATTCACAGCCAGAGGGTTTGTTTCCGGCAATGCTTTATGCTATCTTTGCACCATAACAATAATATCATGGAGATAACCAACCTGCTGCACTTTGCAGAGAGGAGCGAACTGAGGCAATGGCTGCATGCCAACAGCGGCAAGGAGAAGTGCTGCTGGGTGGTCACGTACCGCCACAAGCGGCCTGAATGGCAGGCAATACCATATATTGAGGCGGTTGAGGAGGCGCTATGCTTCGGCTGGATTGACAGCACGCTCAAGCGCTTGCCCGACGGGCGCCTTGTCCAGCGCCTTTCGCCCCGCCGTCCAAAGAGCCACTGGACCAGGCTGAACATTGAGCGGTGCCAGAGCCTCGAGAAGCGCGGGCTGATGACTGACGCTGGCCGGCGCGTCCTGGAACGTGCTAACGTATAATGCAGCAGCGGCAAAAGACTGTTGCAAGAACTCCCTCCCCCCGCAAAAGCCTACTGGCAACTGGCGAGGAATTTGCTGTCGCATAGACAATGTTATGCAAGACTCGCCAATGACCTCAGTATTGTCATTGGCGAGTCTTGCGGGCATTAGCCGCTGTATAAGTTTATGCAGTCTGCTTCTCTACTCTACCAGACGCATATACTTCATGCTCACATATCCCTCCTGTCCGTTATAAAGGATACATGCAAAGCCGTTTACAATCTCCTGCACCTCCACGGTATCGCCATCACGCAGAACGCCCAGGACACCGCTACTGGTATTAGGCTGTGTCCTGATGTTAAGCACCTGTGCTGTACAGCGGTAGACCTGAGTACTGGAAGATGTGGACTGGACAACTTCCTCAGTAGGCGCACTGCTGCCTGAGGACAAGCCAGAGACGCATTGGGTAAGCATTGAACCGCCAATGAGGCAGAGCACGAGCAGCAGCGTCCAACCGTTCCAGAAGATAAGCCGCAGGCCATACATCACAACATTCACCAAAAAAAGAATAACGTACCACGAAAGGCCCACGGTAAAATAACCTACTACGCAACAGATTACTCCTACAACAATAGCCCAGATGAGGCCTTCCTGTATGAAGGTTGTGATTACGTATATGATAGCCAGGATAACAACTGCCGCAATGACAAGGAAGCAGCACACGCTTATTGCCTTGTCCACATGTTCGGCAAACCAGTTGCCCACTTCGGCAACAGCGTCGTTGAAACGCGTCCACAGGCTACGGCTGCGCACTGTTGACGTGCCTGAATAGGAAGAGGAGGAGGAAGTCCTCGTGTTCTGTGGAATCCTGATGACAGGAGCAACGTTAGTGAACCTGCCGGTATTGGGGTCAAAATCGGAAAGAGAAGGAAGTGCCATATCTCTGTGTTACTTTCTTTGAAGGCGCCTGTTCGCCAGCGGGACCGCACCTTCACGCATTCAATTACAATTATACAATCAATTACCAATCACATGCCTGGCGAGGCATTAGTGAACGTTACCTTGCCGTTCTGCACCGAGACGTTTATAACCGACCCGCGGGTAACAGTGCCGTCGACAAGCTCGCTCGAGAGAGGGTCGAGAATATAGTCGGTTATCGCCCTCTTTACAGGACGCCCGCCATACTCGGGCTGGTAGCCGTGCTCTACAATGAAGTCGAGGACAGAGGGGTCAAATGTCATCTCAATGCCATTCTCCTTGAGTTTCTTCTGCTCCTTCTTGATATTAAGCTCGGCAATCCTGGCAATGCTCTCCCTTGAAAGCGGCCTGAACATGACGATATCGTCAATGCGGTTAATGAACTCGGGAGCGACCCTTGAGCGCAGCTGCTGGAGAACCTGGCCGATACACATCTCAACTTCGGCCTCGGTTGCCTCACGGCCGCACATGGCGTCGAGAATGCACTGCTGCCCAATATTCGATGTCATTACAATGATGGTGTTCTTGAAATTCACCACCTTGCCCTTTCCGTCGGTCATGCGTCCGTCGTCAAGCACCTGGAGAAGAGTCTCGTAAATCTTGGGGTGCGCCTTCTCAATCTCGTCGAAAAGCACGACGCTGAAGGGCTTGCGGTAGACAGCCTCGGTGAGTTGGCCGCCTTCGTCGTATCCCACATATCCCGGAGGGGCACCGAAGAGCCTGTGGGCCGAGTGCTCCTGCTGGTACTCGCTCATGTCAATGCGCACCATCATATTGGGGTCATTGAAAAGGAACTTGGCGACAGCCTTGCAGAGCTCGGTCTTTCCTGTACCAGTGGTACCAAGGAACAGGAAGGAACCGATGGGGCGCGACGGGTCGCTGAAACCCATACGGTTTCTCTTGATTGCCTCGGAGACAACCTTCACTGCCTCGTCCTGCCCAATGACTGAGCCCTTGAGCTCTTCCTCAATGTTCTGCAGGCGGCGGGTCTCGTTCTCGTCCATGCTGTCAACAGGAATGCCAGTCCAGGCAGTGATTACCTTCATGATATCATTAGCCGAGAGTGCCTGCCTGTCGGGTTCCTCGAGCCTGACGCATGCTGCGGCCTCGTCAATGAGGTCAAATGCCTTGTCGGGGAGCCTGCGGTTGGTAATGTACCTTGCCGAGAGGGTAACGGCAGCCTTGCACACCTCGTCGGGTATGGTAACCTCGTGATGTTCCTCGAACTTGCGCTTCGAACCCTGAAGAATCTTTATTGCCGACTCAATGTCCGGCTCATCTACTACCACCTTCTGGAAACGGCGCTCGAAGGCCGGGTCCTTCTCAATGCGCTTGTACTCATCAAGTGTAGTCGCGCCGAAGACCTTGATCTCGCCACGCGCCATGGCCGGTTTCAGCAGGTTCGCAATGTCATTGTCGGAACAGCTGCACGCACTTATAATCATGTGTATCTCATCAATGAAGAGCACTAGCCTTGGGTCGCCAGTCGCCTCCTCAAGAATCTTCTTCATTACGTCCACCTTATCGGGGAGCGCCTTTACCGAGGCAAAGTCAAGGCTGTAGAGCTTGAGCTGCGCCAGGTCCTCGGGCACCTTTCCCTCGTAGAGCCTGAGTGCCAGTTCCTCGGCAATTGCAGTCTTACCGGTACCTGGTTCTCCAACAAGCACGGGGTTGTTCTTTGAGCTCCTGGCAAGGATTAGATAGACACGCTTGAGTTCCTCGTCGCGCCCTATCGCATGCCTGTACTTGCCGCTGGCAGCAAGCTGCAGCATGTTCTGGCAATACTTCCTTACAGTCTCGCCTGTCGAGCTGTCGTCATCGGCAGGGTTCCTCTGGGCACCGGGCTGCTGTGCCGCACTTTCCGAAGGCTGTGCCTGTTGAGGACGTGCTGCCGGCTGCTGGGGTCCTGGCATGCCTGCGCCCGGCATGTTGCCGGGAAAGCCTTGGCGCTGGGCCTGCGGGAGCCTCACCAGGTGGCACACCAGTTCGGTAGGAGCGCACTTAAGGAGCGCTTCGAGCAGCTGGGGCATGTCGACAGCGCGGTACGACGAGGCACAATGGGCGAACGTCTTCTCCACCTCGGGCGAGAAATGGACTCCCTGCATAACCGGCTGCCGCACGTTGAAGGTGGCCGCAAGGCGCTGCATAGACGCATTGAAATCATAGCCGCGGCTCTGGAAGAACGAGCTTACAGCAGCATTGTCTACCTGGCAGAGGCCTGCAACAAGACACGCCGCGTCAATCTGCGACCTGCCCAGGCGTCTGCTGAACTGCCCGGTAGCCTCAATTGACTTGAGCAACCGGGTGGAAAAACTTGAGAAATCTATTGGAGAAGACATAGTGTATATACATTAGTGGTGCTGAAAAAACATGCTGGGCCTCCTAGTTGAATGAGTCAAGGCCAATCTCGGGCGCCTTTATGTTGGCAAACTCGCCCATCTTCTCATGAATGAGCCTGGTCGATTCTGTCTCCACTGTCAGTTCCGCCTCTTCGCCGCAAAGGTTGCAATGTCCGTTATGGGCAATGTCAACACCATACCATTTCATTATGGTTGGCATGCGGTCGGTGTTTGTGAAGGTTCCCCAGCGCTCATACTGGCGCTCGCGTCTGTTGGCCCACATGAAATAGTTCTGCTTGAGCTCGTCCTCAAGGGAGTTAATGCCCGACTCGGTGCCGCGCGAGAGCTCCACAAGCGCCAGCTTAACCATCATGTTCGTAATGGGCTCGATATCCGAGCTAAGGCCCACCTGTACAAAGGCCTCGGCGTCCTCAAGAGACACATAGGCAGGTATCTGCCCCGAGCGCTTTGCCGACTCAAAGTTTGTAATCTCCTCATCCTCGGGGTTGAACCAGTCGGTACCCAGCAGGCAGAAGTAGCAGGCCTGTCCTGGACGGTAGATAAAGACATCGCCGCCCTCGGCACGTGTCACGGCCCTGCCGAAGATACCCACAGTCTTGTTCTTCACCAGCAGTTCCGATACCTTGTAGCGCGATGTATTGTTGTCGGTGCACACCATCACGACATCGGCCTTGGCTATCTCGCTGTCGAGCAGGTCGAGGTGCTGGTTCACGTCAATAGGGTACTTTACAATCTCGGCATAAGGATTCTTGCCCAGTATGGCATCGGCCACAGCGTCGGTCTTCAGGCGCCCAAGGTCGTTTATGGTACATATGTGGCGTGAAAGGTTATGGAGCTCTACCCTATCGAAATCGGCCAGCACAAAGTGCCCTATTCCCGCCTTGGCAAACTCAACTGCTATAGGCGCTCCGCCGCTTCCTAGGCCAATGATGAGCACGCGCTTGTCGGCAAGCGTGCCAATCTCAAGCAGGCCCTTGGCGCGCTTGTAGATGTTATCCTTTGAAGGGATTATCGATACTTCGGCGCCGTCCACCTTGACATCGGCCTCGCCGTGAATGTCTACCCTAATGTCTGCGGCACTGTCATGAGCAGCGCCTGCAATGGCAAAGCTCACGGTGTGTACCTTGCCAAACGAATGCCTGATGGGAGAGAAATGAAGGTGGATGACATTCTCCTCTTCCCACTCATAGGCAATACCCGATGCCTGCTTAACGCCAGACGCTACAAACCCCTTCAGTTCCTCTCCGTCAATATAAAAAAAAGAGTCAGATGGCGTTGTTTCAGCCATCTGATTTGAGAAATAGGGTTCTGTCGCCAGGGTGTTGAGAGGCGCCTGGCCTGGAGAGAGTTCCTCTCCTGGAGCGAGCTGTACAAAAATACCCTTGTTGGGGTCCCACACTGTCTGGGCCGAAGCCTTTGAAGACGGGTTGCTCTGCCTGTCGCGCATCTCATTAGCGACATCGTCAAGTGATAATGTTTTTGGCATAGTAGTATGTTTTTAGATTAGACATTCAGTTATTGTCGGGCTGCGCTTACGCGTTCTGGTAATCCTCGAGAGAGTAGTTCTCGCTCATGTGCCTCAGGTAATAGTCCATGGTCTTGCCAGTCTTCAGCGTCTGCTCATATATGTTGAGCCACATGACGCAGCGGATATACACCATCCATATCGACATATCAGGTTTCCACGCCCTAGGATGGAAGTGGCAAATCTGTGTCCAGCCGTTGGGATGCTGCTCCAGAGTGTGGTCGGCCGAACTTGGAGAGTTCATGAGCTTGCCTTCGTGATTGCGGAGCATACATTCAACATAGGCATTAGGCTTTGTATTCGGGAAGTTGGGGCACTCTATGCGGAGCACATAAGGATTGCCCGAGTTTGTCTGCGCTACAGCACGGAAGTAAGGCTTGCTGCTGTAAACATCGCAAAAGGCATAAGAGTTAGGGTTAGGCAAGTAATAGGCAATAACCCTCTTTTCCATTTCAAATCTTCTACTGTCCATATCAGTCTATCTTTATATTTAGTAATTCTCGTTCCTGTCTCATGCACATGTCGAAAAGGGCGCTGCTGTCAGCAAGGCTGCACACGGTCTCTTCAATGCCAGTACCGTCACGCATGGACTTCTCACGCAGCCTTAGCAGCAGCGAGGCCATGGTGTATATGTCGAGCCCGGTTGTGCTGGCCGTTACTTTCTTCGCGAGCAGGCGCCCGGCTGCCGGAATAAGCACCGGCAATGGATCATAGCTTATCCCGCCCTGCCCTATCTCGGGGATAACCTGGCAGCACTCGATGTTGCGCAGGTTGTATTCAGCGTCCCTGGTAATGCGCACAGAATAGGCATACGCAGCGCCTTGAGGGAGAACTGTCCCTTCAATAACCATATTGCCATTCTCCTCGCGGGTGAACTTGAATGAGTTGTCGGGAAGGGCAATTTCCAGCAGGTTCCTTTCCTCCATAAGCCTGTCGTAGCGGCAGGTTGCCGGCTGGGCTGCCCCAGTGCCGTACACATCATCTTCTACCGGGCAGTCCTGACCGTACTGCTGCGGTTCATCATGCACAGGCGACGGTTGCTGCTGCAGCGGTATCTGTTCATCATATATAGGGGACGGCTGCTGTGGTTCATCCGGATGTGGCTGCACAGATGCAGGCGGCTGCGACTCCGCGCACGGCATGCTCAGAGGCACAACGGCCGAGAGTGTGAGCCTGAGCCACTCAGGGAACTTCCTGTCCAGCGGCGCGTCTATCATATCCCACACACCTTCGGTATCCTCGGCTATACGGCGGTCGTTCTCGCATTTCTCGTCAACCACAATCACGTAGCGTGGCGCTGCATACGGGAAACCGTAAGGCAGCAGCACCCTGTACTCCCCAGAGAAGAGGGAGATGAGCGGTTCGCCTGAATCAAGAATCTCTGCTGCCGGCGCCGAGCCTTCGAAAAGCGCTGCGGCCGACCTTATGAAACCTTTCATAATCTCTACATTCCCCACATCCTCGGTGAGCCAATGCTGCATGTAGGCTGGCTGAGGCTGTGCTCCACGGCGTGGCAGCACCTTCATTTCGCCGAATGAGGGCCTGCTGGTGCGGGGAGTATACAGGCGCGAAGCGAACCTGGCGTCTATAGCCGTCCTGAACGGGCTGGGCATAGGTATCACATCCCATGCGGCATGCACATACTGCCCAGGAGTCTTCTCATGGAAGTTGAAGGCATTAACCGTAGTAGATGTAGCAGTGCAGTTGCCAATGCATAGCAGCATGCGGGGGAAACCAGGCAGGCCCACGCCTTTCCTCATCGACATTACATCGCCGCCGCTAGGATGGGCCAGCGAGAGCTGATGATGGGAATGCCACTGGCCTATGTGCTGGATGCCTGTGGTGTTGCATATCTCGGCCTCGATATTGGCAACATAGTCGCTGTCCTGTATAAAGGATGTCTGGTGATGCCTGGCATTAGGCCCAGGACCCACAGCATACATGACAACAGGCGTACCGTCCTGGGTCCAGAAGCCGAAGAGCTCGCCTCCAGTCTCAATATTAGTACGGTCAAGAATGCAGCGTGATATAAAATCAAGCTCGCTCTGATAGATGATTGCCTTCTGCGAAGGCGTGTCAAAGACATTGCAGCCTTCACGCCCTGCACCATTACCGGTGCCTTGCCTGTTCCACCATCCCATATTCGTTATTCTTTAATTTATTGCTTTTGTACGCACTATGTACATTATTTGCAAATATAAGCAAAAAGATTATAAAAAAAACTATTATAGAATTATTTTCTCATTTCAGGCCAAAAACGTTCAAGGATGCGGACACATGCGGGGAAATCTCTAGTCAGCGGTATTGTCATTCTATATTTGCACTGTCATTGGCTCGTTTTGCTTTTAGCAACCCAAACGGCATAACCTGCGGCTATGCTGCGTTTGACCTGTTGCTGCAAAACTCGTCGATAACAAAAAAGGTCATTGACTCGTTTTGCTTTTAGCAACCCAAACGGCATAACCTACGGCTATGCTACGTTTGACCTGTTGCTGCAAAACTCGCCGATAACAAAACGTTGTTTTGTCATACCGATACGCAGTGAGGAATCTCCAAGGCCTTGGCGCTACATCGCCATTCTCCGTGTCAGTATCTTCACTGGCAGCCACACGGCGGCAA
>JAZNUE010000012.1:0-101029 GCA_045592125.1 Bacteroidaceae bacterium | reverse complement strand
TCACAAGAAGGCACGTGCTGCACGCTCTTGGGATCGTGTAAACGCTGCACTTGAAAACGAAGAAATCGTTAAGGGTTACGTTAAGTGCCGCACTAAGGGTGGTATGATTGTTGACGTATTCGGTATCGAGGCATTCTTGCCAGGCTCACAGATTGACGTTAAGCCTATCCGTGACTATGATGCATACGTTGGCCAGACAGAAGACTTCAAGATTGTAAAGATTAACCAGGAATTCAGGAACGTTGTCGTTTCTCACAAGGCACTTATCGAGGCCGAGCTCGAGGAGCAGAAGAAGAAGATTATCAGCACACTCGAGAAGGGCCAGGTACTTGAGGGTACAGTCAAGAACATCACTTCTTACGGTGTGTTCATCGACCTCGGCGGCGTTGACGGTCTCATCCACATCACAGACCTCTCTTGGGGCCGCGTAAACGATCCTACAGAGGTTGTTGCGCTCGACCAGAAGATTAACGTTGTTATCCTTGACTTCGATGACGAGAAGAAGCGTATCGCTCTCGGTCTCAAGCAGCTCACTCCACACCCATGGGATGCTATCGACGCAGACCTCAAGGTTGGTGATGTCGTTAAGGGCAAGGTTGTGGTTATGGCCGACTACGGCGCATTCATTGAGATTGCTCCAGGCGTTGAGGGCCTCATCCACGTATCTGAGATGTCTTGGAACCAGCACCTGCGTTCAGCACAGGACTTCATGAAGGTTGGCGAAGAGGTAGAGGCAGTTATCCTTACACTCGACCGCGACGAGCGCAAGATGTCACTCGGTATCAAGCAGCTCAAGGAGGATCCTTGGACAAACATCGAGGAGAAGTATCCTATCGGTTCTAAGCACACAGCAAAGGTGCGCAACTTCACCAACTTCGGTATCTTCGTTGAGATTGAGGAGGGTGTTGACGGCCTTATCCACATCAGCGACCTCTCTTGGACAAAGAAGGTTAAGCACCCATCTGAGTTCACGCAGATTGGCGAGGCTATCGATGTTCAGGTTCTTGAGATTGACAAAGAGAACCGCCGCCTGAGCCTTGGCCACAAGCAGCTCGAGGAGAACCCATGGGATGTATTCGAGACAGTATTCACCGTTGGCTCAATCCACGAGGGCGTTATCACAGAGCTCATCGACAAGGGCGCAGTAGTTTCACTGCCTTACGGTGTTGAGGGCTTCGCCACTCCAAAGCACCTCGTTAAGGAGGACGGCACACAGGCCGCTGCTAACGAGAAGCTTCAGTTCAAGGTGATTGAGTTCAACAAGGAAGCAAAGAGAATCATCCTTTCTCACAGCCGTATCTTCGAGGATGCTGCCAAGGAGGAGGAGAAGGCCGAGAAGAAGGCTGCAGCCGCTGCACGCAAGAGCAAGAAGGCAGCCGAGGAGCAGGCACCTGCTATCCAGAACCAGGCCGCTTCTACAACTCTCGGCGACATCGACGCGCTTGCTGCTCTCAAGAGCAAGCTCGAGGCCGGCGAATAAT
Organism: Bacteroidaceae bacterium; assembly: GCA_045592125.1. Taxonomy (GTDB): domain Bacteria; phylum Bacteroidota; class Bacteroidia; order Bacteroidales; family Bacteroidaceae; genus HGM04593. The sequence goes on along the minus strand of JAZNUE010000012.1, from coordinate 99,548 downwards.
TGAAAGAGATTATTCAAGCATAACACGTCAAGGCTGCCCGAAAAGGTAGCCTTGATTTTTTTATAAAGACAGGGCGCGGCCACAGCCATCCTATCAATTGAGCGGCGGGTATATTTGCATTTCCGCGTCATTATCGCTACATTTGCAGCACTATGGAACGGTTCGAGATACACATACTTGGCTGCGGTTCGGCACTGCCAACAACCCGCCATAACGCCAGTTCGCAGATTGTAAGGATTGGCAACAAGCAGTTCATGATTGACTGCGGCGAAGGGACGCAGCTGCAGCTGCGCAAGGAGCACATACACTTCTCGTTCATAAACCACATATTTATCTCGCACCTGCATGGCGACCACTGCTTCGGGCTGATTGGGCTTATATCCACGTTCGGGCTGCTAGGCCGCACCGCACCGCTCCACATATACGCCCACCCAATGCTCGAGGAGCTCATGGCGCCGCAGCTCGGCTTCTTCTGCAAGGGGATGAACTACCCTATTTTCTTCCACCACATAGACGCAGGGAAGCACGAGACAATATTCGAGGACAACACCGTAACCGTGGAGACATTGCCGCAAAGGCACCGCATGCCATGCTGCGGTTTCCTCTTCAAGGAGAAGCCTAAGAAAAGGCATCTTATAGGAGATACTGTAAACTATTACAACATCCCCACATACATGCGTGCCAACATAAAGGACGGCGCAGATTACACAACGCCCGAAGGCGAAGTGATTCCCAACTCACGATTGACGAAGGACCCCGACCCATCACGCAGCTATGCATACTGCAGCGACACCCTGCCATGCGAAAGCAACTGCGAGTACATAAAGGGAGCCGACCTTCTATACCACGAGGCCACGTTTGCCCAGAGCGAGAAGCCCCGTGCCCTGGCCACATTCCACTCTACCGCCGCCGAAGCGGCAGAGATGGCAAGGAAAGCCGGCGTCAAGCAACTTGTAATAGGGCACTTCTCCTCACGCTACGACGACTGCAGCATACTGCAGCAGGAAGCCGAGGCCATTTTCCCCAACACCCTCTGCGCCGACGAAGGCGCAATATTCAGCATTTGAGGCCTAGGCCCGGTAGCACATCCATAAAAAACTTTTGTTCAGGAACGCAGGCAGTTTCTAAACCTTTTGGCAAAATCACCGTCTAAAGGTGAGACAAGCAACAATGGCAGGGAAAGATTACAACGAGAAAGAGATTATCGCAAGGCTCAGGGACAAGGAGCTCAGGGCCGGTGCATTCTCGGCCATAGTTGAGAGGCACAGCCAGCAGATATACTGGCTCATACGCCGCATGGTGCTGTCGCACGACGACGCTAACGACCTTGTGCAGGACACCTTTATGAGGGCATGGAGCAACATCGAGAAATTCCGCGGCGAATCCCAGGTCTCTACATGGCTCTACCGCATTGCCGTAAACGAGACACTCACGTTCCTCGGAAAGAACAGCTGCAGCACCGTGCCTATAGACAGCCCCGAAGGCGCTATTGCCGACCAGCTCGAGAGCGACCCCTACTTCAACGGCGAGAGGACCGACGCGCTGTTCCACGAGGCGGTGAGCCGCCTGCCCGAAAAGCAGCGTCTTGCCTTTAGCATGAAATACTTCGAGGAGATGAAATACGAGGAGATGTCCAGGATACTTGGCACGAGCGTGGGAGCGCTCAAGGCATCGTACCACATCGCCGTCAAGAAAATTGAGGAGTTCCTCAAGGAAGAAGATTAAACTTTTGCAGCAGAATTATATCTAAAGAAAGAGAAGCATTAGAGATGAAACTAGAAGATTTCAAGGAGAGGAGACCCTTCGGCACCCCTGAAGGATATTTCGCCAGGCTCAACAGGGAGATAATTGCAAGCACAAGCAAAGCGCCTGCAGCAGTTCCTGTACAGAAGCGGGCACCCATAGCCCTTTGGGCAAAAGTGCTGGGCAACGCGGCAATGCTCGCCCTTGTAGCGCTAGTTGCCTACCATGCATTGGAAGACACAGGCAGCATGCCGGTTGCCGAGAATTATGAGCAAGAAATCGATAACGAGATGATTGACAACATCCTCAACAGCTGCCGCATTGACGACTACACATTCTACAGCTATCTCACCGATACCGCTATTGAGTAACCCGACAAAATCCTACATAAATGAAAAAGCTTATATTCGCACTAGCATTGGTTTTCCTCTCGGCCACAGCAGGAATGGGCCAGGAAATGGACGGCAATGGCCGTAAAGGAGATGGCGCCAGGCCTCACCGGCACTTCTCGCCCGAAGAGTTCCAGAAAAGGCAGAAAGAGTTCATTACAGAAAAGGCCAGGATGACAGGCGAGCAGGCCAACGCGTTCTTCCCGCTGTTCTTTGAGCTGCAGAAGAAGAAGTTTGAGATTGAGCACAATGCGCGCAAGGAAATAAAGATGAAGCGCAAGGAGAAGCCCACCGAGGAGCAGTGCCGCAAGTTCGTGAACAAGATGGCCGAGGTAAGGGTAGAAATCGCAAGGCTGGAGCAGGTATATACAGGAAAGTATCTTGAGGTGATTCCTGCATGCAAGCTGCTTGAGATACAGCACGCTGCCGACCAGTTCCAGCGCCACCTGATGAAAGAGATGACACGCAACCGCGAGAATAAAAAAAGACAAGACGAAAAAAGATGAGCCCTGCTCATCTTTTTTCGTCTGCAGCCGCCAGACACCATGCTGGCTTGCTTTTTAGCGGTTGGTCACGCGTTGTGTGGCAATAGTCACACCGCGTGGGGCTACAGTCCCAGCCCCTTAGCCTTCTCCCACAAGGCGTCCATCTCCTCAAGCGACATATCCTTCAGGCTACGTCCCTGCCCTATCGAGTTCTCCTCGACATACCCGAAACGGCGTCGGAACTTTTCATTTGTCATCTCAAGCGCGTTGTCGGGGTTAATGCCATAGAGGCGCGCAGCGTTCACAAGACTGAAGATGAGGTCGCCAAGCTCCTTCTCGCAACTTGCCTTGTCGCCCTTCTCCATCTCCGCCTCAATCTCGGCAATCTCCTCGCGCACCTTGTCCCATACCTCTTCCTTGCGGTCCCAGTCAAAGCCCACATTCGCCGCCTTCTCCTGCATGCGAAAGGCCTTTATGAGCGAAGGCATAGAGCTTGGGATGCCGCTCAGCACTGTCTTGTTCCCGTCCTTCTCGGCCATCTTCAGCTGCTCCCAGTTCTTGCACACCTCGCCAGCAGTCTCAGCCACCGCCTCGCCGAACACATGCGGGTGGCGGTAAACCAGTTTCTCGCAAAGGCGGTCACACACATCCTTCATGTCGAACTGTTGCTTCTCACTGGCAATCTTGGCATAGAAGGCAACATGAAGCAGCACATCGCCTAGTTCCTTGCATATGTTCTGCGTGTCATCGGCAACAATGGCGTCACACAGTTCAAAACACTCCTCAATGGTATTCGGACGCAGGCTCTGGTTAGTCTGCTTCCTGTCCCACGGGCACTTCTCGCGCAGTTCGTCAAGAATATCCAGGAACCTCCCGAACGAGGCCATAATCTCTTCTCTGTTATGCATATCAATATATTTTCAGATTTTGCTTGAATAAGGAGCTGTCTAAACTTATATCGTTAAGTTTCTTATAGGTCAAAATAGAATGCCTTATTATTTCTTGAGGGCGCGAGCGGCCTCAAGAAACCGAGAAAACGCGCAGTCTTGAACATAAAAGACAACGAAATAGCTGCTTCCAATATAATAAAACTTTTTTCAATAAATTTAAACAGCTTCTAAATTCCTGTGCGAAGATAAATAATTTATTTCAAAGACCAGTAATTTGACAAATAAGAGTTATCTTTGCAGATAGCATATTTTGCACCAAATAGGTCTAAAACAACAAAAACATATATTGCACTATGAGTCTAGCGACAACTTACATTCCTTCCGAAGTAGAAGAGAAATGGTATGAATACTGGATGAAGAACGGGCTTTTCCATTCCGAGCCAGATGACAGGGAACCATACACAATTGTCATCCCGCCGCCAAACGTAACTGGCGTGCTCCACATGGGCCACATGCTCAACAACACCATACAGGACATCCTGGTGCGCCACGCGCGCATGCTGGGCAAGAATGCCTGCTGGGTGCCAGGCACTGACCACGCCTCAATTGCAACCGAGGCCAAGGTGGTGAAGAAACTTGCAGCACAGGGAATAAAGAAGAGTGACCTCACACGCGAGGAGTTCCTCAGGCATGCATGGGAGTGGACCGACGAGCACGGCGGCATAATCCTCAAGCAGCTGCGCAAGCTGGGCGCATCATGCGACTGGGACCGCACATCGTTCACCATGGACGAGATTCGCAGCAAGAGCGTCATAAAGGTGTTCTGCGACCTCTACAACAAGGGCCTCATCTATCGCGGCCTGCGCATGGTCAACTGGGACCCCAAGGCCCAGACAGCGCTCAGCAATGAAGAGGTTATCTACAAGGAGGAGAAAAGCAAGCTCTACTATCTTAAATACTATGTAGACGAGGCGGCCGACAGCACCGACGGCGAGGAAGAAGGCGCAGTGACACTTGGCGCGGCAGACGCCTTTGACCCCACTGTTAAGCACCAGATTCTGCACCGCGACGCCAGCGGCCGCCGCTATGCAGTTGTTGCGACCACCCGCCCCGAGACCATCATGGGCGACACTGCAATGTGTATCAACCCCAAGGACCCAAAGAACAGCTGGCTCAAGGGCAAGAAAGTTATTGTGCCCCTCGTAAACCGTGTAATCCCTGTAATTGAGGACCGCTACGTGGAAATAGAGTTCGGTACAGGCTGTCTCAAGGTTACCCCGGCACACGACACCAACGACTACATGCTGGGCAAGACACACGGCCTGGAGACAATAGACATTTTCAATGCCGACGCAACAATCAGCGAGGCAGCAGGCCTTTATGTCGGCATGGACCGCATGGATGTACGTGAGCAGATTGCAAAGGACCTTGCCGAGGCCGGCCTCCTGGAGAAAGTGGAGGACTACGACAACAAGGTAGGCTACAGCGAGCGCAACGCCGACACCGCAGTGGAGCCACGCCTCTGCATGCAGTGGTTCCTGCGCATGCAGCACTTTGCCGACATTGCATTGCCGCCGGTAATGGAGGACAGGCTCAAGTTCTACCCTGCAAAATACAAGACAACATACAACAACTGGCTTGCCAACATACAGGACTGGTGTATCAGCCGCCAGCTTTGGTGGGGCCACCGCATTCCGGCATACTTCCTGCCCACAGCCGAGGGCGCCGAGGAGAAGTATGTAGTTGCCGAGAACCGCGAGGAGGCGCTTGCGCTTGCAAGGGCAATCCCCGGATATGAGAACATCACTGCCGGCGAGCTCCGCCACGACGAGGACGCCCTCGACACATGGTTCAGCTCATGGCTGTGGCCAATCTCGCTGTTCAACGGAATACTCGACCCGGGCAACAAGGAAATAAGCTACTACTACCCCACAAACGACCTCGTTACCGGGCCGGATATCATCTTCTTCTGGGTTGCCCGCATGATTATGTCGGGCTATGAGTACCAGGGAGAGATGCCGTTCAGGAACGTATACTTCACCGGTATCGTCCGCGACAAGCTGGGCCGCAAGATGAGCAAGTCGCTTGGCAACAGCCCCGACCCGCTCGACCTCATCGCACGCTACGGCGCCGACGGAGTGCGCATGGGTATCATGCTCTCGGCCCCTGCAGGCAACGACATCCTCTTCGACGAGAGCCTCTGCGAGCAGGGACGCAACTTCTGCAACAAGATATGGAACGCCTTCCGCCTTGTAAAGGGCTGGAACGTAAGCAGCGAGATAGAGCAGCCCGAGAGCTCAAGGCTGGCAATCAGGTACTTTGGCGACACGCTCGCAAAGGCTGCAGCCCTGCTTGAGGACCAGTTCGGCAAGTACCGCCTGAACGAGGCGCTCATGAACGTGTACTCGCTCTTCTGGGACGAGTTCTCGGCATGGTACCTCGAGATGGTAAAGCCAGCATACGGCTCACCAATAGACGCAGCCACATACGAGGCAACGCTCGGTTTCTTCGACGGCCTCATGCGCCTGCTCCACCCCTTCATGCCGTTCATCACCGAGGAACTGTGGCAGAACATTATGGAGCGCAAGGATGGCGAGAGCCTCATGGTGCAGAGCGTAAAGGAGCTTGCTGCAGAATATGACGACGCGTTCCTTGGCAAGATTGCCACACTAAAGGACGTGATAGGCAACGTTCGCGCTACACGCCAGCAGAAAGGCCTCTCTCCACGAGAGCCATTGGCATTGCAGATTGTGGGCGAGTCGCCAGTCGCCGGCCTTGAGAGCGTGCTCACCAAGATGGCAAACCTTACATCAATAGAGAACGTCGCGGCACCGGACGACACAGCAGTATCGTTCCGCGTGGGCACAACAGAGTTCGCCATACCTATGGGCTCGCTCATTGACAAGGAGGCCGAGATTGCCAAGATGCAGGAGGAGCTTGCCTACCACGAGAAGTTCCTCAAGAGCGTTGAGGCAAAGCTGAACAACCCCAATTTCGTGAGCAAGGCGCCCGAGAAGATTATTGCTATTGAGCGCAAGAAGCAGTCCGACGCAACAGAGAAGATTGCAATGCTCAAGGAGAGCATAGAGAAACTCTCGAAGTAACGGAACAATAAGGACCTAAAGCACTGTTTCAATGGACTTCAGGAATATAAGGCTTAACACTACATCAATTCTTGCAGCCACAAGCGCCCTGCTGCTTGCGGGCATTGTCATTGTCTCCATTTTCCTCTTCAGGAGCGAGAAGGAGACCCAGGCCGTAATGCAGGAGAAGCTGGAAATGGAGGAACTGGTTGCACTTGAGAAGGAGGAGATGATGAACGACCTCACCAAGGCACAGACCGAGTACCAGGAACTGATAATAAAGATTGACAACGACTCTCTAAAGTTCAAGCTTGAGCGCGAGCAGATGCGCACCCAGGCCCTCATTGAGGAGCTTGAGCGCACAAAGGCAACCAGCTATGCCGAGATTGCCCGCCTGAAGAAGGAGCTCAAGACCCTGCGCGAGGTCCTCAAGGACTATACCAGGCAGATTGCAGAGCTGAGCAGCGAGAACGAGTCCCTGAAGCAGGAGAACAGCGCCGTAAAGGAGAAGTACAGGAAGGCAGCCAAGGAGATTGACAATCTTGCCAGCGAGAAGGAAAAGCTCACCGAAAAGGTGACCCTGGCCTCCCAACTTGACGCTACAGGCATAAATGTGTCACTGCTGCGCAAGAACGGCCGCGACACCAGGAGTATCAGGAAGGCAAAGCAGATAAAGGTAAGCTTCAGCATTGCAAAGAACATCACCTCGTCTACCGGTACCAAGACTGCCTACATCAGGCTTCTCCAGCCCGACCTCGAGTCACTCCGCAAGAGCGACTCAAACACGTTCGCGTACGAGAACCGCGAGATAACCTACTCAATGAAGAAGGAGTTCGACTACACCGGCGAGGAGACTTCCCTCGACATGTACTGGAACATTGAGGAGACACTCCAGGAGGGCGAATACCAGGCGTTTATCTTTGTCGACGGCAACATGATTGGCAAAGGCAGTGCAACATTTGAATAAGGAGCAATTATGAAAAGAATACTTGTTACAGGAGGCGCCGGTTTCATTGGCTCGCACCTATGCGAGCGCCTGCTCAAGGACGGCAACGATGTCATCTGCCTCGACAACTACTTCACAGGCAGCAAGGACAACATACGCCATCTCATAGGCAACGACCACTTCGAGCTCGTGCGCCACGACGTTACACAGCCCTACACGGCCGAGGTGGATGAAATATACAACCTTGCCTGCCCTGCGTCACCGGTACACTACCAGCACGACCCTGTCAAGACCATACAGACTTGCGTAATAGGCTCAATGAACATGCTTGGCCTTGCCAAGCGCACAGGCGCAAAGATTCTGCAGGCATCGACCAGCGAGGTATACGGCGACCCTAACATCCACCCGCAGGTAGAGAGCTACTGGGGCAATGTGAATCCCATTGGCATACGCTCATGCTACGACGAGGGCAAGCGCTGCGCCGAGACCCTCTTCATGGACTACCACCGCCAGAACGGGACACGCATAAAGATTATACGCATATTCAACACATACGGCCCGCGCATGAGCATGAACGACGGGCGCGTTGTATCGAACTTCATTGTCCAGGCGCTAAAGGGAGAGGACATAACCATTTACGGCGACGGGCACCAGACACGCAGTTTCCAGTATGTCGACGACCTTGTTGAGGGCATGGTACGCATGATGGAGACCGATGACAGTTTCACAGGGCCTGTGAACATAGGCAACCCCGGGGAGTTCACAATGCTTGAGCTTGCCGAGAAGGTAATTGAGCTCACAGGCTCAAAGTCAAGGATTATCTTCGAGCCGCTGCCGCAGGACGACCCGCGCCAGCGCAAGCCGGACATAACGCTGGCCCATGAGAGACTGGGCGGCTGGCAGCCCGGCATAAGGCTCGACGAGGGGCTTGGCTACACAATAGGCTACTTCAGGAAGCTCATAAAGTAATTATATAAGGAATAAAGGATAATTTAAAAACATAACAGAAGATGAATATTCTAGAACTTAGCGAACAGGAGATAGTACGCCGCGAGGCACTTGCCGAGCTGCGCAACATGGGCATTGAGCCATACCCCGCTGCAGAGTACCCCACAAACGCATTCTCAACAGACATACTCGCCGAATTCAAGGACGAGGACGAGCCGCGTGAAGTGTGCATAGCAGGCCGAATGATGAGCCGCCGCGTAATGGGCAAGGCCTCGTTCATCGGGCTCCAGGACTCAAAGGGCCGCATACAGGTATACATTACACGCGACGACATATGCCCGGGAGAGAACAAGGACGCATACAACACGCTCTTCAAGCGCCTGCTCGACATTGGCGACTTTGTAGGAATAAAGGGTTTTGTGTTCCGCACACAGACAGGCGAGATTACAGTCCATGCAAAGGAGCTCACAATCCTCTCGAAGAGCATTCGCCCGCTGCCTATCGTAAAGTACAAGGACGGTGTTGCCTATGACCGTTTCGAGGACCCCGAGCTGCGCTACCGCCAGCGCTATGTTGACCTGGTTGTGAACGACGATGTAAAGGAAATCTTCATCAAGCGCAACAAGATTTACAGTTCAATGCGCGAGTTCTTCAACTCAAAGGGCTACATGGAGGTTGAGACCCCTGTATTGCAGTCAATCCCCGGCGGTGCCGCTGCACGCCCCTTCATCACGCACCACAACGCGCTCGACATTCCTCTCTACCTGCGCATTGCCAATGAGCTATACCTGAAGCGCCTCATCGTAGGCGGTTTCGAGGGCGTGTACGAGTTCTCGAAGAACTTCCGCAACGAGGGTATGGACCGCACACACAACCCCGAGTTCACTTGCATGGAAATATATGTATCGTACAAGGACTACAACTGGATGATGTGCTTCACCGAGCAGATGCTCGAGAAGATTGCGCTCGATGTTAACGGCACGACAGAGGTGCAGGTTGGCGAGCACACAATCAGTTTCAAGGCACCGTTCCGCCGCGTTACCATGCTCGACTCAATAAAGGAGTTCACAGGATATGACCTCAACGGCAAGAGCGAGGAGGAAATATTCGCAATCTGCAAGGAACTGAAGATGGAGGTTGACGAGACAATGGGCAAGGGCAAGCTCATTGACGAAATCTTCGGCGAGTTCTGCGAGGGCAACTACATACAGCCTACTTTCATCACCGACTATCCTATCGAGATGTCACCGCTCTGCAAGCGCCATCGCGACAACCCCGACCTCACAGAGCGCTTTGAGCTCATGGTCAACGGCAAGGAGCTCTGCAACGCATACAGCGAGCTCAACGACCCAATTGACCAGGCAGAGCGCTTCCAGGAGCAGCTGCGCCTGAGCGAGAAGGGCGACGACGAGGCAATGTTCATTGACAAGGACTTCGTGCGCGCACTTGAGTACGGCATGCCTCCCACATCGGGCATGGGTATCGGCATGGACCGCCTTGCAATGCTCATGACAGGACAGACAACAATCCAGGAGGTACTCTTCTTCCCGCAGATGCGCCCCGAAAAGAAGGTTCCCAAGGACAACGCCGCAGCATTCGCTGCCGTTGGCGTGCCCGAAGAGTGGGTTCCAGTGCTCCACAAGGCAGGCTACAACCTGGTAAATGACCTCAAGGGTGCCAACGCCCAGAAGGTGCAGATGGAGATTGGCGGCATAAACAAGAAGTTCAGGCTCGGATACACCAATCCTTCGGTAAACGATGTTGCCGCATGGATTGAGAAGCTTGGATAAGCACTGGTTGAAACAATAATAATGCTGCTGGCGGAGTACCCGCTACCCCGCCGGCAGCATACAAAACACTATATTATGGAACTATCGAACAAACAGGTTGCCATTATGGGTGGAGGCAGCTGGGCAACGGCCATTGCCAAGATTATCCTCAACAATGTGGAGACAATCAACTGGTACATCAGGCGCGACGACCGCATTGAGGACTTCAAGCGCCTGGGACACAACCCCGCATACCTCTCGGCAGTAAAGTTCGACACAGACAGGATTAACTTCTCGTCGGACATCAACAAAGTTGTAAAGGAGAGCGACATACTGGTATTCGTTACCCCCTCGCCCTACCTCAAGAACCACCTTAAGAAACTGAAGGCCGACCTTGAGGACAAGTTCATAGTGAACGCCATTAAAGGTATCGTCCCCGACGAGAACCTTATTATCTCGGAATACTTCAACAAGGTATATAAGGTGCCTTATGAGAATATTGCCGCCATTGCTGGGCCTTGCCATGCCGAGGAGGTTGCCCTTGAGCGCCTTTCCTACCTCACCGTAGGCTGCTCAAGCATTGACCATGCGAAGCAGTTCGCCAAGAAGCTGGGCAGCAGCTACATAAAGACATCGGTGAGCGACGACGTTGTGGGCATTGAGTACGGTTCTGTACTCAAGAACATATACGCCATCGCGGCCGGCATATGCAGCGGCCTGAAGTACGGCGACAACTTCCAGGCAGTGCTCATGTCAAATGCAGCAATTGAGATGAACCGTTTCCTCAACGTGGTGCACCCAATCGAGCGCACAATCAATGACTCGGTCTACATGGGCGACCTGCTTGTCACGGGCTACTCAAAGTTCAGCCGCAACCGAGTGTTCGGAAGCATGATTGGCAAAGGATATTCTGTAAAGAATGCACAGATTGAGATGGAGATGATTGCCGAGGGATACTATGCAGCAAAGTGCATAAAGGAGATAAACGAGCACTACCGCATAAACACCCCAATCATTGACGCTGTCTACAATATACTGTACGAAGGGATATCACCGGTAATTGAAATCAAGCTGCTTACCGATTCATTCAAGTAAGCAGCGGGGTTCTATTCCGGACAATGCCATTGACTCGTTTTGCAAGACCAGCAAAAATATATAATAACAAATTAGTCTTGTCATTCTATATTTGCACTGTCATTGACTCGTTTTGCTTTTCGCAACCCAAACGGCGTTTGACCTGTTGCTGCAAAACTCGTCGATAACAAAACGTTGTTTTGTCATTTTTCGGGCAAAGCCCTCAACAACACGTCTGAGCGAAGCGAAGAATCTAAAAAAAGAAGAACTTATTAAAAACTATAATAACAATGAAGAACATTTCACTGAACATTGACAAGGTAACAGGCTTTGTCACACGCGAGCAGATTCTGGCCCTTGAGCCACAGGTTAAGAGAGCACAGCAGGCCCTTGAGGAAGGCACTCTCCCAGGCAACGATTTCCTGGGCTGGCTGCATCTTCCTTCATCAATTACACAGGAGCACCTTGACGACCTCAAGGCAACAGCGCAGACCCTGCGCGAGAACTGCGAGGTGGTAGTCGTTGCCGGAATCGGCGGCAGCTACCTTGGCGCGCGTGCAGTCATCGAGGCACTCAGCAACAACTTTGCTGCACTCCTGGACGACAGCAACAACCCACGCGTAATCTTCGCAGGCCACAACATAAGCGAGGACTATCTTTTTGAGCTCACCGAGTACCTGAAGGGCAAGAAGTTCGGTGTAATCAACATCTCAAAGTCGGGCACAACAACCGAGACAGCACTAGCATTCCGTCTCCTCAAGAAGCAGTGCGAGGAGCAGCGCGGCAAGGAGACAGCAAGCAAGGTAATCGTTGCCATCACCGACGCCGTAAAGGGTGCAGCACGTATCACTGCCGACAAGGAAGGCTACAAGAGTTTCATTATCCCCGATAACGTTGGCGGACGTTTCTCTGTACTCACTCCTGTAGGCCTGCTGCCTATCGCAGTCGCAGGCTTTGACATCGAGGCACTTGTACAGGGTGCGCGCGACATGGAGAAGAACTGCGCTCCCGAGGTTCCTTTCGAGGAGAACATTGCAGCAATGTATGCTGCTACACGCAACGCGCTTTATGCCGAAGGCAAGAAGATTGAAATCCTCGTTAACTACCAGCCGAAGCTGCACTTTACATCGGAGTGGTGGAAGCAGCTCTACGGCGAGAGCGAGGGTAAGGAGAACAAGGGTATCTTCCCCGCGTCGGTAGACTTCACAACCGACCTTCACTCAATGGGCCAGTGGATTCAGGAGGGCGAGCGCACCATCTTTGAGACAGTTCTGTCTATTGAGAAACCAAACAGCTCGCTCACAGTTCCAAGCGACGAGGAGAACCTTGATGGCCTCAACTTCCTTGCAGGCAAGCATGTTGATGAGGTTAACAAGATGGCAGAGCTTGGCACACAGCTTGCACACGTTGACGGCGGTGTTCCCAACCTACGTATCTCAATACCTGAGCTCAACGCCTACTACATTGGCCAGTTGCTCTACTTCTTTGAGATAGGCTGCGGTATCAGCGGCTACATCCTTGGCGTGAACCCGTTCAACCAGCCAGGAGTTGAAGCATACAAGAAGAACATGTTCGCACTCCTTGACAAGCCAGGCTACGAGGAAGAGAGCAAGGCAATCCGCGCAAGACTCTGAAACAGAAAGGCACCTGTCATTCTATATTTGCACTGTCATTGACTCGTTTTGCTTTTCGCAACCCAAACGGCATAACCTGCGGCTATGCAAAGTTTGACCTGTTGCTGCAAAACTTGTCGATAACAAAAAAGGTCATTGACTCGTTTTGCTTTTAGCAACCCAAACGGCATAACCTGCGGCTATGCAAAGTTTGACCTGTTGCTGCAAAACTCGTCGATAACAAAACGTTGTTTTGTCATTCTATATTTGCTAAGTCATTGGCTCGTTTTGCTTTTAGCCACCCGCGTGGCATAAACTTCGTCTATGCTTCACGCGACTAATGGCTGCAAAACTTGCCGATAACAAAACGTTGTTTTGTCATTCTTGAGCGGAGCGAAGAATCTCCAATCCCTTGACGATGTGCATGCTTTTTGCGTTTTTGCATGTTATTATTATATTTATAATTATATTCTTGATTTTTATTTGTAACTTTGCGCCCGAAAACCGTATTTGCCCGTAAAGGGCGCTGTAGAACGAAAGGAAAAAGTTACAATATATGGAAAAAATCAGGAATTTCTGCATTATTGCCCACATTGACCACGGCAAGTCTACGCTGGCCGACCGTCTTCTGGAGACTACTAAGACAATAAGTATCACCGAGGGGCAGATGCTTGACAACATGGACCTTGAGAAGGAGCGAGGAATAACCATCAAGAGCCACGCGATACAGATGGAGTACATGTACAAGGGCGAGAAATATATCCTCAACCTCATTGACACTCCGGGACACGTGGACTTCTCGTATGAGGTGTCGCGCTCAATTGCCGCGTGCGAAGGCGCGCTGCTGGTAGTTGACGCTACACAGGGTGTGCAGGCGCAGACAATATCGAACCTTTACATGGCCGTTGACCAGGGACTGGAGATTATCCCCGTGATTAACAAGTGCGACATGATAAACGCAATGCCCGAGGAGGTTAAGGACGAGATTATTGACCTCATTGGCTGCGACCGCGAGGACATAATTGAGGCGTCGGGGAAGACTGGTATGGGCGTTGAGGAGATTCTTGAGGCCGTAGTTGAGAGAATCCCGGCACCCGCAGGCGACGAGGAGGCACCCTTGCAGGCGCTTATCTTCGACTCGGTATTCAACTCGTTCCGCGGCATTATAGCATATTTCAAGATTACGAATGGCGTGCTGCGCAAGGGCGACAAGGTGAAGTTCTTCAATACGGGCAAGGAGTATGACGCCGATGAGATTGGAGTGCTGAAGATGGACCTTTCGCCCCGGCAGGAACTGCGTACCGGCGACGTGGGATATATAATCTCGGGAATCAAGACCTCGCGCGAGGTTAAGGTGGGCGACACAATCACTCACATAGCGCGCCCGTGCAGCGCTGCAATCTCGGGTTTCGAGGAGGTTAAGCCTATGGTCTTCGCCGGTGTCTACCCGATTGAGGCCGAGGACTACGAGGACCTTCGCGCCTCGCTCGAGAAACTGCAGCTTAACGACGCGTCGCTGACATTCACTCCCGAGTCATCGGCTGCCCTGGGCTTCGGTTTCCGCTGCGGTTTCCTGGGACTGCTGCACATGGAGATTGTACAGGAGCGCCTTGACCGCGAGTTCGACATGAGCGTAATTACCACAGTGCCTAACGTGTCGTACATGGTGTATGACAAGCAGGGCGAGGCCAAGGAGGTACACAATCCTGGCGGCATGCCCGACCAGACTCTCATTGACCACATTGAGGAACCGTATATCAACGCAAGCATAATCACGCGTGCCGACTACATTGGCCCCATCATGACGCTGTGCCTCTCGAAACGCGGCGAGCTGCTGAAGCAGGAGTTCATTACCGGCAACCGCGTAGACATACGTTTCCTGCTGCCGCTGGGCGAGATTGTGATTGACTTCTATGACAAGCTCAAGAGCATTTCAAAGGGTTATGCGTCGTTCGATTATCATCCTGCAGGGTTCAGGACATCGAAACTCATAAAACTCGATATCCTGCTCAACGGCGAGCCGGTTGACGCCTTGTCTACACTCACTCATGTAGACAATGCATATGGCCTTGGCCGCCAGATGTGCGAGAAACTGCGCGACCTTATACCAAGACAGCAGTTCGACATTGCCCTGCAGGCGGCTATCGGCACAAAGATTATTGCCCGCGAGACAATAAAGCAGGTGCGCAAGGACGTTACGGCGAAGTGCTACGGCGGTGACGTGTCGCGCAAGCGCAAGCTGCTCGAGAAGCAGAAGAAGGGAAAGAAGCGAATGAAGCAGATTGGTAATGTGGAGGTGCCGCAGAAGGCGTTCCTCGCAGTGCTTAAGCTTGACTAGTGAAATGGCCTGTGCAGCCTTCTGTGGCAATGCACAGGCGATATGTGTTTTTTTAGAAGAATAGAGAATATGGGAATATTCAGCTTTTTCAGCAAAGAGAAGAAAGAGGTTCTTGACAAGGGATTGTCCAAGACCAAGGAGAGTGTGTTCGGGAAGATTGCCCGCGCAATTGCAGGCAAGAGCGAGATAGATGACGAGGTGCTCGACAACCTTGAGGAGGTGCTCATAACATCGGATGTGGGCGTCGACACGACTCTCAAGATTATTGACCGTGTGCAGAAACGTGCCGCACGCGACAAGTTCATGAACACAAACGAGCTCAACAGGCTGCTCAAGGACGAGATTGCGCAGCTGCTCATGGAGAACAACAGCAATGACCTGGACGATACATTCAACATACCCGCAACGCCCGGACAGCCTTACGTTATTATGGTTGTTGGCGTGAACGGCGTGGGCAAGACAACTACTATTGGCAAGCTGGCCCACCAGTACAAGAAGGCCGGCAAGAAGGTATATCTGGGCGCTGCCGACACATTCCGCGCTGCTGCCGTAGAGCAGCTTGTGGAGTGGGGGCGCCGTGCCGATGTGCCGGTGGTGAAGCAGGGCATGGGCTCCGACCCGGCCTCGGTGGCATACGACACTCTGGCCTCGGCCGTGGCGAACGGTGCCGACGTGGTAATCATTGACACAGCGGGCCGCCTTCACAACAAGGTGGGGCTCATGAACGAGCTTACGAAGATAAAGAATGTAATGCAGAAGGTTGTCCCGGGAGCACCTGATGACGTTATGCTGGTGCTTGACGGCTCTACTGGGCAGAATGCATTTGAGCAGGCAAAGCAGTTCACCAAGGCGACTGAAGTGACATCGCTTGCCATAACAAAGCTAGACGGCACTGCCAAGGGCGGTGTTGTAATAGGCATAAGCGACCAGTTCAGGATTCCGGTCAAGTACATAGGGCTTGGCGAGGGCATTGACCACCTGCAGGTATTTAACCGCGAAGAGTTTGTAGATTCACTTTTCGGATAAGCGATGAAGAAGCGTGTTGACATTATTACGATGGGCTGCTCCAAGAACCTAGTCGATTCGGAGCACCTTATGCGCCAGCTTGAGGAGTGCGGATATGAGGTGGTGCATGATAGCGAGGAACCTTGCGGAGAGATTGCGGTGATAAACACCTGCGGTTTCATTGGCGACGCAAAGCAGGAGTCAATCAATATGATTCTTGAATTCTGCCAGCGCAAGGACGAAGGCGGCCTGGAGCGCCTCTATGTAATGGGCTGCCTATCGGAGCGCTACCTTGCAGAACTGAGGGAGGAAATCTCCCAGGTGGACAAGTTCTACGGCAAGTTCAACTGGACAGAGCTTATAAATGACCTCAGGCATGAGTACCGCGAGAGCATTGCGCAGGAGCGTGTGCTCACGACTCCAGGGCATTATGCCTACCTGAAGATTTCAGAGGGCTGCAGCCGCCGCTGTGCCTATTGCGCGATTCCCATCATAACTGGCGCGCACAAGTCGCGCCCCGTTGAGGAGATTGTTGACGAGGTGCGCTATCTTGTCTCGCAGGGAGTAAAGGAGTTCCAGGTCATTGCACAGGAACTCACGTTCTACGGAGTAGACCTCTACGGGAAGCAGAGCATTGCCGGGCTTGTGGAAAGGATATCGGACGTTGAGGGAGTGGAGTGGATTAGGCTGCACTATGCCTACCCGACACATTTCCCTTATGACTTGCTCCGTGTAATGCGCGAGAGGGACAATGTGTGCAAGTACCTCGACATTGCACTGCAGCACGTGAGCACCAAGGTGCTGAAGAAAATGCAGCGCCATGTGACAAAGGAAGAGACATATGCACTTGTGGAGCGTATGCGCAGCGAGGTGCCGGGGATATGCCTGCGCACAACCATGATGGTGGGCTTCCCTGGAGAAGGCGAGAAGGAGTTCGAGGAACTCATTGAGTTCGTGAAATGGGCGAAGTTCGACCGCCTTGGCGCCTTTGCCTATTGCGAGGAGGACGGCACATACGCTGCCGATAACTATCGCGACAGTGTCTCAAAGAAGAAGAAACAGGAGCGCCTCGACCGCCTGATGGAGGTGCAGCAGAGGATATCGGCCAGGCTTAACGATGAAAAGGTGGGCAAGTGCTTCAGGACAGTCATCGACCGTGTTGAAGGCGAATATTACATCGGACGCACGGAGTTCGACTCGCCCGATGTAGATACTGAGGTACTGGTGCCGGTGAGCGAAGGCAGGCTGGAGATTGGCGGTTTTTACAACGTGAGAATAACCGGTTCGGCCGAGTTTGACCTCATGGGGACAATTGAAGGCTGAGAACAGGGCCTTTTATATATGAGAATAAGGACTGCTTCCTAAACAACTTCTTATAAAATGAATAACAAGAAATTTATCGCAGAATTATCGAAGAGGTGCGGCATTACGGTTGCCGAGGCGTCTGCCTATGCTGACACGTTTGCCGATGTCGTTACCGAGCGCCTGAAGGATGGCGACCAGATAAACATTTCGGGTTTCGGAGTGCTTGAGACAAAGATGTGCAAGGAACGCCTGTCGGTGAACCCAAAGACCGGGCAGCGCTTTCTTGTGCCGCCAAAGATTCAGCCGGTGTTCCGTCCGAGCAGCAAGCTGAAGGATAAGTTCAAATAAAAGGAGGAGCAAAAGATGAACGAGAAACTGAATTACCCCGACTTGAGCGCCTTGCTTGCAAAAGAGGCCAATATCTCAGGTGCCAAGGCCGACGCGCTCGCAAAGGCCATATTCGATATTATAATCGAGGGACTTGAGCAGGACGGCATTGTAAAGATTAACGGGCTAGGCACGTTCAAGATAACCGAGGTAGCCGGCCGCTACAGCGTAAACGTGAACACCGGTGAGAAGTTTGAGATAAAAGGGCACAGGAAGATTTCCTTTATCCCTGCCGACACCCTGAAGGAGAGTGTTAACCGCCCCTTTGCAATGTTTGCTCCTGTGGAGATTGATGACGCTTACCAGGACGACGCACCGGCCAATGACGAGGAGAGCATGGCCGCAACCGAGGAGGCCACGCCTGTGCAGGCCGCTGCCGTAAAGGAAACCGCAGCTGAAGAGGCGCCGCGTACCGTGGGTGTTGCGGATATTGAGGAAGAGATGCCCAGTGAGGAGACACCTGCGCCAGCAGTGCCTGCTGCCGGTTCGGGAATTGAGGAAGAGCAGGTTGCAGAGGAGTGCGAGCCAACGGTTCCTCCAGGAGATAATGTAAAGAGTACTGTTCCAGAGAGTGGTGAAACGCCTGAAGAAGAGAAAGAGGAACTCACTGCTGAAGAGACTGGAAACAGCGGGCTGGCGGCTGGCGGCGCGAATGCCGAGGCCACAGAATTTGCAAAAGAGGAACCTGGAGAACCTGCAGCAGAAGAAGAAAAGGAGGAAACTGCGCTGGAGAGTGATACTGCTGCGCAGTCCGGCGGAAACAACGCAGCGCCTGCGCCTGTCAAGAAAAACAAGAACATTCTGCGCTTTGCTTTCTTTCTAATAATAGGATTTGTGTGCGGATTTGTCGCAATAAGAATGATGGGCAGGGAGCAAGCTGCCGATAACGGGACAGGCGATGTAGCGGTGAACAGAATTCCGGGGCAGGGCGTTGTTGCTGTAGCTGGCAACGAGGCTGCTGGGACACTGAATAATGCCGGCAAGCCTGCCATTGTGCCGGCCGAAGCAGGACAGGATACTGTGGCAGACAGCCTGCCGGCCAGCAGTTGTGCTGCTGCAGATGAACTGGTACAGGATGAGAAGGTGCCAGGAGAGGCCTCCTGTTCATTCATTATGGTTGATGGGCTTGCCTCAAGGAGCGACAGGAGCATTGCTGCGGCCGACACCACTTTTTACACAATGGCCGGCACTATGGCGGTACACGTTGTAAAGGAGAACGAAAGGCTTGCCAAGATATCGTTCGACTACTACGGCAGCAGGAAACTGTGGCCCTACATTGCAAAGCGCAACGGCCTGAAGGAACCGTACGGCCTTGCAGTGGGCATGAAGCTTATGATTCCAGTGCTCCAGCCTAAATAGAGGGCCGCTGAGCTAAAGAATGTTATGCCTAACAATGGTTAAGTCTCTTTTGGGAATATTAACACCCAAAGAGCAGCAAAAGAAGTAATTTTGACCCAATTAAAAACATATTTATTCAAAATACAGCTATGAGTTCAACAATAGACATTCGAGAATTGAATGAGATGATTGAAAGGCAGAGCGGCTTCATAACCAATCTGCAAGCAGGAATGGACCAGGTTATTGTTGGCCAGAAACATCTGGTGGAGTCACTGCTCATCGGTCTTCTTGCCGATGGCCATGTGCTGCTGGAGGGTCTTCCAGGCCTTGCAAAGACACTTGCAATAAAGACCTTGTCGGAACTGGTTGACGCAGGTTTCAGCCGCATACAGTTCACTCCCGACCTACTGCCTGCCGACGTGGTAGGTACAATGGTGTACAGCCAGAAGAGCGAGGAGTTCAAGGTGAACAAGGGACCTATCTTTGCAAACTTTGTCCTTGCCGACGAGATTAACCGTGCTCCGGCAAAGGTGCAGAGCGCATTGCTTGAGGTAATGCAGGAACGCCAGGTGACAATAGGCAAGGAGACTTTCAGCCTGCCGCAGCCATTCCTGGTGCTTGCTACACAGAACCCGATAGAGCAGGAGGGTACATACCCGCTGCCCGAGGCGCAGGTAGACCGTTTCATGCTCAAGGTGGTAATCTCCTACCCTGAGCTTTCCGAGGAGAAGAGAATTATACGCCAGAACATTACCGGCGAGAAGATAAGCGTGAGGCCAATACTCACTCCCGAGGAGATTGTAGAGGCCCGCAAGGTAGTGCGCCAGGTATATCTCGACGAGAAGATTGAGCAGTATATCGTTGACATTGTATTCGCGACGCGTTTCCCCGAGAAATACGGCATGAATGAACTGAAGGATATGATATCCTTCGGCGCTTCACCCCGTGCTTCAATCAACCTGGCCTTAGCCGCTCGCGCATACGCATTTATCAAGCGCAGGGGATATGTTATCCCCGAGGATGTCAGGGCTGTTGCGCACGATGTGCTGCGCCACCGCATTGGCCTGAGCTATGAGGCCGAGGCAAGCAACATGACCAGTGACGAGATTGTCAGCCTTATCCTGAACAATGTAGAGGTGCCCTAATGGAGACAAGCGACCTTATAAAGAAAGTACGCAAGATTGAGATAAAGACCCGTGGCCTTTCGCACAACATCTTTGCAGGAGAATACCATTCGGCATTCAAGGGACGCGGCATGTCCTTCAGCGAGGTGAGGGAGTACCAGTTCGGCGACGATGTGCGCGACATTGACTGGAACGTGACGGCACGTTTCAACAAGCCTTTCGTAAAGGTCTTTGAGGAGGAGCGCGAGCTCACCGTAATGCTTGTCATAGACCTTTCGGAGAGCCTTGACTTTGGTACTGCAAGGCAGACAAAGCGCGACATGGTAACGGAGATTGCAGCTACCATAGCCTTTGCCGCAATACAGAACAATGACAAGATTGGCGTAATATTCTTTACCGACAAGGTTGAGAAGTTTATTCCGCCACAGAAGGGCAGGAAACATATCCTTTACATAATAAGGGAATTGCTTGACTTCAGGCCCGGGAGTTCAAGGACCGATATCTCTGTCCCGCTCCAGTTCCTCACCAATGCGCTCAAGAAACGCTGTACGGCATTCGTGATTAGCGACTTCATTGACAACGGGGACTACCGCAATGCAATGACAATTGCTAACCGCAAGCACGATGTTGTAGCCATCCAGGTATATGACCGCCGTCTGGTGGAGCTGCCGAAGGTTGGCCTTGTCAAGGTACGTGACGCGGAGAGCGGTGAGGAGATGTTTGTAGATACTTCATCGCCCAAGGTGCAGGCAGCGCAGAGGGAGTGGTGGAGAGCGCAGTCAGCACGGCTCGAGGAGACATTCAGCCGCAGCAGGGTTGATTCTGTTTCGGTGCGCACCGACGGCGACTATGTGAAGGCGCTGATGAGTCTTTTTGCCCAGCGCGGATAGTCATCTGCTGCTTTAACGAATTCTGTTTATAGCAATGAAAAATAAGATATTATATATTATTACTTTATTCCTGGCCCTCGGCGTTTCGGGTGCAGTAGCGCAGAATGTGATACTCAATGCGCAGCTCGACACATTCGCCATCAGGATTGGCGAGCAGACCAAGGCAAGGCTCGACCTGAGCGTCGACACCGGGCATGATGTAGTGCTGCCACAGCTCAGGGACTCGGCACTTGCAGATGGCATAGAGATTCTCGAGAGCAGGGAGTTTGTAGAGGAAACTGCTGGCAGGAAAAGATATGTGCAGGAGTACCTTATTACATCGTTCGACAGCACACGCTACGAGATACCTCCTTTCAGTGTCCTGGTAGACAAGGACACATTCATGTCGAACAGGCTGGTGCTTGATGTCTACAGCGTTGAGATAGACACCGCCAACATAAACAACATTGCCGGTCCTGAGACTGTGCTCGACGTCAGCCTTACATGGGAAGAGGTGCGCGACGCGGTATACCTTGGCATAATCCTAGTGCTCATTGCCATCGCCTTTACGCTTGCAGTCATAAGCCTGGTGAAGAACAGGCCCATCATACGCATTGTAAAGGTGAAACCCAGGCTGCCTTCGCACGTGGTGGCAATGAAAAGAATTGACGAGATAAAGAGCAACAGCGACTTTAGTGCCGAAGGGAACGAGAAGGAGTACTACACCCAGCTCACCGACGTGCTCCGCCAGTACATGCACGAGCGCTTCGGCATTGAGGCGCAGGAGATGACAACTGCCGAGATAGTTGACGAGATGCTCAAGATAAAGGATAAGGAGAGCATAAAGGAACTCAAGGAGATACTTGAGACTGCCGACCTTGTGAAATTCGCGAAAATGCGGCCCGGAGAGCGCGAGAACAGGCTCAGCCTTTCAAACGCGATAGACTTTGTCAACGGGACAAAGAATGTTGAAGAGGAGAATGCCGTGCAGCCCACCGAGATAAAGGTAGTTAACGAGCGCTCCCTGCTGCACAAGAGGATACTCATAGCGGCAGCCGTAATCCTTGCCATTGTAATTGCAGGCGTCGTGTTCCTGCTCACAACCGATTTGTACAACATGTTTAGCTGACAGGTAAAATGACTTTTTCAAATATTGCATATCTGCTGCTCTTTATACCTCTCATAGCATATGTGCTGTGGTATATACTGCTGGGCAGGAAACTCAAGCCTTCGATGAAGGTCTCTACGGCGCTCCCTTTTGCCGGCGGGATAAAGAGTTTCAGGAACTATCTTGTGCACTTGCCGTTCATCTTCAGGGTAATCTCAATTGCTATGGTTATTCTTGTGCTTGCCCGCCCCCAGTCGGTTGACTCATGGGAAGAGAAGAACGTTGAGGGAATTGACATAATGCTTGCTACCGACGTCTCTACCAGTATGCTTGCAATGGACCTGCAGCCCAACAGGCTCGAGGCCTCAAAGGATGTTGCCAAGGTATTCATTGCAGGCAGGGAGAATGATAACATAGGTCTCACAATCTTTGCAGGCGAGAGCTTTACCCAGTGCCCGCTTACAACCGACCATAATGCCCTTGCCAACATGCTTGCTGCCGTTGACTGCGACATTGCTGCCAAAGGCATAATAGAGGACGGAACGGCCATTGGAATGGGCATTGCCAACAGTGTCCTGCGCCTTAAGGAGAGCCAGGCAAAGTCCAAGGTGATAATACTGCTTACCGACGGTGTCAACAATAGGGGAGAGATTACCCCGCAGTCGGCAGCGGAGATTGCAAAGGAGTATGGCATAAGGATATATACCATTGGTGTAGGAACCGATGAGAAGGTGGCGCCATACCCCACACCCTATGGAGTGCAGAACGTGCCGGTGGAGATTGACGAGAAGACGCTTGAGGGCATTGCCGCCACAACAGGCGGCAAGTACTACCGTGCGACCGACAAGGCAAGCCTTAGTGCAATATACAGTGAGATTGACCAGCTTGAGCGTACTAGGCTGAATGTCCAGGAATACAAGGAGCATGAGGAACTCTACCAGCTGTTCGCTGCAATTGCCGTGCTGTTCATCCTGCTCGAGCTCCTGCTGCGTTATACTATATTAAGAAGAATACCGTAAAGTGCTGATGATATGATTTTTAAAGACCCGATATTCCTGTTCCTGCTCCTGCTGCTTCCAGTACTTATTGCTATATATCTGTACTCGGGCTACAGGAGGAAGAAGAACATTGAGCTCTATGGCGACAAGGAGCTTATGAAGGCGCTGCTGCCCAGGACAGCAAGGACCCGCTCCAGGATAACTTTCTGGCTTCTGCTGGCGGCATTCGCGCTCATGGTCTTTGTGCTGGCGCGTCCGCGATACGGCACAAAGAAAGAGACGGTTGTCTCTAAAGGCGTTGAAGTAGTCGTGGCGCTCGACATCTCAAATTCCATGATGGCCGAGGATATCACCCCCAACAGGCTCGACAAGGCCAAGAAACTAATATCGCGCATGATTGCACAGACAAAGGGGAACAAGTTCTCCCTGATAGTCTTTGCAGGAGATGCCTTCGTCCAGCTGCCGATAACTGCCGACCACGTCTCGGCGAACATGTTCCTCGGTCAGGTGGGCCCGTCGCTCATCAAGCGTCAGGGAACAAACATCAGGGATGCAATAAGCCTAGCCTGCAAGAGTTTCAGCGACAATGACAAGATTGGCAAGGCTGTGATACTCATAACCGATGGCGAGAACCACGAAGGCGGTGCTGAAGAGGCTGCGCGCATGGCGGCCGAGCAGGGCATAAAGGTGTATGTCATGGGTATCGGTACAGAGAAGGGCGGCAGGATACCCTCAGGCAAGGCCGGTGATTTCCTGCGGGACAGGGAAGGCAATATTGTTGTCACAAGGCTTAACGAGTCCATGGCCCAGAGCATTGCGGCTGCAGGCAAAGGCACGTACATAAGGGTAGACAACACCAACAGCGCCCAGGAACTCATTGAGAGCGAGCTAGGCAAGCTTACAAAGGACGATGTGAAGTCCGAGGTCTACACAAAGTTCCGCGAGCAGTTCGGCGCAATAGCGCTCATGGCGCTGTTGCTGCTTATTGCCGATTCTGCCGCCATTGCAGTAATAGACTATGTCTCACGTCCCAGGAAGGGAAGGGAAGAAAAGCGATAAACAGTTTCATTATGGAAAGTTCAAGAAGAAAATACATATACATGGCACTATGCGGGCTTGCGGTGCTGGCAGTTGCCTATCTCGCATACTCGCTCATTGCATACGGCTCGCCGCTTATAAAGAGCGTCAACGAGCATCTCATTTCGGGTAACGGGCTGCACAGCGATAGTCTCTATGACGAGGCCATGATAGAGTATGGCAAGGCATACAGCATGGATACCACCAACACCGTGTCGGCATATAACAGAGGTACAAACCTGCTCCTCAAGAACTATCAGGACATAAAGGGCGGGAAAGTAGAGAACGGCATTGTGCCCGATTCCCTTATAATGCAAAGGTACGAAGAGGCGGAAAGGATGATGGCAAAAGGCATTGAGGGAAATCATGGTGAGACTGGCAGGGAGCTTGTTGCCAGGGCCGCCCACAACATGGGGCTCACTCACCATCACCGTATGGAGCTCAAGGAGGCTGAGGCGGCATACAAGGAGGCCCTTCGCAAGGACCCGGCCAACGAAGGCACCCGCTATAACCTTGCTGTCGTCCAGTATCTGCTGAAGAACCAGCAGAACCAGGATAACCAGCAGCAGGAACAGGAACAGCAACAGCAGCAAGAGCAGGAACAACAGCAACAGCAGCAACAGCAGCAGCAAGAGCAGGAACAGCAACAGCAAGAACAGCAGCAGGAAGAGAAGAAGGAGAACTACGAACGTAT
Source organism: Bacteroidaceae bacterium (assembly GCA_045592125.1). GTDB lineage: Bacteria > Bacteroidota > Bacteroidia > Bacteroidales > Bacteroidaceae > HGM04593. The sequence continues at coordinate 74,365 of JAZNUE010000012.1, read as the reverse complement.
GCTTGAGGCCCTTATGCAGGACGAGAAAGAACTGCGTGAGGACATGGAAGAGAAGAAGGCTGCCCAAGGCATTAAAATGGACCTTGAGAAGAACTGGTAAGAAAATTTTGAGTATTTTTGCAAAATATAACGCATATAAATGAAAAGGATACTGCTAACATCATTACTATTCATATCACTCATCGGCAAAGTCTTTGCCGATGATGTCACGTTTGTGGCGTCTGCCCCCAAGTCGGTGGTGCTAGGGCAGCATTTCAGGCTTACATACACAGTTAACACGACCGACGTGAAGGAACCGCAGATTGACGGCCTGCCCGATTTCGAGATTCTGTCAGGTCCTAACATCTCGACACAGCAGAGCTATAGCAGCATTAACGGCAAGACAACATCCTCGGTTGCTGTCACGTTCACATACATTCTCATGCCCAAGAGCGAGGGAACCTTTACTATCCCCCCTGCAAAGATTAATGTCAAGGGTGAAGAAGTGAAATCTAACAGCGTAGAAATAAAAGTGTTACCCGAAGACCAGGCATCCGCTGTGCAACAGCATAGCGGCAACAGTCGCCGCTCACCGCAAGGCAGTCCGTCTTCCACAAGCATAAGCGATAACGACCTCTTCATGAGAGCGATACTGAGCAAGACGAAGGTGTATGAGCAGGAGGCTGTGCTCCTTACCTACAAGGTATATTCCGCTGTAAACCTGACAAACCTCAGTTTTCCCACACCCGAACTAAAGGGATTCAATATCCAGGAGGTAGACTTGCCACAGGAGAAGCAGTTTGAGCTTGAGCACTACAACGGACGTAACTACAACACAATAGTATGGCGCCAGTTCGTGCTCTTCCCACAGGAGAGCGGCAGGCTCCAGATTCCCTCGCTCGACTTTGAGGCAGTAGTCTCTGTGCAGAACCGCCGTAGCATGGACCCGTTTGAGATGATGTTCAACGGTTTTGCCGGGTATGTCGATGTAAAGAAAATGCTCAAGACCAGGCCGCTTGAGCTTGAAGTGGAGAAACTTCCTTTCGGCAAGCCTGCCGAGTACACTGGCGGTGTAGGAAATTTCAGCATAAGCAGCACAATAAGCAGCACTAGCCTGAAGACAAACAGCGAGCTTACCCTCAAGGTAATTGTAAAGGGTACAGGAAACATGAGGATGCTTGGCAATCCCCAGCTTGACCTTCCTGTCGAGTTTGAGGCCTATGACCCTGTTATAGAAAACAAGTTCAGGCTCTCAGCAAACGGTTTCAAGGGCGAGAAGGTATATGAGTATCTTATAACCCCAAGGGCAAGCGGCACCTACACCATACCAGCAGTGCGCATGGCCTATTTCAATACATCATCAAAACAGTACGAGACTATTGAGACACAGTCATTTACTGTTAATGTAGAGAAGGGCGAGAACCCGGCCTCGGCAACAGTTGCAACCCCTTATATAAACAAGGAGAAAGGCAAGGTGCTAGCGTCGGACATACGCCACATAAAGTACGGCGAAGACGAAGATGGCAGTCAAGGCGCTTTCTTTGCCTCCAGCACATATATCATGATGTACATAGTGCCGCTGCTCCTGGCCATTCTCTTCCTTGCTATTTACCGCAAGAAGGTTGCCGAGAATGCAAACACATCGCTTGTACGCACCAAGAAGGCGAACAAGGTTGCCGTAAGGCGCCTTAAGGCAGCAAAGGCGCTCATGAAGGCCAACAAGGAGAATGAGTTCTATGACGAGATACTCAAGGCCATGTGGGGATATACCAGTGACAAGCTGAGCATACCTATGTCCCAGCTCTCTAAGGACACTATCGCAAGCACCCTGCTTAACCGCAACGTGCCGCAGGAACTCATCGCGCAGTTCCAGGACCTGCTTGGCGAGGCCGAATTTGCACGCTACGCGCCGGGCGACAAGGGGGAAGCAATGGAGAAGGTATATGCCATGTCGGCAGATGTGATAAGCAAGATGGAAAACTCTATTAAATAAGCAATCAAGGATGAAAAGGACACTATATATTCTGCTCATTATGGCATTGCCGCTCACAGTGTTGGCGGCAAATGCTCCCGATACAACAGGCATGGCGCCTGCAGCACCCGTCGCTGCCCGCCTAAGCAAGAGCGCAGGCGACGAGGCCTATGACAGCAAGCAGTATGCCAAGGCAATAGAGATATATGAGGCGGTGATAAAGGAGCATGGCGCTACTGCGCCGCTCTGCTACAACCTTGGAAATGCCTATTTCCGCTCCAACGGGCTTGGCAAGGCAATCCTCAACTATGAGCGTGCGCTGCGTCTAGACCCTACCGATGACGACGCCAGGGCGAACCTCGAGTTCGCGCAGAGCCGCACAAAGGACGAGGTGGCGGAACAGCACAGCCTTTTCTTTGTAGCATGGTTCCGTTCGCTCATTGGGCTGGCAGGCATTGATACATGGGCAGGCATTGCCGTAGCAGCGTTCCTCGCCTGCATTGCTGGAGCGCTCCTCTTCCTCCTTGTGCGCAGAAGCAGTGTACGCCGCACTGGCCTTGTGCTCGCAATTGCAGGCCTTGCAATAGCGCTGTTTGCCAACGTTGCCGCATGGAACCTGCACAGTACGCTAAAGGACAGCACACAGGCGATAGTGATGAAAGAGGAGGCAACCATGATGAGCGCGCCAGGTTCCAGCACGGCACTAATGAAGATACACGAAGGAAGAAAGGTTACCGTTACCGATGACTCAATAGTAGACTGGAAAGAGGTTGAGCTTGAGGACGGCACCATAGGCTGGGTAAAGAGCAGCGACATTGAGCGCATATAGCCTTCTTTCAGCAGCACACTGGCACATACACAAACAACACCGCAGATGGACATAGACACACTAATTGACATAGACAAGTACCTGCTGCTCTCCATGAACGGCAGCGACTCCCTTTTCTGGGACGGCGTTATGAAGGTATATACATCAATGATTGTATGGGTGCCGCTGGCGCTCATGCTTGCCTATGTGCTCGTAAAGAACAACAGTCTCAAGGATTTCCTGCTGCTGCTCTTCTTCATAGCCCTTGTCGTAACCATTACCGACACGGTATCGTCTACCATCTGCAAGCCCTTTTTCGAGCGCTGGCGCCCGACACGCGACCCGCTGCTAATGTACATTGTCGATGTTGTTGACGAGACGCGCGGGCACAAGTATGGTTTCACGTCGAGCCATGCGTCCAACTCGTTCGGCCTTGCAGTGTTCGTGCTCCTGCTCATTAAGAACCGTGCGCTTTCGGTCTCTCTCATCATCTGGGCCGCCATGAATGCCTTCACGCGCATATATCTTGGCGTGCACTATCCGGGCGATATACTTGCCGGCACGCTCATTGGAGTGCTTACAGGGTGGGGCGTCTACAGGCTCTACATGCATGTAAGGAAAAAGATGTACCGCGGGGCAAGACGTGACTGGATATCAACGCAATACACCAGCAGCGGATACCAGGTGTCCGATGTCTACCTGCTGCTCATAACCATGTTCGGCACATTCGCGGCAATCCCAGTCATCTCGTTCTTCACATTCGTGTATTAGTCCTCTACGGAACCTTGTCCAAAACGACGAGGGCCATCAGTACATCTCGATGAATTCATACGTGTTGCCCACAACCGACAGGTAACGCATGAACTCCTCCTGCGATATAACCACAGTCGCGCGGTTATCGTTGGGATGGAAACTTAGCGCGCGTTCCTTCTTCAGGTTCTCGTCAAGGAACAGGTGCACATGGTTCCCGGTATCGTTTATCAGGCCGAACGGCGATACCGAACCAGGGGCAAGGCCAAGATACCTCTCCATTCTTTGCGGCGAGGCGAACGACAGCTTTCCCTGACGCAGCCTTTTCTCAAGGTCGTGGATGTCAAGGTCCTGCTCACAGTCTAGCACGACAAGATAGTGGCGGTTTCCCTTATGGTTGCGGAAGAAGAGGTTCTTGCAGTGCTTCGAACCGTCCTGCTGCCAATACTGGCGCGCTATCTCAATGGTTGGTGCCTCGGGGTGAGTGTAACAGGTATGCTCAAACCCGTTTGCCTTCAGGAACGAAAGCACCTTTTCAATCTTCTCATTCTCCATGGCTACAGCAGTTCTTCAATGTCCTTGCACAGTGCGTCTACATTCTCCTCCTTTGTTGCCCAGCTGGTGCAGAAACGCACGATATCCCTTCCGTCATCGTATTTGCCCCAGAATTCCGGGACATACTTCTCTCCAAGCACCTTTTGCTGCTCCTTGGCCAGTATCGGGAACTGCATGTTAGTGCGCGAGGGAATCCACATGGGAACACCTTTCTTCCTGAACGCCTCGCTAATCCTGGCCGCGAGCCTGTTGGCGTGGCGTGCCAGCTCAAAGTAGAGGCAGCTGTCACCGCCTTCCAGCAGTTTCATGAACTGTATTCCCAGCAGGCGTCCTTTGGCAAGCATGCCGCCATGCTGCTTTATCGCGTAGCGGAAACTGCGGTGCATTTCGGCATCCTTGAACACCACAGCCTCGCCAAACAGCGCGCCAGCCTTTGTGCCGCCAATGTAGAAGACGTCGCACAGGCGCGCAAGGTCGGCAAGCGAAAAGTCACACTCCTCGCTCATGAGCCCGTAGCCGAGGCGGGCGCCGTCAACAAAGAGATAGAGCCCGTTAGCATGGCAGAACTCCGATATCTCCGTGAGCTCGGTCTTTGTATATATCAGCCCGTTCTCGGCGGGGCAGGAGAGGTACACCATTCCTGGCTGTACGGTGTGCTCGTGCGACGCGTCGCTCCAATGGGCGTTGTAGCAGGCCGCAATCTGTCCAAGCGACAGGCGCCCGTCGGGCGATGGCAGCGCAATAACCTTGTGCCCAGTTGCCTCGGGAGCGCCGGTCTCATGCACGTTTATGTGGCCGCTATCGGCCGATATCACGCCCTGATAACTGCGCAGGAACGCATCTATCACAGTTACATTGGCCTGCGTGCCGCCAACAAGGAACTCAACGCCAAGCTCCATGTCATTGCAGTGCTGGCGTATTATGTCACGGGCGCGGGCACAGTATTCGTCACATCCATACCCGATATGCTGTTCAAGATTGCTCTTTGCCAGAGCCTCAAGGATAGAAGGGTGAGCACCCTCAATGTAATCCGAATCGAACCTTATCATTCTGTTGCGTCTTTTGAATTTGAATATCTGCGCGAAGATAGCCAAAACTTCTCACAACGCAGCTTTGTCAAAATGCAATTTTTGCTCAATTCTTGCAAGCCTAACGCCTAACGCTGCTGTACGCGAGTTTGTCATTGCCTCTAGCCCCTACGGGCGGCGACCTGCGGTTCTGACAGAGCAAAACAACGACGGGACTCCAGCATGCGTAAGGAGTGCCCGCTCCTTAATACCGAAGAATGAAGTGGTCCGTTGATTATCACAAACCGCCCGTAAAGTGTTAAACATTAGCTAAACCCTTGCCAAAGTATTGACTTCCGCCTTCCTGTGATATTATATTTACGGCACACAAAATCCAGACATGCACCATTATGATTACAGACAGCCTTAACCCCCGCTTTTGCCGAGGACTGGCAAGACACTTCAAGTTTCCCGAGAGCAATGAATGCTTTATCCTTGTATGCCAGCACTGCAAGGGCGAGAAAAGAGTGAGAAAAGAACTCTGCATAAGCACCGCCAGCACCCGCTGGTCGGACAATAGGGTAGAGGCATGCGACAACAGCAACATCTCATACGTGCAGCGTTGCCCGCATTGCGGCAAGTACTATTTTGCCGATACTGCTGAGGCCAGGACAGGTTTCGGCGGCGACATACACGACAGCAGCATGGATGTTGCCGAACTGGCAGCAATATGCTCCGACAGCGCCTTTATGGAGTCAATCGAGCCAGGTATGAAGGCAACCCTGCTCATGCAGTACGTGCACACCTACAACGACATCTATCGCCGCAACTTCAAATGCGAGCACCCGGCACCCTACAGCCAGTCGAGGCTGTTTACTGAGGCCGTACTTTTCCTTACAGCACGCTGCCGCATTCCCCAGGCAGTAATCGCCGACCTCTATCGCCAGGCCGGCATGTTCAGGAAGTGCCTTGAATATGCAACCACCATCTCAAGCGTAACTCCTCACGAGAAAGAGATTATAGACCAGACAAGATACCTTGCCATTCATGGCGAGACAGTCCCGTTTGTCGTCAGGTATGAAAGTTAAACCCGTCGGGTTTAACTTCGGCAACACGAGCAGCAACAGTCGCGGGCTGCGTGGACGCAGTTCATGCCCCGCGGGATGCGATTAGCGAGTGCTGCCAAAGTTCCTAAATAGGTCTAACTTCGGCAACACGAGCAGCAATAGTCGCGGGCTGCGTGGACGCAGTTCATACCCCGCGGGATGCGATTAGCGAGTGTTGCGGTCCCGCTTTCCGCTTTGAACCGCGCTATTCTTAAGATATTTTCACTTTCATTCTCATCTGTTTATTGTATCTTTGCAGAATAATGCAATACCGCGATGTAATGATACTACTTAAAATAACTTAACATGAGAAACTTAAAATCACTTATGCTGTTGCTGCTGGCAATGCTTATGGTAATGCCTGGCATAGCGCAGCAGAAAGGCGAGCAGCTGCCTGTGGACCCTTCGGTAAGGATTGGCAGGCTGAAGAACGGACTTACCTATTACATCCGTCACAACGAGAACCCCGACAATCTTGTTAACTTCTACATTGCGCAGAAGGTGGGCTCGATACAGGAGGAGGAGCACCAGCGCGGTCTGGCCCACTTCCTTGAGCACATGTGCTTTAACGGCACAGAGCATTTCCCTGGCAAGGCAATGATTAACTACCTCGAGGGCATTGGCGTGAAGTTTGGCGCCGACCTTAATGCCTACACATCGATTGACGAGACAGTGTATAACATTAACAACGTGCCAGTGGATGTGGAAGGCGCCATTGACTCTTGCCTCTGGATTCTGCACGACTGGGCCGACGGGCTTACACTGGACCCCGTGGAGATTGACAAGGAGCGCGGCGTGATACACGAGGAGTGGAGAGGACGCAACACTGCAATGATGCGCATGCAGGAGCGTATGCTTGCCGACATTTTCCCAGGCAGCAAGTATGGCAAGCGTCTCCCGATAGGCACAATGGAGGTGGTTGACAACTTCCCTTACCAGGCGCTTCGCGACTACTATGAGAAGTGGTACCGTCCCGACCTTCAGGGCATTGTCATCGTTGGTGACATTGACGTTGACCAGGTTGAGAAGAAGGTGAAGAAAATATTCAAGAGAATAAAGAAGGCCAAGAGGCCTGCCGAGCGTGTATACTATCCTGTTGAGGACAACAAGGAGATGATTTTCTCGCAGCAGATTGACAAGGAGCAGCAGAACTATGTGCTGCAGCTCATGTACAAGCACGACGTGCCTTCACGCGACCAGCGCAACACAAAGGAGTATATCCGCGAGAGCACCAGGCGTTCGGTTGCCATTTCAATGCTCAACAGCCGTTTCTCCGAGATAATGAGCAAGGACAACCCGCCGTACATGCGTGCAGGTGTGGGTTACAGCGGCTTTGGCGTTACTGAGATGAAGAAGGCATTCACCGTGATGGTGCAGTGCAAGCCCGAGCAGATGATGGAGGCCATCCCAATGGTGTTCACCGAGGTTGAGCGTGCACGCCGCTTTGGTTTCACTGCTCCCGAGCTCAAGCGTGCTAAGGAGAGCATGCTTGCAAGGTTGGACTCATGGTATGCCGAGCGCGACAAGCGCACAAGCGACTACTATGTGCAGAACTGCATACGTCATTTCCTTGACGAGGTTGACATGATGTCGCCCGAGGTGGAGTACCAGCTGTCGATAGACATCATAAGCTCGCTCACGCTTGAGGAGATAAACGAGGTAATCCCGTCGCTCCACAGGGAGGACAACCGGGTGGCAATCTCCTATGCTCCCGAACGCGAGGGTGTTACATATCCTGGCAAGGAGGATATCGAGATGCTGCTGAAGATGATTGAGGGCGCAAGAATCTCGGCCTATGAGGATAACGAGGTCGACGCTCCGCTGCTTGAGGCAATCCCGCAGGGCGGCAAGGTTGTAAAGAGTGAAGAAGGCAAGTGGGGCTCAACAGTGTGGACTCTCTCTAACGGCATTAAGGTTATTGTGAAGCCTACCGATTTCCAGGCCGACAGGATTAACCTCTCGGGCTACAAGGCCGGCGGTACAAACCGCTATCCCGACAGCGAGAAGGTGAATATTGGCATGCTTTCGGTGCTCTCTGGCATTGGCGGCTTTGGCGCATTCGACGCGGCGCAGCTTGGCAAGAAACTGAGCGGCAGCACAGCGTCGGCCAACGTGGGCAGCGGTCCTTATTACGACGTCATCAGCGCAGGCTGCTCACCCAAGGACGCCGAGGAGATGTTCCAGCTCTTGTATCTCAAGTATACATCGCCCCGCAAGGACATGAAGGCATTTGAGTCGTACACCACACGCATGCGCAACAGCCTGAAGGACAGGAACCTGAATCCGAACACCGCGCTCAGCGACACAATGGTTGTGGCAATGTATGGCAACCATCCGCGCGTGCAGCCCTTTGTGGCGGCCGATGTCGACAAGGTGGACTACGACAGGGTGCTTGAGATTTACAGGGACCGCACAAGCGACGCAACGGGCTACATGTTCTTCATTGTGGGCAACGTTGACCTTGAGGCCATGAAACCGCTTGTCGAGCGCTACATTGGCGCGTTGCCATGCAACGGCAGGGTAGAGAAGATAGAGAAGACTACTGTAGAGACCCGCACAGGCGTATACCGCAACAACTTCAAGAACAAGATGGAGAACCCCACTGGCACCGAGAACATCATATACAGCGGAAAGATTGAGCCTACATTCAAGAACCGCATGGTAATGAGTTTCCTTAACCAGGTGCTGAACATTGTATATACCGAAGAGGTTCGCGAGAAAGAGGGCGGAACATACGGAGTTGGCGTGCGCGGCTCTATATCCAAGCTCCCCGAGGGCGAGTATACGCTTATGGTTAACTTCAAGATGGCGCCCGAGCGTCGCGAGGAACTTGCTGCGATAATCACACGCGAGTTCGAGAAGGTTGCAGCACAGGGCCCTGTGGACGAACACGTGGAGAAGGTGCGCAGCTACATGCTCAAGTCGTTCGAGGAGAGCCAGAAGAAGAATGCAGCCTGGATGAACTGGCTCTACAGCTTCTACTTTGAGAACGAGGACACCTACACAGGATATGACGAACTTGTGAAGAGCATTACAGCCGAGGACATACGCCTGCTTGCCAAGTATATCCTTGACCAGGGCAACTTCATCGAAGTGAGCATGACACCTGCCGAGTAACCGGCCTTTATATTAATATAAGTAATAATATAGCAGTTGGCCTAGTACACCTTGTCATACAGAGCGAAGTATCTCTGTTATAGAACGGCAAATGTGACCAAGCTCATTTCCTATACATAGCACCCCCGCTAGAGCGCGCTCTAGCGGGGGTGCTTGCTTAGTATGCAGCAAATCCTTATCCTAGAATGCAATGCCCAGTCTCACGCCGAATGAGTTGAGAATATCCTGCTTATACGTCATGAGGTTGCACTTGTTGGTAGCGAAACTATAGTAGAGCGCCATGTGGAATCCAATGCTGTTGGGCCAGGGATACCAGTTGAACCCCACCTCGGGCGACATGTAGAATCCCCAGCGGTCCTGGCTGCTCATGAAAATGTAGTAGTAGTTATTGAACTCGGAATAGCATGCGCCCAGTTTCATCCCCACATAGGGCTGGAAGTCGGCCTCAATGAACCTGTAGCGTATGAGGGCGCCGAAGGGCAGCGTGAACATCTGGTGCTGCTGGTCGATGTTCATTGACAAGGTGCTGCTCAAGTGCAGTGTCCTGCGCGAGAAGTACTCGTTGTTAGTGTGGAAGCTGATGAAGGCACCAACCGCGATTCCCGATGTTACGTAGTATCCGCCCTCAAAGTTCATTCCCCAGCCGCTGGCCACATTGGAGAACTTGTTGCCAAGAGGAATGTTGAACTGCCAGTCTACATTGTAGTAGCTGTCAAGCGATATCTGCGCCTTGCCTTTTGAAGGCACTGCCAGCAGGCAGGCCAAGAGCGCAACTGACAATATTTTGCTTATAGTTTTCATATATGCTCCTTTTTTTAGATGTTAGTAATTGGGTAGCCTGCAGGCTACTGCTTCTTAAGGTAAGGCGACTGCGCGAATGCCTGGCTTATTGCGCTCATCGTTCGCGACAGGCTCAGGTTATTGCCGTTCAGCAACCCGCAAATGTACGAGTTCCATATTACCGTGAGCTTATTGTTCTGCGCATTGGGCGCATTGGTATTTACCAGTTCAGCAATAATGGACCCCGTGCTGTAGCTGTAGTTGAAGGTGTAGGGGTAGTACCACCCCCATCCGCCCCAGTTCCAGTAGTCAGGATAGGCATTCCACCATGGCCCTGGACCGAACGAGGTGAAATAATAGGTGTTGTTTATGTAGCTGAGCTGCAGTATTACGTCGGCCTCTTCGGGTGCAGGCATCCTTATGTATCCGCACCCTTCGAGCCTGTCGTTATAGGCGTCGATAATCTGGCGGGAGTTATTGTCCTTCCAGTAGGAGGCCTTCTCGCTGTTGCCTATGATGAGTATGCTGTCAATTACATAGAACGTCTCAATGGCCTTGAAATCGGTATTGGCGTCGTAGTTGGTGTACACAAGATAGTTCCTGTCCAGCTTGTCGGTATCAGGGTCTTTCTGGCACGACACTATGAGAACACATAGCGCGGCAATGATAAAAAATAGACTCTTTTTCATGGGTAATCGTTTATTAGGTTAGTTACTTCTTGAGGTTAAGCCTGTGGGTGGAGTCATTGCTGGCAGGCTTGCCGTCCTTGCCTACCTTCACTAGCGAGCTGTCCTCCTGCATCATGAAGCTGATGGTTGGTTTCCTGTTTGCCGACACCAGTTCAATTACAGTCATTGTGCTGTCGTTGCCAGCAATTATAAGCGCCTCGCCATTGTCGTTCTGCGTGGCAAGTCCCTCGTCAACATAGTCGGTTGTAATGGTAAAGGTACCGTCGCTGTTCAGGTTCACGGTACTCACGGCAAGCAGCACGTTGGCCACAGCGTTGCCGTTCATTGGAGACACGCCTTCGAAGACAAAAGTCTGCTCGTCGGCCATGGTGGAGTCATTTAGCATGTAAATGCTGTCGGTCTCGCTCTCAAATGCCAGACCCTGCGGAGCATTGCTGTTGCACGAATTGCACGACGAAAGCAGCAATACTGCCGTTGCCGCTGCTGATAAAAGAATCTTTCTCATCTTAATTGTATTTTAGGGTTATTCAGTGAGAATAACACCGCAGCAGCAAGGTATGTTTAGGAAATTATAGGAATTTGTTTAGAAACTGTAAAAAACAGTGCGGTAGCCAGAATGGAGTTGCACAAGAAGAAGTTCCAGTAAACGAACCTGCCGGAAGTTCCGAACAGTTGAGTAGTTCGGCATAGAGAGCGAGAATACTCTGTGCTCTGTACTCTTTTATTGCGCGGCGGGCAGGGCGCCGTTCACAATAATATACTCCACGTTGCGCAGTATATACTCCTGCTGGCTGCCGAGCGGGTATACATGCTTCACCTCCTCAAGTTCATTAAGCGCATAGTCGGGGGTAATGCCCGACGCTGGAAGCACAGCGCTGTCGGGGGTGCACAGATATGCAACAGCAGGGTTAATAGAGAACCCGTAGGGCGAGGCAATCTCTCTTGTAAGCACGTTTGCTCCAGCGCTCCTGGCGCCAACCGTCATCACGTCGTACATGCCACGCGACTGGTTCACCGACTCAACAAGCAGTTCCGCAACGCCCTTGGTGCCGTTGCCAATGATAAAGAAAACGCGTTTGTCACCTAAACCGGCAAGCGGTTCACCAAAACTGTATACAGTGTCTGCGCTCTCTTCCTCTCCTTTTAGGACGGCGAACGGTGTCCCGGCAAGCGCTGAAGGCACAAGCATGCTTGCCATTGCTGCGGCGTTGGCCAGCGTGCCGCTGCTGCAGTAGCGCAGGTCAACAATGACGTCGGCAACATCCTCGGCCGCAAAACTGAGCATAATATCCTGCACTTCCTTTGCAAAGGAAACACCGTTCATGCTGCGGCACACAATGTATCCGGCCTTGGCAGAACGTATGCTGTATATTGAATCGAGGTATATTGCGCTGCCGGGCACATCACTTGCCTGCGGCATGCTAAGGGTATCTCCTTGTGTCCAGTAATACCTGCCGTTCTCGTCGTCATAGTCAATCTCCTTTGTCACAACAGATGTGGCCTCGCCACTCTGCAGCAGCTTGCTGCTCGACGACGAGAGCGCCTTCCCGCCTATTGCCGAAATCCATGTCCCGCGCCTTATTCCTGCTGCATATGCCGGCGAACCAGGCTCAACGAAAAGCGCAAGCGCATAATAGCTTCCCATCTTCTCTCCAAGCGGGTCGCGCATTAGGGTGAACATCATGCCATAGCTGCCCTCCGAGACCGAATCGGTAAAGAAGGAGACCTTATCGTCCTTTGCAAGCAGCGAAGCGAAGAACTTTGAAGGGGAACCGAAGAATGAGCTGCGGGCAGGTTTCTTTATGCCGCTTGCCCACAGGTAGGAATCCTTCATCGCAGTGTAGGTCCATTGGTTCTCCTCGGTAATCTCGTAGTATTCGTGCGTGCGGTCCTCGCCGCATGACACAAGCATGAGCATTGCTGCAAGCAGCGCGGTGTATATGATGTTCCTGTTCATTGTGCGCATGGTATGTTGACAGCGCAAAAATAGTCTAATTCCCTCTATTGGCAAAACCTGCTATAATAAAAAATGCTATACACATTACACGGTGCATAAAGATAGGCTATATTTGCAATGCAATGAAAGAGACCTTTTATACCGAGACCCCGATAGGCACGCTGCAAGTTACAATGCAGTGCGGTTGTGTGTGTGCCATTCAGCTGCACGAAGGCGCCTGTGCGCCTGGCGCGCTGTCTGCTGCACAGCAGACGGTGAATGCCGAGATTGAAGAATATTTCGCTGGGCAAAGAAGAGCATTCGCATTCAGGATTATGCTGGAAGGCACCTCCTTCCAGCAGCGCGTGTGGGAAGAACTTAGGCGAATACCTTTTGGTCATGTAGCAACTTATGGCGAGATTGCCAGACGCATAGGCACTCCAGGCGCATCGCGCGCTGTGGGTATGGCATGCAACCGTAATCCCTTGCTCCTTGCCGTGCCTTGCCACAGGGTAGTGGGCGCAGGCGGAAAGATGACAGGCTTTGCCGTGGGGATTAAAAGGAAGGAGTACTTGCTGGAACTGGAGAGGAGAAACCGGTAAGGGCTTACCGTCCTGAACGCAGTGGCTGTTTATTTTGGGACCACAAGGGAGTGAGTGAAACAAACTGAAAGTGGAAAGATGAAAGCTTGTGCCAAGCGAGCGAAAGCCAAGTTTACTTGAGCTTTTACAGCGAGCGCAGCCAAGGTTCAAGCCCACGAAGTGGGGTTAAAGTTGAAAGTTGAAAAAGCCAAGTTTACTTGAGCTTTTACAGCGAGCGCAGCCAAGGCTTAAGCCCACGAAGTGGGGTTAAAGTGGAAAGAAGCGCCCCCACGAGGAACTGTCATTGCCACGCTTGTTCTCTGTTCTCTGTTCTCTGAATACCCGTGTGTCTACAAAAAGCAAATACCGCCAGCCAAGTAGCCAGCGGTATTTATTCTGAGCATTACTGCAACCCTTGTCAAAGGGTGAAAGGTCATTAAGCCTCTGCTGGAGCCTCAGTTGCCTCCTCAGCGGGTGCCTCTGCCTCAGCAGCTGCAGCAGCCTCTGCCTCAGCCTTTGCAAGAGCCTCGGCAGCCTTCTTGTCTGCTACCTTCTTTGCAATAGCTGCGTTAACCTCTTTCTCTGCCTCCAAACGTGCCTTTTTGTCGTCACGCTTAGCCTGCTCCTCAGCGCTCTTGATACCGTTGAGAGCGTTTACCTTAGCTGTCTTCCAGGCCTCAAACTTAGCCTGTGCAGCAGCCTCGTCAAATGCACCCTTCTTAACACCGCCCTGGAGATGCTTCATCAAGTATACACCCTCGCGAGAGAGAATGTTGCGTACAGTGTCGGTAGGAATAGCACCGTTGTTAACCCACCACAATGCGCGCTCGAAGTTAATCTCAACAGTCGCAGGGTTTGTGTTAGGGTTGTAGGTACCGATCTTCTCGGTGAACTTTCCATCACGTGGAGCTCTCGAATCTGCAATCACGATAGAGTAGAAAGCGTAGTGCTTACGGCCTCTTCTCTGAAGTCTGATTTTTGTTGCCATTTTCTAATTGATTTTTAATGGATTAATGATTTGAGTCAGCCCATATCTCGTATGAGCGGTGCAAAGGTAATACTTTTTTGCTTAACTTGTTTGTTTTTTGACGACTATTTTCGCAAATAAAGGCAAATATAGCACAAATAGAGCACATTTACCTTGAAAACGAAGGCAGGCCATGGCTGTCTGAATAATTATTGCTATATTAGCACATACAATGCAAATTATAGACAATATGGACTTCTCTATTGCATTCAAGAATCTGCATATACCTGATATGAGTGCAGGCAAAATTGCGTATATTTGCTCTGGATGCCAATCGTTTCACAGGGTTGTTCCGGCCAATGTGGGACGCGGGTGCATACATATATTTCTAAAACCTTTAATTCCTATTATTTATGATACCAGGAAATTGCATTACAGTTTTTTGTCCTAGCTGTGGGGGCGGCAAGGATTTGCTTCAGCTTATCTCGGGCAACACCTTCGGGAGTGTACAATGGTCCGACACCAAGCAGGTGGCTCCGATGTTGCCTAGGCTGTCGCCTGTGCAGAAATGTCCGGCCTGCGGGCATTACTACTTCCTTAGCAGCGCAAAGGCCGTAGACGGGAATGACACCTCTTCTGAAACAGGCTGGCTCACTTTTGAGGAGGCGGTTGAAGCGTTTGGCATGCTGAGCGATTCTAATAGTGACAAGCTTGAGCTGCTTGCACTGACTATTGTATGGGCGTTCAATGACATATACCGCAATGGCAATGTGCCAACCACGGCACAGGCTGCTGTGTTCAAGGATCTTATGTCAGGCATTCTCAAGCAGCAGGTATTCACAGGCAATATAATCCTCAAGGCCGAGTTTCTGCGGGAAACTGGCAAGTTCGGCGAGTGCATAGACCTTCTTGAAAAGCACACTCCTGAGAATGAGTTTCTTGCCGGCATTAAAGATAAAATAATTAAAAAGGCGAGGGCGCATGACGACATGGTGTTTTCAATATGAAACCATACAGGCCGATAAATTTCAATAATAATCCTCATTTATTTTGCTATTGGATAAAATTCATTAAATTTGCGATAATTTATGCTCCTTTGGGGGCTGGCCGTATGGACAACCTATAAACATTATAACAAACTTTACTGAAATGAAAATCCTATTGACTGGCGGTGCTGGCTTCATTGGAAGCCACACTCTGATTGAGCTTACCGAGGCAGGCCATGAGGCTGTAGTAGTTGACAACCTTGACAACTCTTCTCCAATTTCCCTGAAGCGTGTTGCCAAGATTATTGGCAAGGAGGTTCCCTTCTACAAGGTTGATATCCGCGACCGCGAGGGACTGCAGAAGGTGTTCGACGAGCACAAGTTCGACGCATGTATCCACTTTGCCGGTCTCAAGGCTGTGGGCGAGAGCTGCGCTAAGCCACTAGAGTACTATGAGAACAACATGAACGGTACATTTGTGCTTGTTGACGTTATGCGCAAGAACGGCTGCAAGAACATGATTTTCTCGTCAAGTGCAACCGTATATGGCGACCCGGCCATCATCCCCATCACCGAGGAGTGCCCCAAGGGCCACTGCACTAACCCTTACGGCCAGACAAAGTCAATGCTCGAGGAGGTTCTCATGGACGTGCAGAAGGCCGACAACGAGTGGAATATTGTTCTCCTGCGCTACTTCAATCCAATTGGCGCGCACAAGAGCGGTACAATTGGCGAGAACCCCAACGGTATTCCTAACAACCTGATGCCTTACATCACTCAGACGGCAGTGGGCAAGCGCGCCGAGCTGGGCGTGTTCGGCAACGACTATGACACACACGACGGTACAGGCGTCCGCGACTACATCCACGTTGTTGACCTTGCGCGCGCTCACGTTGCAGCCCTCAAGGCCATAGTCGAGAACAAGGGTATCGCTATCTACAACATCGGTACAGGCCACGGCTATTCAGTGCTCGACGTTGTGAAGGCATTCGAGAAGGCCAACGGCGTTCCCGTTCCCTATGCAATCAAGCCACGCCGCCCGGGTGACATCGCTACATGCTACTGCAACCCTGCAAAGGCCGAGGCAGAGCTTGGTTGGAAAGCGCAGTTCGGTATTGAAGACATGTGCCGCGACAGCTGGAATTGGCAGAAGAACAATCCTAACGGTTTCGAGGAATAAATAGAACGAGCAAGTTTCGGCAAAGTCAACAGCAATCAGTCACGCGAAGCACAGACGAAGTTTGTGCCGCGTGGGGTGCGGAAAGTTGACTTTGTCAAGGCCCAGTTCGGCATTGAGGACATGTGCCGCGACAGTTGGAACTGGCAGAAGAACAATCCTAACGGATTCGAGGAGTAAACAGCTGTCTAATGACTATACAATCAGGAGCGCACGCAGGTGCGCTCCTGATTGTCATTTATAGCCTGCGCCAATGGGAATAGACTGCCAAGCGGGAGAGATTGCATTGGTGGACTCTGTCAGTTCTAGTAGCCTTTAGCCCGTTTCCAGTTTTTGCCTTTCCGCTTTCCGTTCACATTACTCCAGCATTGCGTCAATCTTCTCTACAAGCGCCTTGAACTCGGCCTCTTCGAACTTGCGGGTGAGCATTACAATCTTGCCGTCGCGGTCAATTAGTATGTTGCGTGTTATGCCTGCACCGCGCAGCGCATAGCTTGCGAACACATCGCCGTTGGTGTCCATGGCAATGGGGTAGGTAGTACCCACTTTCTCAATGAACGGCAGTATAGCCTCTCTTGTCTCCTCGCGGTCAATGCCCACAAGCACAAAATCCTTGTTATCCTTGTGCCTTTGCCATATGTCGCTCTCAATGTAGGGCATCTCCTTGCGGCATATTCCGCACCAGCCGGCGGTGAACTGCAGCATAACAACCTTGCCGCGGTTCTCGGAGAGGGTGAACCTGGTGCCGTCAAGCATTTCAAGGGTGAAGTCGGGGGCCGTGTCGCCAACCTTAACAATGTAGTCGTGCTCATATACTGTTACATCGCTCTTTGCTGTGCCGGCATTATTCTCTTGTGCAAAAGAGTGGCTGCACGCTAAAAATCCAAAAAGTAAAATTGGCAGAAAAATCTTTTTCATAATATCATGAAAGTGTTTATGGTTTATGGTATGCGAATATAGGAAAATATCATGTAATACAAAGCGGAATATGCCATATTTATAATATTTTAAAGAGACGGCACATTATCGGAAGCATTTGTTACATTTTCAAATATACAGGTCGGGGACGTTTATTTTTCACCCTGCCAGTGTTCATAATCTCTGTATAAATTAGTACTTTTGCAACATGAGCAACAAGAAAGTAGAGATAACAGAAAGGACCTCGCTGATTCTTGAGGGCGGCGGCATGCGCGGAATCTTCACCATTGGGGTACTCGACAGCTTCATGGACCGCGGCATACGCTTTCCTTATACAATTGGAGTGAGCGCTGGAGCATGCAATGCGCTCTCCTACCTGTCAAGCCAGCGAGGCAGGGCGAAGTTCTCCAACATCGACATGATGGAGAAGTACAGTTACATTGGCATAGGCAGGCTGCTGGCCACTGGCAACATAATGGACTTCGACCTGCTGTTCCACAAGCTGCCCGAGGAGATATACCCCTATGACTACGACGCGCTTGCACGTTGCCCCGAAAGGCTGGAGATTGTAACAACAAGCTGCCTCACCGGCAAGGCCTGCTACTTTGAGGAGAAGAACAACCCCAAGCGCGTGATTGACATCGTGAAGGCATCGAGCAGCCTGCCGTTCGTGTGCCCCATAGCATATGTCGACGGCATTCCAATGGCCGACGGCGGCGTTGCCGACTCGCTTCCCGTGAAAAGGGCCATTGAGCAAGGATTCGACAGGCCTGTGATTGTGCTCACCCGCAACAAAGGCTACCGCAAGCCGGCCAAGGGCACAAGAGTGCCATTCTTCATGTACCGCAAGTATCCCAGGCTTAAAGAGGCCATCCGCGCCCGCAACTCAATATACAACAGCCAGATTGAGATGATAGAGCGCATGGAAGAGGAGGGCAGGGCAGTTGTAATACGCCCCGAACGCCCAATTGAGGTAGACCGCATGGAGCGCGACACCGCCAAGCTCCTGGCACTGTACCAGGAAGGCTACGACTGCGCCGCAAAGATTGAGTTTGAAATAAAATGACTGCTATGATTGAACAGATAAAGGAGTTTGCAAAGCAAGGCTGGGAGTTGGGAGAGTGCAAGCGTGCAGCCGAAAACATATTGAAGTTGCGTAGCTGCGCAAAGCATGCGAACTGCATGCAGTGTGCCACAGGATAGGCGACATCACGATAGACACCTGCTTCGACGCCGACAGGCTCGACCTTCCGCGTGTCGGGATATTGCTACGCTACCGAACGTGGAGCATACTATGCAGCGGATATGTACCGATATCGCAAGGATGTCAAGGAGATTGAAACATCCCAAGATGTCAACAAACGATAGCAAAATTACACGTTTGCTGTTGCTTGAACAAACAATAGTGGTTGAGTAAAATTTTATTTGCAGTTCTTTGAAATGTTTAATATATTCGCATTAAATGTCATTCCGCTAATGAAATGAAGACAATATTTAGAGATTACAAACAAAAAAAATGAGGTCAGCTTGATACTATTTGCGCAAAAGAGGTCGTTTTTCACCTCCCAAAACCGACAAAACATACGGAATACAAACAAATTACAGATTACGTCCCTGTAAATACTATCCATTATAACAAGGATTACAACGACATTTCCTTCAATCTTTGTAATCATTCCCTGTAAATACTATCCATTATAACAAGGATTACAACCATATTAGCTACCTGACGTGCCATCCTCTCCCTGTAAATACTATCCATTATAACAAGGATTACAACCGCTTGAGGCTTCGCGCCTGTTAACTGCTCCCTGTAAATACTATCCATTATAACAAGGATTACAACCCCCCGTCGGCTGTTATAATGGCATCAGCACCTGTAAATACTATCCATTTTAACAAGGATTACAACGCTTCGCTTTCCATGTACCACTGCATTTTACCTGTAAATACTATCCATTATAACAAGGATTACAACGCCGCACCAAGCTTCATTCACAGAGCAATCCTGTAAATACTACCCATTATAACAAGGATTACAACTGATATATAGGTTTTGGTTTGCCATAAAACCTGTAAATACTATCCATTATAACAAGGATTACAACTAGTGAAGATACCCTCCATTACTACCTCTTCCTGTAAATACTATCCATTATAACAAGGATTACAACTTGAGGCTCCTGATACATACCTTCTTCACCTGTAAATACTATCCATTATAACAAGGATTACAACTGATATATAGGTTTTGGTTTGCCATAAAACCTGTAAATACTATCCATTATAACAAGGATTACAACTTAAGGCTTTGCTCTAATAGTATTCATACCCTGTAAATACTATCCATTATAACAAGGATTACAACAAAAATTGGCGAGCAAATCCCCAAACACCCCTGTAAATACTATCCATTATAACAAGGAAGTACAACCCACCCTCGTTATCCTTCTGGATATCAAGGGTGGGTTGTATATGCAAGAACAGTATTCTTTAAGTTGACCGTACATTGTTCAACGAATCAATATTTTTATGACTATAAATAGACGTTATATTTGTTTCTTTATCAAATAAATATTAATATTGTAAACGAGATTAAAATCTCAACCAGATGATTTGATTAGAAAGAAACAATAATGCACAACAGAATAGATGTTTTTGTAATTAGATTCAGTAATGAACTAAGGTTCAACGAAGTGCCTTTGCTCAGGAGCGGCGTGCTTTCCATTATGGAACATGACGCAAATGTTTTGTTCCACAACCATTTGTCCGATGAGGGATTCCGTTACTCTTACCCTTTGATACAATACAAGAGAATAAACCGCAAGGCTGCGATAGTATGTTTTGGAGAAGGATGCAACACCGTCGGTGAATTCTTTGCTACGCAGAATATGAAATTCATGATGGGGGAGCAACTTGTGGAACTTAACCTCGAAAGACTGCAACCACGAAAATTCGTGATACAGGTATGGGACACAATGTTTACATACACGCTGAGGAAGTGGTTGCCGTTCAATCAGGATAACTACAGGAAATACACCTCGATAGAAGGCGTTGCCGAGAAGGCGCTTTTCTTGCAGAACATACTCATCGGCAATATGCTGTCGATGACAAAAGGACTGGGAATACACATTGACAAGGAGATTCTGTGCAACATAACAGAGGTGTCCTCGCCGCGTATTGTCAGAGCCAAAGGAATAAAGCTCATGTCATTCGACATCGAGTTCAAGTCGAATCTTTCTATTCCCGATTATGCAGGAATGGGCAAACACGCAAGCATAGGTTACGGAACAATAGTAAAAAAAAGAAATAGCAACAGAGATGAAGAGTAAAAAGGATTTATTGTATCTGGCATCATTACTGCACGATATCGGCAAGTTCTCACAACGAGCCGACAGTGGCAGCCTCTCCGGCAGCTCGATTCTGCAGGAGCACAGCAAGGATGAGAGCACGTTCTGTCCCGTGTATAATGGTGCCTATTCCCATAAACATGTATTATGGACAGCCGACTTCATTGACAGCCACAAGGAACTGTTCGCGGTCAACGACGCAGAAACAGAAACATTATTGAGCATAGCAGCCGGGCATCATCTTGCCGACAGCCAGCTTGGCGAGTTAGGCAGGATACTCAAAGAGGCCGACTGCCTGTCATCGGGCATGGACAGGAATTCAGCTGCAGTATTACGCAATGTTCAGGAAGCGGAGAAATCGTGGAACGCATTCAAGAAGAAGCGTATGGTATCGGTTCTTGAGACTGTAGGGCGAACAGATGGTGAAATGGGTTACTCGCTCCCAATAAAGAAAATGATTCTGTCACAGGAGTTCTTCCCACGCAAGAAGAATGAATTTACAGCGGCACCCGATTATGCCACTCTGTGGAGTGATTTTGAAAAAGAGTTCACACTGATTGGTAATGGTTCAGCACACTCGCTTGCCGAGACCCTGTTGAGTCTTTTACATAAGTATGCATCACATATCCCGGCAAGTACAATTGATTTTCCTGATGTCTCATTGTACGACCACCTGAAAACGACTGCTGCTATTGCTGTTTGCCTGTACGAGCATAAAGCCAACGGCAACGGAGAGGAGGCTCCGTTCCTGCTCATCGGTGCAGACTTCAGCGGTATACAGTCGTATATATACCAGATTATTTCCAAGCACGCAAGCAAGAACCTCAAGGGACGCTCATTCTATCTGCGTCTTATGTCAGACGTTATTGTACGTTATCTGTTGCGCGAGCTTGAACTCTACAGTGCGAATGTCATATACAACTCGGGCGGCGGCTTTTATATGCTTGCACCAAATACACAGGAGGTAAAAGAACGATTACAGACTGCAACCAATCACATCGAAGAGAGGATTCTTGCCGAGCACGGAACAGCGCTGTTTGTGGCTATAGACTATGTGGAGCTGTCAAAAGAGACGCTTCTTCACAAGGGCAGCAAGCACCTTGGCGATGTTTGGGGTGATTTGTTCAAAAAACGTGAAAAGAGGAAGAATGCGAAATTCTCATCAATCATTGCAAACAATTACGACAGGTTCTTTACTCCGCAGGCAATAAACGGCAATATGAAAGACGCTGTTACAGGAGAACCTTTCATGCCCAATGAGCAACCTGTTGCATTCAATGGCGGCCAATATGTGAGAAGGACAACCAATGAGCAGATTCTCATCGGCAAGGAACTGAAAAAGACAAATATGCTCGTAATAAAGGAAGGCGAGCCATTATCTTATTGGAAAGAATGTCTATGTATCACTCCGTTAGGGCTTGGTTATAACTACTATTTCATTAATGAAAAAGATGCCGGTGAACTAAGAAAGCAGTTGAAAGGATCGGCCGATAATGTTACCGTTGTCACATTGAACGGCAGCAATGGTCACTGCAACTTCATTCATATATTGCCGGGGAATGACAACATATACCAGCTTGATTTCTACGGAGGCAATGAGGCCGATATTGTAGCAGCAAAGACATTTGAGGAACTGTGTAAAAACGATGCCGGTGCAAATGGGAAGAGAAGTGATTTTGAGCGCATGGGTGTGCTCAGGATGGATGTCGACAACCTTGGAACGATATTCCAGAAAGGTATACCGGCCGAGCGTGCGACATTGTCGCGTTACTCGGCATTGTCACGTTCATTCGACTATTTCTTCTCGGGTTACCTGAATACGATATGGAAGGATGTAGCACCCGAAAAGGCACAGATAATCTACAGCGGCGGTGATGATGTCTTCATTGTTGCACGTTGGGACATTGCCATTGAGATTGCCGAAAGGATAAAAGATGATTTCAGGAGATACACCTGCGGTAATCCGGCATTCTCCCTCTCGGGAGGTATTGCCATTGTGGAGCCCAAGTTCCCCATAATGAAAGCTGCAGAATACAGCGCTGATGAGGAATCAAGAGCAAAAGGGCATATCTGCGGCACTTTATCAAAAAACAGTATCTCGTTCATGTCAATGCCGTTGAACTGGGACAAGGAGTTCAAGTTTGTTAAGGAGCTGAAGGATGAGATGCTTCCTGCACTTAAAAGCGGACATTTGCCCAAGTCGTTCCTTTCCAAGCTGATGATTCATTGCGAGAATGCCAAAATCGTAAACCACAGGATAACCAATTTCAAGACATACTGGATGCTTTCATATGACCTTGGACGAATGAAAGAAAGATATAAAGAAGTGTCGGGACTGATTGAGAAATGCCTGAAACATATATGTGAAGGACAAGGTATAAGAGTGGAGACAGCATACCACGCGATTGAACTGTGGACGCTGGCTGCACGATGGGCCGAACTTGAATACAGAAGCAATAACAATTAAATATTTTGATTTATGAACGGAAACTATCAAAAAGGAGGGTATAACGGAGCGCCCAAAAGGGATAAGACAGACCCCAACGCAGAATACAGGAGCTATGGGTTCAAGAAGGATTGGATTATCTCGGGAATAGATAAGGATTTTGTAGTCTTTGCTGAAAAAGTCGGCAAATATATGGCAAAGAACGGGCTGACAACATCAAAGATACGTAATATCTATAGCGAAATCAAGCGTATTCAAATGGATTTTGAACGCGAAAAGGCTGCATTCTACCTCCTTAAGCCGAAAGTGGCATACACTGTCGGAAGAGATAAGAACATCGATGGACTGAAGATGTTCAAATTTGTTTTTGATGACTGTTTTGACAGTGTTACGGAAAACAGACATTACATTAATTTCTGTAATATTATGGAGGCCATTGTTGCATACCATAAGGCATACGGAGGTAGAGATAACTAACCATTAAAACATTATAGCCATGACAAAACTATTAAAGAAAATAATATATACCGGTACTATCACATTGAAGACCGGTCTTCACATAGGTGGAACAAACACAGCGCTCAACATAGGTGGTCCAGACAAGTTTGTAGTACGTAATCCATTGAATAATCTGCCATACATCCCTGGTAGTTCTTTAAAAGGCAAACTGAGGTCATTGTTGGAACTTGCATATGGTTGCATGACTGTTGACAAGAACGGGAACTGTAAAGCAAGCAATAATCCCCAATCGGAGTCAGGACGTCTTTTTGGTGTTGCAGCCAATGACGGTGGCCAGCCTTCACGTCTCATCGTGAGAGATGGAGAGATGATTATTGATGATATCGAGAAGTTCAACAACACCGACTTGCTTTATACCGAGAGCAAGACTGAGGCGAACATTGACCGTGTGACTTCTGCAGCCAATCCAAGGACATACGAGCGAGTGCCAGCCGGTGCTAAATTCAAACTTAATATGGTACTCAATATCTTTGACACAGATGATGAGGCAGACCTGAAGAAACTTCTTGATGAAGCGATTGCACTGTTACACGATGATTATCTTGGCGGTTCAGGTTCGCGTGGATATGGTCAGATTGTGCTTGATTACTCAACAGAAGAAAAGACATATATTGATTAAAGTCTCTAATTATGGCAAGATACACTATTGTCAAATTCAAGAACATGTCACCACTGCACATAGGTGCCGGGCGCAGTGAATACGATACCGCATCGCCATATCTTTACAGCGATACGATATCGGGAGCTCTTGCCTCATTGTATGCACAGCTGAAAGAGGGAAAAGAAGTGCATGAATTCTTAGATAGTTTCGCTGTCAGTTCTGCATTCCCGTACAGTGGCAATGCTTACTATCTGCCAAAACCGGCAGGACGCCTCGCCTTTAACGGAACTGATGAAGATCTTGTGCGCAAGAAGGCAAAAAAGGTGAAATTCATTGAGCACTCAATATGGAACAAGGTTGTTGCCGGTCAACAACCCACAATTTCACAGGAACAATTCAATGGAGAATTCCTTGTCCCGGCACAAGATGCCGGCAACTTCAATATGCCTTATACCACAGCGGTACACCAACGTGTTGCAGTGTCAAGAGACGGCATGTCCGATGCTGTACCATTCTTCTTTGAATGGAAGTTCTTTGCAAAGGATGCCGGATTGTACTGCATAATAGATGCCGAACCGGTTGTGATAGAAGAACTGAAAAATCTATTTGAAGAACTTGGCGAAAGAGGATTGGGAAGCGACAGAAGCGTTGGTGGCGGAATGTTTGATGTTGAGTTCTCAACAATAGAACTGCCCGATGTGAAAGACGCCGACAGCATTCTGTTGTTATCGCAATATATTCCTTGCGAAGAGGAACTAAAGGAGATTCATCTTGAAGATTCACGCTATGAGTTGTCACAACGTGACGGATATATGTCGGGCAGCAGTGTTACAGAACTCAGGCATCTGCTGAAAAAACCCGTCTACATGTTCGACACAGCATCGGTGCTGAAGATGAGGAGCTGCCCAAGAGGATGTGTAGTCAACGTTGCTCCTGAATGGAACAATGAGAAAATGCATCCGGTCTACCGCAGTGGCCGCAGTTTGGCATTACCAATAAAAACTGTTGATTATGAGTAAAGTAAGGATAGAAACCCTGACTCCGGTACACATTGGCAGCGGGAATATGCTATACAAGGGCATGGATTATGTAGTCAAAGGTGGCAAATTGTACATCATTGACCACCGTAAGGTATTGGATATCATTGGAGCGGAAAGAGTGGACGCCTGGGTTAGTTCAATTGAAGGAAACGAGGATATTGCAGGGTTCATTGCCCGCCAAGGAATGAATGTAGCGTCTCCAGCCGAATATGCCAAGAGAACAATGGAATGCTATTCAAACGGTTCTACGGTAAAAGAGTGCATCCACGATGGACGTGGATTGCCTTATATCCCAGGCAGTTCGCTGAAGGGTGCAATAAGGACAGCTGTGCTTGCCACCGAACTCAAGGGCAAAGAAGACGGAATGGCAAACCTCATCGGCTTCAAGAAAGAAAATGCCTGCTCAAGAATTGAGGAAAGAGTATTCAGCAAACCGGCACCCGAAGGAAAGAAAGGTGTTACTGCATCCAATACCTCATATATGCGCTTTCTTCAGGTTGGCGATGCCTATTTCAATGGAGAGTGCGAGACGGTACTTAATGCGATAAACATCAATATCAGGGAGCGCGACAGCCTGATTGACAAATCAAAGCCACAGGCAATAGAGACTATCAACAGTGGAGAAGAAGCGGAACTTGAAATAAGGTTCAAGAAGGATGTCGTTAAAAATGACCGTGAGGAACTTATCCACAAACTGCCTGAATGTATGAGTTCGTTAGAGAAATTATTCATAACCATAAATAATCATACAAAAAAACTGCTTGAAGAGGAATTGGAATACTGGAGTGGAGTTGCGGAAGAACTTTCGGGCGCAGACAGCTATATCGAGTTTGTTGAAGGTCTTATTGCCGAAACCGAAGATGTGAAGGATGGAAAGGAGTGTATTCTTAGGGTAGGGCATGCATCGGGATGGCGCTTTACTACCGGAGCATGGACTGAAGTCCTGCGCAATTTCAATGAAAAGATTGTTCCAATGTCAAGACCAAAAAACAATGAAAAATACAGTGGTTACGACTTCCCTAAATCGCGCCGTGTGTACGAAATTGAAAATGAAGGTGTTGATGTGCTCGGCTTTGTAAAGTTGACATTGTTGTAGCCATTTTTTGTTTGATATAACATGTAAAAACACATTGATTTCGTGTGTTATATCAAACAAAAACAACTTTGTTTTATTTGTTATATCGAATAAAGATGTATTTTTGCAGTTGATGATTAAATGAAATAGTATGGACATTGAACTCTTAAAGAAGATATTGATTGCAAACAGGGCTGTTATTGCAGGTGTTGAATACGTAGAAAGGGATATTCAGTTAGAAGACAATCTTAACTACGTATTCGTTGGTATTCGCCAGGCCGGAAAGTCCTATTTGATGTATCAACGCATACACCAGCTGCTGAAAAAGGGCCATTCAATAGATGAAATTGTCTATATAAACATGGACGATGAACGTTTGATTGGCATGACTGCTGATGATTTGGATCTAATATTGCAAGCGCACTATCAATTGGATGAGTGTACCCCAATATTATTTCTTGATGAAATCCAGAATGTTGAACATTGGGAAAAGTTTGCACGACGTTTGGCCAATGAAAAGTACAGAGTGTATATTACCGGCAGCAATGCAAAGATGTTAAGCAGTGAGGTTGCAACCACTCTTGGTGGCAGATATGTAATTCAAGAAGTATATCCATACTCTTTCAGCGAATATCTGCGTGCAAACAACATTGCATTGGAAAAGAATTGGGAATACAATACAAAGACTACAAATGCTCTGCTTCGCATGTTTACCCATTATTTCACATATGGCGGTTTTCCCGAAAGTGTAAATATTGTGCAAAAGCGTGCCTGGCTGTCAAGTTTATATCAAAAAATATTCCTTGGTGACCTTATAGCCCGTTATAAGATAAGAAATGACTTTTCACTAAAACTTTTGGCAAAAAAAATATCAGAGAGCATAAAGCAACCCTCTTCATTCACCCGTTTGGCAAACATAGTATCTTCAGCTGGTCAGAAAGTACAGACATCGACCATTATAGAATATATGAAATATATGGAAGAAACGTGGTTGTTGTTCAGTATGTGCAACTATGCTGCCAAGTTTGCCGAAAAAGAGAGTGCAAAAAAATACTATTTCCGCGATAACGGTATCCTGAACCTATTCCTTACCGATCCCGAAACCT
This sequence comes from Bacteroidaceae bacterium, assembly GCA_045592125.1. Taxonomy (GTDB): domain Bacteria; phylum Bacteroidota; class Bacteroidia; order Bacteroidales; family Bacteroidaceae; genus HGM04593. Next base: position 46,900 of record JAZNUE010000012.1, on the reverse strand, counting down.
CGCTGCTCGAAAACCGTGTCGCTATTGAACTGAAAAAGAAATATGGCGATGAAGTGTATTTCTACAACAAAGCAGTAGAGGTGGATTTCTATATACCGGAGCACGATTGGTTGTTACAGGTTTCCTATTCTATTGCCGATGATGAAACCCGCGAACGCGAGATTTCCGCCTTGTTGAAAGTCTGTAAGCATTTGAATGCTAAAAAACTGACAATAATTACCTATAACGAAGAAGAAACCATAACTCTCAATGACATTACTATAGAGGTTATTCCTTTGTGGAAATGGTTGTTAAAAACGGAGTAAAATGAGGAAAGTTCATATAACCCTTTTAGGACGCGAAGCCGCTCCGGTATACAATGCCATAATGGCAACTTCGCCTGATTACATTGTATATATACATTCTGAGTCATGGGATAGTATCAAGGCACTTGAAACCTTGAAAAAAGAAATCGCGACCGATTCGGAGTCTCACTTATTGTCACCGACAGATCCATTTGAAATAAAGAATAAGGCAGAAACTCTTGCACAAAAGTTCAAAGAGGATGGTATTGTAGTAAACATAACAAGCGGACTAAAGTCCTGGGCATACTGGTTCGGTATTCTGTTTGATAAACAACCAAATGCGAGTATAGTATATATTGACCAGAATAATGTTTTATGGAATTATAGCACAATGGCAAAAATAGAGAACTTTCAATTTGATATGAAGGCCTTGTTTCGATTATATGGAAATTCCATTGACGGGAACTGTGTAAGTCTGGAGAGCTACACAAAAGAGGATGAAAGCGCCATAACAATCATTGAAGAATTACGAAAGTTCAACTTCCAAGAATTCAATTCCTTAGTAACAACGCTTCCTGACTCCAACAAGAAGACACTACAGAACAGCAATAATGGTTTTTTCCAAACCATAAGAGGTTCAAGTGTGAAATGGGAAAAACCGGCACAGACTGGTGATAATGGAAAAGTTGTTGTTTGTATAAAGAAAAACAATGGAAGTTCACTGAATAAAGAAATAAAATCACCTCATATAATTGATTTGTTGTTTAATTCTGGTTGGTTCGAGTACAAAGTAGCAAAGATAATTTCTGAATGGCCCAATGCAAAAGAAATATTTCTCAATTGCCATTTCCCTTTCCGTACAGGAGTAGACAAGAACGAAGTCGATATAATTGTCAACACAGGTACAAAGGTGCTGTTTGTTGAGTGCAAGACTCAGATTTACAACACTATAGATATTGACAAATTCCGCAATGTCATAAAGACATACGGTGGAATGGGTAGTAAGGGGCTATTTGTAACAGATGCTGTAATGAAAGACAATGCAATACAGAAATGCGAAGAGAACTCGATTCTTCACTTTTCTCTGCAAGAGCCTTCATTGTTTCCCGTAAACAAGGCATTGTCTCTTTTGCTTGATTCTGAATTGTATAATATTAACGCAAGATAAAGATGGGAAGAAAAGTTTTTATTTCTGTTCTTGGCTCTTCTAACTATGCTTGTTGCCAATACAAGAAGGATGAATTCCTATCGTTACCTGTACGTTTCATCCAGGAAGCGACAATAGACTACCATTTAAGAACTAATGAATGGAATGCTGATGATCTGGTACTGATACTGATGACAGAGGGAGCCCGTTGCTCCAATTGGGTAGACAACGGACACACCAACCGCGATACTGGCGAGGCGATTGAATGTGAGGGCTTGCACACACGTCTTGAAAAGATGAATATGCCATGCAGGATTGTAACTATTGAAGACCTTCCCAACGGAAACAGCGAAGAGGAAATATGGAAAATATTCAATAGGGTTTTTGAAGCCATTGGCAATAATGATGAGATATACTTTGACATCACACACGGATTCCGTTTCCTGCCAATGCTGGTACTAACACTTTCATTCTATGCAAAATTCTTAAAGGATATACGCATAGCAAGTGTCACATACGGCAATTACGAATCACGCAATAAGACAACAGACATTGCTCCCATCATAGACTTGACATCTTTGCAGGCTGTGCTTGACTGGAGTTTCGCGGCAGGACAATTCGTGGATAGCGGAAGCGTTAAAAGGTTATGTGAACTATGCGACGCTGAATTGAAACCTATACTGCGTGACCCGGATAGACGTGATGAGAGCACTATACTTTTAAATAAGTATATAAAGTCGCTTGCCACGCTGATTGATGACCTTTATCTGTGCCGAGGTGCGAACATAATTGATGCATCAACAATCAAATCGGTTAAAGAACGTGCCACGGAGAATGCGAAAACGTTCATTTCGCCATTGAATCCGATATTCAAGAAGGTAAATGAGAGCCTTGAACCTTTTGATCCCAACTGCAATGTCATGAATACAATTTATGCGGCACGTTGGTGTTTTGAAAAAGGACTGTACCAACAGTCTGCGACAATTCTGCAGGAAGGTATTGTCTCATTCTTTGCATCACGCCACAACATACAGTTAGTAAATGAGCGTGAAAGAGGCTATATTAATATCGCCTTTGCCTGTTTGGCAGACAGTACGATACTGGAGCGTGAGGAGAGCATCCCAGATAAAGTAAATGAGATACTGACAGATGAATTACTCGGTGATAGAGATATTGTAAACAAGTTCTCACACCTGACAAGAATCCGTAACGATTATAACCATTCAGGAATGCGCAGCAGTCAAGTTCCTATGCAACCAACAAAAATCAAGAGAGCCATAGAGGAGTGTCTTCGGTTTTTTGAGGAATACTTTGCCGAATGCAGTGAGGAGCCTGTGGAAAAGCCGGTCCCTACTGTCGGAGAAACATACTTCATCAACATTTCAAACCACCCATCGGACAAATGGGATGACGAACAGCGTAATGCTGCATTAGAGTATGGGAGCATTATTGACATACCTTTTCCTGAGATTGACACAAATGACAGCACAAAAAAACTAGCGCTACTTGCCGATGAATATCTTGACAAAATAAAAGCTATTGCATCACCTTATTCAGCTGTCGTTCACCTGATGGGAGAGCAGACATTCTGTTTCTCACTGCTTACGCGCCTTCAAAAGGCAGGATACAGATGCGTGGCATCAACAACAAAACGCATTGTTCAGGAAATCGGGAATAATGAACGCTGTGTAGTTTTCGGTTTTGAAAAATTCAGGGAATATGAATTGTGCAAGTAACAATAAGAAAAGCATTACGCTCACCCCGCATCAGCAACAGGCTTTTGACAAGATGCTGGAGTTTGTCAACGACGCAGGTTCACGTGTGTTCATTCTACGTGGTTATGCCGGTACGGGAAAGACCACAATGGTAAAACTCCTTATAGATGAGTTCAATGCCAGGAACATACGTTTCAGGCTGTTGGCATCAACAGGCAGGGCGGCGAAGATTCTTGGATAATGTAAATATTTGTTACGTAAAACCGACAAATAGTTCTTTGAAATATTTATTATTTTCGAGACTAAGAATAAGGTACATTTGTACAACTACAGTTTGCATATTATTCATACACAACAAGTTACACGAAACAACTCTCATTGAGCATATTCCATTACAATAAGGATTAATTGAGTTTACGTAAAAAGCCGGTTGATATATCAACCGGCTTGACTATATAATAGAATACATGTTTACCAATCTCCCCTTAGAGCATTGACCACTGCTGACTGGTATTTCTCAATTGTGGTTGCCTTGAGTATTGGTTTCCTCAGGCGCTTGGGAAGGGTGGGGAGCAGGTACTCCCAATAGGGTTTCATCTTTGTGAGGAACTGGGTGTTGCCTTGAAGGCGGGTCGAGAGCTGGGCGAACATTTCGTCGTGCATTGCCTGCACAAGCCTGCACAGTTCTTCGGTTGGCAACTCACGGCCTTGGCTGTATTCTATGCCTAGTGCAGGATTGGCCAGCAGCCCGCGGCCAATCATTATTCCTTTGAGCGAAGGGAACTGCTGTTCAAGGCGCTGTATATCGGCAAGCGAGACTATATCGCCATTATATATTACGGGATTGCTGCATGCCTCAAGAAATTCGGCAAATGCTTCAACATCGGCAGGTTTCTTATACTGCTCAACTCCCAAACGCGGGTGCATGGCAATGTGCTCGAGAGGTGCAGAATTGAGTGCCGGCAACAGGGCGCGCCATTCGTCCTTGCTTTCCCATCCAAGGCGCATTTTAACCGAGAATGTGAAATCCTTGTATCCGGCAGCGGCCTCAAGCAGGGTAGCGACCATGTCGGGGTGGGGCAGAAGGCCTGCTCCGTGCTTCTTGCGTGCCTGCAGGGGAAACGAGCAGCCCATGTTTATATCTACACGACTGTAGTCTTCTTTTGCTATAAATTCCATAAGAGGGTGCATTTCCTGGGGTGTAGCAGCAATAATCTGCGGAACGAGATTGGGTGCTGTATTGTTCTTGCGCTCAACATCGCGTATATCCTTGCTGCGTATCTCGCCATGCTCATAGCGCAGGAACGGCGTATAGTAACCGTCAATGCCGCCGATGAGCGCGCTGTGCACATTGCGCCACACAACCTCGGTAAATCCTTGTAAAGGTGCTGAATATATTTTCATTGGATTGCTGTCTCAAATGATACCAGCGCGAATTTAGGGAAAGTTCTTGCAATATACAAGCATGTTTAAAAAAGAGGAAAGATGAAAGATGAAAGCTTGTGCCAAGCGAGCGAAAGCCAAGTTTACTTGAGCTTTTACAGCGAGCGCAGCCAAGGTTCAAGCCCACGAAGTGGGGTTAAAGTTGAAAGTTGAAAAAGCCAAGTCTACTTGAGCTTTTACAGCGAGCGCAGCCAAGGCTTAAGCCCACGAAGTGGGCTTAAAGTAGAAAGAAGCGCCCCCACGAGGAACTGTCATTGCCACACTTGTACTCTGTTCTCTGTACTCTGTTCTCTATTCCGAGATTTTTTCGGGCAAGTCCTCAACAACACGTCTCCACTTCGTGTCGAAATGGACAAGAACACATTTAAGGATTACGGGCCTGAATGTCACTTGTCATACTGAGCAGAGCGAAGTATCTCTCTTGCAGGAATTGCAGAAACTTAGTTCACACACAGCGTTTCTATTATGCGAAATTCCTGTCCAATTATAAGCGAGAGTGCAAATTCCAGAATTATATTAAACATAATATTTATTATCATGCATTAGTAGCGAAAAATACGGGTAGTGGGTCTGGAGGGATTTTAGTTAGAAATTGCTAGGCAATTAATTGAGTGTATGTAAACGAAGAAAGATATTTTTTAATAACTTTGCAACCGCAAAATAAAACGTGAAAGAAAATGCCTGAATTATCAGAAAGAGCCATACTTATGCCTTCGTCGCCAATTCGCAAGCTGGCACCGTTTGCAAATGCTGCAAAAGAACGTGGCATTAAGGTTTATCACCTGAACATTGGCCAGCCCGACTTGAATTCTCCCGAGGTTGCGCTTGAAGCGATAAGGAAATTTGACCAGAAGATTCTTGAATATAGCCCCAGCGACGGTTTTCTCTCTTTGCGCGAGAAACTTGTAGGATATTACGACCAGTACCAGATTAAGCTCAAGCCCGATGACATTATTGTGACATCTGGCGGTTCGGAGGCAGTGCTCTTTGCATTCCTCACATGCCTTAACCCTGGCGACGAGATTATTGTGCCGGAACCGGCATATGCCAACTACATGGCGTTTGCTATATCGGCGGGCGCTGTCATACGCCCAATACGCTCAACAATTGACGAGTCCTTTGCGCTGCCGCCCATGGAACGTTTTGAGGAACTCATAAACGAGCGCACACGCGGAATACTAATATGTAACCCCAATAACCCTACAGGATATCTCTACACACGTAACGAGATGAACCGCATACGCGACCTTGTAAAGAAGCATAATCTCTATCTTTTCTCGGACGAGGTATACCGCGAGTTCATATACACAGGCTCGCCTTACATCTCGGCGTGCCATCTTGAGGGAATTGAGGATAATGTGGTGCTAATTGACTCTGTTTCAAAGCGTTATTCGGAATGTGGAATAAGAATTGGCGCGCTCATAACCAAGAACAAGGCTGTGCGCCAGGCAGTTATGAAGTTCTGCCAGGCACGCCTTAGCCCGCCGCTGCTAGGCCAGGTTGTTGCAGAGGCCTCAATTGAGGCCCCGCGTTCCTATGCTATTAACACATATGAGCAGTACATAGAGCGACGTAACTGCCTTGTGGATGAACTCAACAAATTGCCAGGGGTGTACTCCCCTATCCCAATGGGCGCATTCTACACTGTCGCCCGCCTGCCAATTGACGACAGCGACAGGTTCTGCGAATGGTGCCTGACCGATTTTGAATATGAGGGCGAGACTATTATGATGGCGCCGGCTTCGGGTTTCTACAGCGAGGAAGGCTACGGAAAGAACGAGGTACGCATTGCGTATGCCATTGACAAGCAGGACCTTAAGCGCGCAATCTTCCTGCTGGGAAAGGCGCTTGAGCAATACCCAGGACGTTTAAAGTAAGAACCGGTATAAGAGAACTAGATAAACGTATACGGAATTCCTGTAATTTGACAGGCTACAAAAAATACTGCCCCGATAATGAGGCAGTATTCTTTTTTGCGGTGGTTTCTGGTATTAATATCCTAGAGACTCCTGAAGCTTCTCAAGTTCCTTAACCTTGTCGGCCATCTTGAGGTTGTAGTAGCAGTTGATAAGGTTCATGAGCCACAGGTCGTGCTTGTCGGGGGCTACCTGGCGCAGTTTCTCGAGCAAAGGCAATGCCTTGTTGTAGTATCCGTCGAGAATCTTCTTGTCCTCGGCAAGTTTCTTCTTGTCGGTAACCTTTGTTGAAGACTGTGCTGTGCTGTACTCCTGAGCCTTGATAAGGTAGCAGCGTCCAAGGTTAGAGAGGGCGTTCTCGTAGTTGGGGTCAACCTGCAGAGTCTTCTCGTACCACTCGATAGCTGTGTCAAAATCCTCCTTCTGGTGTGCAATGTAGCCTTTCAGGTACACGAAGAGAGGGTTTGTGGGGTCTGAGGCCATGAGGTCATCGGCAAGCTTGCCAAGTTCCTCGCTCTGGTTGCGGCTGTCATAGTAGTGAATAAGAGACTGGCTGTAGTAGAGGTCTGAAGGGAACTTTGTGATACCCTCCTTGCACATGTTGAGCCATGTTGCCGAGTCGCCTTTCTCAAGGTAGGCCGCTGCCTTGAAACGGTAGGCGCTCTGCGCCATCTGCGGGTGCTCCAATGCAAGGTCTACATGAGTGAGCACCATGTCATAGTTCTCGAGCTGCATTCCGCAGAGTGCCATGTTGTATGCTGCAACAGGAACATTTGTGGTGTCCTTTGGCATCATGCCTTCCTTGTAGAGCTTATCAGATGAATCGATGAACATCTTGAAGAGGCCGTAGGCCTTCTCATACTCCTCGTTGCCGTAGTAATAGGCACCAGCGTTATAGAACTGTGCGAACTGCTGCGCATAGGTCATGAGGATGAAGTCCTTGTACTTGGGCTTTACGCGGCCCTTTGCGTCGGGCATGTTGTCATACTTCTCGCAGTTCTCGAGGTCGAAGCCGAGCTCATATACATAGGAGTACATCAGTGCCTCGTCATGTGCTGCGCCTTCGGCACGCTTGCGGTTCTCGTTGTCAACAACAGCCTTCTTTGCGTTTGTGCTCACATACCACACATAGGCGTCGGTGTTCACAAGGTCATTGCCTGTTGCTGCCTTGAGCGCCCTAGCAGCGCCTACAGGGTCGGCAGATATCTTTGCCTCGGTATCCTGTACCATATTCATGAGCGCCTTTCTCTGCTTCTTCTGCTCCTTGATCTGTTCCTTGGTCAGTTCCTGGCCAATAGCAAATGAACCCATAAGGACAAATGCTAACGACAATACTAGCTTTTTCATATTAAAATAGATTAGGTTAAATATTAGTTATTATTCTCTTCTGTCACATTCTCTGTGCCTTCGGCCTGGACTTCGCCGGCTGGCTGCTCCTCCTCGGCGTCGCGGGTAACCTTGCATACCGAGCCAATGCAGTCGTTCTTCTTGCCAAGGTTAATTATGCGTACGCCTTGTGTCGCGCGTCCCTGGACAGGTATCTGGTCAACAGATGTACGTATTGTTATTCCAGACTTGTTGATAATCATGAGGTCATTATCGTTGTTGACATCCATGATTGCAACAAGATTTCCTGTCTTTTCTGTTACCTGGAGTGTCTTGACGCCCTTACAGCCACGGCTTACCGTAGGATAATCATCAGTTGCCGAACGCTTGCCGTAACCCTGCTCCGAAAGCACGAGCAGGCTGTGCTCGGTCTCGTCGTTCTTTGGCAGCACTACCATGCCTACAACCTCGTCGTCCTCGGCAATATCCATGCCCTTGACACCGGTTGCTGTGCGGCCCATAGCGCGTACGGTGCTCTCGTTGAAGCGCACTGCCTTGCCGCCACGGTTGGCCAGGATGATGTCGCTGTCGCCATCGGTGAGCGCAACAGATATCACGCGGTCGTCCTCGCGTATTGTAATGGCAATGATACCGTTGGTACGCGGACGAGAGTACTGCTCAAGGCTGGTCTTCTTGATTATACCGTTCTTGGTACAGAAGACAATGTTATGGCTCTCGATGAAGTTCTTGTCGGCAAGAGTCTTCACGCGGACAAATGCATTGACTGCGTCATCGGCATCGATGTTGAGCATGTTCTGTATTGCGCGCCCCTTGGAGTTCTTGTTGCCCTCGGGAATCTCGTATACCTTGAGCCAGTAGCACTTTCCGCGCTGGGTAAAGAAGAGCATGGTGTTGTGCATGGTGGCCGTGTAGATGTACTCAATGAAGTCGCTGTCGCGTGTGTCGCTGCCCTTTGAGCCCACGCCGCCGCGGTTCTGGCTGCGGTACTCGGTGAGAGGAGTGCGCTTGATGTAGCCCATGTGCGAGATTGTGATTACCATCTCGTCATCGGCATAGAAATCCTCGGGGTTGAAGTCGCTCGACGCGCTGTAGTCAATCTTGCAGCGGCGCTCGTCGCCATACTTCTCCTTTACTTCAAAGAGCTCGTCCTTGATTACCTTCTTGCAGAGCTCCTCGTCGGTGAGGATTGCATTGTAGTACTCAATCTTGCGCATGAGTTCCTCATACTCGGCATGGAGCTTGTCCTGCTGTATGCCTGTGAGCTGCGCAAGGCGCATCTCAACAATGGCTGCAGCCTGCACCTCGGTGAGGCTGAAACGTTCCTGCAGGGCGGCCCTTGCGTCGGCTGGGGACTTGGCGGCCTTGATGAGGCGCACAACCTCGTCAATGTTGTCGGAAGCGATAATGAGTCCTTCTACAATGTGTGCACGCTCCTCGGCCTTGCGGAGCTCGTACTGCGTGCGGCGGATAACCACATCGTGGCGGTGCTCGACAAAGCAGGCGATACACTCCTTGAGAGAAAGCAGCTTGGGACGGCCGCCTACAAGGGCAATGCAGTTTACGCTAAACGATGTCTGCAGAGAACTCATCTTGTAGAGCTTGTTCAGTATTACGTTGGCATTGGCGTCGCGCTTTACGTCTATTACAATGCGCATGCCCGACTGGTCCGACTCGTCATTGATATTGGAAATGCCCTCAATCTTCTTCTCGTTTACCATTGAGGCTATATCCTTGATGAGTTCCTCCTTGTTTACGTTGTAGGGAATTGCGGTAACAACAATCTTGTCGTGCATAGCACCCGACTCAATCTCGGCTACAGCGCGCATGATGACGCGGCCACGGCCTGTCTCATATGCATCGCGCACGCCGTTGAGGCCGAAGATGTCGCAGCCTGTAGGGAAATCGGGGGCCTTCACGTGCTCCATGAGGCCGTCAGTGTCAATATCGGGGTTGTCGATGTAGGCCACACATGCGTCAATCACCTCGTTGAGGTTGTGTGTGGGGATATTGGTTGCCATACCTACGGCAATACCCGATGAACCGTTTACCAGGAGGTTAGGTATGCGTGTAGGCATTACTGTAGGCTCAACAAACTCGTCGTTGTAGTTGGGCTGGAAGTCAACAGTCTCCTTGTAGAGGTCCTGTGCCAGTTCCTCGCCAATCTTGTGCAGGCGTGCTTCGGTATAACGCATGGCTGCCGGAGAGTCACCGTCGATGGAACCGAAGTTACCCTGGCCGTCAATGAGCGGATAGCGCATTACCCAGTCCTGGGCCATGCGCACAAGCGCTCCGTACACTGACGAGTCGCCATGAGGGTGATACTTACCGAGTACATCACCGACAGTACGTGCCGATTTCTTGTACGGCTTGTCCGAAGTGTTCCCAAGTTCCATCATACCATAGAGTATACGGCGATGAACGGGTTTCAATCCATCCCTGACATCAGGCAGGGCTCTCTGCACAATTACCGACATTGAGTAGTCAATATAAGAAGAGCGCATCTCTTCCTCTACATTGACCTTAATAATTCTGTCGTTTTCAATCATCTGAATTAAAAGTTATAGATTAAAGATATATTATTTGCCTGTGTGTATTACACCTTATTAATATTAGACATTGCTAAATTAATCAAAATTGCCGGAACGCGCAAGAATTTTAAGTTTTATTAAGCTCCAGAAGGCGTTTAAACCGCCTTCTAAGGCAAAAAGCCCTGAAAAGCGGTTTAAACGCGGTTTAACGGCGTGTCAGGAGAACGCGAGTTCCCAGCCTTTCTCAACATCGTCCATGCGTGCCGGTACGCCGTTCTCCATGTGTGACATTGCCGCCACGACAGAAAGCATTGTTCCACGGTTGCCAATGTCAAGCTCATCATCGGCAGCAATGCTGCTCCTGGACGCGACAAAGCGCACATAGGCCGCCGTGTCGTTCTCGCATGGGGGTGCCCAGCGGGAAATCCACTGGCGCAGCGTGCGCAGTCCGTGCCTGCTGAAATAGGTGCGCAGAGTGATGAATGCCGCACGGTAGCCCCAGCACATTTCGCTGAAGCAGAAGAAGTCCTTGTCGCTCTGTACGGGCGCCAGTCCTTTCCATCTTGTACTGTTCCGCCTGATGTTGAGCGGGTTGTTGTTCCTGAGTCCTCTTGAGATTTTCATTTTTTCCTGCAAAGATAAACACAGGCACAAATACGGGAATGCTGCAATAACATTATCAGTTTAGCGCCATAACATGCCTCGGCAATCAAATAAAAGCCTTATCTTCGCATGGCGTAAGACAAGAGGCCGTTCAGGTTTCTAGAATGCAGCAGTCCCTGAGAACAAGTCAGTTGCGGCCTGCTGGCTGGAGTACAGCATTTTTTTGAGTTTACAAAAATATATTCTTTATGAGAGTTGACATAATTACCACCTTCCCCGAGATGATGGAGAGCTTTTTCAATTCATCTATAATGGGGCGTGCACAACGCAACGGCTATGCCGAAATTTGTTTACATAATTTACGTGACTATACAACTGACAAGCACCGCAAGACCGATGACTACCCGTTTGGCGGATGTGCAGGACTGGTGATGAAGATTGAGCCTATTGACAACTGTATAAAGCACCTCAAGGCGCAGCGAGAGTATGACGAGGTCATTTATACTACCCCCGACGGGCAGGTTTTTGACCAGCCGATGGCAAATTCGCTCTCAATGAGGCAAAATCTTATATTTTTGTGCGGGCATTACAAAGGAATTGACCACAGAATTCGCGAACACCTTATTACTAAAGAGATAAGTATTGGAGACTATGTACTCACGGGTGGCGAATTGGCAGTAGAGGTAATATGCGACGCTGTCATTCGCCTAATTCCGGGAGTAATTTCGGACGAAACTTCGGCGCTTAGCGACTCTTTCCAGGACAATTTGCTCGCTCCGCCTGTCTACACTCGTCCAGCAGAGTACAATGGATGGAAAGTGCCAGAAATCCTGCTCTCGGGACATGAGGCAAAGATACGCCAGTGGGAATTTGAGCAATCGCTTGAACGCACAAGGCTGTTACGCCCCGACCTTTTGAAGTAACATGAATTTTATTTACATGTTACATTTGTATATACAAGATTAGACAGCAAGATTCCAGCCATTACAAACGTAATAAGGAAGAGCAGAAAAAATATAGGAACCAGGCTGGTTCCTATATTTTTAGTTATGTGGCAAGACTACTCGCGCGCCGCTGTATCAAGACCTGTTATATGACACATACAGCATATGACATACCGCCAGAAATCATCAGTTTCTGGATGGGGCCGCATTTATATCTCAAGCGCGCCAATCAGCTCGTTAACTGAGCTCATCTTGTGACGTACAAGGTAATCCTCGATATAGTCGACAATCTCGCCTGTAACGGCAGGATTCATGAAGTTGGCAGTTCCCACCTCAATGGCACTTGCTCCGGCAAGCAGGAACTCTATGGCGTCGGCACCAGTAGTGATACCGCCAATACCCACTACAGGTATCTTTACGGCCTTTGCAACCTGCCATACCATCCTCAAGGCTATGGGCTTTACCGCTGGGCCGCTCATTCCGCCTGTGACTGTAGAAAGCACGGGACGGCGCTTCTCTGAGTCTATCGCCATGCCCAGCAGGGTATTTATGAGCGAGACACTGTCGGCACCGGCGCCTTCAACTGCACGCGCAATCTCTGTTATATCGGTAACATTAGGCGAGAGCTTGACTATAAGAGTCTTAGGATATGCCTTGCGCACGGCAGAGACAACCTCGGCTGCCGAAGCGGCCTGCACGCCGAATGCCATGCCGCCTTGCTTGACGTTAGGGCACGAGATATTGAGCTCTATGCCAGGAATCGCGTCAAGCGCAGCAACCTTCTCGGCACAGGCAACATAGTCCTCAATGCATGCGCCCGACACGTTCACAATCACGTTGGTATCAAGGTCCTTAAGCTGCGGATATATATTCTGGGCAAAGTAGTCCACACCCTTGTTCTGCAGGCCCACCGCATTGAGCATGCCCATAGGGGTCTCAGCGCTGCGCGGATAGGCATTGCCTTCACGATGGTTAAGGGTCGTGCCTTTTACTATGAAGCCTCCCAACTTGTTCAAGTCAACGAAATCGGCGAACTCAAGGCCGTAGCCGAATGTTCCCGACGCGGTCATGACAGGATTCTTCAGTTCAAGACCGCCTATTCTTACATCTGTCTTTACCATTTCAACTCATCTATTGAAAATACCGGACCATCTGTACACACACACTTATGCCCCTCCTTGGTGTCCTCTACACAGCAGAGGCAGGCGCCAAGGCCGCAGGCCATCTTGTTCTCGAGCGATGCCTCACAGCCAATGCCGTTCTCGCGCGCATATCTGGCGACTGAGAGCATCATGGGCTTTGGACCGCAGGTGAAAACATAATCGAACTTCTCGCCAAGCACCGAGTGGTTAGTAACATATCCCTTTTCGCCCAATGTAGCGTCCTCGGTAGTATACTCGACACGGCCAAGCGCCTCATATGCCTCACGCAAGTAAAGGTCCTTCGCCGAACGGGCACCAATGAGAATGACGAAATCGCACCCGCGCGCCTTGAGTTCCTGGGCAAGGTAATAGAGAGGAGCCGAACCGACACCTCCGCCCACAAGCAAGTAGCGCTTGCCTGCACATCCGGGCAATGTAAAGCCGTTGCCAAGGGGCATAAGGGTGTTCACCTTGTCGCCAGCCTTGAGCGAGCCTAGCCAGCGGGTACCGTCTCCCACAAGCTGCACAAGGAAACCGACCTCATTCTTTTCAGCATTGAAACTGTGCACCGAGATAGGACGGCGCAGCATAACCGTAGGCGTGCCGTCAATGCGCAGTTCGGCAAACTGCCCTGGCATAGTGTCGGGGAGAGGTGTATCGCTGCCCATAACCAGCAGCACGCAGCTGGCATTGACATGCAGCACCTCTTTTACTGTCAAATCGACAAGAACTTTTTTCATAGTCTGTATTTTAATAATCTGTCTGTGTTTCCTTCCAGGTATATGCGAAGATAGCACTTTTTTGGTTGCGCATGCATTTTTCGCGCTAATAATTTTCATTATAGCGCAAATGTAGATACAATGCGGCCACGCAAACAGCCTCATTACCCTTAGCGGGACCCAATGCGCACAGTTATATGCCTAATAGCGTTATATGCCTAATAGCATCTGTATATCTGCTATATAAGAATAATGTGCTGCAGCCTTGGTCATTTCTCGGGATACAGGGTCTCGTATGTACCGTCGGTGTAAAATATGCGGATTTCCTTTATCCTGCGTTCAGGCAAGGAGTGCTGGCGGAGCTTTGGCGCAGCTGGCGCCTTACGCTGAAGAGACCGGGCAGGCGTCCTTTGCTGCAGCACAGGCCCGGGTTCGGCGGGAATATGCTGGAGCGGCGGTTCCTGCTTTACCTGGACTGCTGGCTGTGCTGGCTGAGGTTCCTGAGAGAATAGCGTGTTCTCGGGCACATTGCTGCTTGCAACGCCATTTGCAACAGGTTCCTCACCAACACCTGTCATGAGCCACTTTACATCAAGTTCCGGGAAAGCGTCGTAAATCTTCTGCAGCACCTCAAGGCTCGGCTTGTTACGCCCGCTGATAATGTGCGATACAGAGGCACGCTGTATTCCTGTCCTGTCGGCAAACTGAGAAGGGGTCATTCCATAGGATTTCATAATCAGTTCAATCCTCTCTCTCTCATTCATCTTTTTATGCAGTTTTTAAATGTATACAATTGTTTCAAGCAACAGCGTTACAAAGATAAAAAGAATATTCCAAAGAAACAACAGCCCGCAGAAAGCACAAGGTAGCGACGCTGTTTACATTTATAACACAAGCGCGCCGTTTACAAAAATCCAGCAGCATGTAATACACCCCTGCCGAATGTGTCGCTGGCAACAATCCTGAGACAACCTGTATATCGGAGATATGGTTGCAATTTACTTTATATTTCTTGCATATACTAGTGGTTTACAGAGCATTACCAATGACAATCTCCAAAAATATGCAATTCTGGAACAGGAGGTCCGAATATTAGCGAAAAACTCTACAATCTACACTAACATTTAATATGTAAATTGCTGGTTTTTAGCGCATTTGTTCATAAAGAAACAAAGTGTATATTTTATGCATACCGTTATTAGTGCGGTTAATAACACCCTGTTGATAAGCACAACAGGATTGCTAGCATTTTGCAACAGCACCGCCCTGCCCTGCCTGTTAACATTTTTACAAACGCGCATTACAGACAATAGCAATCGCAATAATTTACAGATGTGTATACATGCATGGCAAGGCGGTTGGCGTAAATTTATTTTTGTCAACACCAAAAAAGACGAATAAATATTAAAAACAAAGAAATGTATCTTGGTTTGAACGAAAGAATTTACAAAAATTCCAAAAAATGCGGCATAGTGTACAGGCGAAAGGAAATTTTTGATTCTCACGAGGCAGAAATTATGCTATATCACTAATAACCAAATGTTTAGGAGAGATTTTGCGCACCATTCTTCCTGAATAAATAGAAATAGAACCAAAATTTAGCACAGAAACATCGGTATGTTGTAAAAAATTGATGTAAGATGGAATTTACGCCACAGACACAATATGCACTGCAATAACCAGCCAGTATTCTGTAACATAACAAGGCTTAAACCGTTCCTTCTTCTACTTACTTGAGACTATACTATATATGTTCCTGGCCTGCTAGCGGGAGATTACTCGTCGCTTCGCTCTGTTGGAACGCAGGTCGCACTTGATGAGGTCCCCGAAGCGTTTGCAAAGGACACGGACCTGTATATTGCCAGTTCTTACAAACTTAAAGGAACTGCGTCAGCCGACACAGTTCCTTTTTGAAAACCAGCATATAATTTAGCTTGAGCCTGATATAAGTTCAGCCATATCGTGAACCTGGCCCCTATTGGCCTGCCTAGGCCTTTGCTTGCCGGTTCGCTGCAATCACCTTATTAGCACCTTGCGCGCTTTGGGTCCCGATTTAAGGAGGTATATCCCAGGTACAGCAACATTAACGCCATCCTTTGCGCCGCTGTATACCTTAACGCCGCTCAATGTATACACTTCAACGTTGGGGTCATCGCCTGTGACTTCTTCAACTCCTGTAGGAAGTGACACATCCTGGTATGCCGAGAAAGGAGAAACCCCATATGCGTCTACCGCCTGAACACGGTAACGGTAGCTGTACCCTGCCTCAAGGTTCTCGAACAAATGCCCTGTACCATTCACGACAGCCTCGGCTACAAGCTCCGAGGCAACAGAACCTCTTGAAGAAATAACAACATTATCAATATTAGCACGCTTCTTGCCACTGCTTGCGGCTGTACTGAACTCTACATAGAAATAGCCGTTGACCTCGGCTGTTATAGTGTGGCTGGCCAATTCGGCAGCTGGCACAATCTCCTTGACAGCAACTTCGCCTTCATTGGAATCCATCACTGTAACAGTCAGCCTTACGCCGGTATCTTTGGTATTATAGAGCCCCGTAGAGAACGAGACCTCAACAGTGCCATCGGCATTAAGCACAGGAGTGGTCACATATCCTGCACTGCTTGACGCTCCTATACGCAGGATACCGCCCTCGCTGTATATCTTCTCTCCATCCCAGCCAGAAACAGAAGTGCACTCGCCTATTGTTGACGATACATCAGTATTTGTCTTGGTGCAGCCTGTAAAGTCCTCGCTAAGGAGAGTCTCGGCATCCCCAGCGCCCGTTCCGGCCGCAGTCACCTTATATAGCTCAACGTTGTATGCTTCGGCGCCTTCAACCGCATTCCAGTTAGCAACAAAGGAAGTTGCCGTTATAGATGTTGCCGGGAGGACTTCCACATCGGGGAACATGCCGCCCATGAAATTGAATGAAATTATGCCGTTAGCATATTCTATGCCCCTGACAGGCTTGCTCATATATCCTCCGGTGTATACTTTTGCCGCCGGGATTGATGTGTCTGTAAGTTCGGTATTCCCGCTCGTACCTGGCCAAACGTCGCCCTTGAGACTGGCGACAAACTGCTGGGTAGAAACCTCTCCATATACATCCAGTTTGCCGTCGGCAGGAATCAGGGTATAACGCGGATGGTTCTTTGTAGTATTTATGGTATTGTTGTCCCAAGCACTCTTGCTGTAATCTACATGTACAACGAGCATTCCGCTATTGAAAAGAAAGGTATCCCAGGCCTCCTGCATACGGTTCTCAAGGATGTAGTACTCATTGGGATTGGCGTCATTTACAATCTTGTACCCGATACCGCCCTGGGTAAGGGGTTTCATGGAGTAGTCGCCTTTCTCCTCAAGCACCACAAGGTCTCTCCAGCCGCAGAAGTCTCTCTGGTAGGCACTGTAGCCCACTGGGACATAGCCTTCGGCAGCATAGTTGCCCTGGTCCATCACGTCCCAATAGTCCATGCCCCAGTTACCGCTGCTGTATGTTGTGTCATAGATGTCATGAAGGCCGAGGCAGTGCGAGAATTCATGGCAGATGAGGCCAATGCCGGCAAGTACCTTTCCTATTTCCGATTCGTAATCCTCGCTGTACACGAGCTCGCCGCTGCAGGCATAAGTGTTGCACTTGACACCATCAACGGTTACCGTGCCTGCCTGTGCCGACAGTTCCCACTGGTGAGGCCAAATTGTATTATCATCGGCACCATACGATTCGGAATACCCTGCATATATGCAGTAAATGAACTCAACCTCGCCATCGCCATTATTGTCGCACTTCGAGAAGTCAAAGGTTGCGTCGGCCTTCATGATACCCTCCTTGACCGCATACGACGCCTTCTTGTCATCGCCATTTGCGTCGTTGCCGCCATAGTATGACATATCGTTGTCAAGGGTAATTATATCGGTGACCATGAAGTTAGGGCGGAACTTGCCGTCGGACTGCGCTATGAAATAGTCGCGCGCACTGCCCACACTCTCTGCAAAAGGATTCTCCAGCTTATACCCCTCGGTATTCAGCACATTGCCAATATCTTCCTTAGTGTATGTGAACTTGACATCCTTGAACTGCACAAGCACCACTGCTATGTTGACATCACCCTCTGGCCTTATCTGCGAGCCGGCCTTCTGCGCAGCGGCCCTGAACTTGGCCGAACGGGCCTTTGAGGCATTGCCAATGCTCTCCATCATCTGGCTGTAACCGACGGATGCCAGCAGTTCCATTTCATAAGGCGTGCGTGCTTCAGGCTCATGAGCAAGGCACTTTGCCGATACAAACTGCCCTTCGGGAGAGAATGTCGCATAATGATAGTCGCCATTGGCCTCCTTGACAAGAGGCTTGCCGTCAAGGGTTGTGTAGAAATGCAGCGCCTCGTCGCCTGTAAGCACTACTGTTAGTTCAGTTCCGTCGGACTGGGTAACCTTTACCGCTCTCCTGCGTGCCGGTGCCGCGAACGTCATCACAGCAACAAGCAAAAGCAATATGAATAATGAAAATTTTCTCATCTTGATTATAAACAGTTATCTAGATGCAAAAATAATCAATATTCTATAAATATAAATTATAATATTATTAATTTAACGTTACCACAATACAATTTTCGCTCCTTTACTGCCCTTTTACGCTCTCCCGCGGCCCTTCGACAACCCCGACAAGGTAAATGCTTACTCCTATCAGAGCAAGGGAGACAAGCACGATAGGACGGAAATGGTCCATGCCGAAAAGGAATGAGAAGAATGCCGCTACAATGAGAGTAACATACCCATAGAGCGCTACAACCGTGCTCTTGAGGTACTTGAGCCCGATTGGGATGAGGAAGTATGTAACCACTGTCGGGAAGATAAGTACAAAAGCAAGCACCAGCAGCGGGAGCGCATGAGGCCTGCCTGTGAACAGAGGGGCAGCGAAACCTGTGAAACACGTCACGGCCAGCGAAACCACGGCGCCCGACGTAAATGTATAGCGCAGTATTGTAACACTTGAGAGGCGGCCCACCATCTTGCCCGAGAAGACAAGGTATACCGCATATATTATTGAGGCAGCAATGGCCAGCACGTTGCCTAGCAAGGGATTGCTCGCAACTGCCGCCGACGGTTCGGACAGAATGCAAAGCAATGCACCCACGAAACCCACGGCAAGCCCAAGCAGCTTGCGCGAATCGACGCTCTCACGGTATACCACGGCCGACACTACTACTACCCAAAGAGGCTGCATGGCGTTGAAGATTGCAAAGTTGACAGGCGTTGTATAGCTTATGCTTAGCGCATAGAGAGACATATATCCAAAGATACCGAGCGAGCCAAGCGCCACCAGCCTGAGGGCATCTTTCCACTGGACAGTCTCGGGCCTTGAGAAGATAGATACAAGCCAGAAGACGAGCGCTCCGAAAGAGAGACGCAACGACACACAGCTGAGCGGGGCAATCCACACAGGCAGCAAATAGCCTAGGGCATTCACATTAAGCCCGCTGAAAGTACGGGCAAAAAGCAACGCCAGCGATCCTTTTGAAAAACCGTTCATTGTTTCCGGTACAGTTTAAGCAACACAATTGCAATAAGCGCCAGCAATGCTATTACCGCGTTTATAAAAAAGACGGAACTCTCGCCTTTCATTCCTGTGATGTCCTGCAGCAGCTCCACTGCGAACGGCGACACCACAATGGCCACATAGTTCATTGCCATCACCAGTGCGAGGGCATATGTTACCTTCTGCCCCGTTGCAAGCGAGGCCGTAGTGTCGTATATATAAGGCTGGGCAATTCCGTAGCCCACTCCTGCTGCGGCACAGCCAATTATGATAAACGGCAATGAATCGTTCATATAAATGTCGGCAAGCCCTAGCAGAATAAGCGCTAGCGACACTTGCAGCACCCAACCGTCCACCACAGCCAGTATACGGTTCAGGAAAAGCCCAGGCAGCATCATTGCCAAGAAGAAAAGCGAAAGTACTATCCCGGAAACAGCGCTGTCATACCCCATCTTGCCCAAAAGGAAAGGAAGGTCTATGCTGAACGCCATAACCAGGTAGGTAATAAGCAGATAATACAGCATATATCCCGACAGCGGGCGATAGCTGATTGTTCCGCCCGTCACCGGCCGGCTGGTGTCACTAACGTTTCCCGCTGTACTATCGCTACGCCTTATTGCAGGGACAAGGAGAATGGAGCCAAGCGGAAGCAGATAGACAATGAAAGGCAAGCGCCACTGTATATCGGCAAGCCATCCGGCAACCGCCGTTGCCACCACCAGGGATATGTTAGTGATTGCCGAGACGTATCCGTACTGTCTGGTGCGCTCAGCTCCTGCAAAGAACCTTGACACCAGCGCCGTTGATAGCGGGACTATTACTCCTGCGCCAACACCCAGCAGCACACTCACGGCAATCATCTGGGGCATTGAAGCGCAGACAAAATATAATGCGCCACTTAAAAGAAACAGGGATAAGCCAATGTACAGCAGCCTTATATACCCTACTCGTTCGCTCATAAAGCCCGCCAGCAGTATGAACGGGATAATAAAGAGGGAAGGAAGCGTTGTGAGCAGCTGGATATCAAGGTCGGTTGCCGAGGGAAAGACATCGAGCAGTTTCTCCGATATTGGAGAAATTGCCAGTCCTGGCAGTGATGTCAGGGCCGACACCGACCATATCCCCAGCAACGCCCATAACGTTATATACCCTTTTCCTGTGTCAATTCTTTTCATGCTTTTACCGTTTTATACAGGTTGCAAACAAACAGAAAGGGGAAAATGTTGGCCGTGCAGCTCATGCAGAGAAAAGAGAACTTAAAAAACATAAATCCCCGAACCCTACCATGCGCTGCAGCGTTTCCATTCCATACCAACCTTTTATAAACCATTAAAAAATCAAGTAAAATGAAACAGGAAAGTTGTATGGCCGGCATTACCACGCCGGTATTCGGGTCCGAAGAGATGCTCAAGAGCTCACCCGCGGACACAATCCCGCAGCACCCTACAGCCGCAGAGATTGCCTACAGTATGGTAAAGGACGAGACATTTGCGCAGACACAGCCCCGCCTGAACCTAGCGACATTCGTAACCACATACATGGACCCGTATGCCACCAGGCTGATGAACGACGCCATTGCCATGAACTACATTGACGAGACGGAATACCCTCGCGTTGCAGTGATGTGCGCCAAGTGCATCAACATCATCGCGAACCTCTGGAACACCCCCGAGAAGGCAAAATGGAAGGCCGGGGCGCTTGGTATTGGCTCAAGCGAAGCATGCATGCTTGGCGGCGTGGCAGCGTGGCAGCGCTGGAAGAAGCGCCGCATGGCCCAAGGCAAGCCTTACGACAAGCCGAACTTCGTAATCTCGTCGGCCTACCAGGTTGTGTGGGAGAAATTCGCACAGCTGTGGCAGATTGAGATGCGCACAGTACCGCTTACTGCCGATAAGCTGACCCTGTGCCCGCAGGAAGCCATAGCCAAGTGCGACGAGAACACCATCTGCATTGTACCCATAATGGGAGTAACCTGGACTGGACTTAACGATGACGTCAAGGCGCTGAACGACGCGCTTGAGGAATACAACAAGAAGACTGGCTATGACATACCTATCCATGTAGATGCCGCGTCAGGAGGTTTCATAATGCCATTCCTTCAGCCCGACGTTGAATGGGACTTCAGGCTCAAGTGGGTGCTGTCCATCAGCACGAGCGGCCACAAGTACGGCCTTGTCTATCCAGGCCTCGGGTGGGTGGTATGGAAAGACAAGAAGTTCCTGCCCGACAGCATGTCATTCAGTGTCAACTATCTGGGAGCCGAGGTAACGCAGGTAGGCCTTAACTTCTCGCGCCCTGCAGCGCAGATTCTCGGGCAGTACTACCAGTTCATCAGGCTTGGATTTGAGGGATACAAGGCAATACAGAACAACTCAATGGAGATTGCCAGGTATCTCCACAGCGAGATTGGCAAGATGAAGCCATTCAAGAACTATAGTGCCGAGGTTACGAATCCTCTATTCATCTGGGAGATGAAGAAAGAGTATTCAAAGCAATGTAAATGGACACTTTACGACTTGCAGGATAAACTCAAGCAGAATGGATGGATGGTACCGGCATACACCCTTCCCGCTACACTTGAGGAGACTATCGTTATGCGCATAGTAGTGCGCCAGGGCTTCAGCCGCGACATGGCCGACCAGTTGCTTGGAGACATCGCGGCAGCGGTTGAGGAACTAGACAAGCTGCAGTACCCTACGCCCTCAAGGAGCAGCATTGAAAGCAACGTAAAGGTTAAGGGCACGGTATACACCCACACCGGAAAGTAATACAGGCAGCCGGCAACAGCTAAAGGCGTGGGCGGCAGCACATGCAAGAGCACTGGCGCATTTGCCGTTGCTGCCGCCTTTCGCCGCCAACATTCTCTAAAAAGCGACGGGCTATGCGCGTGTGCGCATAACCCGTTAAATCATTAAATTCAAATCAAAATCAGGTATCAGCGGCCTTACCCCAGATAAGGCTTAAGCAACTTGCTTCTCTGGCTCTGCTTCAAACGGCGGATAGCCTTCTCCTTAATCTGTCGCACGCGCTCGCGTGTCAGGCCAAAACGGTCGCCAATCTCCTCAAGAGTCATCTCCTGCATGCCAATGCCAAAGAACATCTGGATAATCTCCTTCTCACGATCGGTGAGAGTTGACAGCGCGCGGTCAATCTCTCGCGAGAGCGACTCGTTTACAAGCAGGCTGTCGGCCATTGGAGAATCATCGTTCACAAGCACGTCAAGCAGGCTGTTGTCCTCGCCATCGACAAAAGGAGCATCAACTGAAATGTGGCGGCCTGAATACTTCAAGGAGTCAACCACCTTGTCAACAGGCACGTCCAGCTGGTCGGCAAGTTCTTCGGCAGAGGGACGACGCTCATTTTCTTGTTCAAATTTAGAGAATGCCTTACTAATCTTGTTAAGCGAACCCACCTGGTTCAACGGAAGGCGAACAATTCTCGCTTGCTCTGCAAGAGCCTGAAGAATAGATTGTCTAATCCACCACACTGCGTAACTGATGAACTTGAAACCACGCGTCTCGTCAAACTTCTCGGCAGCCTTAATGAGACCAAGATTGCCCTCGTTGATGAGGTCGGGCAGGCTAAGGCCCTGGTTCTGGTACTGCTTTGCTACCGAAACGACAAAACGCAGATTGGCCCTTGTCAGTTTCTCCAACGCACGACGGTCTCCCTTCCTGATTCGCTGCGCCAACTCCACCTCTTCTTCAACGGTGATGAGTTCTTCACGGCCAATCTCCTGGAGATACTTGTCAAGCGATGCGCTTTCGCGGTTTGTGATACTTTTTGTAATTTTTAATTGCCTCATTTTTCCTAAAGATACAATTTCAATTTGCAAAGATACACTTTTACAACTACAAATACAATTCGCTCGGGCTAAAAGTTGTTAATTCATTATCAAACCGTATGCAAACTGTAGGGTTTAACGCCAAGATCCTTATTGTATTAGGATTCAGCTTATTCTTGCTTCTCTTGGCATTTACATAAAAAAAGCGCCATGGGACCGCCAGTTACCAACGCTAAGGTAAAGAAAGGCGGCCCTATGGGGATAGCGGGATAGAAAAAGCAGGAAAACACCAATCCCCCACGGCGCTTTATTGGTTTATGCAAATAATTCAAACATCTTACACACTTATAGAGCATTCTGGCAGTAAAATACCACACACAAATTTGTTAATAAAAGTTAACCATATGTCAACACGTTAAGGCATAAGCATTTACAATATAAAGAAAAGTGTAAATTTATCATTCGCAGTTTTGCTGGTACAGACGCCAGGAACACTCAAGAGCCTGCCAAGAATAAGAATTTTGTTCTTCGCATAGGGCTATTTTTTGAATTATTAATAGTTTGGCACGCTTTTTGCAAGAAAAATTATGTAAAAAGAGCGTGAGGAGGAGTAATTTATACACTATCTTCGCAAACGCAAAGGAAAAGACTATATATTATTAAAAGAGGAGAAAAAAGATGAGCAACGAACTGTCACAGAAAATAACAGAAATACTCTCGTTCAGCAAGGAGGAGGCAACCCGCTTGCGCAGCAGGACCATAAACCCGGAGCACCTTCTCCTGGGCATAATCCGTCGCTGTAAAGGCAGTGCGCTTGAGATACTGGCCAGCATGAATGTTGACCTGCAGTCACTCAAGGACGCGATTGAGAGCCGCGCAGCAAAGCAGCCCGACGGAACTGCATATGACGAGAATGTAGAGATGAGCCTCAGCACAGCAAGGGTACTGCGTTTCTGCACCCTTGAGGCACGCGCTTTCAAGGCCGTCGCAGACGCGGAGCACCTTATCCTGGGCATACTCAAGGAGAAGAATAACCTTGCAGCCGAAATACTCGAAGAGAACAATATCACATATTCCAGAATGTTCGAGACCATAAAGTCCACCACCCCCGACAAGAACAGCAGCGTGTCGGGCGGTTTCGGATATACTGGCAACGAAGATGACGACGAAGAGACGCTCCCCTCTGGCAGCAACGCAAATACCGGGCATCATGCAACAGGAACGCAGCAGGCCAGGCCTTCAAACGACACCCCGGCGCTCGACAGCTTTGGCGTGGACATGACAAAGGCCGCAAGCGAAGGCAAGCTCGACCCAGTTGTGGGCCGCGCAAAGGAAATTGAGCGCATTTCCCAGATTCTGAGCCGCAGGAAAAAGAACAACCCGATATTAATAGGAGAGCCTGGAGTAGGAAAATCCGCAATAGTGGAGGGACTTGCCCAGCGCATTGTCGGGCGAAAGACATCGCGCATGCTCTTCGACAAGCGCATAATAGCGCTCGACATGACAGCCGTTGTGGCTGGCACCAAGTACCGCGGGCAGTTCGAGGAGCGCCTGCGCGCCATCATAAACGAGCTGGAGAACAACCCAAATATAATAGTATTCATAGACGAGATACACACCATTGTGGGCGCAGGTTCCACACCTGGCTCAATGGACGCCGCCAACATACTCAAGCCGGCACTTGCACGCGGCGAGATACAGTGCATAGGCGCCACCACAGTTGACGAGTACCGCAAGACAATAGAGAAGGACGGCGCTCTTGAGAGACGTTTCCAGAAGGTTATTGTTGAGCCCACATCACCCGAGGACACATACGAGATTCTCAAGAACATAAAGGAGCGTTACGAAAGCCACCACAATGTAGCATACACCGACGAGGCGCTGCATGCTTGCGTAAGCCTCACCGGCCGGTATGTCACCGACCGCTGCTTCCCCGACAAGGCAATTGACGCAATGGACGAGGCCGGTGCCCGCATGCACATTAGCAACATTAAGGTGCCAAAGGAGATTGAGGAGCAGGAACAGCTCATAGACATCGCCAGCAAGGAGAAGAATACAGCGGTAAAGCGCCAGGACTTTGAGAGCGCGGCAAATCTCCGCGACCGCGAGAAGGAGCTGCAGGCCGGGCTGGCAAGGATGAAGGCCGAATGGGAGAAGAGCCTTGCCGGCAACCGCCAGACAGTCGACGAGGAGGAGGTTGCCAAGGTTGTCTCTATGATATCAGGCGTGCCAATGCAGCGCATGCAGCAGGACGAGTGGACACGCCTCAAGGGCATGAAGCAGGAACTCTCCAGCAAGGTCATCGCACAGGAGAATGCCATAGACAGGCTAACAAGGGCAATCCAGCGCAGCCGCGTGGGGTTACAGAACCCCAACAAGCCTATAGGCACATTCATGTTCCTTGGCCCTACAGGCGTGGGCAAGACATTGCTGGCAAAGGAACTGGCAAAGTTCATGTTCGGCAGCGCCGACGCCCTGATACGCATAGACATGAGCGAATACATGGAAAAGTTCACCGTGTCGCGCCTTGTAGGAGCCCCTCCGGGATATGTAGGATACGAGGAGGGCGGACAGCTCACCGAGCGTGTACGCCGCCGCCCCTACTCCATCGTCCTGCTTGACGAGATTGAGAAGGCGCACACCGACGTGTTCAACCTCTTGCTCCAGGTTATGGACGAGGGGCGCCTGACCGACAGCTACGGGCGCACAGTCGACTTCCGCAACACAGTGCTCATCATGACATCGAATGTGGGAACACGCGAGCTCAAGGACTTCGGCGCAGGCATAGGCTTTGCAAAGGACGAGCGCGCAGGCAGCAAGGAGTACTCGCGCTCAGTTATACAGAAGGCCCTCAACAAGCGCTTTGCCCCAGAGTTCATTAACCGTGTCGACGAAATCATAAACTTCGACCAGCTTGGCCTTGACGCAATCGTGAGCATTGTAGACCTTGAGCTTGCACAGATTGTGCAGAGGGTTACAGAACTTGGCTACACGATAGAGCTGACGCCTGAGGCAAAAAACTTCCTTGCAAGCAAGGGGTACGACATACAGTATGGCGCACGTCCGCTAAAGCGCGCCCTGCAGAACTATGTAGAAGACGAGATTTCCGCACTTTTGCTTGACGGCGCTCTCAAGGCCGGCGACAGGATTCTTGTAACGGCCGACGCGGATGCCGACAGGCTGGTATTTGAAGTAAAGGAATAGGACCTTGCAACAGCATAGTCATTTGACAGAATACCCTCGTCAGAACGCCTGACGAGGGTATTTACTTTGAACAAGCTATTTTCCGGTTATTCATTGGCGGGCTCATACTCGCACGCCTGCTATACCCTCTTGCCATGTTCCTGAGGATACTTGTGGGGCAGATGATGATTCTCCTGCTCTGCTAGAAAGCAGCTGCTGCAGTATACAGTGACGCCAGGACAGTCAATGCCGCTGTCCTGGCGTCACTGTACATATGGCACCCTTATTGTTGATTACCTGCCAAAATTTTATTATCTTCGCAGACGACACAAGTATACACCAAAACACATATAAGATGAAAAGGATTTATTATTCACTATTTACATTATCACTTATGATAGGTATTGCAGCATGCTCACCCGGTACCACGGGCGAGAACGGGAACACCATTCTTGCCGAGAGCAAGGCGCCGTTCGGCGCCCCTGAGTTCGGCAAGTTCCAGATTGGAGACTATAAGGAGGCCTTTGACATTGCGCTGGCCGAGAAACGTGCCGACATAAAGGCAATTATCGAGAACAGCGAAGAGGCCACTTTCGCCAACACCGTCGAGGCACTCGAGCTCAGCGGCAAGAAGCTCGACAGGGTAAGCTCAATCTTCTTCAACCTTAACGAGAGCGAGAACACCCCGCAGATGACCGAGATTGAGGAGTACGTAGTCCCCAAGCTTACAGAACTGAGCGGCTACATCTACATGAACGACACGCTTTTCGCACGCATACGCTCAATACATGACAAGCGCGAGACACTGGGCCTTGACGAGGAGCAGATGATTGTACTCGACAACTACTACCAGAGTTTCGTGCGTGGCGGCGCGCTGCTTAGCGAGGAGGACAAGGCAACGCTGCTCGACATCGATACCAGGCTGGGCCTTGCACAGATAAAGTTCAGCAGCAACCTGCTGGCCGACAACAAGGCATTCAGACTTGTCATTACCAGCAAGGCCGACCTCAGCGGCCTGCCGCAGAGCATTATTGACGCTGCCGCAAGTGAGGACGGAAACTGGGTCTTCACCCTTGACAAGCCAAGCTGCATTCCCTTCCTGCAGTATGCCGACAACCGCGCACTGCGCGAGAAGGTATACAAGGCATACTATGGTCGCGGCGACAATGGCAACGAGAACGATAACAAGGCAATAATAAAGGAGATACTGCAGTTGCGCCAGCAGAAGGCAAGGCTGCTGGGGTTCGAGAGCTTCGCGCATTTTGTGCTCGACGAGAAGATGGCAAAGACACCCGAGGCCGCGCTTGGGCTCCTGCACAAGATTTGGGAACCGGCAGTAAAGCGTGCCGCCGAAGAACGGGATGCATTGCAGAAGGTTGCCGACAGTGAAGGTGCTGGCATAAAGATTGAAGGCTGGGACTGGTTCTACTACACCGAGAAACTGCGCAAGGCAAAATATGCACTCAACGACGAGGCTATAACACCTTACTTCAGGCTCGAGAACGTGCTGCAGGGAGCATTCGACTGTGCCGCAAGGCTCTATGGCGTGCAGTTAGTAAAGCGCAACGACATCCCCGTATACCACCCCGAGGTAAGCACATACGAAGTGCTTGACAGAGAAGGCAACCACCTGAGCATATTCTACACCGACTTCTTCCCGCGCGACACCAAGCGCCAGGGAGCATGGATGACCAACTTTGTGAACCAGCGCAACATTGGCGGCGAGAACGTGCGCCCTATGGTTGTGAACGTATGCAACTTCACAGCGCCCCAGGGAGACACGCCTGCACTGCTCAACATCGACGAGACACGCACCCTGTTCCATGAGTTCGGGCATGCGCTGCACGGCATGCTCACACAGGCACACTACCCCAGCGTGAGCGGAACAAACGTGAAGCACGATTTTGTAGAGCTCTTCTCGCAGGTTAACGAGAAGTGGGCAATCCACCCCGAAGTTATGCCCACATTCGCCAAGCACTACAAGACAGGCGAGCCAATTCCCGCAGAGCTCATTGAGAAAATGCAGCAGAGCGCATACTTCAACCTTGGCTTTGAGACCACCGAGCTTGTTGCGGCAGCATTGCTCGACATGAAGATGCACCTCATTGAGGACTACAGCAGTTTCGATTGCAACGAATATGAGAAAGAGCTTCGCAAGGAACTCGGCTTCATCCCCGAGATTGAGTACCGTTACCGCAGCACAAACTTCGCGCACGTATTCGGCGGCGGCTATGCCGTAGGCTATTACGCCTACCTGTGGGCCGAAGTTCTCGACTGCGACGCCTTTGAGCTCTTCAAGGAGAAAGGCGTGTTTGACCCCGAGACTGCAGCAGCATTCAAGAACCTTATTGAGATGGGCGGCAGCAAGGACCCCATGCGCGAATACCGCAAGTTCCGCGGCGCCGACGCCAACCCCGACGCACTGCTCCGTGCACGCGGCCTTATATAATGACAGCACAATCAATCTCATTGGCTATGGAAGAAAGGATAGAGAAAGCGGTATCACTCTTTAAGGAAGGCTACAACTGCAGCCAGTCGGTTGTCGCAGCCTACGCCGACATGTACGGGTTCACCCAGGAACAGGCGCTCAAGATGTCGGCCTCCTTCGGCGGAGGAATTGGCCGCATGCGCCAGACATGCGGGGCAGCGTGCGGGCTCTTCATGCTCGCCGGTCTCGAGAGCGGCTGCACCGAGGGCAAGGACCGCGAAGGCAAGGAGGCGAACTACAGGATGGTACAGTCCTTTGCCGAGGAGTTCCGCAAGCGCAACGGCTCGCTCATCTGCGCCGAGCTGCTGGGACTGGCAAAAGGTTCTCCCACCCCTGCAACACCCGAGGCGCGCACTGCCGAGTACTACAAGAAACGCCCATGTGTGAAGATGGTAGAGGAAGCGGCGCGGATATTCGGCGAATACCTCAAGGGAAAAGAACTGTAGGCACAAAATAGACCAAAAAAACATTAAAAGACATTGAAAATCACCATTTTTCTTTGCCATGTAAAAAAAAAGCAGTACTTTTGCACCCGAAATTAAAGAGACAGGGTCCTGGATGTGTAACATACTGTTTGACAATGCATTTAATTTCAAAAGCAAGCAAGGCTATATTAATGTTGAACTAAATAAGAAAAATTATGATTGAGAATGCTGGTGCATTTGCAGGCCGTATCTGGACTGCCCTGAATGAGACTGAGGGTCTTACATTGAAAGAGATCAAGACAAAGGCAAAGCTGAAAGAGAAGGAACTCTACCTTGGTTTGGGCTGGTTGCTTCGCGAGGACAAGATCTTCTCTTGCGTAGCAGGTGAGGAGGAAATCTTCGCTCTCAAGTAATTGAAGCCTTAAGGCAATATAAATAGTCCTGGTGCGTACGCACCAGGACTATTTATATTTTCCAGATATTGGTTCCCTCGTCGCTTCATTCTGCACCTGTCATTCTATATTTGCACTGTCATTGGCTCGTTTTGCTTTTAGCCACCCGCGTGGCATAAACTTCGTCTATGCTTCACGCGACTAATGGCTGCAAAACTTGCCGATAACAAAAAAGGTCATTGACTCGTTTTGCTTTTAGCCACCCGCGTGGCATAAACTTCGTCTATGCTTCACGCGACTAATGGCTGCAAAACTTGCCGATAACAAAACGTTGTTTTGTCATTCTGGGGCGTAGGGTAACTGAGCGAATAATCTCACTATCCCCGCACAGTTTCCGCCTACTTGTCATTACCAGAACCGCAGGTCGCAATGCTTCACTCTATACTTATGTAACAGGAGTTGCTAGCGAGACAAGCCACCCGACGAAGCGTCTCCAGCATGAGCGCTGCTTGTAGATTTCCTTTGTGAGCCTGTAGCTGCGCTGCTTGTCCAGCTCAATGTAATGCTGCAGCTCATCGGTATCCTCCTTGCCGAATATGAAGAGGTTCGTCTCGTAGTCATAGAGCAGGCTGCGGCTGTTGAGGTTGGCCGAGCCTATGGTACAGAACTTGCCGTCGACGCACATCACTTTTGCATGGTTGAAACCGCCAGTATACATGTACACCTCGGCGCCACGCTTCATGAGCCTGTATCCTGCGCGCCACACAGCGTCGGGGATACCCTTGACATCACTCTTCTCCGAAAGTATTATTGTAACCTTTACCCCATCGTCAATAGCCTTCTCCAGGGCCTTGCGCACACGCGGGGTAGGCATAAAGTAGGGGCTTACGATTATTATGCTGTCCTTTGCCGAATTTATTGCATTTGCATAGGCATGGCGTATGCTTTCGGGCCTCCTTCGCGGCCAGCGGTCAACCACCGCCACCTCGGCGCCGTCATCCTGCGGCAGTACAGGATAATACTCCTTGCCGGCAATCCGTTCTCCGGTCTCTTTCTCCCACATGTCCAGGAAAACCTTCTGGAGCGCATGTACCGCCTTGCCAGTTACCCTAGCGTGCATATCGCGCCACTCCCCTACGCCTTCAAGCCCTTGGATATAATAGTCGGCGACGTTAATCCCCCCAGTATACCCAATCTTGCCGTCAATCACCACAATCTTCCTGTGGTCGCGCGAGGCTATATGGTTTACCCAAGGAAAGGATATAGGGTCGAACTTCACTATCTCAATGCCATGCTGGCGTATTGCCTCAAGGTCCTTCTTCTTCAGCGGGCTGTCGTTCGACATGTTCCCGAAGGCATCGAACATGGCACGCACCTCAACACCCTCCTTCGCCTTCTTGGCCAGAGCGCCTATGATAACCTTGTTTATTGAATCGTTCCTGAAGTTGAAGTACTCAAGATGTATGTGGTGCTCAGCCCTTCCAATGTCGGCAAGCAGGCTGTCGAACTTGGCATGCGCCCCGTTAAGTATATCCACACGGTTACCCTTTGAATAAGGCGTGCCCTTACCCTTAAGATATCCAATGAATGCAGAGTCGGAACGTTCGTGGCCGCCGCGCTCAATGGCCACGAAACTGCTGCACGATGACATCAGAAGCACCATGCACATGAAGAAGCAGAAACCGGCCAATCTATTTTTCATATATCTACAACACCCAGGAAACTGTTTTGTCAATACAGCCCCATTCAAAAACGACCGCAAAGTTACAAAAAAAACAAATCTTGTGTGGTTAAAAAAACCACATGTTTGGCACTTATTGCACACAACACCTGATATTGGAAAATATAGACCTGAAAATATACTTTCCCGGTTGCGATTACAGCTGCAGCCTCACTCTTCTTGACCAAGTATGGCCGAGAAGGCGTGTGCATGAGTGGTTGGCCGTGCTGCATTCAGACAAATCCTGGCCGCGGAAATGTCCGCGGCCAGGATTGTCAATAGCATTTGCGGCTGCCTGCAATGTGTCATTCGGTCAGTTCCTTTATCTGGGCAAGCAGCTCGTCCACTTTCTTCAGTGTCCTGAAGTGTATCCTAAGTCCAATTATGCCGCCTGCTACACTCCCCACGGCAACACCGCACAGAAGACTGGCGGCAAATTCCTTTTGGGGAATTACATTGACTATCTCATAGGCCACGAAGGAAACCCACACAGCCATCATGGGAATTGCAAGATAGAGCCATTGGCCATATCTTCTCTTGAGCCTCATCAGGTCAAAGGTTTCCTTAACCAGGTCTGCGCTCAGGTCCTTGGCCTCTAGAAGGTTCCTGTGCTGCACGTATGTAGCAAGGGTACAGAAGGCCAGCATAACGAATGTAGCTGCCTGCAAGTAAAGAGTGAATCCCAGATGGTTCAGCATCCAGCCGCAATAGGCTATTGCGAAAAGGCCCAGAATCATCATCCTCACGGCAATCCTGTTTATTTCGCCAAGCTTGCCCTTGATAGCCTTGCGCAAATGCTGTTCATTCACAATCTCCTGCTTCTCGAGCTTTTCCTTGAGCAGCACAAGCTGCGCCTTCATGCTCTCAAGCTCATTTGACATAATATTGCTATCCATAATCTCCGCTTTTATTATCAAGACATTTTCTTCAGCTGCTCACGTATCCTCACCAGGCGCACCGAGACGTTCTTGGCGCTTATTCCCACTATCGCCCCAATCTCCTCATAGCTGAGGCTTTCGAGCCACAGGAGCACAATCGCCCGGTCAAAATGCCCCAGGCGGCATATCCGGTCGCGCAGTATCCTTATCTGCCTGGTATCATCGTCACTGTCCTCAAAGAGATTCATATCTACCGAGAGAGGGAGCGCCGTGCCTCTCCTGCTCTTCTTGCGCTCGGCGGTAATGCAGGTATTGAGGCTCACGCGCCATATCCATGTCTTCACGTCGCTCTCGCCTCGGAACTTCGGGAACCCCTTCCACATGTTTATGAGCGTATCCTGGAACAGGTCGGCAACCTCATCGGCATCGCTGGAGAACATGTAGCACACCGTGTATATGGTGCCGCGGTGCCTCCTCACAACCGTTTCGAACTCCTTTTCAAGATTGTCCATATCCTAATTCAATGCTTATTTATCCTTTAGACGCAAATTAAGCATAAAAACTACATACCATGCAATAAAAAACTTGCCGTCGCTTAAGGCTACGGCAAGTTTTTTATTGCTAGAAGGATTTAGAAACTGTTTAGATTCCAATAAATATAAGCTGTTTCTTATTCCGCTGGGCTAAGCGAAACCTGGATAAAGTTCCCTTGCTCAATAATTGACTGCAAAAGCCCTACAACGGCCTCCGATGTAATGGCATTCACGGCAGCCTCGTATTCAGCGTCATAATCTATGCCATAGTCGTTATACTTCATCAGGCTAGAGAACCAGTATGAATTCTCAATCCTTCTCTGCGGAATATTCTTCTTCATATTCTTGACAATCATGTCAAGCTTGTCGGCAGGAATGCCCTCCTCAAGCAGGCCGTACATTCCTGCAATAGCCATTTCAGAAAGCTTATTCACGCTTTCAGGGTTAGTCTCAAATGCAACCTGAAGGATAGCAGTCTCCTTAGGCTCGCGCTGCAATACATCGGCCACGCTGGCGCCATAGGTACCGCCCTCGCTCTCGCGCAATGTCTCAACGTATACCATATCAAGGTAATATTTTGCGGCAGAGAGGAGAACCTCATTCTGTACAGTAGCAGGAACTTTTCCCGAGTATACCTGAAGCACAGTATTCTTTGGAGTCTCCATTTCAACAGGGAAGTCCTTTACAACCTCGCCCTTTACCAGGTCCTCCTTGCGGTCAATCACCTTGGCGCCCTTCTTGCCGCCAGGCAGCGAGGCTATATACTTCTCAACCAAAGGCCTGAGAGTCTCAGCGTCAATGTTACCCACTACATACACAGTAGCGCCTGCGACATCGCCAAAGAGACGGCGGTGTACATTCTCGACATCGGCAATGCTTGCCTTCTCAAGTATCTCGCTGCTGATTGCCTGACGGCGCTCGTTGTTGCCGTACAATGTCTCAGTGGCGTGCTTCTGGAACTTGAGCATAGGCTGCTTCTCAAGGTTCGGGAGCATTGCCTTCAGCTGGCCAATGCCTGTCTGGTACTCGTCGTTGTCGAAACGTGGATAGGCAAAATTAAGGTAGAGGAGCTGCATTGCAGTCTCTATGTCCTTTGGTGTTGTAGAGGCAGTCACATCGTGGCGTGCTGGTGTTATGTTCATTGCATAGCGTACGTTCTTGCCTGTAAGCATCTTCTTGAGCTGTACGCCGCTGAACTTTGAAAGGCCGCGGTTCTGCTGATAGAGAGCCCATACATTATCCTCGAACGAAGGAAGCTCTGCTGTCTCAATGAGAGAACGGCCGCCTTTCTTCACTACAGAAATGATTACCTCGTCGTTCTTGAGTGTCGTAGGCATGAACACAACCTTTGCGCCATTGCTCAGGGTCCATTCTGTTGAACCGTAAACACCGCTCTTCTCCTTCTTTACGCTTCCGGGAACAATAGCATCAGCGTCAAGCAGAGGCTCGCCAGCGCCTTCCTCTACGGGAGCGGCCACCTCGCCAGCCTTCACTTCATTCATTACAGCAAGGATTTCCTCCTTGTCAGGATGTACAAGTCCTTCACGCGCTGGAGCCTTGTATAGCACTACAAAGTTCTCGTCGGTAAATAACTGAGAGAGAATCTGCTGGAACACGGCCGATGGCAACTGGGCGCATACGGCCTGAGTCATCTGAAGCTCAACCTCAGGAGCAAGCAGATAGCTGTTCTTGAAGAAGTTACCGAGGATTGGCCACACATACTCTGCGTTCTCACGTGTTGCGGCAGCCTCCACGGCCTTCTCGGCATCGCTGATGAACTTGAGTTTCGCGCGCTCGAGCTCGCTCTCGGTAACACCATAGCGGTGCAATCTCTCAATCTCAGTGTAGAATGCCTTCATCGCATTCTTGTAGTCTCCATCCCTGAATACCACCTGCGCCTGTGCGGCCTCGCAACCCTCGCATAGAGCGCCAATTCCAAGGTCGCCGGCAATGAACGGAGCATTGGATGAAGCAGTAATTGCCTCCATGCGCTCGCTGAATACATGACTGATGATTGCCTTTATCACGTCAAGCACGAATGCAGCGTCGGTAGACGCCATCTCCTTAGGCATGGCCTCGCTTCTCCATATGAGCTCAGCCATTGATGTGCTCGCCTCTGGGTCTGTTATAACAGCAACAACAGGCTCGGCATTGCCCGGGATAGGGATGATGGGCTTCACCGTGGGTGTTGCAGGGGCAGGGATAGAACCGAATGTGTCCTTTATCTTCTGCTCAATCTGGTCAACGTCAACGTCACCTACTACAACAACTGCCTGCATGTCGGGGTTATACCATTTGCGATAGAAGCTTGTAAGGCTCTCTGGCCTGAAAGTCTTCAACTGCTCCTCGCCGCCAATGAGAGTGCGGCGCGCCATCTGTGTATCGCCGAAGTAGTACGGGAGCGACTGCTCGAACATCCTCCAGTTAGCGTCACGGCGCGAGCGACGCTCCTCAAGGATTACGCCACGCTCAGCGTCAATCTCCTTGGGGTCGCAGGTCACATAGTGCGAATAGTCGTGCAGCACAAGGAGGCATGAGTCAATGATACCCTCACGCACGATGGGGATATTGTTGAGCATGTACTGTGTCTGCTCAAAGCCTGTAGAGGCGTTTATGTTGCGGCCGAACTCGGCGCCAATGCTCTGCAGGTACTCAAGCAGTGACTTGCCAGGGAAATTCTTTGTACCGTTAAAGCACATGTGCTCAAGGAAGTGGGCAAGGCCGTCCTGGTCATCCTCCTCCTGGAAAGCGCCTACATTGGTTGCCAGATAGAACTCGGCACGCTGGGCAGGCTTGCTGTTATGGCGGATGTAGTATGTCAGGCCGTTATCGAGCTTGCCAATCCTAACATTCTCATCAACGGGCAGCTGTGTCTGTCCAAATGAAACTAGGGTGACTAAGGCCACCGCTAAAGAAAGAAAGAATCTTTTCATAATATTATTGGTTTAAAAAAATATGCCTTAATAGTATGCTCTTGCGTAATTAGACGTGCGAAATTATATAAAACTACAAAATTATCAAACGACAGCAGTAATTTTTTAAGCAAACAGTGTTAAAATTTATTTACAAGCGAGAACTGGCTGTTTATAAAATTTAGTATCGCCAGCCTTTGTCTTTTTGAAATATTCATTATCTTCGCAGAAACTATTTATTTAAGGAGAACTATGGTTTACGACGAAAGAGACGGACGCCACCAGCATGTGATTGAGTGCGCAAGGCAGATGATGACTGCCGCACGCACTGCCCCCAAGGCAAAGGGCGTGGATATTATTGAGATTACGATGATTACCGATGACGATATTGTGGCACTGAGCAATGCGCTTCACCAGATAGGCGAGAACATGGGCCGCGGCGGCCTCATGCGCGATGCCGACAACATCCTCTCGGCCGAGGCGGTGCTGCTTATAGGCTCACGCGAAGAGGCCATGTGCCTCAACTGCGGCTATTGCGGCTTCCCCACATGCGGCGAGCGCCCCCAAGACGTTCCTTGCGCAATGAACACCATAGACGTGGGCATTGCAGTAGGCTCGGCCTGCGCGACAGCGGCCGACCTCAGGCTCGACACCCGCGTAATGTATTCAGTGGGATACGCAGCGCTCAAGCTAGGCTGGATGCCAGGCTGCAGCTATATAATAGGTATACCGGTGAGCGCAAGTTCAAAGAACCCGTTCTTCGACCGCAAACGTAAAGTACAGCCACAGCAGTAATGGAACAGCCTAAAAGACAACTGTACATGCCCGCCGAATGGCACAGGCTGCAGATGGTGCAGCTCACCTGGCCGCATGAAGGCACCGACTGGAACTACATGCTCCCCGAGGTGGAGAGGTGCTACATAGAGCTGGCAAAGGCAATAAGCCAGCGTCTTCAGCTGCTTGTGGTAGCGCCCGACGTGAAGAAAACACGTGCCCTCCTTGAGCGAGGCGGCGCCACAATGAGCAACGTAATACTCTTTGAGTGCGACACTAACGACACATGGGCACGCGACCATGCGTTCATCACCATTCTTGGCGACAGCGTGCCCCACTACGTCGACTTCTGCTTTAACGGCTGGGGGCGCAAGTTCGAGGCCGGGCTTGACAATGCAATCAACGGCAGGCTCTACGACGCCGGCATTGTAAAGGGCGAATACGAGGACTGCACCTCGTTTGTACTTGAAGGAGGCTCAATTGAGAGCGACGGCAAAGGCACAATACTCACTACCAGCCAGTGCCTGCTTGCTCCTCACCGCAACCAGCCGATGGGCAAGGAAGAGATTGAGGAGTGCCTGAAGAGAATGCTGCATGCCCAGCGCATACTGTGGCTCAGCCACGGCAATCTTATAGGCGACGACACCGACGGGCATGTCGACACCGTTGCACGCCTTGCTCCTGACGACACCATCGTGTACATGCAGTGCACCGACGAGAGCGACGCACAGTATGCCGACCTGAAGGCCATGGAAGAGGAGATTGCCGCATTGAGCACCGCCGAAGGGAAACCCTACAGGATGATACCCCTTCCCTCCCCCGCGCCCGTATATGACGAGGATGGCGAGCGCCTGCCTGCCACATACGCCAACTTCCTCATAATGAACAGCTGCGTGCTCTACCCCACATACGCACAGGAAGAGAACGACCGCAAGGCGGCCATGGCGCTGGGCAAGGCATTCCCGTCGCACGAGATTATTGGCATTGACTGCCGCGCACTCATAAAGCAGCATGGCTCGCTCCATTGCGTCACCATGCAATACCCAAGATAAAAAGCAAATACTATGGATACAATAAAAGTTGGAATTATACAGCAGAGCATTGGCACCTGCATAGAGAGCAACAGGGAGAAGCTAGCGCAGTGCATACGCGACGTTGCCGCCAAGGGAGCGCAGCTGGTTGTGCTGCAGGAACTGCACAACTCGCCCTACTTCTGCCAGGTGGAGTCAACGGATAACTTCTCCTATGCCGAGCCCATCCCCGGCCCATCTACCGGGTTCTACAGCCAGGTTGCTGCCGAGTGCAAGGTGGTGCTTGTGACATCGCTCTTCGAGGCACGCGCAAAGGGGCTTTACCACAACACCGCCGTTGTCTTTGACAGCGACGGCAGCATTGCCGGCAAATACCGCAAGATGCACATCCCCGATGACCCTGCATACTACGAGAAGTTCTACTTCACCCCTGGCGACATAGGTTTCCGCCCCATAAGGACCTCGCTTGGCACGCTTGGCGTACAGGTGTGCTGGGACCAGTGGTACCCCGAGGGCGCCCGCCTCATGGCACTGCGCGGTGCCGACCTTCTCATATACCCCACAGCCATTGGCTGGGAGAGCACCGACACCCCCGAAGAGAAAGAGCGCCAGCTAGGCGCATGGCAGACCGTACAGCGCGGGCATGCAGTCGCAAACGGCATTCCCGTAATTGCAGTTAACCGCTGCGGCCATGAGCCCGACCCGTCGGGCATGACAAACGGCATACAGTTCTGGGGGCATAGCTTTGTTGCAGGACCGCAGGGCGAGCTTATCG
This sequence comes from Bacteroidaceae bacterium, assembly GCA_045592125.1. GTDB lineage: Bacteria > Bacteroidota > Bacteroidia > Bacteroidales > Bacteroidaceae > HGM04593. Next base: position 8,678 of record JAZNUE010000012.1, on the reverse strand, counting down.
CACACCTCGGCGAGCAGGAGCAATGCGAGGTTGTCGAAGTGAGCCTTAAGCGCAGCGAGACCGTGCGCCAGTGGTGGCCATTCCTGCGCGACCGCCGCATTGAAGAGTATGGCGGAATAACAAGAAGATACCTCGACGAGGAAGAGCAAAGATAACAGAGTACAGGACTTGTCATCCCGACAGAGCGGAGCGACGAGGGATCTCATTTATTTCAAGTTGAAAGATGAAAGATGAAAGCTTGTGCCAAGCGAGCGAAAGCCAAGTTTACTTAAGCTTTTACAGCGAGCGCAGCCAAGGTTCAAGCCCACGAAGTGGGGTAAAGATGAAAGGTAAAACTGCAAGTTAGCGCTTTACAATACAACCTTTCAGTTTTCAGCTTGATAAATGAAATTATAAACTAAAATAAACTATTATGAAACTACTATTTTCGTTAATCACACTGTTTGTTGTGTCACTCTCGGCCGTTGCCGGTGACAAGGTGACACTGAACGATGTAATGTATGGCGGTTATTGGCCTCAGACATACGCAGCCATCAAGCCAATGGCCGACGGTGAGCACTTTGCACGTATGAGCGATGACCACTCTATGATTCTCAAAGGTTCGTTCAAGAACGGTGCGATTGTAGACACGCTTTTCAATGCCGCAACAGCACGCGGTTTCGACCAGAAACACATCGACGGATATCAGTTCTCACCCGATGAGCAATTGATACTGTTGCAGACAAAGACAAAAGGCATCTACCGCAACTCTTTCACTGCCGAGCACTACATCTACAGCCGCAAGAACAACAAAGTAGAAGCCCTTTCACAGAACGGAGCACAGCAGGTTCCAAAGTTCTCGCCCGACGGTACTATGATTGCCTTTGTACGCGACAACAACATCTTCATCGTAAAGCTGATGTTCGACAATGCCGAGGTGCAGATAACTACCGACGGTGAGTTCCGAAAGATAATCAACGGCATACCCGACTGGGTGAACGAGGAGGAGTTTATGAACAACTGCTCATACGATTTCAGTGCCGACAGCAAGATGCTCGCATATATAAAATATGACGAGAGCGAGGTTATGATGTATGATATGCCTATGTATATCCCTACAGGAGAACCGAATGTGGAGTTCGACGATTTCTGCGAGCCATACAGTTTCAAATACCCTGTTGCCGGTGCTGCAAACTCAAAGATTTCTGTTCACTCGTTCGACATAAAGAGCCGTGTGACACGTAAACTCGACGTGAATATCCCCGAAGAGGGATATATCCCGCGCATAAAGTTCACCAAGAACCCCGATGTGCTTGCCGTGCTTACACTGAACAGGCACCAGAGTGTTATGGAGATACAGGCAGTCAACCCACGCTCGGGAAGCAGCAAGACAATACTGCGTGAGGAGAGCGACACCTACCTCAACGAGCAGGTATATGCAGGCATAGAGTTCTACGACAAGCACTTTGTGCTGCAGAGTGAGCGTAGCGGATACAACCACCTCTACCTCTACACCATCGATGGTATCCTTGTGCGTCCCATTACAAAAGGCGAGTTCGAGGTGAAGCATTTCTATGGTTGGGACAGCAAGAAGAACGAGTTCTACTACTCGAGCAACGAAGGCAGCCCACTACGTGAATATATATATAAGGTAAATGCCAAGGGCAAGAAGACAAAGCTCACAGCCAAAGACGGCAGCAACAAGGCTGTCTTCAGCAATGGTATGAAATACTTCATCAATACCTATTCGAGCATAAACACGCCACACATTGTAACCACAAACGACAACAAGGGAAATGTAATAAAGACACTCATCGACAACAGCGACCTCAAGCAGCGTCTGACAAAGTTCGATATGCCGACCAAGGAGTTCTTTACTTTCACGACAAGCGATGGTGTGCAGCTGAACGGCTGGATGATAAAGCCGGCCGATTTCGATGCAAGCAAGCAGTACCCTGTAATTATGTTCCAGTATAGCGGCCCCTACTCGCAACAGGTTACCGACAGCTGGTACACAGGCAACTACGGCAATGCTATGTTCGAGAGTTATATGGCAGGCGAAGGTTTCATTATGGTGTGTGTCGACGGACGCGGTACAGGCGGACGCGGTACAGAGTTCGGCAAATGTACCTACCTGAATATCGGCAAATATGAGCCTGCCGACCAGGTGGAAGCTGCCAAATATCTGGGCTCACTACCCTATGTCGACGAGAAGAACATCGGCATCTGGGGATGGAGCTTCGGTGGTTACAACACACTTATGTCAATGAGCCAGGACGAGGCTGTGTTCAAGGCCGGCGTAGCTGTTGCTGCACCAACAGACTGGCGTTTCTATGACACCGTGTACACCGAGCGCTATATGCGCACTCCAAAGGAGAACAAGGAGGGTTACGATGCCGGCTCGGCAATTGTGAACGTGAACAAGCTCAGCGGTAACCTGCTGCTCATACACGGTACAGCCGACGACAATGTACACCTGCGCAATATGATTCGCTACACACACGCACTGACACAAGCTAACAAGAAGTTCGAGATGGCAATCTACCCCGACAGCAACCATAGCATCTACTATGGCCGCAACACACGTTATCACCTGTTCGAGAAGATAGCAGAGTTCTTCAAGGCAAATCTAAAATAAGAGCTGCTATAGCACAAAAAAATATCCGGCACTTTTGTGTCGGATATTTTTTTGTGCTATAGCTAATCTTGCGAGGTTTTTGATGTGAGGAGTTTAGTACTCCTAAATGACTTACAGCAAAAACAAGCGTAACGCAATGGTTTAGCTTTTTAATCGCTTATACCAAATCAATATGACATATATCAGATAAGTGAGATAAAAAGGTAAAATACAAGGCTTGCGATGCATTGGAAACCGGAGTTTACTAAGCGTAAATGAGGATTTACAATGCAAGCGTAACGCAGTAGTTTAGCTTTTTAATCGCTTATCAATTCTCCTTTAGATTCACCGCAATATTAAGTTCATCGAGCTGTCCCGGCTCAAGCACCGAAGGAGCATCAATCATTGTATCGCGGCCTGAGTTGTTCTTGGGGAACGCAATGCAGTCGCGTATTGAATCGAGACCGGCAAAAAGGCTCACCCAACGGTCAAGGCCGTATGCCAAGCCACCGTGAGGAGGTGCACCATACTTGAACGCATCGAGCAACCAGCCGAACTGCTGCTGTGCACGCTCGGGAGTGAAGCCAAGCAGAGCGAACATCTTGTTCTGAAGCTCGCTGTCGTAGATACGGATAGAACCGCCACCTACCTCAACGCCATTGATGACCATATCGTAGGCATTGGCACGCACTGCGCCCATATCGGTATCGAGCAAGGGGATATCCTCGGGCTTGGGCGATGTGAAAGGATGGTGCATTGCCATATAACGTCCCTCCTCCTCGCTGTACTCGAAAAGCGGGAAGTCCACAACCCACAGGCAAGAGAACTTGTTCTTGTCGCGGAGACCCAACTGGCTGCCGACCTCAAGACGGAGCTCGCAAAGCTGCTTGCGTGTTTTCATTGTGTCGTCGCCGCTGAGGATGAGAATAAGGTCGCCCGGCTCGGCGTTGAAGGCAGCCTTCATAGCCTGGAGCACATCCTGTGTATAGAACTTGTCGACACTTGACTTTACTGTACCGTCGGCCTCTACGCGGGCATATACCATTCCTTTGGCACCTATCTGCGGACGGCGCACGAAATCGGTCAAGGCATCGAGTTGCTTGCGTGTGTATGTTGCAGCACCCTTGGCACAGATACCGCCGATATACTCGGCACTGTCGAAGACACCGAAGCCGTGGCCTTTCATTATATCCATCAGCTCAACGAACTCCATACCGAAACGTGTATCGGGCTTGTCGCTGCCGTAGTATTTCATTGCATCGTGCCAGGTCATACGGGGGAAAGCCTCGGTGAGCTCGACACCGCGGATAGTCTTGAACAGGTGCTTTGCCATCCCCTCGAAGAGTGTTATCACATCCTCCTGCTCCACAAAACTCATCTCGCAGTCGATTTGTGTAAACTCGGGCTGACGGTCTGCACGCAAATCCTCATCGCGGAAACATTTTACTATCTGGAAATAGCGGTCAAAGCCCGACACCATAAGCAGCTGCTTGAAGAGCTGCGGGCTCTGCGGCAGGGCATAGAACTGCCCGGAATTCATACGCGAGGGAACAACGAAGTCGCGTGCGCCCTCGGGTGTAGAGGCAATGAGCATCGGTGTCTCAACCTCGATAAAATTCATAGAGTCGAGATAACGGCGCACCTCCATAGTCATCTGGTGGCGCAGTTCAAGGTTCTTGCGCACAGCCTCGCGACGCAGGTCGAGATAGCGGTATTTCATACGTATATCATCGCCGCCGTCGGTGTTGTTCTCAATGGTGAAAGGAGGAGTCGCAGCCTCGTTGAGGATATTCAGCTCGCTCACGATTATTTCAATGTCACCGGTGGGGATGTTGGCATTCTTGCTCTGACGCTCGCTTACCACACCTGTTGCCTGAATTACATATTCGCGGCCAAGGTGAGAGGCTTTCTCGCAGAGTTCTGCATTTGCATCCTCGCTGAATACGAGCTGTGTAATGCCATAACGGTCGCGCAGGTCGACAAAAGTCATACCGCCCATCTTACGTGCACGCTGCACCCAACCGCTGAGGGTTACTGTTGTGTTTACATCGGCCAACCTAAGTTCGCCGCAAGTCTTTGTTCTGAACATTATTGTATAAATTATAAGCTGTTTTATATGCACCGCAAACATTCTTTTGCTTGCGGTTTGCAAAAATACAAAAAAAGAGGGATTATATTCACTTAATTATGCAAAAAATCACTATTCCACCTCAACCACCACGCCACGCCCGCAAGGCATAAATATAGTATCCTGCGCACCCGACAACGAGGTCTCGACAATGTAATATGGTTTCTGCATCTCAAGCGGAATTGTCAAAGAGACTGCACCGGCGGCATCGGTAACAGCCTCGTGCCCATCCACCTTTAATGCCACCCCCGGCAAGAACTGCTCCTTTACAGGGTTCCATAGCCTGAAGTTCACATTCCCGTATACCGACGGGTCACGACGCACGGCAATCTTTAAATCCCCTGACAGCTCAACGAATGTATCGACAGGCAGGAAATCGTTTGCCGCGACCTTCAGGCGCACCCTTTCACCGACGAAACGGGATGGGATATTCTTGAAAAGGCATTTTGATGAGAGTGCCGGCAGCGTATCACTCTTTATCTCGTTCTCGAGTTCAAGAGTCACTACAGCATCCTTCAATGGCGGCAGGCCGGTATTCTTTACAGAAACCTCGTCGAGACTAACCTCCACATCGACAGGCTTGCCGGCTGTCCAAACGGCAAACAAGGCAGCAAGCACAGCTATGAAGAGAGTTGCAGAGAGCAGGATTTTGTTTACAAGCAGTCTTTTGTGCCGTTTCCATATCGAGTCGAACTCTACCCCAAGCAGTGTAGTCACAAGCTGTACATAGGCACGTTGCCTGTTCATCCACGGCCAACGGTAGTTTTTCTCGTGTATGTTGGCGCCGAGAATTTCGGGAATACCGAGTTCCTTGACGACCGGATTGAAACATTCGGTCGCACTATCGCTGCTGTTGGGTATCCCGTCGACAATGAAGAAGTGTATATTTGCTGTGCGGCCAAGGCTGTGGAAATAGGCGATTTCCTCACCTACCCATTTCGATTTAGCCGAATTGGGCGAACATATCACAATGAGGTTGCGGGAGGCTCTCAGGCGAGCCTTCAACTCTTCGTCCAAGACACCGATACCGATGTCTGCGGGAGCAAAGAAAACCGGTTTTATCGGCTTACGTTCCCAACCGTGCTCACTGCACAGAGTTGCCGGCATCTTGTACCCCTCAAGCTTGCGCTGCAGGCGTTTACCCCATTTAGTATCCTTTGAATTATAGCTTATAAAAGCGTAATATTTATATTGCCGGTTGTTTTCCATAGGTTCTCTACTCTATTTTATTCCTGTTATTTGATTTTAATTTCTACAAGTTTCTTCAAATCTATTACATCCGATGCAATCTTGCCATACTCGAATGGTGATTTTATATAGAAAGCATAAGCATTATTGATATACTCAAGGGCCTGCTCGTATTTCTTCATTTGGTAGAGTTGATAGGCTATCTCGTATGCCATCAATGCAGCTCTATCTTCCAGTGTCTCTACTTTTGAGTAATACTCGTATGAATAGAGAAAATCATAATAGGCCGACAAATGATTACCGTTCCTCTTTTTTATGTACCCGTTCTGTTCACAGCACAATGCAAACTGCGGGGTATTTTGTTTTCCGTTCTTCACCATCAGTTCCAACATTGCATCATAATGCTTCTTTGCATCATCTGCCTGCTCTAAGGTTTCATAGATTATGCCTATTTCATAGGCTTTATCAATAAAAGACGGAATATTCTCGACACCCAACTGACGGACAGCATTCTCATAGTTGCGCAAGGCATTCATAATCAACCCGTCATCAAGACACTGAACAAGGTTATTGTAATAGACCTCCTCGGCCTTCTTCATATAATAGCCTGCCTGATTCGTATCACCTATTCTCTTGCAATCATTGTACAGGTTCGAATAAAGAAGGCCTAATTGGGGATAACCCTCACCATACGTCTCTATTGTATATTCAAGTGCCTTGAGTGAACATTCATACGCCTTGCCATGCTCCCTTTTGCGGCTATAGACGCTGGACATAGTAGAGTATGCATCGAGCGAATAGGGATGGACAACACCGAATATCTCGAAAGATTTTTCTATGCTCTTCTCCAGCAACGCAAGAGCCTCGTCGTAATATCCACGGTAATAACATATCCTGCCATAATTGGAGAGAAAAATTATATAAGCCGGTTTGTTTTCAAGGCCACATTTTTCGGCGATTTCCACAGCTTTCCTATTTGCATCAAGCGCTTCGGGGTATTTTTTGTTTGCCATATATACACTACCCAAATGTCCCCATAAATAGGCCTCAAGGAAAGGAGGTGCATCGGACGCACTTCTGAAAGCCTCAAAAGCTGTATTCAAAATATCTTCAGCTTCATCAAAAAAGAGTTGAAGATAAAATAAATTAGCACCTCCAATCAAAGCGCTTATATAAAATTCGGTTTCTATTACTTCGGAATTCTCCAAAGAGGATATTATGTCTATGAATTTATTGTAATACCCTATAGCCTTTTTCAGTTCCTTTACATCATTTGTAAACAGATATACTTGAGCTATTTGGAAATACGCACGGGCTGCCTGATAACTGTTTTCTCCATACGCAGCTATCGCAGATTCAAGTTCACGCCCTGTATACATCAGCGCCGTTTCAAAATCCGATGCATACTCCATTAAGAAATCGGCAGCCTCTTCCTGCCACTTAATGTTCGTTGTGTCAAGCGCTGCACGTGTCTCAATGTAGAAACGGGCTTTTTCGTTGTCGAAACGGGCAAGGGAGATGGTGTAAAGGTGATAGAGGTACTCGGCATCCTTCTCCTGTTGCTTGAGGACGGCGGCAAGGTCGGCATTGGCTTCGTTGATTATCTCCTCGGCCTGGGCAATGCGGCTGTCGAGTCCGGCTATGAATTCGGCAGGGTTGAAGGTGAGCTGCAACAGGGAGTCGGCACGCTCGAGCTCGCCGTTCTCGATACAGATGTTTATCTCGCGCTCGAGTTCCGTGAGCTGCGAGTAGTCGACACGGGCATAGTGGTCGGAGAGGGAGCTTATCAACGACTGGTATTTCTCGAAAGAGGTGTAGAGTTTTTCTATCTCGGCACGGTACTCCTCTATCGTTATTTCGTTGCTCTTCTTGGAGGCTTCGAGCCCGGCTAAACGCGTCTTGTAGTTCTCCTCTGCCACGCGGTAGGCGTTATCTTCTATGCGTTGCTTTTCGGCCTGGAGCTGCGAGGTGGAGACCATTATGATGCTGAGCGGTGAGCTGCCGGAATAGGCGTAACGGCGGCCGATGGTGCCGGGGTCGACGAGTTCATAACCCTCCTTGCGCACTTGCTGAAGGCTGTAGGCTTCACCGTTCTTCAGGCCGGGGAGTGTCAGGGCGAAACAGCCTGTCTCGTCGGTTATCACGGCGCTATGGTCACCGCTGGCACGAAGGGTTACACCGGGAAGCGGAACCGATGCGATAGCGGGGCGCTCAAGCGTGCGCACATTGCCCTGCTGTACCTGGGAAATGGCGCACAAAGGAAGCAAGAGAAAAAGTGATATTAGAAAATGTTTCATAGTTGAGTGATGCGTTTACTCGCTGATGTTGGATTTAACAATTTCATAAGTCTTCTGTATCTGAAGCAGTCCAGGATGGTCGCTTGGCAATAAATCATTTAGAATGTTATACGATTTCTCTAAATATTCCAAGGAACCCTGATAATTTCCTTGCCTAAACAATATAGCAGCAATATAGGCATAACTCGTTGCGACATCGGGATGCTGCTCGCCAAAAACAGCCAACCAGATTTCAAGTGCTTTATTATAGTATTCCAAGGCTTGGGAATAATTGCCTTGACTAGAATATACGCCACCTATGTTATTATAACTGGTTGCAACATTGGGATGTTGCTCGCCAAAAACAGCCAACAGGATTTCAAGTGCTTTATTATAGTATTCCAAGGCTTGGGAATAGTTACCTTGACTAGAATATACAGTACCTATATTATTGTAACTCGATGCAACATCCGGATGTTGCTCGCCAAAA
>JAZNUE010000011.1:0-38826 GCA_045592125.1 Bacteroidaceae bacterium | reverse complement strand
GGCAACCTTTACTTCAACAGGGTAATATAAGGTGTCGTAATCCTCGTGACTCAAACGGAATATGTAATCGCCGTTGCACGGAACAACAGCGCTTACACTTGATGCAGTACGCACACCATTGTTTGTGCTGTATTGCCATTTCCCATTGGCAAGGAATGTACTGTCGGAAGAGAGCAGTTCACACTTGCCGTTCTCTATGAGTTCACCTGTAAAGGTGTTGGCAACCTGCAACGACACCTTAATATCTGTCTGCGAATAGAGATTTGCTGAGATTATCAGCAACATTGTAAATAACAGTTTCTTCATGGTTCCTTTTCATTTGATTATACATTTGTATGCAAAAGAGCCTTGAAGAGATGTGACAAACAATGTTTTTCAGTGACAAAAGGGTGACCGGAGTGTGATTTTATTTCTCGAAAATGGCTGAATAGTGCGAGGTGGACAATTTATGTTTCAAACGTTCCTTGCGTTTGCGTATTGCCGCCGGGGTCGAATGAGTGACGTACGCAATGACATTGTTGCTTATTCCAATATACGAATAGTCGCAGCACAGGAGTTCGTCGGCACTCAAGTTATACTTGCCGATAAGTACAGTGTTCGCCTCGGCAAAACTCTGGAAAATTTCCTTTTCAAGCAGTTCACCATCAGCAAATGTACTCTTGTAAAGTTCTTTTTCCTTTACCCTCAGTTCGTTCAACACCTGAGCAACCGCACCCTTCTCGAATGCCTGTTCGCCACAGAGCAATTTGCCCTCAAAATCATCGGACGGTTCACCGACAATATCATCGTTTCCCTTTCCCCTCCTATTCTTCTGATACAGGAATATGAGCAGTACCGCTATTGCCACAATCACAAGATAGAGTATCAAGGTGGGGCTCTCCTCTTTTTTAGATTTCTCAATCTTGTCCTGTAGTTTCTGATTGAACAATTCGTCGGACAACTCCGAATAAGCACTCAGTTTACCATTATCGCATGCCTTCTCAAAAAGTGCCTTATGATATGCGGCCGAATCAGCCATCCCTTTCTGCTCGTAAGCATGGAACAGAGTGTAGTGCGAAACATATTCGACCGTATTGTCGTGAGGGATTGACAGAGCCTTCCTGCAATAATGGACAGCCGTGTCAAGTACTCCATAATGCATTGAGTAATCGCCTTTATAAGCATAAAGCAATGCCGACTCATTTGGAGCCGCAACCTTTATGGCCCTGTTTATATATTCAATAGCTGCCACCCTGTCCTTGTTTACTACATCCTCTATCAACGACATATTGAAAAGAGCGTTGCTGCGCTGTTGCCATGTAGCGTCTGGGTTCATGCTTATATGTGCTAATATATTGAATGCCTCATCATATTGTCTGTTATTTCTCAATAACAGTGCCTCTTTGTAGTCGTTTTCAACTGACGAGGAATTACACGATATTAAAGCAATAAGTGCGGCGCAAAGTAAAAAAAGTATCTTCTTCATTATGTCTCATTTTGAGCAAAGTTAGAATAAATGGGACAATAAGACAAATTCTGGGACGTGACAAGTGTGTGACAAAACTGTGACAAGTCAAGTGACTGCAAACACGAAATTCCACTACAGCACTTCATCGGCAGGATAAAGGGGTGAATAAAAAAACTAAAAAACGATGTAATATCGCATTTTTAGTATATCTTCGCAAAATAAGAAAAAACAATAACAACAGATATGAAGACAATTAATGTACCCAAAATAACTCCAGCCGGAGATTTAGAGAAGATTTTCGAGACACTGCCCGAGCATGCAATCGACAGCTGCAACTGGCCCGCAGAGTTCCCCTACTCTCCAAAGGCGGCATTCAAGATTTTCCACGACGGCAAGAAATTGTATATAAAGTTCTATGTTACCGAGAATGACATAAAGGCTGCCGTAACCGAAGACCAGGGCCGCACATGGACCGACCCGTGCGTGGAGTTCTTCGTATCTCCAGAGGGTAACCTCGACTACTACAACTTCGAGTGTACATGTACAGGCAAGCTGCTGCTTGCATGGCATCCTGCCGATGCACCGAAGGAGGCTGCCAGTAAGGAGGTTCTTGAAAGCGTGGAGCGCATTCCATCATTGGGCACAGAACCTTTTGAGTTGCGTGAGGGCGAACACTCATGGAGCGTGATTGAGATTATTCCTGCCACAGCACTGTTCCGCAGCGGCGTGGAATGCTTCTGCGGCAAGGAGATGACAGCAAACTTCTACAAGTGCGGCGACGAGCTCCCCACCCCGCATTTCCTCTCATGGAACCCAATCGAGTGGCCCGAACCTAGTTTCCACCGTCCCGAACAGTTCGGAAAGCTCATTTTTGAATAAAGAAGGATACCAGCCAGGAGAGAACCTAACGAGAGAGCTATCACGAAATCATTCACCAATTCAGACATATACACCATGCCTTTTTGCAGAAACTGTGGTGCGGAAGTAAATGAGAATGCTGCAATATGCACCAGTTGCGGCGCTTGGGTAAACGAAAGGCCGCAGAACAGGCCCGACAGCCAGCAGGACAATAGCAGATGACTGATAGTTATGCTGCTATGCTTTTTCTTTGGTGTACTTGGAGTGCACCGCTTCTATGTGGGCAAGACTGGTACCGGAGTTGTACAGCTGCTAACCTGCGGCGGCTGTGGCATATGGGTGCTTATAGACTTTATAATGATTCTAGTGGGCAGTTTCACCGACGCCAATGGCAACCCAATCAAGAACGGTTTCTAGACTGTTTCTACTGCTGATATTGCCTGCCATGCTGTATGCCATACCCACAGAAGGCATATTCAGCGGAGAGACAACATGCCTGTTCAGCAGATTCATAGGCACTGAATGCTGGGGGTGCGGGATAACACGCGCCATTTTCTCTGTGCTTTATGGCGAGTTCACTCAGGCGTGGGAATATAACAGGCTAATAGTCCTTGTATTCCCGCTACTGCTTTGGCTTTGGTGCAAGGAAGTGCGCGACGCCGTAAAGAGAGTACGGGAGTCGGGAAGGATGTGAAGCAATACCATGATAAAGAGCCATAGTTTCGTAGCAAAATAACAGGCAGCCGCATGCGGCTGCCTGTTATTTTGCTACGAAACAAGGCCCGATTATCAATTATCCCTCGTCGCTTCACCCTATCGGGATGATAGTTTCGCCTTGAGGCCTATGCAGGACTCACGTTATATTACTTCGCTATAATCAGGTAATAATTCTTCTTGCCCTTCTGCACAAGGATATATTTGCCGTTCAGAAGGTTGCTTGTATCTACAGTCTGGTCAAACGCAGAGAGTTTCTCCTTGTTTACAGAGACACCGCCGCCCTGCACCAGCTTGCGCATCTCGCCCTTTGAGGCAAATATTGCTGCCATCTCTGTCGTAAGGTCAACGGCCTTCACGCCTTCGGCAAGCGCCTCGCGTGACACCTCAAACTGCGGTACGCCATCGAACACGGCAAGCAAGGTGTCCTCGTCAAGCGAACGGAGCGCCTCGGTTGAAGCGTTGCCAAAGAGAATATTCGATGCCTCGACAGCCTTGTTGTACTCCTCTTCGCCATGTACAAGCAGCGTAACCTCCATTGCCAGGCGCTTCTGCAGCAGGCGCATGTGAGGTGCCTGTGCATGCTCGGCAACAAGCGCCTCAATCTCCTCGCGGCAGATTGATGTGAATATCTTTATATATTTCTCGGCATCCTCGTCGCTAACGTTAAGCCAGAACTGGTAGAAGCGGTATGGCGATGTGTAGCGCTTGTCGAGCCAGATGTTGCCCTGCTCGGTCTTGCCGAACTTCTTGCCGTCGGCCTTTGTAATGAGCGGGCAAGTGAGCGCAAACACCTCGTTGCCCGACATCTTGCGTATCATCTCAGTACCTGTGGTAATATTGCCCCACTGGTCGGCACCGCCCAGCTGGAGCTTGCAGCCGTGAGTCTCGTTCAGGTGGACATAGTCATATCCCTGGAGCAGCTGGTAGGTAAACTCTGTGAATGACATGCCGTCGGTACCGGCCTCGCCCGAAAGGCGGCGCTTCACCGAGTCCTTCGACATCATGTAGTTCACGGTAATCATCTTGCCGATGTTGCGGATAAAGTCAAGGAAAGTGAACTCCTTCATCCAGTCATAGTTGTTTACAAGCACGGCGGCATTAGGTGCATCACTGTCAAAGTCAAGGAAACGTGCAAGCTGTTTCTTGAGCGCCTCCTGGTTGTGGCGGAGTCTCTCCTCATCAATGAGCACACGCTCCTTTGACTTGCCCGAAGGGTCGCCAATCATGCCTGTCGCGCCGCCAATGAGAGCAATAGGCTTATGGCCGCAAAGCTGGAAGTGGCGCAGCATCATCACGCCCACAAGGTGTCCTATGTGAAGGGAATCGGCTGTGGGGTCTATGCCCAGGTATGCGCTTGTCATCTCCTTCTGCAACTGTTCCTCTGTTCCAGGGGTCATGTCCTGAATCATGCCCCTCCATTTAAGTTCTTGTACAAAATTCATATTCTAATATCTTTTAATTATAAATACTCTCAGAAACTGTATGGATTAATATCGCATGTCATAGCCTGAACAGTTGCGACGGTGTCTTGCGCTTAAGCACAAGGAGCTGCACATCCTTTCCGGCTATTATGCCGTATTGCGAGAACTCCATTGTCACTGCCTTGTATGCCAGCTCAGGGTGATTGTTCTCTTCGCTCAGGTGGCAGAGCCATATATACTTCAGGTGCTCGTTAAAGTGCGAGGCAAGATACCTGGCCGTATCCTGGTTGCTCATATGCCCGCGAGGACCGGCAACACGCACCTTCAGGAACTGCGGATAGCGTCCCATGGCAAGCATCTGCTCCTCGTAGTTCGACTCTATGACAAGATAGTTTGCCTGGTCAATATATGACGACACGGTCTCTGTTATCTCGCCAAGGTCGGTAGCAATGCAGAACTTCTTGTCGCCGGCCTCAATGAAATAGCCCACATTGTCGCTGCCGTCATGAGGCACCTCAAAAGGGGTAATCACAAAGTCACGGAATGTTATCTTCTCCTCCTTCTCGATGTAGCGCACGTACATGGGGTCAATAGGCCGTGTCGTGCAATAGTTATGTACTATTCCTTTGTGGACCTCCCTTGTTGCATATACAGGGATATTGGCCTTTGAGGATATTACCCCCAAGGACTTGATGTGGTCGGCGTGGTCATGGGTAACGAAGATGGCACATATAGACTCAAAGGGTATATTCTCTTTCTTCAGGGCCGCACGGATGACCTTGGATGGAATACCCGCGTCTATGAGAATGCCGTAATCGCCAGTACCCAGGTAATAGCAATTTCCGCAGCTGCCGCTGCCAATACTCATAAAACGTATCTCCATTATATATTCTTTCTTTTTTTCCTAAACAATACCGTCCGTAGCGTCAGAACGGGTAGCCTATTGCAAAATGCAACGCAAAGTCCCGGCCGAACCTAGGCGCTATGACGGGATATTTCTCCCTCCCGCTGTAGGCAGGGTTTATGGCCTTCATGGCCGCGTCTAGCCTGAGGACAAACATGTCCATCTCAAGCCTGAAGCCAAGTCCATAGGAGAGGGCTATGTCCTTGTAGAATGTATTTATCCTGAACTGTCCGCCAGGCTGCTCCTTATAGGAACGGATAGTCCATATGTTTCCGGCGTCGACAAACACTGCCGAGTGGAGTTTCCAGAACAGGTGGGAACGGTACTCGAAGTTCAGGTCGAGCCTCATGTCTCCCGTCTGGTTTATGAAGTCAATGTTCGACCCCCTGTTCTTGTAGTGTCCAGGACCGAGCGTGCGCACAGTCCATCCGCGCATTCCGTTGGCGCCGCCCGAGAAATAGCGTTTCTCGAACGGAAGTATGCGTGAATTGCCGTAGGGATATGCTACGCCCAGCCCCAAATGCACCACAAAGGTATTTCTATCGTCAATCATCACGCGCGTGGTAAAGTCAAAGTCACCTTTGACATACTGCGCATAGGCAATATTCATGAAAGTGTACTGCCCGTCGCTGTTCTTTGACGAGTTCAGCACGCTGGTAGCAAGGTACAGCAGGTTTCCCGAACATTCGGCGCCTGCACGCAAGGAATATGCAACACGGTCGTGACGCCTGCTGTTGTCATGCGACGAGTTATAGGTGTAGGTATATCCAAGCTTTGTAATGAGCAGGTTCTCGTAGTTGTACTTGAGGATTGAGTTACGGTTGGATATACTGTCAAGATACTCGTTCTTGAACGTCTCCGATATCCAGGGAACATAGATGTAGTTAAGGTCAAGCACATCAAGACGGTGCGTTGCCTCTTCCCTCTTGCTCCACATGTAGTTCCATGCTCCCGAGAGGACACGGCGGTTGAACTCGGGACGCTCCTGTGTGTTGAACTTGAGCGTGAAAGTGGTGGAGGACATGAGCATGCGCTTCTCGACCGGGACAATCCTGGAGACAATTCCGCCCCTGAAACGCAGGCTGGCCTCGGCTCCGTACTCCAGGAACACCTCGCCTGTATAGCCACGCAGGTTAGATACAGCCTCGTATGCTCCGAAAAGGCGCAGGGAGAGCATTTCGGACCTCTTGAAGAGATTGCGGTCGGAGAACGTGACAGCAGCCGCTGCTCCAAGGTCGCCCGCCGTGTTAGTGCCTTCAATCTCAAGTCCCAGGGTACGCCTCCTGTTACGCTCGTACATTATGTAGCAGTCAAGCAACGAAGTGTCGGGGTGCTCCACCATGCGCACCGTTGAGTACTTTAGCGCAGGCAGCTGCACAAAGGAATTGTGGGTCCTCTCGGCATTCTCCTGCGAATAGGGCCTGCCCTTCTCTATAAAGGTGTTGTTTGCAAGCAGGCGCGGGCGCACGGTTGCGTCGTCTCCCTTGTAATAGATGAGATACTCCCCGAAACGCACTGTATCACACTCCTGAAGTGCCTCCTGGCTCACATGAAGGCCTGCATCAGAGACAAAGGATATCTCGTTTATGGTATACTGCTTGTGAGGGACCGGTTCCGCTTCGGCCGATGGAGAGAAGAGCGCCACATTCATAGTGAGCCTTACCTGGTTGGAATGATGTGCAGTGTCGGCCGTGTATGTTATGTAATCCTTCTGGAAACGGTAATACCCGCTGTTACGTAGATTCTCGGTAATGCGCCTGCGCTCGTTCTCAAGCCTGTCGACGCTGAACGGCATGCCCACCTTCAGGAGCGAGGCCGCCGAATCGGTCACTATGGCCTCCCTTATTCCCTTGTCCTCAGTTTCCAGGTTCACCTCCGAGACATAGTACCTTTCGCGCTCATGCAGGTAATATGTTGCCACGGCACGCTTTCTCTTGTCATTCTTCCTGCACTCAAGGTCAACCGTAGCATGAAGATAGCCGTCGTTTATAAGCATCTGCTCAATATTGGCCCTAGTCCTCTCGGCCTGCTGGGCATCATATATCACAGGCGCCTCTCCAGCCCTGCGTAAGGCACGGTTTATCCAGAGTGAAGTGTCCTTGCCCGAGAGCGCGTAGGTGTAGAGCGGTACCTTTGCAAGGCTGAACCACTTTGAGTTTGGTTGCTGGCGCACATAGGAACGCGCCTTTTCTGCATTCGCCCTGTTTGTGTTAGAGACTATAGCCACATCGTCAAGCAGATACTCTCCTTCGGGAATAAACTTTTTCACCGAGCAGGAAAGCACCATAATATTGCAAACCAGCAGCATTATTACCTTTCTCAACGACATAGACTGAAGCCTGTTAGCGGGATTCTAAAACATTCTTGCAAATATACGAACAAACGAGCAAGAAACATCAAGCTTGCTTGAATGTTTTTTACAGCGAGTGCAGAAAATATTCGAGATTTTTCTCAAACATACGAGAATCCTGGAAGATTTGAACTAGATTTGCAGTGCTTTAGTGACATACAAACGAACAAAAAATAATGCTAAGCAAGGCAACACTGAAACTAATATCTTCGCTCGGGCTGAAAAAGTACAGGAAAGAGAGCGGCCTGTTTGTCGCCGAAGGCGGCAAATGCGTCTGCGACCTGCTGGATTGCGGGATAAGGGCCGAGAAGATTCTGGCAACTGAGGAGTGGCTGGAGGGACACGAACCCAGATACAGGGCAGGCGTAACATTAGTGAGCGACGATGAACTGAAGAAGGCCAGTTTCCTGCAGGCACCGCAAGGAATCATTGCCATCATGAGGCAGCCCGTACACGAGATTGACTATAAGGCACCAGCCAGCAGGCTGTGCCTTGCGCTGGACGGGGTGCAGGACCCTGGGAACCTGGGTACAATCGTGCGCATTGCCGACTGGTTCGGAATAGAAGAGATATACTGCTCCGAGACATGTGCCGACATCTTCAACCCCAAGACAGTACAGGCCACTATGGGAGCCCTGGGTAGGATTAGGATTTTTTACACCAGCCTGCCCTCTTTCCTTGAAAGGATAAAAGGGGAGACACCCATATACGGTACCTTCCTCGACGGTAAGGACATGTACAGCAAGGAACTGCAGGGAAGGGGAATTATACTTATGGGAAACGAGGGAAAAGGAATAAGCCGTGAATGTGAGCAGCACGTCAGCGAAAGGCTATTTATACCTAGCTACCCGCAAGGAAGGAGCACATCGGAGTCCCTGAATGTCTCCACTGCAACAGCAATCATCTGCAGTGAATTCAGGCGCAGGATGATGTAATTCAAGGAAGAAGACGCAAGCGGCCGCCACTGTCGGCCCTGTACGCAAAAAGGGATTCACCTTTACTGGGAATCTCTTTTTCTATCTGGGAAACTGAGTGTATGCAGCCCGATGTTGCAAGGTAGGCCTCATTTACAAAAACCATCGAGTGGACCTCGTTCCTGAAAGGCGTTATGCTGCTCACCCTCCCCTCAGAAACTGCAATAACCATTGAGGAGAGTTCCTCGCCCGAAGGCGTATGCAGAGTACGTGCAACGTAAAGCATTATTCTTCAGAAGTTTCCTGCCTGGCAGGGGCAGTCCTGTTAAGGGATATATTGCCTAAGAGCATTTTTGCCATGGAGAGTGAGCCGTTATCGGAATAATATACAAATCCCGACAGCGAGACTATAGTGCCCTCACTGTGCCTCTTGACCCCTACACTGTACTTGCCCGACGAAGTGATGTCAACGCCATTGCTCCCCGATATGCCGTCACTGTATTTAACAAGTATTGCAGCATGCGCCTTCTGCGCCACATCCCTGCCGCCGTTCACGAACAGAGCGTCGAAAGAGAAGGAAAGGCTGTCTCCTGCAGCGAACGAGACATCCTCGGGCACTTCAAGCCCAAATGCCATATGGCTGTAAAGATGGGTAGAACTGAGAATGGAGTTACGTGGCCCCGCCCACAGTTCAGCACTGTCGGCCGACATGCGCGCCTTGTCAAGCACAATTGCCAGTTCCTGCGACACGCCCATGGCATCCAGTTCTTCCACTTCGGCCTCAAGACGCGCCTCCAGGGCGGCATATACTTTCTGCAAGTGCTTTGGGTAACGGTTGTACCACTGCATGGAACTCTCGAACCTCTCCTTTGTAACTCCATGCTTCCTGAAGACATAGTCGTAGAAGAGTTTCTCCTTGTATTCGGCCGAAGAGTACTCCGACGTCATTGACTGCACAAGATGATAGTCGTAGAGCAGCCGTTCCATCCTCTCTGGAGCAATCACATCCTCGGGCATCTTCACTTCGCACGAAGATAGCAGCAGCATGCATGCCAGCAATAGGGAAGAGAGCCTAAGGTTCATACTCTTAAGAATTTGAGGCTGTTTCTTATTTCATGAATATATCCCTGTAGAATATCAGCAGGGCCACGACACTGCAGCTTACACATGCGTCGGCAAAGTTAAACACTGGAGCAAAGAATATATCGCCGCCTACAAGAGGCATCCATCCTGGCCATGTGAAAAGGGGAAAGTAGAACATGTCCACTACCCGCCCGTTCATGAATGAAGAATATCCCTCGCCCCATGGTACAAGCTCGGCCACCTGTCCAAGGCTCGACGAGAATATCTCGCCATAGAAAAGGCAGTCAATGAGATTGCCGAGCGCACCGGCAAGGATGAGCGCAATGCACACGACATACCCGAAGGGCGACTTGCCCTCGCGCAGCAGTCTTGTAAGGTAATAGACAATAAAGCAGACTGCAGCAATGCGGAAGGATGTGAGGAAAAACTTGCTGAAAAGTTCCATGCCGAATGCCATGCCGTTGTTCTCGACGAAACGTATCTGGAACCATTCGCCAAAGACCATTATACCCTCACCCAGGCACATGCTGGTCTTTACCGCAATCTTAACCGACTGGTCGATTAAGATTGCGAGCAAGACCAATGAGATTACAATACAGTTCTGTCTTTTCTTGTCCAGCGCCATATATTACCTGTTCTTTTTTGCCTCAATGCTGAGTGTAGCATGCGGAACTGCCATAAGGCGCTCCTTTGATATGAGCTTGCCAGTCTCACGGCAAATGCCGTATGTCTTGTTCTCAATGCGCACAAGCGCAGCCTGCAGGCCCTGGATGAACTTTGCCTGGCGGCTGGCAATCTGCATCTGCTCCTCAAGGTAGGCAGCGTCGCTTCCGTCCTCAAGCCCTTTGTAGGTTGGGGATGTGTCGGCAACATCATTGCTGTCCTCGTGGCGCAGCGCCCTCATAATCTGGTCATAGTCTCTCTTGGCGAGCTCTAGCTTCTGGAGAATTACCGCGCGGAATTCTTCCAGTTCCTCATCTGAATAACGAAGTTTTTCGGCCATTTCAAAAATAGTTTATTATGGTTAGTATTGTTATGTTGCTTGTATTGTCACTTCTTTGCCACCGCAACCTTTATTGCTGCACTGTCAAGCTCAATGCTCTCGCCCTCGACAAGGGTCGCATCGGTGACAAGGCTGTCGGCAAGAACCTGGTTGCAGATGTATTCACGGAACTGCTCTACTGCTGCATCGCTGGCCTCGCTGCTTGAGAGCGTAACCGCAATGCGGTCGGTAATCTCAAAGCCGCTGTCTTTGCGCATAGCCTGAATCTTCTTCACAATCTCGCGTGCAATGCCCTCACGGCGCAGGTCATCGGTCACCTCAACGTCAAGCGCAACGGTGAGAGCGCCCTCGTTGGCAACAGTCCAGCCCGGGACATCCTCGCTGTAGATTTCCACGTCGGCCAGCTCAATGAGCACGTCAGTGCCCTCGGCCTGCAGTGTGATTGAAGCGTTCTTCTCTAGTTCGGCAATCTGCTCCTGGGACATCTCAGTCACTGCGGCATTAACGCTCTTCATGAGCTTGCCGAACTTCTTGCCCAGTGTACGGAAATTGCACTTGATTTTCTTTACAAGCATGCCGTCACCATCCACGAACTCCAGTTCCTTGACATTAACCTCGCTCAGTATAAGCTGCTTCACTGCCTCGATACGTGACTTCATCACCTCGTCGGCAGCAGGGATTGCAATCTTCTGCAGCGGCTGGCGCACGATAATTGCCTCTTTCTTGCGCAGGGCAAGTACCATCGAGGATATCTGCTGCGCAAGCTTCATGCGGAACTCGAGCTCGCTGTCAACAGCAGTCTCGTCACACTCGGGATACCTCGCAAGGTGAACCGACTTGGTTTCGCCACGGCCAGTAACAGAAGTGAGGTCCTGATAGAGGCGGTCGGCATAGAACGGAGCGATAGGAGCCATAAGGCGTGAAACGGTCTCAAGGCATGTGTAGAGTGTCTGGTATGCCGAGAGCTTGTCCTTGCTCATGTCCGACCCCCAGAAGCGCTTGCGGCTGAGGCGCACGAACCAGTTGCTGACGTTGTCAATGACAAACTCCTGGATAAGGCGTCCGGCCCTTGTAGGCTCATAGTCGTTGAGGCATGCGTTTACACTCTTTACAAGAGTATTGAGTTCCGATAGTATCCAGCGGTCAAGCTCAGGACGCTCGCACAGAGGTATTTCAGCCTCCTCGAAAGTAAAGCCGTCCACATTGGCATACATTGTAAAGAAACTGTATGTCTGGTATAGCTTGCCAAAGAACGAGCGTGTCACTTCCTTCACACCCTCCTCATTGAAGCGCAGGTTGTCCCATGGCGCAGAGTTGGTTATCATGTACCAGCGCAGCGCGTCGCTTCCATAGTTATCGATTGTGCTGAACGGGTCTACGGCATTGCCCAGGCGCTTCGACATCTTGTCGCCGTTCTTGTCAAGCACAAGTCCGTTAGAGATTACTGTCTTGAAGGCCACGGTATCGAACACCATAGTGGCAATTGCATGCAATGTGTAGAACCAGCCTCGTGTCTGGTCAACGCCCTCGGCAATGAAGTCGGCAGGGTACACCGTGCGGCTGTCAAGAAGCTCCTTGTTCTCGAACGGATAGTGAATCTGTGCATATGGCATGGCGCCTGAGTCGAACCACACGTCAATAAGGTCGAGCTCGCGTGTCATGGCCTTGCCCGTAGGAGACACAAGGCGTATATCATCCACATACGGACGGTGAAGGTCAATCCTGTCATAGTTCTCCTTGCTGTAGTCACCAGGAACAAATCCTTTCTCCTTATACGGGTTGCTTGCCATGACACCTGCCGCAACAGCCTTCTCAATCTCATTATAGAGTTCCTCGACAGAGCCTATGCACAGCTGCTCGCCGTCCTCGCTTGTCCAGATAGGGAGCGGTGTTCCCCAGTAGCGGCTGCGGCTCAGGTTCCAGTCGTTAAGGTTCTCGAGCCACTTGCCGAAACGGCCTGTACCCGTCGATTCGGGTTTCCAGGTAATTGTCTTGTTCAGTTCGCTCATACGCTCCTTCATCTGCGAAGCACGCACGAACCAGCTGTCAAGCGGATAATAGAGGACTGGTTTGTCAGTGCGCCAGCAGTGCGGATAGTTGTGTACATGCTTCTCAATCCTGAAAGCCACGCCTCCCTGCTTCATTACCATGCAGAGTGCAATGTCAAGAGTCTCGGCCTTTGCAGCCGCCTTCTCGTCATAACGGCCGTCAACTGTATACTGCGGGTCATATGCGTTCTTCACATATGCACCTGCAAACTTTGAATAGAGCCCGACGTCTACGAAGTCCCTTACGAAATCCTCATCAAGCTCATCTATTGCCCAGAACTTTCCGGTAAAGTCTACCATAGGGCGTGTCTCGCCTTTCTTGTTCACCATGAACAGGGAAGGAATGCCTGCGGCCTTTGCTACAAAGGCGTCATCGGCACCGAATGTAGGCGCAATGTGCACGATACCCGTACCGTCCTCAGTTGTGACATAGTCGCCTGGGATTACACGGAATGCATTGGCCGATGCGTCAACAACCGCCTCGCCATCTTTTGCCACAGGCCTCACCCAAGGGAAGAGCTGGGCATATCGCATGCCAACAAGGTCAGCGCCCTTGTATTCAGCAACCACGCGGTAAGGCACCACCTTGTCGCCGGCCTTGTACTCCTCGAGCGGAAGCTCAGCGCCCGCAGGGTTAAAGTGCGCAGCAAGCAGCGCCTTTGCAAGGACAACCGTAACAGGCTCGCCTGTATAGCTGTTATATGTCCTCACTGCAACATAGTCAATCTTGGGACCTACGCAGAGCGCGGTATTTGAGGGCAATGTCCAGGGAGTTGTTGTCCAGGCAATGAAATATGGTGTTCCCCACCCTGTCATCTCGGGCCTAGGGTCAAGCATGCGGAACTGCGCAACAGCCGTGGTGTCCTTCACGTCACGGTAACAGCCAGGCTGGTTAAGCTCGTGAGAGCTCAGGCCTGTACCCGCCGCAGGAGAATATGGCTGTATGGTGTATCCCTTGTAGAGCAGTCCCTTGTCAAAGAGCTGCTTGAGAAGCCACCATAGAGACTCTATGTAGCTGTTCTCGTATGTGATATAAGGATTCTCAAGGTCCACCCAATAGCCCATCCTGCGGGTAAGGTCGGTCCACTCGCGGGTATACTTCATTACCTCTTCGCGGCAATTGCGGTTGTAGTCGTCGACAGAGATTTTCTTGCCTATATCCTCTTTTGTGATATTCAGTTTCTTCTCCACGCCAAGCTCAACGGGCAGGCCATGGGTATCCCAGCCAGCCTTGCGCTTCACCTGGAAGCCCTTCATTGTCTTGAAACGGCAGAAAGTGTCCTTTATGCTTCGTGCCATCACATGGTGAATGCCAGGCATACCGTTTGCCGATGGAGGTCCTTCAAAGAAAACAAACGAAGGAGCACCCTCGCGCTCAGTCATACTCTTTGAGAAAAGGTCTTCCCTCTCCCACTCATCAAGGACCTCCTTATTTATCCGAGGCAGGCTCAGCTGGCCATATACAGGAAATTTCTTTTTCATTGTATCTTATTTTGCTCTTTTTACCTATTTTTCATTTAATCTCGCAAAGTTACTTAAAATAATCGGTAAATACAACGATTGCTTTTATGCATTCACAATATTTTCACGCAATTTTATTCCCGATATACAAACCAGAAGGGACAATCCTCACAAAGGCCCTACTTCCTTTTCTCAAGGACATAGGAGCAGTTCTGCATATTGTGGGTAACCACCACCCTTACACCGAATTTTTCTGACACGTGGCGGGCAATATGCTCGGCGCTGTAGACTGAGCGGTGCTGGCCGCCAGTGCACCCGCAACACACCTGTATATGAGTGAAACCTCGCTCAAGATAGGTCTCTACCATATTGTCAACCATTGCACAGGCATTCTCAAGGAATTCCGCTATATTGCTCTGGGTTTCAAGAAACTTTATTACAGGCTCGTCCATGCCCGTGAGTTTCTTGTAGGGCTCGTAGCGCCCGGGGTTATGTATGGCACGGCAGTCGAACACAAAACCTCCGCCGTTGCCCGAAAGGTCATCGGGGATTCCGCGCTTATAGGAGAAACTCACTACATCCACAGTAAGTTCCTTGCTTTCCTGGCGTGCGAACATGGGAAGGCACGCCACTTTCTCAACAAGGGAAAGCATATACGGGAACTTGCCGGCAGCACGCAGAAGTTCCTCGAGTTGCGAAAGCGTAGCAGGAATACTCTCCACAAACGCCTTCTTGCGCTCAAAAAGGCCACGGTAGCCATACGTGCCAAGATTCTGCAGCAGGCGGAATATGCGGAAGAGCAGGAGCATTTCCTCAAAATGAGCCCTGTCCGTCTTTTTATACTCCTCAAGGGCCGACAGGTACGCATCCGTCATTGCAGAGACAACAGCAGGTGTATACTTGGCGCGCGCCTGCCCTATGAATGACGCGATGTCATAGTATACCGGTCCGCGCCTGCCTCCCTGGAAATCAATGAAAAACGGTTCGCCGTCCTTGAGCATTACGTTGCGTGACTGGAAGTCGCGGTATAGGAATACATTGTCGTTATCGCTGAGCAGCAATGCAGCAAGGCGGTCAAAATCGTCTTCAAGCGACGACTCGTTGAACTCAACGCCTACTCCCTTTAGGAAGCAGTACTTGAAATAATTGAGGTCCCACATTACCGTACGCTCGTTAAATGCGCTCACCGGATAGCAGAGCGAAAAGTCGAAATGCTGCGGCACCCGGAACTGGATATGAGGGAGCAGGGAGATTGCCTTGCATAGCAAGGCGGTCTCGTCTGCGCCGAAAGAGCCCGCATTGCGCGCGCCCTGGAGCGAGGCATAGAGCGACAGGTCGCCCAGGTCCTCTTGCAGATAGCAAAGGCTGTCGGCAGACACTGCAAGCACCTTTGGGGCTGGAACGCCGCTCTCCTGAAACGCCTTGGCAAGCGCAACAAATGCCCTGTTCTCTTCGGGCGATGTACCAATGGCGCCAATCACGCTCTCCTCATTATCAGAAAGCCTGTAGTACACGCGGTTTGAGCCGTCACCTGTAAGCCTGACAACCGACTGGGGGTCTTGGCCGAATGTCTCCTTATATAAATTCCTTATCTCTTTTGCCATACACTGATGTTTAGACACACGAAGATAATACAAGTTTGCCTAACAGAGAAATGCGGAGGATATTTTTATAGCGGAACCTGGCTTCAACCCCTTCGCAGCAATATCATGGATTAATTGGAGGCCAGGATGACAAGCCTCAACTCTAATCTGTGCATTCTGCCAATCCTTGCAAACCAAAAGGAACTGTGCCAAATTTTTGGCACAGTTCCCTGCTATATATAAACGGCCTTTTACTTCACCAGAATCTTCTTGCCGTTCACAATGTAGAGGCCTGGAGCCGTTATCTGCTCAACCTTGCGGCCCTGAAGGTCGTAGATTCCCTCCACCTTGCTGTTTTCTGTATCCACCTCGCCAATTCCAGTCTCGGCAGACACCACAAAATTGACGTCAATTATCTGGCCTCCATAATTAGAGAATGTACCGCCAAAGTTGCTGTCGCTGTCGCCCATAGGGTCTATGCTGCACCAGTCCTGCTTAATACGCATGCGATAGGTGCCAGTCTCGGCAGGTGCACTGAATACAGGAAGAACCGGATTGGCCCTGTCATCGCCTGAAATGACAGTACCGTCGCTGTTCCATCCTCTTTCGTCGCTATCGCCGCCGTTGTTGTAGAATGAGTATGACACAAGGTCGCCAGCAGGCTGATAATCGCTTCCATCTGCAATGCTTGCTGCAAATCCGTCAGCGCCAAAGTCTATATACAGATAGTGGTTAATCCAGGAACCTTCGGTAACAAGCTCGACAGACACCTGTTCGCCTGGAGCAGCAACAAGCCTGAACTCATTGCCTGTGAGGTCAAGATACTCTTCTATCTGCTCCGAAGAAGAGAGCTCATACATGTGCTCGCCATGCGTAGCGCTCTGCATCTTAATGGCAGTAATGTTACGGCCGGGATAGTTCCTTGTGCCAGTGTTTGCAGGAGTATAGTCAACCTCTTCTCCCGCAACCTCAAGCATAAAGTCTACAATCTGGCCGCCGTTATCCATAAAGTCGCCGAACTTGCCGTCACTGTCGCCCCGTGGATCAATATTGCACCAGTCTAGCTTAACGCGGACGCGGTATGTTCCTGGAACCGAAGGAACTTCAAATGAAGGCAAGCCTACAGTACTGCGAGAGTCCCCTGTAAAGACTGTACCTGCGCTGTTCCAGCCCGACATATCACTGTCACTGCCATTGTTATAGAACGAGTATGACACAAGGTCGCCAGCAGGCTGGTAGCTGCTTCCATCTGCAATGCTTGCGGTAAAGCCGTCATTGTCCGAATCGATATATACAAATGCATTCATCCATGACGCCTCGCCAATGCCGAGAGCAAGCGTAACAGTCTCGCCGGCAGCAGCCTTCATTGTAACGCTGCCTGTGTAATCGTTATAGCAGAGGTTTCCGCTGTTGTCCACATTCAGGGTGTTTGCAGCCTCGCCAGCATACTCCTCGCTTGTGAGCGCAACGCTCTCTATCCAACGGTCGCTCCTGGTCTTTTCACCTGTAAATGCAGGTGTATAGTCCGTATCGCCTGGAGTTGGTTCCGGTGTAGGATCAGGGTCCGGGCCTACTACCCCATCATTCCTGAACTGGATGGTATATTTATGGAAACTGCTTTTGTTGGCTGCATAGTCATTACCCTTAATGGTGATTGTAAGCAGCTTACTTGAATCGTCAAACGATTTCTCTATCGTTGCGCCTTTACCGTTTGTGGTTACGGAAAGTTTGCTTTCATCATAATCGGCGTCAATATTGTACGATGTCTTGCCCTTAAGGAAATGACTTACGCCGTCATAGTAAAGCGAAGCGAGCTCTGAGTAGTAGACGAACTGCACGTTATCGACAAAGAGCGTGGTCCCGTCCGTGAGATTGCCACGGTTCCAGTAGTCGCCGCCGCAGATTACTACATTCATCATCTCAGGAACCTCATCGTTAATGTACTCAATGGGGACGGTAATAGTCTCCCAGCCACCGCCGGTAGAAGAGAAGGAGTAGTTGCACTTTGCAACCAGAGCGCCGCTTGACGAAGGCGTAACCATACCCAGGATGGCCCTTTCCACGTTATCCCTAGACTGGTCGGGACCAGACTTCTTGCCAATTTTTGAAGTAAATGTTCCCTTCCACATGTATGCTACTATATACGAGTTCTCGCCATTGCTGTCCTCTCTCTTGAAACTGCCAGTAATGGCGTCGGGCCTGTAACCGAAAGGAACACCGCCATAAGTGCCGCCGTCACAGTCGGACAGTGTCATTGATGCATATACCCATGGAGTGCCTAGGGTTATGTAGCCCGGAGCCGTAGAGCCTATACCGAAAAGGCCAACCCATGCATTCCTGAGCTTGACAGAGTAATTATCATTAAAGACAAGTTCCTTTTTCTGCCCCATCTGATTTACAGAGGAACCATTCCAATCGCTTGGCTCAACACCAGGACGCTGTATCATTGAGCCGGCCGCATCGGTACTGCCACACGAGCCTTTCCAACTGTCAAAACTGCTGTTAGGCAGATACTGCGATTGCGCAGACACTGCAACAGTAATCAATAATGCTGTAAAAAGTTTCTTCATATATAAAGGATTTGTATTTTGACATTAAAATCAGTCTCTCAAATATTTTGCAAAATTACCTTATAATATTAAAACAAGAAAATTTATTTGCATTTTTTATAAAATCACAGGCGCAATACCGCAAAAAAGGACTACAGGACCGGCATAATATACACTTAATACATTTTTCTCGCCACAATAGGCAAACAAGAACAAAATTCATTGTTTTCGACCGACATGCGGACATTTTTACACTTTATTCAAAAAAAATACTTACATTCCTCCATTTTTTGAAAGCAGAGTATTATCTTTGCGGCAGAAAACATATAAACCAGATAAAAGATGAAAGTTGAAGCAACTCTTGAGAGCCTGAAAAAGAAGTTTCCCAACGAGCCGGAATATTACCAGGCCGTGGAGGAGGTATTGCACTCTATTGAAGAGGAGTATAACAAGCACCCGGAATTTGAGGCAAGCAACCTCATTGAAAGGCTGTGCATACCCGACAGGGTATTCACATTCCGCGTGACATGGGTGGACGACAGCGGCAAGGTGCAGGTAAACACCGGTTACCGTGTGCAGCACAACAACGCGATAGGTCCCTACAAGGGCGGCATACGCTTCCATCCGTCGGTGAACGTGGGAATTCTCAAGTACCTTGCATTTGAGCAGACATTCAAGAACTCGCTCACTACCCTGCCCATGGGCGGCGCAAAGGGCGGTTCCGACTTCGACCCCAAAGGAAAGAGCGACAACGAGGTTATGCGCTTCTGCCAGGCATTCATAACAGAGCTGTGGCGAAACATTGGTCCTGAAATGGACGTTCCGGCAGGCGACATAGGCGTTGGCGGGCGCGAGGTTGGCTACATGTTCGGCATGTACAAGAAACTCACCCGTGAGTTTAACGGAGTGTTCACAGGCAAAGGCCTTGAGTTCGGCGGCTCGCTCATACGCCCCGAGGCAACAGGCTACGGAAACATCTACTTCCTGCAGGAGATGCTGAGCACACGCGGCGAGACCGTCCAGGGAAAGACATGCCTTGTCTCGGGGTCGGGAAACGTTGCGCAATATACTGTGGAGAAAGTAATCCAGCTCGGCGGCAAGGTTGTGACAATGAGCGACTCAAACGGTTACATATACGACCCGGACGGGATTGACCGCGAAAAGCTAGACTTTATCATGGAACTGAAGAATGTGCGCCGTGGACGCATTAAGGAATATGCCGACAAGTTCGGGTGCAAATACGTTGAGAACGCACGCCCATGGGGCGAGAAAGGCGACATAGCCCTGCCATCTGCCACACAGAACGAGATTGACGGCAACGACGCAAGGACTCTTGTCGCGAACGGCGTAATAGCAGTATCGGAAGGCGCAAACATGCCATCTACACCAGAAGCGGTACACACCTTCCAGGCAGCAAGGATACTCTATGCGCCAGGCAAGGCATCGAACGCCGGAGGTGTTTCTGTCTCGGGCCTCGAGATGAGCCAGAACTCAGGCAAGATTAACTGGAGCAGCGCAAAGGTCGACCAGATGCTGCACGAAATCATGCACAACATACACAGTGCATGCGTCAAGTACGGCACATGCGAGGACGGTTACATTGACTATGTAAAGGGCGCAAACGTAGCCGGTTTCCTCAAAGTCGCCAAGGCCATGATGGCACAAGGCATAGTTTAAGAGCCTATAAAAGAATTACTTTACTTAGAGGGCTTTTGCAGCAATCGGTCACGCGAAGCACAGACGAAGTTTGTGCCGCGTGGGTTGCGAAAAGCAAAAGCACTCAAAGTTGCCAAAGCAATGATGGCCCAAGGTATAGTGTAAGAGTACAGAGTACAGAGTACAGAGAACAGAGAACAGGCAATGTCATTCTATATTTGCACTGTCATTGACTCGTTTTGTTTTTCGCAACCCAAACGGCATAACCTCCGGCTATGCTGCGTTTGACCTGTTGCTGCAAAACTCGTCGATAACAAAACGTTGTTTTGTCATTCTATATTTGCACTGTCATTGACTCGTTTTGCTTTTCGCAACCCAAACGGCATAACCTCCGGCTATGCTACGTTTGACCTGTTGCTGCAAAACTCGTCGATAACAAAACGTTGTTTTGTCATTTTGAGCGTAGCGAAAAATCTCAGTAACCGCGAAGTAGAGAATCTTGGCTTTAGCGGTGTTGCGAAGTAAACTGAGTACAGAGTGATACTGGACTTAGAGAGTTAATAAAAAGCAAATCCGGCCAAGCCGGATTTGCTTTTGTATATGTACTTTTTTAAGTATCTTCGCAGGCGGAATAACACAGACACACTTATGCTGAAGAAAACCAACGCTTGGCTATGGATTCCGTCGCTCTATTTTGCCTCGGGACTACCCTACCATGCCATAACGTCAATATCGGACATCATGTACAAGGACATGGGGGTTGACAACGCAAGCATTGCGCTGTACACAAGCATTCTCCTCATACCTTGGACAATAAAGCCGCTATGGAGCCCGTTCGTGGAGATGATTGGAACAAGAAGGAACTGGACACTCTATTCTCAATTGCTGCTGGTATTCTGCTTTGCAGCAGTTGCCATGGCAGTGCCGTCAGGCAGCCTTGTGCTGCTCACCTTCGCAGCCTTCATGGCTGGCGCTTTTGTATCATCAACACATGACATTGCGCTCGACGGTTTTTATATCTTGGGGCTTACACAGGAAAAGCAGTCCTTCTTCTCAGGAATACGCAACACGTTCTACCGCATTGCTACAGTATTCAGTTCGGGCGTGCTTGTGATGTTTGCCGACTGGATGGGCAAATCGCTCGGCAACGGCAGCTATGCCTGGAGCGCCACATTTGCAGTAACAGCACTGATAATGGCAGCCCTTTACATCTACCACAGGAGAGCATTGCCAAGGCCTGAGAACGACATCTCGCGAACACCCGGAAGCATTGGCGAGGTTTTCAGCAATTTTGGAGACATTATAAAGACCTACTTCCAGAAACCGGGAATATGGGCAACGCTACTGTTCCTGCTGCTGTTCCGCTTCCCCGAGGCGCAGCTGGGCAAGATTGGCAAGCTGTTCCTGATGGACTCCATCGCCGCAGGCGGTTTGGGATTAGGCAAGGGCGACATCGGGTTCCTCAACGGCGTTGTGGGAGTAATAGGCCTCATTGCAGGAGGCATACTTGGCGGGATATGCATTTCGCGCAAAGGACTGAAATACTGGCTCTGGCCCATGGTCATTGCAATATCGCTGCCCGACATTGTATACGTGTACATGAGCATGGCACAGCCAGGCAGCCTTGGAATAATCGGCTGCTGCATATTCATTGAACAGTTAGGCTACGGATTCGGTTTTACAGCATATACCCTGTACATGATTTACTTTGCACAGGGCAAGTACCCGACTGCGCACTTTGCAATATCAACGGCATTCATGTCGCTTGGAATGATGTTGCCAGGAATGATTTCGGGCTACATACAGCAGTGGATTGGATACGGGAATTTCTTCATTTGGGTAATGGCATGCACCGCTGTGACATTTATTGTATCGGCACTGATAAAAATAGACCCCAGTTTTGGCAGAAAGTAGAAATTGAAGTATCTTTACAGATAAATTACACACGAGCAATAAAAGAGCGATGATACTTATAGCAGATAGCGGGTCGACCAAGACCGACTGGGTCCTGTGCAGCAACGGCAGCATTGCTGCCAGTGTAAAGACACAGGGCCTGAACCCTACCATACAGGGCACAGACGAGATACGTTCTGTGCTCGAGGCAGAGCTTGCCGGAAGGATTGCTCCAGACGCGCCAAAGAAAATATTCTTCTATGGTGCCGGATGTGCGTATGAGAATGCCAACAACCGCATGAGACGCGCCCTGGAGAGCATTTTCACAACCAAGGAGATTTGCATAAGCAGCGACCTGCTCGGTGCTGCACGTGCGCTTTGCGGCAGCGATGAGGGCATTGCATGCATACTTGGAACAGGTTCAAACTCATGCCTTTATAACGGAAAGGAGATAACAGAGAACACCCCTTCACTCGGATACATACTGGGGGACGAGGGCAGCGGTGCCTATCTTGGCAAGCAGCTGGTAAGCGACTGCATAAAAAAGCAGCTGCCAAAGGAGATTGGAGAGAAGTTCATGCAGCAGTACAGCCTTGACGTCCCCTCAATCCTTGAAAGAGTGTATCACTCCCCCCTGCCCAACCGCTGGCTTGCCAGTCTCACTCCATTCATAAAGGAGAACCGCAAGAATGCATATATACGTACAATGGTAACAAGCTGCTTTGTCCAGTTCTTCAAGCGCAACGTGATGGTATACCGCCATTCATGGCTGCCAATACATGTTATAGGCGGGATTGGAATAAGTTTCTCCGACGAGATAAAGGAAGCAGCCGAGAGTCTCGGGCTCTCAATAGGCAAAATAGCCGAAAGTCCAATTGAGGGACTGGTCTGCTATCATAATAGAGTACAGATAACAGAGTACAGATAACAGATAACAGAGTACAGAGTACAGAGTACAGAGTACAGATAACAGAGTACAGATAACCAATAATAAAATAGAAGATTATGAAAAAAATTATTTTGGCAGCAATGGCCTGCGTCCTTACAGCATTCACAATGTCATGCAGTAACGGGACAAGCACTGCGGCAGGCGCAGGAGAGGGTTCAGACACTTTGTCATACATCGTCGGCATGGATATTGCCTCACAGATTGACAATGGCATTATACCACAGCTCAAGGCCGACTATGATGTAATCATCAGCACTATCGGAAAGGCAGTCAATGGCGAGAAGGAATTCCAGGCAGGCGATGTAAAGATCACCAAGGAGAACCTGCAGGAACTTGGCATGAAGTACCTTGGTCCTGGCATTTCGCCAAAGGTGCAGGCGGCCATGGCCGACTCAACTGGAAAGACCGAAGTGTTCAGCGACTCAGTTGAGAAAGAGATTGCGTCTGCACTTATTGGAGCAGACATAGCATTCAGCCTTGAGAGAATGCCGTTCGCTATCAACGCAAAGGCATTGATGGAAGGCATTGAGGATACACACAGCGGCAAGCAGGCAATCTCAAATGAGGCAGCCAGGGAGTACATGCAGAACTACTTTACCGTTGTAATCCCCGAAAAGAACGCAAGGCTCTCAAAGGAGTGGCTCGCTGAGGTTGAGAAGGAGAAAGGCGTAAAGAAGACAGAGTCGGGCATCCTTTACAAGATTGTCAAGGAAGGCGACATGAACGCAAAGGCAGTAAATGACACCGATGAGGTAAAGGTGCTTTATACAGGAACAACACGCGAAGGCAAGACATTTGACACTAACCGCTGGAATGACATGCCAGATGAGCGCAAGGAAATGATAAAGTCATACAGTCCCGAAGAGGCAGGAAAGGACAATCCAATAGAGTTCCAGCTCGACCGCGTAATCAAGGGCTGGACAGAGGGCATGAAGCTTGTCGGTGTTGGCGGCAGAATCATCCTTTGGATACCGGCAGAGCTTGCATATGGCGAGAGGGGCGCTGGCGGTAACATAGGACCAAACGAGGCGCTCCGCTTCGATGTTGAGCTGCTCGAGGTAAAGGCAGCAGAATAAGCAACCATGCAGCATAAGCAGAAACAGGTGCATTCCTTTGGGATGCACCTGTTTTTTAATGCGGAAAGATGAAAGTGGAGAGTAGAAAGTGGTTTCATAACAAGGTAGAGACAGTTTTTCAGCCTCTCGTTTTCAGTTTTGCTGGAGATTTCCCGTCGCATTACGAGATTTACTCCTTCATTGACGGGGCGATAATGAACATCAGCGTCAATCACGGCCATGACCCTGTCGGGATGACAAGCCGGGATGATATGCGCGCTTTGTATTTTGTCAATTATTACAAACCTAAAGGAACTGCGCCAGACTCTGACACAGTTCCTTTAAGGGAACAAGGACGCCAGCATTCCTGGCGTACCCTTGCTTTTACGCCTTACTTCAGCACCTCTGCAATGAATGCCTGCATCTCGGCCTGGTGAGCCTCAACGCTCTGCAGCAGCTTGAACTGCGCCTTAGAACGCACGAGGTTATGCTCGGGATACTGTATCTTATAGTATGTATCGCCGTTGATGTAGTCGGCCAGGAAGCGTACCGTCTGCATGTATGGGAACAGGGCAGCAGCATATGGCAGGTTCTCAATCTCAAGAGGAGTGATGAATGACGCGGCAGACTTCAGGTAACCCTTTGTGAATGACTTGAAGATTTCCATGTTGAAGTTCACGTTGTCAAGGTCCTTGTCATCCTCCTTGCCGGTGTTGGCTGCTGAACGCAGGTAGTCGCCGAAGTCGGAGAAGATGAAGTTAGGCATCACTGTATCAAGGTCAATCACGCAAAGCACATTGCCATCCTTGTCAAAGAGGATATTGTCAACCTTTGTATCGCAGTGGCAGATACGCTTTGGAAGCTTGCCCTCGCGATGCAGGCGCTCGCCCTTGCACATCTCCTCGGCACGTGCCTCAAGCTCGTCAACAAGCCACTGCACCTCGGCCAGACGACCTGCCTTATTCTCGGCAACAGCCTCACGCAGTTGCTGGAGACGGAACTCCATGTTGTGGAAGTCCTTGATTGTCTCGCCCAGCTCAGCAGGGATATCGGCCAGCATTGCCTGGAAGTTACCGAATGTCTCGCCCACGATGTATGATGTCTCGGGAGTTACTGCCGACATGCCCACGGTGTCGGGGATGAACTCCATTACACGCCAGTACTTCTCGCCGTCGAAGTGATAGTACTTGCCGTCCTTTGCAGGAACGAACTTAAGCACCTTGCGTGCGATGTCATCGGTACCAGCGGCAACAAGTTTGCCATGTATGTGCTCTGTAACAGCAACAATGTTGTTCATGAGCATATCTACATCGGGGAATATAGCGTTGTTCACATGCTGCAGTACATAGTCGGGAGCATTGCCTTCTGTCTTCACACGATAGGTGGTGTTGATGAGACCATTGCCCAGAGGAGCCACTTCTACAACATTGCCCTGAA
Source organism: Bacteroidaceae bacterium (assembly GCA_045592125.1). Taxonomy (GTDB): domain Bacteria; phylum Bacteroidota; class Bacteroidia; order Bacteroidales; family Bacteroidaceae; genus HGM04593. The sequence continues at coordinate 13,498 of JAZNUE010000011.1, read as the reverse complement.
TGTTGAACTGAGAAACAATTGTGTTCATTGGAGTAATATTTTAAAGGTTAGTATCTATCACGCATAAGTGTGCTACAGGCAAAAGTAAACAAAAGAAAAGAGCATTACAAGATTATAGCAGAATATTTTCCATAAAATAATTGCCGGAGGCTGCAGCCTCCGGCAATATATCATAAAAGCTGTCTTATCCGCTTTATAATACAGTTACTTTATGAGCCATTTGCGGCCGTCGATTATGACAATGCCTGATTCTGGCAGCCTTTCAAGCCTCTGGCCATGCAGATTATATATACCTTTACGTGTATTATCTTCATTGACAACCACGTTCTCAACACCGGTTATGTTATCCAAGCTTATATTAGGGTTCTCGACAATGTACATAACCGAACCATGGTCGTCCCAAGTCCAGTTGCGGACGGCAGTCAAGGCTTCATTGGTAACAATACAGGCAAAATTCTGGGAGCCTTCGCTATAGCCTCCACCTGCATGAAAGCTGAATGTGCCATCACCATTGTCGCGTATCTTATCCAATGCTGTCTTTTCGGCGGTGAACTTATAGTCCCTGCCTTCACGGGTAACATACTCCTGCTTTGCAGGCTGATACAGGTAGTACACCCCGTCTTCTTGGATAATCTGCCACACAACGGTCTTGTCAAAAGGGCTGACATCCTCCTTATAGATACTTACCACACTCTGGTTGGAGGGAAGATTATTATATGAAGAGTTTGTCATACCTCGCAAACTGAGATAAGTATCAGAAATGGTAGTATTCCACGCAAGATATCCTTCGCCACTCTTGGCCTTGATATGATAAACAGCGTCATTGCTCAATTCGCTGAGCGAGCTTATCTGGCGATATTCCTGAATCTTCTGATACTCAACCTTAATTATATTGTTCTTTGTATCCAAAGCCACATTCGCTGTATAGCCCTCTACGCTTATGGCAGCAACATCATCGGCAGTAAAGAACTGTGTCACACTGATTACATCGCCCTGCCTGTACTCCTTGCCGCCATATACAATGCCGCCATCGGCACCCGTTACGCTTACAGTATACTGGTAGGCCTGCTGCATATCGCCCTTTATACTTACCTGGCTGCCACGTATATACTCGGCAGGGATAGTATATGTACCGTCGGCAGCGATTGCATTTTGAGGAACATTAACCTCAATCCAGTTAGGATTGCCATTGTCATCAAGCTGCTCGGCAGCATTCACATTATAGCCGTACTTGAGAGCAAAGCCATTCTGTATAAATCCAGGAGCAGGAATATCCTTCACCTTCAAAGGTTCGCCATAGCTGGTTACATATCCCTGCAATGCGCTCTCATCCGATGCCAGCACAATGTCGCCGTTGAGCTGAGAAGCGCTCACCGTCACCTTGTCGCCATGCACGTCAAGCATAAGGTCTACATATCCGCCGCCATCAGAGATGATGGTGCTGCTACCTGCCGGGTCAATGCTGTTCCAGTCAACCTTATAGCGCATACGGTAGAGGCCAGGTTCTGTTCCGGCCGGGACAGTAAACGCTGGCACGCCGCCGCCAATAGTATTTCCGTTGGCAGTTGTTGTACCGTCACTCTTGTACCATGTACCGTCAACCTGGTACGCGCTGTAGCTTACGATTTCGCTGCCTTCGGCAGGTGTGCCGTTGCTGTTTATCTCATATTCAAACTTGCCGTTGTTATTCCAGTCGACATATACATAGGCGCTCATCCAAGAGCCTGAGTAGTTGAATGTCGGCTGTACTTGAGCGCCGGCCTTTGCCGAAAAGACACTGATAGTAGTATTATCGGTATATACCTTGCCGGTATTTGCTGCAGATGTGTAGTTAACTCCGTCAGACGTAAGACCTACACTATTAAGTGAACGGTCCTTGCGGGTCCTTGTCGCCTCCTTGTCATTGGTAAGGGCATACTTGTCGGTTGAGAAACGCTTATCGGGGGTATTGTCAACGACAATCTCGTCGATATATGCAACCCAGTCATTCTGGTCGGCATGAGGCGAGCGAACATCGGGAACAATAACCAAAGAGTAGATGTCGATACCGCTGCTGGCATTCTCCTCTTTAGAATAAGAGAATCCCTTAAAGCTTACTACGATGTCCTGCCAGCCATCCTTAGGAGCGACATTTATGTTGGTGGTTGCCCAGAACTGCTCCTCTTCGCCGGTCTGCCAGTTCCAGCTATCCTCAATTCGCTTGCCCAGGCCAATGACCATCATACGGCTGTCGGCAGGCTTGTCCTTGAGGTATGCCATCACATGGATATACTGCAGCTGCTTTGTTACACGGATAGGTTCCTTAAGGTCTATCCTCACACCGAAGGTGTTGCTGCCGAAGCGGCTACGCTGCAGAGCAACGACCTTTCCGGTTGAGTTGGGAGCAACACCGAGTACCTCATCTACTGATACATCAGGATTTTCAGTAACACCGGCGTTTCCTGTGAGAGCACCTGTGCGGAAAGGACTCTCTTCCCATTTATCATATACACTAATGGATTTATAGTCCTCGCTATCGAATGTTATCGTTGTCTGTGCCGAAGATGTAAGGCCTAAAAACATCAACGCAGCAGAAAATAAAATATTCTTTTTCATAAGTTTTCGTTTTTATTATTTGTGTCGATGTTTATTAATACACGTTCAAATTAGAAAGTAAAGGACAAGCACGGCTATCCAGAATAGTTATGCGTAGTTTCTTTGCGTTGTAACCGCTACCGAAACTCTCGCTTGTCTTTCCGTTCAAAGGAATAATGCGCTTGTAGCCGACAGTTGTTGTCTGCATTGCAGGGCAAAGTTCGGTCCACTTTGTTCCATCTGGACTATATTCTATCTTGAAATCCTTTATGCGCTGGCCCAAGAAGACAGGCTCCTGCATAACAAGATAACGGATTACCTGGGGGGTATCCCAAGACAGCGTTATTGTTGCTGTAAGGTTTTCGTCGTTTGTACCCCAATATGTTTCCTTGTTGCCATCGGTAAGGTTAGCGGCCTCATATTTGCCACCTGTACGTGTATCGCTGACCTCAATTGTTGCACTCTTTGCAAAATCAGTTGCTGCTGTACTCTCGTCAAGACCATAAACAGGCACTGCCAGACGTTCATGCAACATCTTGCCAAGTTTCACCAACTCGTTCACTGTGTTATCGGGGAGTACACCATACTGGTCAGGAGGACAGTTTAGAATGAGGGTCGCATTGCGGCCGACGGTCTCCAGATACATCTGGAACAGGCGCTCGGCGCTCTTCATCGTCTCTCCCTGGTGCCAGAACCATCCGGCACTTGTGGCCTTGGCGTCGCTCTCGCCTGGATTCCATATCCAGCCGTTGATGTCGCCTTCTTCGCGTACTACAGTTTCTGACAAATAATCGGTCATAGCCCAGTTTGTCTCTCCGGCATAGCCCGACTCATTGCCAATCCAGCGCGCTTCACCGCCAACGCCCCACATGACACAGTTGGGAGCAATACGATGTACACGGGCACGCAAGTTGGGCACATCATAATAGATTTCGGGGTCGATGTCGCGTGTACCGCCCTCGCCGCCATAGTAGCCGTCGCCGCCACGCGCGCCGTCGAACCACATCTCAAACTGGTCGGAACCATACTCTGCCAGCTCCTCGCACTGCTTCAGGAACACCTCTGTAACGTATGTGTCCTTGCCATAGTGCGCTGAGTTACGGTCCCATGGAGAGATGTAGAAACCATATTTCATGTCATGCTTCTTGCTTGCATCGGCAAACAGCTGAGGGATATTGGCATTCCGTCCATTCTCATTGCCAGCATTCTTTATGCTATGCTCTGTTGTTGCTGTAGGCCAAAGGCAGAAACCGTCATGGTGCTTTACCACTGCAATACCGCCGTTCATTCCAGCAGCCTTGACAGAGGTAACCCACTGCTCGGGATTAGGGAATGCCTTAGGAGCATATCTTGACTCCGCTTCATTGCCATAGCCCCACTCCGAGCCAGTAAATGTGTTCATTCCGTAATGGAAGAAGGCATAAAACTCCGTTTCGTTCCATAGAAGCTGTCGCGCGTCGGGCACAGGGTGCACCGGTGCCGGTTCATTGTCAGGGTTTGCAGGAACCTCCTCTTTCAGCTGGAACTGTGCAGAGGCAACAAAAGGAACCATCATACCCAACAAGAACATTGAAGTAAATAGTTTTTTCATCTTTTTGGTTTAAGGTTAGTTAAAAAATTTCTTCATAAATTGGGGATGATTCAATAAAGATTCCCCAACAAGTACAAAATTAGTTAAACATCCGTAAATATTAACTGTAATACTTTTTTTTAACTAAAATAAACCGCATAATTAATACATATTAACAATTACAGGAACCCGGAGCCTACAGCAGCCCTGACAGGAGAGAGAGCACTTCGCAGTACAGGACAGCCGACTCCTTGCGTAGAAATACACCTTCATCGCCATGAAGGCGCCCCTTGACAGGAGCGCTGAGTGTGAGGCACGGGATACCGTATTCGGCAAGTCCCATGACTCATCGGGCTCGGCATTATGCCTGAAGGCAAGCTTGCTACTGTATGCCCTAAGTGAAGATATGATATTGTATGCCTGCAAAAGGTCAAAGCCCGAATCGTTCTCTATGGCGAACAGGGCGCCGCTATCCCACCCTTCGTTGGTTACATCCAGGACTATGGCAGCAGAGACAGTGCAGTCCATACGCCCAAGGGCAAGGAGCGTCTGCACAGCTCCATTAGAATCCCTTTCCTCGTCACCCGTGAATGCAACAACCGCATTCTCGGGAAGCATGCCATTAATCATGCACCACAGCACTGCGGCATTGCCAAGGCTGTTGTCGAAAGTTCCCTTATAAAACTCACCACAATCATTACAGAAGCAGCTGCTGTACACGCAATCGATATGAGAAGAGATGAGCAAGGCCTTTTCTCCCTCCTGCGGCATGCGTTTGGCAAATAGCAATGCAAGCGGTTCGCGGGCCACAATATTATAAGACGTACCTTTGAGCAAACATTCTATTGCCGTTATTCTATCAGTCACAAGGAATTCCTTGCCGTTGTCCTTGCAGTCAACGGTAACAGTTTTCAGCAGGGAGAAGATTTTTTCAGTTTTGTCCATAAGACTATTCCGGGTACTCGATTTTCAAGTCATTCTTGCTTGCGATGACTAGCTTTTCGTAGCGCTCAATCAGGCGCGGCAGGCGCGACAGGCGCATAGAGAGCCTAACCAGGCAGTCATTGTCAAAGACCTGCTCCACCACCCTTGGTTCTTCCTCCTTTACAATGCGAAGCACATCGTTGAGCAGCGGATAAGAGAATTTCAGCACTATCTCGCCGTTGATTGTCTTCTCGACATGCTCCACGGCCTCGAGCGCCTCGGCTGCGGCTGCACGGTAGGCAACAATGAGGCCGCTGGTGCCTAGTTTCACACCACCGAAATAACGGACCACAACAACAAGCACGTTAGTCAGTTCCTTGCTGTGTATCTGCCCCAGGATGGGCTTGCCCGCCGTGCCGGAAGGCTCGCCATTGTCATTGGCACGTTCCTGGTCACCACGCTCGCCAAGGCGGTAGGCATAGCAGACGTGACGTGCGTCATAGTACTTTTTCTGGTATGCCTCAATATGCTCTTTCACCTGCTCAATGGTTGTCACAGGAATGGCAAAAGCGAGGAACTTGCTCCGTTTCTCGGTGTATATGGCCTCGCCCTGCTGTTCTATGGTCTTGTATATATCCTCTTCAAGCATTATTATAATTCATTAGAGATTCTTCACTGTGTTCAGAATGGAAATGTCATCGGTGAGCCTTGCCAAGGCAAATACCCGAAGGGGGAGGGAGTCTTGCTTGCATTAGCCTCGTCTATGCATTGTTACCCTTTATCTTCTTTTTAAACTCCCTCATGCATTGCACAAGCGCCTTGACACCCTCAAGCGGCATGGCATTATAGCACGACGCGCGGAAACCGCCAACCGAGCGGTGCCCTTTGATGGCAACTACGCCATGCTCCGCAGCAAAGGCTTCAAAGCTCTCCTCAAGGTCCTCGTACCCAGGCGCCATAACAAAATCTATATTCATATACGAGCGGTCCTCTTCGGCGGCAGTTCCGCAGAAAAGCGGATTGCTGTCTATTTCGTCATACAGCACCGCCGCACGCTCTGCTGCGCGCCGCCCCATCTCCTTTACACCACCCTGCCCCTTTACCCAGCGCAGGTTGCAGAGCGCTGTGTAGATGGGAAGTGTAGGCGGCGTGTTGAACATTGAGGCATTTGCAATGTGTACACGGTAGTCAAGTATCGAGGGGATTGCACGGCCAGCCTTACCCAGAGCACTCTCCTTTACAATGACGAACGAGAGGCCCGACTGTGCAAGGTTCTTCTGCGCGCCGCCATAAATGCAGCTGTATTTTGACACATCCACAGGACGCGATAGAATATCCGATGACATATCGGCCACAAGAGGTACGGGCGAATCAATGTCGCTGCGCAACTGCGTTCCATATATTGTGTTATTTGATGTCACATGCAAGTAATCGGCGTCGGCAGGAACAGCAAAATCCTTGGGGATATAGCAGAAGGCCTTGTCGGCCGACGAGGCGGCCTCGACAACCTCGCCGAAAAGGCGCGCCTCTTTCATGGCCTTGCTTGCCCAGGTTCCCGTATTCAGATAGGCTGCCTTCTTCGCAAGCAGATTGAAAGGCACCATGCAGAAGTGCATGCTTGCACCGCCGCCAAGAAAGAGAACTTCGTAACCCGCAGGCACATCAAGCAGCTCTTTGAGCAGCGCACGCGCCTCGTCAAGGATTAGCCCGAACTCCGCCGAGCGATGGCTCAGTTCCATAAGCGACAGGCCCATGCCGCCATAGTCGAGCACTGCCGCCGCCGTCTGCTCCACCACCTCACGCGGCAGCATTGAAGGTCCTGCATTGAAGTTGTATTTTTTCATTCCATGAATTTATCCGTTACCGAGTGCGAAGTTAAGAAAAATGGAGAGAATACACACACCAACGGGCAAGAAACATCAAGTTTGAATATTTTTCACAACTTACTAACAACTAACGCGCTCCTGGGTTCACTTGCAGCGCGCCGGCATAACCAATGTCTTTACTCCCTTTATTTTCTCTCCTGCTACTTTCTTGAGCACATCGCGCATACGGTTCATCCTAACAGCAACGTATGAATAGTCGGGGAACACCAGGATTGTGCCTACCTCATCGGGCCTTAGGCCTCCTTTCTTAATAAAGAAACCAGCAAGGTCGCCACGGCTGAGCCTGTCGCGCTTGCCCTTGCCGACATAAAGTGCTGCCCACTGTGGTGCAGGCGGCAGGACGTTGCGCTTTGGCAACGTATATTCCACGAGTTCCGACGGGATAAAATCGGGCAGTTCCTTGTTCTCGAATGCCATCATATACACTGAGCCTTGGGCCTCCCAACGCGCCGTGCGCCCGTTGCGGTGCGTGAAGATGTCGGCCGAAAGGGCACGCTGGTAGTGGACAACATGCTTCACGTCCTTTATGTCAAGGCCGCGCGCAGCAAGGTCGGTGCTCACCAGGATATTGGAGCAGCCGCTGGTAAAACGGTACAGCGCAAGCTCGCGCGCCTTCTGCTCCATTGCACCATTGTATGCGACACAATGTAGCGAAGATTTTGCAAGATAGCGCGCAACCTCTTCGGCCGTCTCGCGGAAATTGCAGAAAACAATTGCCGGTTCGCCGCCGAATGAGCAAAGCAACGAAAAGAGTTTCTCAAGGCGTTTTTCGGGCGTTGTAGTAATTGTATAGAACGAGGTGCGCGCCACAGGCTGCCCGCCGCCCTGGCGATAGTCGAGCCTACGGATATCGGAAGCACCCGCAAACTGCGGTATCTCGGCGGCATCGGTGGCCGAGAGGAGGAAACGCGACTTTACGGCAGGGAGTTTGTCTATCAGTTTTGACATCTCATCCTGAAAGCCCATTTCCAGGCATTTATCAAATTCATCTATAACAAGATGAGTGCATTTATCTACAGCAAATGACGAACGGTTCAAATGGTCGAGCAAACGGCCGGGAGTACCCACAATAACAGATGTCGGGGCACCGCCAAGCGACGCAATCTCCTGCTCCAGCGGCCGGCCGCCGTAAAGCGCAGTCATCAGGAACGGCGTTGCCATAGCGCGCCACACATCCAGGACCTGCTTGGCAAGCTCGCGCGACGGGAGCACAATAATCGCCTGCACTCCTTTGCATGAGATATCAAGGCGCTCAAGCAATGGAAGAAGGAACGCTAGTGTCTTTCCTGTACCTGTGGGCGAAAGGAGAACCATGCAGCCGTTCTCGCGGCAATGCCCAATAGCCGCCTGCTGCATTGGGTTAAGATTCTCAATATTGAGCCTGCTGAGCGCATTGCGCTGTATCTCGTTCAGTTCCATATTCATCTGCATTTGATATAATAGCCTCTTTGGTTCCTTATGTTCTCGAGTTCCATCTCAAGCCCGTTGACTATTGCAGGGTGCTCGGCCGCCACATTATTATTCTCGTCAATCTCGCCATTGACAGCCTTAAACAGCTGAGGTTCCTGCGAATAGCCGGTTTCAATCTTAGGTCCCCATGGAACCATTGCCGGACCGCCTTTGGGCTCAATGTACTTCCACCCGGACATTATGAGCGAGAGAGTATGGTTTGCAGCCATCTCCACAGCGAACGGGCGGCCGCCATCATCGGCACCGAGCCACGTATCCTTCTCTATCGGCGCCCCGTCGGGCGAAAGGCGTTTTCCGCCACTGACACCGGCTATACTGGCCATGACATCAAGGAAATCAATCTGCGACACAAGCCCGTCCTTAACTCCCGGGACCTTAATCATTGCTGGCCAATGTACTATGAAAGGCACACGCGTGCCGCCCTCGAACGTGCTGTACTTGCCGCCGCGCAGGCCTCCTGTGGGCAAGTGGCTGCCTACAAGTTCTTCGGCACCATCGGCATAGCCATCGTCAAGCACTGGCCCGTTGTCGCTTGTCAGGATTATCAACGTATTCTCCAACAGCCCATGCTCTTCAAGCGCACGCACTATCTCGCCCACGCTCCAGTCGAACTGCGCGATGGCGTCGCCGCGCAACCCCATGCTGCTTGCTCCACGGAACCTTTCATGCGGGAAACGGGGAACATGTACATCATTGGTAGCAAAGTACATAAAGAACGGGCGTTCATGATTTGCCTTAATAAAATCAACAGCCTTCAATGTTATGCTGTCGGCAATATTCTCATCCTTCCACAAGGCCGTCCCGCCACCCTTCATATATCCTATGCGGCCTATTCCGTTCACAATGGACATGTCATGCCCATGGGAATGTTTCAGATTATACAACAGCTCCGGATTCTCGCGCCCGGTGGGCTCGCCTTCAAAATTATGCCTATAGCTTACTGAAATTGGCGCTGAAGGGTCATAATCCGCAACTCTGCCGTTCTCAATAAACACACACGGTACCCTGTCAGCAGTTGCTGCCATAATGTAAGAATAATCGAAACCGATGTCTGCCAGTGCTGGCGATATTTCACCGTTCCAATCCTGCTTGCCAGTCTCGGCGCCAAGCCCCAAATGCCATTTGCCAAAGGCCGCAGTCGTGTAGCCCGCCTCCTTGAATACATCGGCAACGGTGTACTGTTCCGGCGATATAATCATTGCGGCATTTCCCGCTGCAACATCGGTACCCTGCTTGCGCCACGGGTACTCGCCTGTGAGCAACGAATAGCGCGAAGGGGTGCTCGTGGAGGCAACAGAATGGGCATTCGTAAAGCATAGGCCATTTGCCGCCAACTTATTGGAATTAGGAGTCTTAACACCTTTGGCACCATAACATTCAAGGTCTCCGGCCCCCAAATCATCGGCATAGATGAGGACAACGTTCGGGCGAGTGTCATCGGTTGTCTTTCCCCCGTCCTGCGCTGTTGAGAACAGCGGAGAAACAAGCGAAAGGGAACATACCGCGAGTTCAATCTTTCTCATATAAAGTTCATTTATAAAGTTCATTCTTGGCACCAAAAATACTCTTTTTTTGGCCAACTCAAGCAAACAAGCACGGCATTTTTTCATTCTCTGCCATTTTGGCACCGCCTGTCACAAAACGGCCCTTTTTTACTATTTTTATCTGCCAAAAACCGCGTTGGCAAACTATTTGTTATAAACAAAGCAGAAAAAACACTTTGAGACATGAGCGAAAAAGATAAAGAAGTTATGGAAGAGGCCGCAGACGTAAATGCTGGCACCAATGATGAGAATGTACAGGAGTGCAACGGACAGGAGACAGCAGGGCCCGAGCCTGAGCTTTCCAACGAGGAAAGGCTGCAGAACGAGCTCAGCGAGGCAAATGCGAAGATAGCGGCCCTTGAGGACAAGTATCTTCGCCAGATGGCCGAGTTTGACAACTACCGCAAGCGCACCATGAAGGAGAAGGCCGAGCTCATAAAGAACGGCGGCGAGCGCACCATAGAGTCAATACTCCCTGTACTCGACGACTTTGAGCGTGCTATAGGCAACATGGCAAAGGACGAGAACTGCGCCGGGATGATGACTGGCGTAGAGCTCATCTACAGCAAGTTTGTAAGCATCCTCAAGCAGAACGGGCTGCAGAAGATTGAGACCGAGGGCGCAGATTTCAACACCGACTACCACGAGGCCATTGCAATGATTCCGGCACCCGAGGAGAGCCTCAAGGGCAAGGTGCTCGACTGCGTACAGCCTGGATACCTGTTGAATGACAAAGTAATACGCCACGCAAAGGTTGCAGTGGGCGAATAACACACATGATATGGCAAAGCGAGACTACTATGAAGTGCTTGGCGTGGAGAAGAGCGCGTCAGCAGACGAAATAAAGAAGGCCTACCGCAAGATGGCCATCAAGTATCACCCGGACAAGAACCCGGGCGACAAGGAGGCCGAGGTGAAATTCAAGGAGGCCGCCGAGGCATACAGCGTGCTCAAGGACCCCGACAAGAGAGCGCAGTACGACCAGTTCGGGCATGCAGGCATGAACGGCGGCGCAGGCGGGTTCAGCGGCGGAATGGACATGGACGACATTTTCTCAATGTTCGGCGACATATTCGGCGGCAGAGGATTCGGCGGGTTCGGCGGTTTTGGAGGATTCGGCGGGAGCGGAAGCGGAGGACGCCAGCAGCAGCGGTTCCGCGGTTCCGACCTGAGGGTAAAGGTAAGGCTTAGCCTCAACGAGATTTCCGAAGGTGTCACAAAGAAGTTCAAGCTGAAGAAGAGCGTTGTGTGCCCTCACTGCAACGGCAGCGGCGCCGAAGGCAATTCAACAGAGACCTGCCCCGACTGTAAGGGCACAGGACGCACTGTGCGCACTGTGCGCACGCCATTTGGCATAATGAACAGCGAGACTGTGTGCCCTAGGTGTAACGGCGAAGGCAAGATAATCAAGAACAAGTGCCCGCACTGTAACGGCGAAGGCGTAGTCCAGGGCGAGGAGGTTGTCGAGGCAAGCATCCCGGCAGGCGTACAGGAAGGCATGGCGCTCACAATGCGCGGCAAGGGAAATGCAGGACGCCATAACGGCATACCAGGAGACTTGCAGATAATAATTGAGGAAGAGGACCACCCTACACTCATACGCCAGGAGAACGACCTCATCTTCAACCTGCTGCTCGACATCCCGACAGCCACTCTGGGCGGCACTGTAGAGGTGCCCACCATTGACGGCAAGGCAAAGGTGACAATAGAGCCCGGAACACAGCCCGGGAAGGTCATGCGCCTGCGCGGAAAGGGACTGCCAGTGCTCAACGGATACGGACGCGGCGACATTATCATAAACATAAGCATATACATCCCCGAGACGTTGTCTAAGGACGAGAGGAAGAGCATTGAGAAATTCAGGGACTCTGAGAACTTCAGGCCCAGCATAGGAATAAAGGAGAAGATATTCCGCCGCTTCAAGAACTTCTTCGATTAACATATGATTAACAGAAAGACAATATGATGACATACGGAGAGACTGTCACATATCTTTACAATTGCGCACCGCCCTTCCAGCAAGTCGGCGGTGCCGCTTACAAAGAGGGACTGTCGAACACGCTTGCCCTTGACTGCCACCTTGGCAGCCCGCACCGCAGGTTCCGCACAATACATGTGGCAGGGACGAACGGCAAAGGCTCCACATCGCACACCATTGCGGCCATACTGCAGGAGAGCGGATACAGAGTGGGGCTCTACACATCGCCTCACCTCATAGACTTCCGCGAAAGGATAAGGGTTAACGGCAAGGTAGTGCCCAAGGAGTTTGTGGTAGATTTCGTAGAGGGCCACAGGAGTTTCTTTGAACCGCTAAGCCCCTCGTTCTTCGAGCTTACTACAGCGATGGCATTCAGCTATTTCGCCGAGCAGGAGGTTGATGTCGCAGTGATTGAGGTGGGCCTTGGAGGGCGCCTGGACTGCACCAACATCATAACTCCCGAACTATGTATCATAACCAACATAAGCCCCGACCACACGCAGTTCCTAGGCAGCACAACCGAGGAGATTGCAGCAGAAAAGGCCGGCATAATAAAGCATGGCATTCCTGTGGTGATTGGAGAGGCCACCGAGGGCACCAGGAGGGTCTTCAGCAGCAAGGCACGCGAAACTGGCGCGCCTATCATCTTTGCCGAGGATGAAGCGCCGCTCCTGAGCGCAGAGCCAAAGGGCAACGGGTATGAGTACTGCAGCAAGGAGTATGGCATTATCAATGGAGAACTGGGCGGGTATTGCCAGGAGAAGAACGCAGGGACCATCCTCACAGCCATTGGGGTGCTCAGGCAGAATGGATACGCCATAACTGCCGGGGCTGTGCGAAAAGGTTTTACAGGAGTGACCGCGCTGACAGGTCTCATGGGGCGCTGGCAAACTATTGGAGAGAACCCCAAGACTGTATGCGACGCCGGGCATAACATCGGCGGCATTGAGTACGTTGCACGCCAGCTGCAGGCACAGGAGTGCGATACGCTGCGCATTGTATTCGGCATGGTAAGCGACAAGGACATAACCGCCGTGCTGGCAAAAATGCCAACAGATGCAATATACTACTTTACACAAGCAAGCATAAGGAGAGCCATGCCAGCCAGCGAGCTTCGTGAGAAGGCCGCCACATTCGGCCTGAAGGGAGAGCACTACCCCAATGTAGAGGCCGCGCTTTCGGCAGCAAGAAAGCATAGCGGGGCCAATGACTTCATTTTTGTGGGCGGCAGCTGCTTCATTGTTGCCGACCTGCTGGCAGCAGAGAACCAGGAAGAGTGAAAGACCTGGCCACACACGGGCAGGCCTCCCCAACAGTACCCGGCAAGACTCGCGAACCTCAAGTGGCCCTGGACGGGATATTTCCCCGCACACAGGCCCCACGCCAAGCGGATGGACCGGCTGCACTGCGCTCTTGTCATTCTATATTTGCACTGTCATTGACTCGTTTTGCTTTTCGCAACCCAAACGGCATAACCTGCGGCTATGCTGCGTTTGACCTGTTGCTGCAAAACTCGTCGATAACAAAAAAGGTCATTGACTCGTTTTGCTTT
>JAZNUE010000010.1:0-28420 GCA_045592125.1 Bacteroidaceae bacterium | reverse complement strand
ACACGTGTATTTGTCATTCTATATTTGTAGAGTCATTGGCTCGTTCATCCTTTCGCGGCCCGCACGGCATGAGTTTCACCCATGCCTCGTGCGACCAACCGCTAATGAACTCGCCGATAACAAAACTTATGTTTTGTCATTCTGAACATTAGTGAAGAATCCCGGAACCCGCCGCACTTGCAAATAGGCAAAGCAAAATAAGAGATCCTTCCGTCGCTCCGCCCTGTCAGGATAACAAGTCCACCAGGGTACGGCAAGCGAGAGATTCCTAGTCACCTTACAGCCCAATGCAGCTCAGCAAAAAAAAGAAATGTTTCCATGCAAACAAGAATTTACATGGAAACATCGTCATCCTTGTCACTCCTCCTTGGTAATCTTGAAACCAAGGCTGGCAATAAGCCTTAGTGTGCCAAGGGCCGTATCGCGGTCATAGGCCTTCTCTACCTCGGGCAGTTCCTCATACGGGACAAGGCACGGATGGTGCTTGAGCACATCGTCGCGCTTCTCACCATAAGTCCACCCTTGCTGCATGCGGCTCTGGGCCCACACTTCATGGACATTCCTTGCCATCTGCTCAACCAAGGCGTCCAGTTCCTCAGGCAACCGGATGTCGCTTGTGTCCACCGGCTGCGGTACATAATCCTTTTTCATTGTACTTGTTTTTAAAGGTTCTATTCTAAAGAACAGATAAGGTATCACCTCTTTTTGTACAGGCTCCAGTCAATACCCAGGCTACAACCGCATTTCCTGCAGAATAAATCGTGTACGAAAACAGGAGACATGACACCATTCTCCTTGCAGCGGGGGCAGCAGAAACTGTCACTGGTATTACGTATCCTGTCAAGCAGTTCCTTGTACAGCGGAGTCTCCTCACGCTTAACTAGGTCGTACCCAAGTTTCTTCACAAGCTTAAGCGTGTTCATGGCCATCTCGCGGTCAAAGGCCTTCTCGCTCTCGGGCAACTCGGAATACGGCACCATACAAGGGTTCTCTTTCTTGTCATCATTACGCTGCGGACCATATGACCAGCCCTGCGTCTTACGCTCCAACGCCCACACATCATGGGCATTCTCAGCAATTGCCTCACGCAATTCATTCAGGTCATCATCCAGCTGCACACCGGACAAATCAATCGGTTTTGGATTATACTCTTTCATTGATATATATATTAATAGTTACCAAACGAACTATGAACCATTCTAGGCCCCTATCGCCATCTATGCTTCGTTTCTTTCCGCGTTAAGCCTCTCAATGCAGGAGATGATTGCCGGTATTGACGAGTTAAAGATCTCGTCAAAACCTTCCGCCGCGCTATCGAGCCTGTGCAGCATATCCGTTGAGCATATATTAAGGTGCACTTTCTCGGGACTTGCCTTCATCCTGTCTTTAAACTTCTTGAAATCGGCCTGTGAATTCTCGCTAATGCCTGCATTGTCCCTCAAGGCAAGGAAACGGTCGAGCTCGTCATCACGGTATGCCCTGAACCCCATCAGGAGCTGCTGCACATTCCAGCGGTTATGCTCACATTCTGCCAAGTAGTCCTTGTTCTCGCTAATACATGAACAAATCAGGCCATAATCCAAGACTATGTCCAAGGAACCGCACCCAATGCTTCGCAGTTTGGTCTCAAAGCTGTTTCCCAGATAACGGTTAGACCATTTGTTGAATATCGGCAGTTCCTTCCAGGCATCCATTGCTGCTTTCACATGTCCGCTGTGTCTGTTAGCTAAATCCATATTGCGGATTATCTCTGGAATCATGCAGCTTTCTGTATCCTCGTCAAAAATCTTCTCATACACATAGTTGCATATAAGCGCCCTGTAGAAGACATCCTTATCGGTACTGAAATCGGCATATTCCATTCCGAACGGGCGCAGCTTTGCATATCTCTTGTGAGTATATACCTTATCTTTCTCACAGCCCAGGTTATACACAATGTCCGCTGCCTCGCGCTGGTACACCAGTATCTGCTGGGCATTGTCATACACCTCGCCTGGCATGTACAGGGCCGAGGCAATCGCTTCATGTGCCAGCGGATGGCATATGGCGACAGTAAGCAAGGAATGTGCCTCCACGAGGCCTGAGGCCTGCGAAGCAGCATCGCGCATATATTCCATGACTGCCGGGGTCTGGACATTGCCTCTGACAAATTCCCATTCAATATCCAGGAAATTATCTCCCAGCCTAGCATGCTTGTTGCCTGGTTTGGCCATTGGGTCAATCCATGGTTCGGTGAGACTGCATACCGTTCCGCTCGCATCAATATACCTGTATCGCGAGAGCGCAAACAAGTTCTGGAAGCGGCCCATAAAAAAGTGCATCTCCTTGTCGGCATTCTCGTCAATGAACGTTATGCGTGTCCTTATAAGAGACGGTTCTCTCAGTACATTTCCCTCATCGTCCCAACGGCCTGTTGAGAAGTTCGGATAATGGGCCAGCTGGGCAGCCTGTATTGCCATTGCCACACCCATCTTAGACATCCCGACTATTACCAGATGGACATGTTCCCTGGACTCGTGAGAAATGCCATTACCATCAAGAGGAGTATAGAGTATTGTCCTGTATCCGTCATCTGTCTTGGCCTGCGGACGGGATTCATCGTCTGCAGGCAAGTTTCCTGCAGCCGGCGATACTGCTGGTCTAAGGACTTTCTTTATAGGTTCGCTATACTCGCCCTTGACAAGTACACGCTGTGCCCAGTTCTCAAACTCATTGAAAGGAATGAACACAAGATGTTTCCTTATATTTTCGGGCAAGTCCGAGAACTGGAATACAGAATATGTTGTCTGGTACTCGAACAGCACCCTGCATACAATCCTTCTTTGCACACATTTGTCCGAGAGATAGTTTGCAATATTATGCACACACCTCATATTCTGGGTATCGTGATAGCTGTGCGAGACATCACTCTCCGAGTTCTCTCC
Organism: Bacteroidaceae bacterium; assembly: GCA_045592125.1. Lineage (GTDB taxonomy): Bacteria > Bacteroidota > Bacteroidia > Bacteroidales > Bacteroidaceae > HGM04593. Next base: position 25,496 of record JAZNUE010000010.1, on the reverse strand, counting down.
AAGCACATATATCTCCGTTGCCCACTTGATATGCAGCCTGTATATCTCCTCAACAGAGTCAAGCTGGCCTTTGTATACCACCACTCTCCTCTCTTCCTTATCGGTAAGGTAGGAAGATATCTGATCACGCACCTTGCCTACATCCTCGTTTGTCAGAAGTACAATATACTTTACAGATTTCTCTCCTTCTCCTCTCAGTATCTTCTTTATGATTGCGGGCGCGAACTCATTCGCGCCAATGACAACCGCAACTCTCCGTTTCCATCCGAAAGCAAACCAGCCATATCTTATATCCCCGTCACCCCATTGTTCACGGCGGCGGTCAAACCAGCTGATAAGCGTAGAGATAAGCAGGCCATTCAGCAGGAAGAACCCAAGAAGGGCAATAATCGCAACCAGCCTCCTCTCGCTAGCAGAGGCCTCAATCTGGTTCCCTGCGTCAGTAAAATGGCAATAGACAGTCCAGAACAGCAAATTGTCTTCCTTTGCCGCACTGCAGGATTCTTGCACAAGGGACGCAGGTTCCTCATGCCCATGGCACAGCACGCTATCATTATCTGTGGCGGTTATATACAACGTTATTACAAAAGGTACGAGTAGCACGAAATTCACTACCCTTAGCAAGAAACGCCCCCTTACTATAATCCAGTCGCGCCTTATTGGGCAGAAGACAAAGACAAAAAGATAGTAAAGGCAATACACTGCGCCCAGGACCCCAAGAGAGGTCTTGAAAGAATATGACGGGAAATAAAGTTCTGTTACCAGACCTGCAATGCAGGCCAGCAACACCCCATAGTCATACATGCGTTTCATAGTCTATACATCTGCATTATCTGTTCTACGCAAAGTTAAATAAAATTATCTATTATTAGCTGATTACAGAAAAGAAATAGCAAAATTCACTATGCGTTTACATGTCATTTTGCGGTATTGTGATTTTTTTTGCGCGGTCTAGGATGTTACTGGGCAGCAAAAATCTATTCACCGCCTGCGGGCGTATATCCTCGCAGCCAGGGCACCGCTTATATTGTGCCATACGCTGAACACCGCGCCTGGGGTTGCCGCGAACGGATTGGCCGCGAAGTGCATTACAGCAAGGCTTGACGCGAGGCCGGAGTTCTGCATGCCCACCTCAATGCTTATTGCAGCACGTTTTGCCATAGGCAAGCGGGCAGCGCGGGCAATGGCATACCCTAGCAGCAGGCCGCCAGCATTGTGCAGTGCCACCACAAGCAGCACCATAAGGCCTCCCGAAAGGAGCTTGTCGGCATTATGCGATACAATGATACCCACCACCAGCATAATCATCAGGCTCGAGAAGGCCGGCAAGTAACCGGCAGCCATTGCTGTGAGCGCAGGAAGATACTTGCGGCACAGCACACCGCACGCTATGGGCGCTATCACAACGAGCACAATGCTAAGGAGCATGCCCAATGTATCGATAGGCGCCAGCGTACCTGCAAGCAGCCACACAAGGAGAGGAGTGAGCAGCGGGGCAAGCAATGTAGAGGCAGCAGTCATGCCAACCGAAAGGGCAAGGTCGCCCTTGGCCAGGTATGTAATCACGTTCGATGCCGTCCCTCCCGGGCAGCAGCCTACCAGGATTACGCCTATCGCAAGGTCGGGAGGGAGCGAGAAGGCCTTGACAAGCAGCCATGAAAGGAAAGGCATTGCCGCGAACTGCGCCAGCACGCCAATAAGAATCTCCTTTGGGTGTCGCAGCACAGCGCGGAAGTCATCGGCAGAAAGGGTAAGTCCCATGCCAAACATAATGAGCCCGAGCATTGGATTTATTGACCATGTGCCTACACTCCTCAGCGGAGCGGGTACAAAAAGCGCAAACAGCGCTGCCAGCAGCACAAGCAGGCCCATCTGCGCAGTTATGAACTTGCATATCTTTTTCATCTATACCGGTTTAAGGAACTGCAACTTTTAGGGACCATCCTTATTTCAGGAATTGCCACAAAGTTACTGCAAATATTCCACAATCCAAACCGCACAGTCCGTTCCATGCACTTCCATACACTTTGCAAGCAGCAAGAGAGTGGCCTCATGAGGCCACTCTCTTGCTATAGGAGATTTATAAAGAACACTAATTTGAGGCCTGCGAAGCGCTAAGACAGCCTCACTTGCCGCTTTTACCGGCTGTGACGGCTACAGGCAAATATTCATTCTTACTCTGCAGGCGCCCACTTGCAGCGGACCGGAGAGACAATGGCGCCCTCGTCCTTCAGCAGCTTCATTGCCTTGTCAACCTCCTTGCGGTCAATACCGCTTATTTCGGCAATCTTGCCGGCATTCAGCGGTTCACCCGCCTCTTTCATTACCTGTAATACTCTTTCTTTTGTTTCCATAATAAATCAGTTTTTAATCAGTTGTTGTTTCTTATTCTTAGAGTAATGCCAATATACTCTTCCTTGCCGTCAATATACGGGGCATACAGCGTTTCGGCGTCCCTGCCCCTTAGTATGCGGCACTTGCCGCACTCCTCGCAGTTGCCAAGACATCTCCAGGCCTCAAGCACAAACGCCCGCCGTTCTTCCATTGTAGAGCCTTCAATCCTTGGTGGAACCATTGCAGTCTATATTCGAGGTTTACCACAAATATAGCAACAAACGAGCGAGATAGGCAAAGCGTGCTTTGACATTTCACAGCGAGTGCAGGCTATGTTCGCAGTTTACTGCAAATATAGCAACAAACGAGCGAGATAGGCAAAGCGTGCTTTGACATTTCGCAGCGAGTGCAGGTTATGTTCGCAGTTTACTGCAAATATAGCAACAAACGAGCGAGATAGGCAAAGCGTGCTTTGACATTTCGCAGCGAGTGCAGGCTATGTTCGCAGTTTACTGCAAATATAGCAATATTATATCAAGAACAGAAAAACAGTAAAGTTTATTAGTCTTTTATAAAAAATTATAACACTTTTCCATGGTCCATAGGCCGCCTGGTGTCAGAAACCGAGTTTTCCGGCATCCCTCCTCCACACGAAACTCTCAACGTCACAGGCCTCGACAACGCGTTCATTTCCAGTTCCGCTGGAGTGGGTCATACGCAGTATAAGCGTCTCGAAGATAGCACGTGAAAGGTTCTTCATTGTACGTGCATTGGCAAATGCGAGCCCGCGGTTAGCGCACAGGTTGCCAATGTATTCCTTCAGTATAGCCTCTGCTTCGCCTGACACACTCACCTTATAGCCGGCAAGGCACTGGAGCAGTATGCTGTAGAGCTCATCGGCCGTATAGTCGTCAAAGATGAACGTGTGGTCGAAGTCATATATGCCATTGCTTGCGAGCGAGTGCGCGATTGAGAGGTTAGGCGTTGTACATTCGGCAATTATGAGCGCGCCCGATGAGTTATCCTCTGCCGCAAGCGCCGCAAGCTTGAAGCGCACCTGCTCGCTCGTGAGCCTGTACCTTTCAGGGCGGAACTCCGGGGCATCGCCGTCAATGAACAGCACGCCCTTGCGCGACCTTTTTACAGCAGCGCGTATTACCTCGTTGCACTCATAGTCCGAGACATTGAAGATTTCCTCGCCCTTTACCTCGGTAACCTCATTGTTCTGCACAAGGTTCATGGCCTTGAGAATATCGGCAAGAATCTGCGCGACGGTACTCTTTCCGGTACCCGTGTTACCGGTAAAATTCCATTTGAGCAGTCCCTTGCCCCTGTATCTCTCGCCTTGCGAATTGAGATAGCGCGATATGTTCACGAAATTGTGTATTGCGCTCTTTACCTTTGCAAGGCCAACCATTGAGTCAAGGCGCTTCAGCGCCTCGTCTATGGCCGTCTCGTCAAACCCTTCCGACGATATACGCTCTGCCTCTTCGGCCGTAATGGGGATATCATCGGCCTCTATCGTCACAAGCTGGTCATAAGTTGGCGACTCAATCTTGCTTATCCTTGTCGCCATGCGTGAATTTATAGCAGTCTCCATGAGCTTGTTCACATACCTTCCGTTGCCGAAATGCTTGTCCTTGGCAGCAACATCCCTCGAGACTACCGAGCGGAGCCTTTCACGCGCCTCCTCACTGAGCTCATAGCTGTTGTCATCGCAATAGAGTGCGGCAATCTCCATAAGCTCATCGACCGAGAAGTCCTCAAAGACGAAACATTCGTTTACTCTGGATTTTATACCAGGGTTGGACTCCAGCATTGCCTCCATCTCGTCGGGATAGCCGGCAAGGATGAGCATCCAGTCCCTGTTCTCTTCGTCGCTGAGCGCTGTGAGCAGATATTCCAGAATACGCCTGCCCGGGTCTTTCTCATCATCCTTCACATAAAGGTTATACGCCTCGTCAATGAGCAGTATGCCGCCCTTGGCCCTGTTGAGCGCGTTCTCTACAGCCTGGCCTTCACTGTCGTAGTAGCGTCCAATCATGTTCTTACGTTCCTCAAGCACCACATGGCCCGAGCTCAACAGTCCCATCTCCTTATAGATTTGCCCCAGCAGACGGGCAACAGTTGTCTTTCCTGTACCGGGATTGCCAAGGAACCTTGCATGGAGCGATGGGTGCTTCACTGGCAGGCCGGCCTGGGAGCGCAGTTTCTGCAGCTTGTGGAAATTCATCATCGAATGTATCTTCTCTTTTATATCCTTAAGGCCGGCCATCTTCTCAAGCCGGGCGATGGCACCGCCCTCAACAAGAGTTACTACCGAGGCAGGGCGCCTGCTTATGAGCTTAGGGTCATAATCGCTGCATACATCAATCTCGCCTACATTAAAGGTTGCGCTAATTACAGTTTCCGACTTCAGCTGCAGCTCAAGGCGATAGGTTCCCATTTGCCATTTATAGGCGCAGAAACTGCCGAACGGCGCACTTACCCAGACATCGCTCATTACATTATCCGTCCTTACAGCGCTGTTGCCCACTAGGCGGCCCGTCTGGTCATAAAGGAACCACATGAATGCAGCCTCGTCATCCAGCACAGGATTATGCCTTATCACCTTGTACTTGCCAATCACCGACAGCATCTTGAGCTTTTCGGCAGCGAATGAGGTTTGCGGAAGAGAAGAGATACCGTCAAGGCAGCGTTCGTCATCATCCTCATCACTGCTAATATTGTAGAGCGCAAGGCCCAGCACCTCAATATAATCAGTCGGGTTGAACGCTGGTTCCCCGCTATTGCCTTCCTGCACCGGCCTGCTTTCCGGCGTGTCCTTAACGGCCTCATCGTCATGTTCCTCAACGTCGCTATCCATCTTTTGCGCCGGGCTGTCATCAAGGGAATCATCCTCAGGCCCATCAAGCGAGGGGATGGACATAGGCGCCTCATCATCAAGGCCGCACACTAAATCCTCATCCATTTCCTTATCATACTCTTCATCCGCGCCTTCAGCAATCTCAATCTCCTTGCTCCAGAACGCCTGGCCCCACAGGCACAGTTCAATCACATATTTCCCCGGCCTTGGGACATATACAGGAATTGACTCGTTTCCAGCATAGCTCTCACGCACCTTGAAGAGAGTGTGGAAGCCTTCGAACTCACAGCAATAGTAATCCATAGGGTCAGTAGTGCAGAAGAACATACGGCTTGCAAGTGCTGTATCACCGTCTTGCGTCTCCACCGGGCAGAGCGTTACCGTCACATCAAATTCATTGGCATCAATGCCATAGTCGGCCTTAAGCAACACATACATTTCCAGAGCGCTGATACTGTCAAGATAGAAGACATCCCTGTTCACAGACGAGCCTTTATAACGTATGGCAGCCTCTTCAACCTCAAATGTACCAGGAGCCGGCGCCCAGTAGTTATACACATCGACAGCAGTCTTGACAACCTGTCCTCCGACATTCTCGTTTACTACAGTAAATTCCAGGTGCTTGCACTTGCCGCATAACAGGCAGCACTCCTTGACAACATTAAGAGGCACATAATACACATTGCTCCGCTCGTGCGCCTCCATTGTATGCTTGAACTCATTAAGTTTCTTGTCGCCATCATTAACATAGAACGACAAATGCACTTCGGCCTTCTCATGCGGGTAGGCGGGGTTCTCGACATGCACTGCCGCAAGCAGGTCCTCTTCACTGCCATACAGGCGGAAAAATGTCTCTTTCTGCGAGTAGAGGGATTTGTACTTCAAGCGGTTGTGCATTATGGCTACATGCTTGACCGTCGCTACAGGGCGGCCGTCTTCCCCCATGAAGAAATGCCTGTACGCCTTATGCTCACAGCGCTCAACCAGTTCCATGCTCATATAGGGAAAATCCCTTACAATCATGTCAAAAACCTTGTCAAACGGCTTACCGCTCTTCATATACTCTTCGAGACGGTCATTCACTTTCTTTTCAAGAGGGTCATTAAGATTGAAGAGAATCTCATCCATATCCGTGTTGTGTCTAATCGTTTATACTTTAAGAGATAACTAAACGCAAATCTAGCAAAATTATCTGTCATCACAAACCATTTAAAAGAAAAGAGGCCCGCGGGCCTCTTTTCTTGAAGAAAACTTGAAGAAAACTGATAATGTGCAATTGTCACCCTGGCATAGCGGAGCAGAACGGGAAATGCGGCAAAACGACAGGGAATCTCTTTTTCCCGGTGCTGGTCAAATCCTCTCGAGCACAGTCTCAATAAGCTCGTTCATCTTGGCATTATAGTCGATATTGGCCTCCTTTTCCCTGCGGTTAGCAATGACAAGGCACACCGTTACCGCCTTGTGCCCCATAAGGGCCGAAAGGCCTGCCAGCGCAGAGCTTTCCATCTCGAAGTTAGTTATACGCTGCCCCTCATACTCAAAGGACTCCACAAGCTCGTTCTGCCTGGGAAATGCCAAAGGAACACGCAGGCGGCGCCCCTGGGGACCGAAGAAACCGCCGCAGGAGATAGTTACGCCACGCACCATGTCATCCTTGGCAATGCGCTCAACCAGTTCCTTGTCGGCAGGAACCGTGTAAGGCGCGCATAGCAGCGGCGACCAGCAGAGGTGCTTCTTGAGAGCCTCCTCAAACGGAAGGTCACATACCTCGTTACGCCCTGCATAGAAGTTCAGCAGCCCGTCGAAACCCACAGACTTCTGCGAGCATATGAATGAGCCGATGGGCGTGTTCTCCTGCAATCCTCCACAGGTACCAATGCGCACCATTTCAAGCTGGCGAGGCTCATCCTTCTCCAGGCGGGTCTCAAAGTCTATGTTGGCAAGCGCGTCGAGCTCGTTGACAACAATGTCAATATTATCGCACCCGATTCCGGTGCCCACAACAGTAATGCGCTTGCCCTTGTATGTTCCGGTTATTGTACGGAACTCGCGCGCACTCACATCACACTCCTGCGAGTCGAAGAAAGCGGCCACTTTGGGCACACGGTTAGGGTCACCCACCAGTATAACCTTGCTTGCCAGCTGTCCGGGCTTCACTCCCAGATGATATATTGCCCCGTCCGATTCAATAAGCAGTTCCGAGGGCGCAAAATAACGTTTCATAATTCAATTGTTTAGTCCAACATCAACATATAAACACCCGCAGGGCCCCAAGGTTCACTCCTTGGCGATATTGTCGCGCATAGCAGTGTCGGCCTGAATGTTCTTCATGCGGTAGTAGTCCATAATGCCAAGGTTGCCTGTGCGGAAGGCCTCCGCCATAGCCTTGGGCACCTCGGCCTCGGCCTCAATCACATGAGCGCGGGCCTCCTGGGCGCGGGCCTTGTTCTCCTGCTCAAGGGCCACAGCCATAGCGCGGCGCTCCTCGGCCTTTGCCTGGGCAATGTTCTTGTCGGCATTGGCCTGGTCAATCTGCAGCGCAGCGCCAATGTTCTTGCCTATATCAATGTCGGCAATGTCAATAGAGAGAATCTCGAATGCGGTACCAGCGTCAAGACCCTTGCTGAGCACGAGCTTTGATATCGAATCGGGGTTCTCAAGCACCGCCTTGTGGTTCTCCGACGAGCCTATTGAAGAAACGATACCCTCGCCCACACGTGCAAGCACAGTATCCTCTCCGGCACCACCGACAAGACGCTTTATGTTGGCACGCACAGTAACACGCGCGATGGCAATGAGCTGTATACCATCCTTGGCCACAGCCGTAACATGAGGCGTATCGATAACCTTAGGGTTAACCGACATCTGCACGGCCTCGAACACGTCGCGGCCTGCCAGGTCAATGGCAGTTGCCATCTGGAAAGTAAGCTCAATATTTGCCTTTGACGCCGAGACAAGGGCATGCACTACCCTCTCCACATTACCGCCAGCAAGATAGTGTGCCTCAAGGCTGTCGCGCGTAATGTTCTCAAGGCCCGCCTTGTGGGCCTCAATCATCGCCTGCACTATTACCGAAGGCGGCACATTACGTATGCGCATGAGGAATAGCTGAAGCAGAGAGATTTGCACTCCCGACACTTTGGCCGAGAGCCAAAGGACGAACGGGACATAGTGGAAGAATGCCACCAGCAGGAGCAAGGCGACAATAGCCGAGCCTGCAACCAAATAGATGTTATCCGGATTCATAATACTTAAAATAAAAGATATAACATTCGGGTCTGCGCCCACAATTCTACAATTCACTTACTTACCTTCTCTACATATATGGCATTGCCCGAGATACGTATGATTTCAATCTCCTCGTTCTCGTTGATGAAACCGCCCTCGGACTTCACCTCAACCACATTGCCGCCAAAATAGGCCTCGCCAATGAGCGCAAGGCGAGTCTTTGCCACACCGCGGTCGCCGGGCTTTAGACCCGCTCCCTCGTCCTCTTTCACCGTAGAGTTTATCTTCTTCTTCAGCGCCAGCCTGTCTAGCGACTTTCCGTAAAGCGCCCACAAGAAGAGCGCAATGCACATCAGTACCGATGTAAGCACTGTTATCCAGCCCGCAACATATCCAATCGCATAGAAGGCATAGAACACCGAGCCTGCCATAGCAAGCACTCCAAGCATTCCGGCAACACCGAAACCAGGTATCAGCGCCACCTCAAGCGTAAGCAGCAAGGCCGCAAGCAAAACCAAAAATACTGTTACTAGAATATCCATATTATCAGATGTTATTTAAGAAGCTTGTTACTTATACAATTTCTCCTGTTCAATTCTCCTTACATCCAGTTCCATCCTCTCAAGAGCATGCTGCTCCTCCTCAACCTTCGCCTCAAGGCGCAGAATCTCGGCGCTCATCTTCTGTTTCTGCGCCGTGCCGGCCGATGAGTACTTGTCGCGCAGCTGCTCAAGCGCTGCAATGTCGCTATCGTGCTGTTTCCTGCGCTCCAGCAGCCCGGCAAACATCTTGCTGGCCTCAGCGCTCTTGAAGTCGGAAAGCCTGGTATAGTCACGCGTGTCATCAACCGTAAAGCGGAAGTCACCCTCAACCGGGCCGCCAGTATCGGCATAAAGCATCATCGCAAGCTGCATGCGGGCCTTGCGCAGCGCGCTCCCGTCACCCTGCGTAGCCGCAACCGATGAGAGCCTTGCATAGGGCAGCATGCCCTCAAAGCCAAGTGCCTCGGAGTCATATTTCTCCCTGCCTTCGCCAGGCACGAACACATATACGCACACAAGCCCTTCGGGCTGGTTACGGTCCGTGGCAAACCACCCGAGACCGGCCACCTCGTCAATCACGAGCATATAGTCGTTTGCCGTTGAATTGAATGGCATTCCAATATTGTCGGGGCGCAGGAAACGCCCGCTCTCCGTATCTAGGCGCGTCATGAATATGTCATAGCCGCCAATAGAGCCGTCTCCGTCGCTGGCAAAGTAAAGCGTTACGCCGTCGGCACTCATGAACGGGTAGTCGTCATTGCCATGAGTCTCAATGCCCGCAAGCCGTACAGGAGTGCCCCACTCTCCCGCAACCTTGGAACTGCGGTAGAGTTTCATCAGGGAATCATTGTACTCGTCATTATCGGAAAAAAAAATGTCCATTCCACGCTCGGTCTCGTTGAGATATCCAGGCAGGGAAGTATCGCCGAAATAGTCAGCATTGCTTGTGACTACTCCCACATCGCCGCTGAGCCTGTAGGCCGAGAGGAACTCATCCTCTGCAACCACAAGGCTGTCTACAACACACACCTTGCCAGTGTTCATCACCATGCGCCTTATGTTGCTGGCCAGCTGCACCTTACGCGAGACGGCAATGCGCAGCGAATCGTCCTTGGCATTCTCAAGGAACTCTTCGTAACACCCTATCGCGACAGGATAGTTCTCCTTGCCATAATGATAGTCCCCAAGATAACGGTGCGCACCGGAAATCTTGCGCGAGGCCGCAAACTCCAGCATCTCCCGCACGTCTGCAGTATCGCCAGTCTCAATGCACGACGCTGCATACCAGTAGCAGTATTCGCTATTCTTAGGCGATTTCCTGAGCAGTTTCGCCGCCATCTCCTTCGCCTCTTCAAAGCAGCCCTGCTCAAATAGTTTCTTGAGCGCACCCCTTGACTGCGGCACTGCCGCCATCGAAAGAAAGGCTATAATTACCGTAAAGAAAAATCTTTTCATCTGTTCCCTATTTCGACTAGATATAGCAAATATACAAAGATTTCATAACAATCGCATAAAAACACTATATTTTTATATAATTTAGCCTGAGCCCATATAAGTCCGGCCACATCATGAATCGGCCATCACGGCAAAGCACAGCCAGGAAAATGCCAGGAAAATAGAGGCCAGTACAAAGAAAACAGCAGCGGCACGCACGCAGAATGAGCGATTTTCATTAACTTCGCGCCGCAAGAACGCAGAGCAGGCAATGGCAACATTCACAGAGCAGCAGAAACTCTACAGACGCATTAGCAAGCAGTTCGGACGCGCCACATTAGGGTACTCCATGCTTGAGGAGGGCGACCACATACTCGTCGCCCTTTCCGGCGGCAAGGACTCGCTCACCCTCCTGCAGCTTATGGCGGAGCGCAGCCGCATACACAGGCCCAGCATAAGGATTGCCGCAGCGCACGTAACAATGGTAAACATCCCTTACAAGGCCGACATCGTGTTCCTGAAAGAGCTCTGCACATCGCTCGGGGTGGAGCTGCACATCATTGAGAGCGGTTTCGACGCCAGCACCGACACCCGCAAGTCGCCCTGCTTCCTCTGTTCATGGAACCGCCGCAAGGCACTCTTCACGCTTGCGCAGGAAATAGGCTGCAACAAGATAGCACTTGGACACAACATGGACGACTTCATAGAGACCATGCTCATGAACATGACATTCCAGGGAGCATTCAGCGCCATGTCGCCTGTTATGCAAATGGAAAAGTTCCCAATGTCAATAATACGCCCGCTGTGCCTCGTAAGCGAAAGTGACGTAGAGAGATATGCCAAAGAAAGCAATTTCCCGCCGCAGGAAAAGAACTGCCCTTACGAGAACGATTCAAACCGCAGGGCCATGAAAGAGCTGCTCGCGAGCCTTGAGACGCTCAACCCCGAGGCACGCTACAGCCTGTGGGGCGCCATGAGCAACATACAGGCCGGTCTCCTGCCTCCAAAAATTGAGAAGAAACAGTAAAAATATACAACAATGACTAAAATTATCCTAACACTGGTCCTGCTCATCATCTCAAACAGTTTCATGACACTGGCCTGGTACGGCAACCTCAAGCTGCAGGACATGAAAATCATCTCGCCCAACACCTCAATAGTGCTTATAGTGCTCATAAGCTGGTGCGTAGCCCTGCTTGAGTACTCGTTCCTTATCCCCGCCAACAGGATAGGCTCCGAGATAAACGGCGGCCCATTCTCGCTAGTACAGCTTAAAGTCATTCAGGAAGTAATATCATGCCTTGTCTTCGGCGTCATCGTATCGGTACTCTTCAAGGGCGAGACCCTGCAGTGGAACCACCTGGTAGCAGTTGTATTCCTAGTGCTTGCCGTCTACTTTGTATTCCTTAAGTAAGAGAAAAGAGCCCGCCGCCCTCTTTGCCCCTGCAGACCTCTCCCTCCCCAGCCTAAAAGAAACCGCGCCGGGCGTAATCACTACGGCCGGCGCGAAACACATTTAAAACACTATTTATCTACTAAAACAATTACTATGAATTCACTGTAGGTCAATCTTTTACTTTTTTCTTAGCTGCTGTATTGCTGAAAGTATATATCCTTGTATCCCCGGAGTTTCCTGCCCGGTACTCCGGGGATTTCTGTATCAATTACTTGAAGTAGCGGTTGAACAGGCCCTCGAAGCCCTTGCCGTGACGCGCCTCGTCCTTCGCCATCTCATGTACTGTATCGTGGATAGCGTCGAGGTCCAGTTCCTTAGCACGCTTTGCAATGCGGTACTTGTCGCTGTTCGCCTCAGCCTCGGCATTCATGCGCTTCTCAAGGTTTGTCTTTGTATCCCAGACACAGTCGCCAAGCAGTTCGGCAAACCTTGCAGCGTGCTCAGCCTCTTCCCATGCATAGCGCTTAAAGGCCTCGGCAATCTCGGGATAGCCCTCACGGTCGGCCTGGCGGCTCATTGCAAGGTACATTCCAACCTCAGTGCACTCACCTATGAAATGGTTGTTAAGGTCCGCAATCATCTGCTCATCACACCCCTTGGCCACACCGATCACATGCTCCTGCACAAACTGGATTGGACCTTCCTGCAACTCATTGAACTTCTCGGCAGGGACCTTGCACATTGGACAACGCTCAGGAGCCGAATCACCTTCATGTATATAACCACAAACTGAACAAATGAACTTTTTCATAATCGTATAATTTAATTTAAGCCGTTAAAATATTTCCTTTTATTATTACTGGTTTCGATTTCATTTCTGAAATCATTGCAAATATACAACCATTTTATAACACACAATACTTTTAAGGGAATATTTTGACGGAATTATAGCTAAAAAATGCAAATCACACCAATTTGACCCATTGAAAGCACTGAAAAAGGCAGTTGAATCACATTTAACATATGCAAAAAAGGAAAAAAGAATGAAAAACTTTTGGAATACAAAAAATATAAGTAATTTTGAGAATTAATAATAAATTATTAATGCCAAGCAAAACCCAAGCAAACAAAATAAACTTATAATAACTAATATGAAAAAAGCATTCACAAAAAGTTTAAGGACATGGACACTGGCAGCCTTGGCCGCCTTCTCCAGCCTTGCATTCGTCTCATGCGACGACGAAGTACCTATGGAGAACCGCTTTACATTCAAGGGCGAGTTGATTTCCACCTATCTTGAGAACAACCCCGACAGGTTCAGCCATTTCGCCGAAATCCTCTCAAAGGCAAGGATTGGCAAGCAGTCATCGGGCACTCTGCTGAAGACCCTCTCTACCTATGGCTCTTACACCTGCTTCGCACCGACAAACAAGGCTATAGAGACGTATCTGCAGAGCGAGTACGACAAATACATCGAAAGCGTAGAGCTCAACAGCCAGGACCCCACACACCCCATCCACAGGACAGGCATAACATCGCCCTACCTTGAGGAACTGAGCGACAGCATGGCAACCGTGATAGCAAAGAACCACATCATTGAGATGGGTTACATGACAACCGACATCAGTTCGAACGGCGGTTTCCCTATGAGCACCATGAACCACCGCTCCACCCTTATATCTACATACCTCGACACCATTACAGGCCGTGTATACCCACGCCTTAACAACAGCGTGCTCATCATCGAGGCCGACCTTGAGATGGAGAACGGATACGTGCAGGTAATCAACGGCGTGCTCAGCCCGTCGGACAAGGACACAGGCGAGCTCATCGGGCAACATTCAGGTTTCAGCATAATGTCTGAAGCAATCAAGGCCACAGGCCTTGACGAGGTGCTCAAGATATATGAGATTGACCCCGACTACGACAACACCCTCTACGGTCCTTCTTTTGAGACACAGGGCAGCCAGAAACCGCCATATCCAGTAGAGCATAAGCAGAAGTACACACTCCTCATTGAAAGCGACAACCTGCTGGCCGACCCCACAAAGAACCACCTGGGCATGTCAATCCAGAGCATTGAGGACCTTGAGACATTCGCTCGCGAGTGGTACCCATGCGACGACGACATAATAGGAAAGTACAGCAACCCGGAGAACCCTCTCTACAAGTTTGTCTCATACCACATCATTGACCGCAAGCTCCTCTACAGCTCGTCAAAGGGCAGCGGCGGATTCATCATGTACGGATACGACCACAAGGACTTCAATTCCGAGGTAAACCTCCCTACAACGTATGACCGCTACGACTACTTCGAGACAATGCTGCCATATACAATGATAAAGGTAACCAGGCCTTTCAGGAACAGCTCGTCATACACTCCATACGGCTCAGCAGAATCAAGCGTACTCAGCCAGCAGCTTGTTATCAACTACGCCCAGGACAACGGCACACGCTGCAACAACCCCAACATGGAGTACCACCTGAATATAGTAATCGAGGACGAGCAGACAACACAGAGACGCCTTGGCGAAGAGAAGTTCGTCCAGGAGTCCACAAACGGCATCCTCCACACAATTGACAAGATTCTCATCTACAACGAGGACGAGATGGCCGGCAACGTGCTAAGGGAGCGCATGCGCTGGGACATCACATCAATCTTCCCAGAATGGACAAACAACGGCGTACGCTGGGCACAGCAGGACCAGTATACACTTACATACATCCCCGACGGTTTCTCAACACGACTCAGGATTAACAACACCGACTCGCACGTATACTACCTCCGTCCTCACTCAACAGGTCTTGGCGGCTACGTAAACTACATGGGCGACGAGATGCTCGTTACCGGAAAGTATGACTTTGAGTACCGCCTGCCATACGTCCCTGCAGGAACCTACGAGATCCGTTTCGGTTTCGGACAGAGCAACGCCCGCGGTATTGCCCAGTTCTATCTTGACGGCAAGATTTGCGGCATCCCCGTAGACATGCGCAACACCGCAGAGAACCAGAACCTTATCGGCTGGTTCGATGAAAGCGGCATGACCGAAGAGGAGATTGACGAGAATGACAAGGCAATGCGCAACCGCGGCTTTATGAAAGCGCCTGCAAGCTGCCACCTCACAAAGGATAAACAGAGCATGCGCGAGTCAGTCCTAGCCATCAGGAAGATTGTAGGCACATTCCGCCTCGACCGTGGCAACCACTGGCTGCGTTTCAAGGACGTTATGGAACCAGGAAATCTCAACGAGTTCAACCAGGACTACCTTGAGATAGTACCAACATCGGTAATTAACGACCCGACAAAACCAGAAGACAAGCTATAAAGCAAACACAACAATAATGGCGCCGCGTGGCGCCATTATTGTTATATAGGCGATTCTCACTTCGCTCCTCCTCTGTCTTGTCATCCTGACAGAGCGAAGCGACAAGGAATCTCAATTCAATTTAGACAGAAACTGGGCAGGTTGGCAGCAGGGTTGGCAGCAGGGGAGTTAAATTTGAAAATATATACAAAAATGCAGGCCGCATATAAAACAAATTGTTATTTTTGCAAGAAAGTGCAGTGTTATGCAATAACACTCCATTAAAAAGGACCACGCCATGAAATACGGATTTGTAAAAACAGCAACCGCAGTTCCCGGAATAACCGTAGGCGACTGCCATCACAACGCCCAGAGTATCATAGCCCTCGCAGACGAGGCAGCCGGCTACGAGGCCGAGATTCTCCTGCTGCCCGAGCTGTGCCTGACATCGGGCACATGCGGCGACCTTTATACACAGCCTTATTTCTTGCAGGAATGTGAGAAAGCCATTGCCCTTATTGCCCAGGAGACCAGGAAACAGAACGCAATAATTGTCCTTGGAGCGCCAGCGGCATACCGCAATGCCGTGTACAACTGCGCCATAGTCCTGCACAAAGGCAAGATTGCCTGCGTTGTGCCCAAGGAAATCCCTGGCAGCAGGGAGGAGGGTTGCGAAAACCGATGGTTTGCGAGCGGTGCCGCACTCCCGCAAGGTTGCCGCATACAGATTGCAGGACAGGACGCGCCCATTGAACCAAGGGCAATAGTCAAGACACCCTCATGCACTTTTGGCATTGCTATCGGGAACGACATGCAGCGCCCCATGCCTGCAAGCGCAATACTAGCGGCAGGCGGAGCAGAAATCATACTCAACATGCAGGTACGCAGCGAGGAGGCCGGGCGCATAGGCAGCATTAGGGCCGGAATCTCACATCAGTCGGAACGCCTCAGGTGCGGTTACATGCTGGCATGCAGTGGTTGGGGCGAGTCTACAGCAAGGGCCGTACACTCAGGATATGCTGCCATTGCCGAATGTGGAGAGATTATAGCACAGGCCGAGAGGTTCCAGATGAAGGGACACATTACCGTCTCGGAGATTGACGTAGAAAAGATACGCAACCGCCGTGCGGCCAGCACATCCTTCACAGAGCACACAGGCATACCTTATATATATATTGGCCAGGAAGAGAGCGCCTGCGAGACACTGACAAGAAAAATCAACAGCATGCCGTTCCTGCCCGAAGCAGAAGAAAGCAACGCTTTCTGCAACGAGGTTTTCATGATACAGGCAACCGCGCTTGCCCGCAGGATTGAGCACACACGCTCAAAGTGCGCTGTAATAGGCATCTCCGGCGGGCTTGACTCTACCCACGCCCTGCTTGTAGCAGTAAAGGCGTTCGACCTGCTCGGCAAGCCTCACAGCGACATAATCACCGTTACTATGCCAGGGTTCGGCACCTCGGGGCGTACATACCTGAATGCCCTAAACCTGATGAACAGCCTTGGAACCACCGTTAAGGAGATATCAATAAAGGAGGCCTGCATACAGCACTTCAAGGACATCTCGCACGACATCAGCAACCACGACATAACATACGAGAACTCACAGGCACGCGAGCGCACGCAGATTCTCATGGACATTGCCAACCAGCAGAACGGCATTGTCATAGGAACCGGCGACATGTCGGAACTGGCCCTGGGCTGGGCCACCTACAACGGCGACCACATGAGCATGTATGGAGTAAACGCGACTGTGCCCAAGACGCTAATGCAGCACATTGCCCGCTGGATGGCAAGCGAGAGCGGCAGCAAGGAGATTGCCAGCACCCTGCTCGACATCCTTGACACGCCAATCTCGCCAGAGCTTACACCTGCCGACGAGAAAGGCAACATACAGCAGAAGACCGAGGACCTTGTGGGCCCGTACGACCTTCAGGACTTCTTCCTGCACGGTTTTGTACACAACGGGTACTCGCCTGCGAAAATCTGCTTCCTTGCCAGGAACGCATTCAAGGAGACATACAGCGACGACACCATCAGGAAATGGCTCAAGACATTCATGTGGCGCTTCTTCACACAGCAGTTCAAGCGCTCATGCCTGCCCGACGGGCCAAGGACCGGCTGCTGCAGCATAGACACCCATGGATGGAACATGCCATCGGACGCTAGCCCTGCACTGCTGGCCAGGATGTGCAGCGAAATTGGATGAGAAAAACATGATAAAAAAACATAAAGACCACCAACATGAACCACAAGACATTAAAATGCTTAAGGTTATCGGCAATAGCACTGGTTGCCGCAACCGCGATGACATTCGTCTCATGCGACGATGAGGTTGAAATGGAGAACCGCTTCACCTTCAAGGGCGAGCACATATCTACCTACCTTATCAACAACCCCGACAGGTTCAGCAGCTTCACCTACATTCTCGACAAGGCAAAGATGGGAAAGAACAAGGAGACATCGGGCAGCCTGCTTAAGACCCTGTCTACCTATGGTTCTTACACCTGCTTTGCGCCAACCAACGAGGCAATCGACTCTTTCCTGCAGAAGCAGAGCATGCTGCACGCTGCCGGCGAGAGGACAGGCATCACGTCGCCCTACCTTGAGGACATCAGCGACAGCATGGCGCTTGAAATTGCCAAGAACCACATCATTGAGAAAGGTTTCAAGACAATCGACATTAACGAGGGCGCATTCCCAAAGAACACGATGAACGGCCGTTTCACGACCGTGGGATGGACCAAGGACGGCCGGTACCCGCTGCTCAACAACACCACAAGAATCATTGAGCAGGACCTTGAGAAGGAGAACGGATACATACAGGTGGTTGACGGAGTGCTTAACCCGTCACAGAAGTTCCTTCACGAGCTTATTGGCGAGCAGGAGGAGTTCAGCATTTTCCACCAGGCAATCATCAAGACTGGCATTGACTCGCTGCTTTCAATATACGAGCTGGACCCCGACTATGACAACACACTCACAGGCCCGTCACTCGATTCAGAACCGTCAACCTCGCCCTACCCCTTTGAGAAGAAACAGCGCTACACAGTGCTCATTGAACCAAACACCCTGCTGCAGAGCAAAGGCATAAATGACCTTGACGAGCTTATTGCCTTTGCCCAGACGTGGTATGACGATGAAGACCCCGACAACTTCAAGAGTCCCGAGAATGCGCTGCACAAGTTCGTGCTCTACCACATTATTGACCGCCAGCTGCAGTACAGCTCGTCAACCGGCCCTGGCGGGTTCATCATGTACGGATACGAGAACGTGCAGGCAAACTACTCGTCAACAAGGAACCTCAACCAGAACTTCGACAGCTACGAGTACTATGAGACAATGCTGCCCTACACCATGATAAAGGTAACAAAGCCCTATACAAACCCGTCGCTCAGGAAGGAGATTGTACTCAACTATGCACAGGAGAAGGGAACCAAATGCTTCAACGACGCGATGGCAGAGCACATAAACGTAATAGTAGAGAGCGAACAGACAACCGTTAACAAATACCCCGAGACACTTGCCAATTTCCAGAACGGCGCACTCAACGGAATCATCTACACAATCGACCGCATCCTCATTTACAACGAGAACGAAATGGCAGGTAATATATTAAACGAGAGAATACGTACCGATGTATCGGCCCTCTTCCCCGAGCTCACAAACAACGGCGTGCGCTGGGACATCTCAAGCGATGGCAACATCGTTACATACATCCCCAATGACTACTGCAAGTATTTTGAACCGCTTGGCGATGACACAGAGGTTTTCTACCTGCGCCCACACCAGACATGGGGAAGTTCATACGCCAACTACCAGGGCGATGAGTTAATCGTTGAAGGCAAGTACGACTTCAGGTACCGCATACCGCATGTTCCGGCCGGCACATACGAAATCCGCTTTGGATATGCCAAGGGATACTACCGTGGAGTATGCCAGTTCTACGTTGACGGAAAGATTGCCGGTATTCCAGTGGACCTCCGTTGGAATGACGCGACAGACAAGCTTGTAGGCTGGTTTAGCGATACAGGCCTGACAGAAGATCAGATAAGCGATAATGACAAGGCCATGCGTAACCGCGGCTATATGAAGGGTCCTGCAAGCATTGTACTTGAAGACAATGACGGAATTGTAACAATGCGTTCAGGAGAGCAGCCACTGCGAAAGATAATAGGCACATACAGGCTCGACAAAGGCGACCACTGGCTCCGTTTCAAGGATGTCAGCGAGAACTCAAACGGAGTATTGAAACAGTTTGAGCAGGACTATCTTGAACTCGTTCCAGTAAATGTCATTAACGACCCGCTCAAGCCCGAGGACAGGAACTGATTCCTGCAGCATAGGCACTTATACAACAAATGGCGCGCCAATTCCTGGCGCGCCATTTGTTGTATAAGTGCCTAGCGGAAGAAATGCCCGCTGTCATTTTGACACCACGACTGCCAAATAGTCAGCAAAAACAAGGTTGGTGCGGAATTTGTTCTTAAACAGGCGAAAGGAGACTAAGAAATGAACTTCAACAAATTTACAATCAAGGGCCAAGAGGCCATCCAGGAGGCTGTGAACATTGCAAGGAGCAATGGGCAGCAGGTAATTGAACCTCTACACTTGCTTGCAGGCGTTATCAAAAGCAGCGAGCAGATTATTTCATTCCTTATGCAGAAGAACGGCGCAAGCATAAGGAAGATTGAGCAGGAGGTAAACAGCGCCGTACGCACACTGCCTAAAGTAAGCGGCGGAGAGCAGTACCTAAGCAGCGCCAGCAACGATGTACTTGTAAAGGCAGAAGGGATTGCCAGCAAGAACGGCGACGAGTTCGTGTCGGTAGAACCCATCATAATGGCACTGCTTGCCGTGAAGAGCAGCGCTGCCAGCATACTTAAGGACAACGGAGTAAGCAAGGACGGGCTGGAGAAGGCCGTAAGCGAGCTGCGCAACGGAGAGAAGGTTACATCGCAGAGTGCCGAGGAGAGCTATCAGGCACTAGGCAAGTACGCAATAAACCTGAATGACGCTGCAAGGAACGGCAAGCTTGACCCCGTAATTGGGCGTGACGACGAGATTCGCCGCATACTTCAGATCCTGAGCCGCCGCACAAAGAATAACCCCATACTCATTGGAGAGCCAGGCACAGGAAAGACCGCTATTGTAGAAGGCCTTGCCCACCGCATTATACGCGGTGACGTGCCCGACAACCTGCGCGACAAGCAGATATTCTCGCTCGACATGGGCGCCCTTGTTGCTGGGGCCAAGTATAAGGGCGAGTTCGAGGAGCGCCTTAAGGCAGTAATCAATGAGGTCATAAAGGCCGAAGGGAAGATAATCCTCTTCATTGACGAGATACACACCCTTGTCGGTGCCGGCAAAGGCGAGGGGGCAATGGACGCCGCCAACATACTGAAGCCAGCACTTGCGCGCGGCGAGCTGCGCTCTATTGGAGCCACCACCCTTGATGAGTACCAGAAGTACTTCGAGAAGGACAAGGCGCTTGAGCGCCGTTTCCAGAGCGTGCTGGTTACAGAACCAGACAAGATGAGCACCATATCTATCCTCCGCGGACTGAAGGAACGCTACGAGAGCCACCACAAGGTGCGCATCCAGGACGACGCAATAATTGCAGCAGTGAGCCTTAGCGACCGCTACATCACCGAGCGCTTCCTGCCCGACAAGGCCATTGACCTTATTGACGAGGCTGCCGCAAAGCTGCGCATGGAACGCGACTCGCTGCCCGAGGAACTCGACGAGATTTCACGCCACATCAAGCAGCTTGAGATTGAGCGCGAGGCCATAAAGCGCGAGAAGGACGAGGCAAAGCTCACACTCCTTGGCAAGGAACTCTCCGGACTCAAGGAACAGGAGAAGAGCATGCGCGCAAAGTGGCAGCAGGAGAAGCAGCTTGCCGACCGCATACAGAGCGCCAGGCAGGAGATTGAGAACTGCAAGTTCGAGGCAGAGAAGGCAGAACGCGAAGGCGACTACGGCCGCGTAGCCGAGATAAGGTACGGGAAAATCAAGGGGCTTGAGGAGGAAATCAGGCGCGTGCAGGACGAGTTGCGCTCAACCCAAGGCGACAGCGCCATGATTAAGGAAGAGGTGACCGCCGAGGACATTGCCGACGTGGTATCGCGCTGGACAGGCATTCCAGTGAGCAAGATGCTGCAGAGCGAGCGAGAGAAGCTGCTGAGCCTTGAGGAGGAACTGCACAAGAGAGTCATTGGGCAGGACGAGGCCATCACTGCCGTAAGCGACGCCGTAAGGCGCAGCCGTGCAGGCCTGCAGGACCCCAAGCGCCCGATAGGTTCCTTCATATTCCTTGGCACCACCGGCGTGGGCAAGACCGAGCTGGCCAAGGCGCTTGCCGCCTACCTGTTCAACGACGAGACAATGATGACACGTATTGACATGAGCGAATACCAGGAGAAGTTCAGCGTCTCACGCCTTATTGGAGCCCCTCCGGGATATGTAGGATATGACGAGGGCGGACAGCTCACCGAGGCCGTAAGGCGCAAACCCTACTCCGTTGTGCTCTTCGACGAGATTGAGAAGGCGCACCCCGACGTGTTCAACATACTGCTGCAGGTGCTTGATGACGGACGCCTCACCGACAACAAGGGACGTGTGGTTAACTTCAAGAATACCATAATAATAATGACAAGCAACCTCGGCAGCAGCTACATACAGGAACAGTTCGATAAAATAGGTAGCGGCAACAGGGAGGCCATCATTGAGGAGACAAAGGAAAAGGTTATGGAAATGCTGAAGAAGAGTATCAGGCCTGAGTTCCTTAACCGCATTGACGAGACTATAATGTTCACCCCGCTTGGCGAAGATGAGATTGAGCAGATTGTGCGCCTGCAGATAGAGAGCGTAAAGGGACTGTTCGCCGAGAACGAGGTTCGCCTCGAGGCGACAGGCAACGCTGTAAGATTCATATCACAGGCAGGCTTTGACCCCGACTTCGGCGCACGCCCAATCAAGAGGGCCATACAGCGCTACCTGCTCAACGACCTCTCTAAACAGCTGCTGGCCGGCACTGTCGACAAGCAAAGGCCAATAAAGGTTGACTCCGACGGCGAAAGGCTCATTTTCAGCAATTAAGAGGCGGCAACAGCAGGGCCTAAAGGGCAAAAAGGGCAACCAGTCCTTTTAGGCACTTTTGGTCCTTGCTGCCCTTTGCTGCCCTTTACACCCTCTTTAGTCCTAACCGCCAACAACAAGTTAAGGGTTCCAGCAGCTGCTGGAACCCTTAACTTGTTACCTAAAGAGTGAGAATGACCGATTACTGGGCAAGCTTGTTGTCAGAACCAAGAACATTCACAATCTTGTGGATATACTGCTTCTTCATGTTCTCGCGAGCAGGACCAAGATACTTTCTTGGGTCGAACTCAGCAGGATTTGTAGCAAATACCTCGCGGATAGCTGCTGTCATGGCAAGACGGCTGTCGCTGTCGATGTTAATCTTGCACACTGCAAGAGAAGCTGCCTTGCGGAGTTCCTCTTCAGGAATACCGATAGCGTCCTTCAATGCACCGCCGTACTTGTTGATTGTCTCAACCTCCTCCTGTGGAACTGAAGAAGAACCGTGAAGAACGATTGGGAAGCCAGGAAGTTCTCTCATACAGCCCTCGAGAACGTCGAATGCTAATGGGGGAGGAACAAGCACGCCCTTCTCGTTGCGTGTGCACTGCTCGGGCTTGAACTTGTTAGCGCCGTGTGAAGTACCGATAGAGATAGCAAGGCTGTCGCAACCAGTCTTTGTAACGAAGTCAACAACCTCCTCAGGACGTGTATAAGTGTGGTGCTCAGCAACAACGTCGTCCTCAACACCTGCAAGGATACCGAGCTCGCCCTCAACTGTAACGCCGTACTGGTGAGCATACTCTACAACCTGCTTTGTGAGAGCAACGTTCTCCTCATAAGGAAGGTGAGAACCGTCAATCATCACTGATGAGAAGCCCATGTCAATGCAAGACTTGCAGAGCTCGAAAGAGTTGCCATGGTCAAGGTGAAGAACAATCTCAGGGTTAGTGCAGCCGAGTTCCTTAGCATACTCAACAGCACCCTCGGCCATGTAGCGGAGAAGTGTCTGGTTAGCATACTTGCGGGCACCGCTTGATACCTGGAGGATTACTGGAGACTTTGTCTCTACAGCGGCCATGATGATAGCCTGGAGCTGCTCCATGTTATTGAAGTTGAACGCGGGGATTGCATAGCCGCCCTTCATTGCCTTTGCGAACATCTCCTTAGTGTTCACAAGACCCAATTCTTTGTAGTTTACCATAAGTTTATAGTTTAAAGAAATAAAATAGCCTTTCCTTTTACAGGGAAACGCCCCACCCTTTCAGGCAGCGCAGGACATTCCCTACAATTCTTTGCAAATTTAATAAAATCTTTCATTATTCATCAGCATTACGGGAAAAATTATATGCCGGCTGCAATAAAGATTTTTTTAGGCGGCAGAAGCGAGATTATCAGAATTAAAAGAGTATATTTGCGGAGAGTGCCGCCATGCATTATGCTGCCGCCGCACTGCCCCATTATTATTGAAATAACAGCAACATCATGTATATCATAGGCATAGCGGGAGGAACCGCGTCGGGAAAGTCAACCGTTGTAAAGGAAATTGTAAATTCACTGCCCGAAGGGTCCGTAGCAGTAATCCCGCAGGACTCATACTACAAGGACAGCAGCCACGTGCCAGTGGAGGAGCGCCAGTTCATAAACTTCGACCACCCCGACGCATTTGACTGGGACCTGCTTGTTGAGCAGATAGCAATGCTGCGCGAAGGCAAGCCCATTGAGCAGCCCACATACTCCTACATCACCTGCACGCGACAGCCCGAGGTTGTACATGTAGAACCCAAGGAAGTAATCATAATTGAAGGCATAATGGCGCTTGTGAGCCCAGAGTTACGCGACCTCATGGACCTTAAGGTCTTTGTAGACGCCGACGCCGACGACCGCCTCATACGCCTCATACGCCGCGACATAATTGAGCGCGGGCGTACACCTGAAGCGGTAATCTCACGCTACGAGCGCATTGTAAAGGCCATGCACTGGGAGTTCATAGAGCCCACAAAGAAGTTCGCCGACATAATAATACCGCAAGGCGGCAACAACGTGAAGGCCATACAGGCGCTGCAGATGTCTATCAGATACTTCCTCAAATAGCGCATATGAAGGCCCGGCACTCATTCCAGTTCCTGCTGCTGGCATATATGGCAATGCTGACGGCGTATGTAGCGCTCAGCGGCGGATACCAGGGAAATGCTGCAAATGCGGCAGGACCGCTGCCGGAACCGGAATACGAGTACCTGTCGCCCTATGTCACTCTCTCGCACTACGACACATTCTTCCGCGAGGCCGCCGACAGCATTGAGCTCGACTGGATGCTGATAGCGGCCATTGCATACACCGAATCGCGTTTCGACAGCACAGCAGTCTCAAGCGTAGGTGCCCGCGGGGTAATGCAGATGATGCCAAGGACACTCAACGGGCTTGAGGTGCCCGACTCTCTCCATGCCGACAACCGGCACAACATAATGGCCTCGGCACGATACCTCAAGTCGCTCTTCTACATGTTCCGCAGGGTAAAGAACTATGACGAACGCATAAACTTTGTGCTTGCGTCCTACAATGCAGGATACGGGCACATAATGGACGCCATGCGCCTTGCCGGCAAGCACGGGCACGACAGGCACAGGTGGAACGCCAGCGTCGACTCATTCCTCATAAAGAAAAGCCAGCCCGAGTTCTACACCGACAGCATTTGCCGCAACGGCGAGTTCAAGGACTGGAAGCAGACACTCTCTTTCGTGAGCAAGGTAAAGCGGCACTGGAACCGCTTCTACCGCATGCAGCAGGAATACAGCGATTCAATAAACACAGTACTGGCAACCGACACACTAAAGAGGATAAGATAAGGCTTGTCATCCCTACAGAGCAACGAGGACTCTCTTGCCCTTGTCATGTTGAGCGAAGCGAACCAACGGTCGACGCCCTAAGGGGCCAAAGCCAAACATCTCATCATTAAAGGACTGTACGCAGGACTGAGATCCTTCGCGCTGCTCAGGATAACAAGAGCGTGAGTGAACAACAACGCTTTGGGCGCCCCTCGCTGCACCTGTCATTCCGAACGAACCAACGGTCGACGCCCGAAGGGGCTAAAGTCAATGTGAGGAATCTCAAGCTTTGCGTAGCATTAAACCGAAGGACCAAAGTCAAGAATCTCAAACTTTTCGCGTTCCTTGTCATTCTATATTTGCATAAAGAAACGAAGATAGCGATTAATCGCTATCTTCGCAAGCGGACAGAAGCAGTAAAGGATAAAGATTATTAACTGTCATTGGTACTGAAGATACCGTTCGGGATGTTAATCCCCTTTACTC
>JAZNUE010000009.1:0-2537 GCA_045592125.1 Bacteroidaceae bacterium | reverse complement strand
TAGCCGTTCCAGAAGTAAGTCAGAACTTCGGGTTCAACCTCGTTTTCAGTTTCAACACTTTCAACATGCACCAAGTCGCCGTCCTCGATGTCATCAAGGTGCAATTGCTTGTGAATGTCCTTGAATACTCCGCCTAATCCGATGAAGCGGCGCGAAGCAAGTGCAACATCAAGCACAGCAAGCGTGTCAACTGTCATTTGCCAGTCGTCAAGGTTGATTATGTCCGAAGGCTTGACCGCATACTTACAAGCTTCTGCTATAGCCTTAACGCCGCCCTTACAGCGGCGAACGTCTACAATCGGGGTGTAATCGAACTTACAAGCCCTCGCCCAGAGCTTCGTCCACTCAGCCTGGGAGAGGTAAGATGTCCCCTTGAAGTACGTTGATTTCACCGCAAGAATAACGTGCAGATGTGGGTGAAAGCTATCATCTCGCGTATTGTGAGTAACCTCACACGCTCGATAATAGCCATGTACAACGCTTGCAACCGCCTTGTACTTCGTCAAGCGGTTGAAGCCTTGGGCGAGTGTGTCAAGGGCTTCTGAGAGCTCAGAGCCGCTGACATTCTTCATCGTGAGAGTGAGAAAGAGGAAGGTATATTTTTCTTGCCTTGCGGCTTCGAGCACTTGCGACATCTGAGCGAAAGTTTTCAAAGCTCTACGCCATTGACAAATCGGGCAAAGTCGAACCCTACAAAAGCGTGCGTCATGCAATTTCAAACTACCCCCTTCCTCACGCCTGAACTTGAGCCAGTCGGCACAAGTTCTCATGCGTTCAGCCTTGCCGAGGTCTACACTCTCGTATGCAAGGGCGATATAGTTGTTGTGAATCTTATGAAGCTTCCAGTCCCTGACACGACCGCTTGCAGAGCGGTCGCAGAGCACTTCTTGACATTTTTCTTCCGTCATGATATAATATCCTTGTACATAGAATTACAGCTTTGACATGTGTGCTGCTACACTGAATTTTTGACCACTTTCAGTATATCAGAAATGGCACGAATTGTCAAGGCTGTTTTTTATACTGTGTGTTCCACATGGAACATCGGAGCATAGCCACTTAAAGGGCATTTTCAGAAATCTTGATATGCCTAATGTATCAAGATAAGGAGAAAGCGGAGCTCCGCGCCGCTTTCTGAGCCGCACACGCTCCGGGGGCTTCTGCCCCACTCCGCTCGGGGGGGCTCCCCCGTGTGCGGGGTCGGGGTCGGCTTCGTTCTGGTCGCTCCGCTCCCTGTCCTTGCCCCCCTCCTTGGTGGGTCGCTCCGCTCCCTTATCGAAAGAAAAAAGCCCCTCGAGGGGGCTTTTTTTGATGTCACGAATAAAGAGGTAGTTTTCATGAACGTCATCGAGCAAGGTTTCACTTCTTGCGGATTTGGTCGGCAAGTGCATAGATAAGTGTAACTGCTTCATCGGCATGTGAGAGAAGCTCTTGTACTCTCTTGATTGAGCCGAACGTCTTGAAGCGGTCAACCGCATACACTTTGCGCGCCGTATGTGTCCCGACATTGCAGTCGAGCCTGAGAGCCTTTGCGGCTCTCTTGATGTCTTTGTACACAGCTTGTCGTGTTCTGTGTTTGTGAGGGTCTGTACGATGAGGCAGAACATAAAACTCGCCAGCCTGAGCTAACAAGCGCTTTCTAAATTCACCCCCCAATCTGATTCTTTTTCGCTTCCCCGTTTTCTCCTCGGTAATGGTAAAATCACCGCTTATAACCTGGGCTGTGGATATCCTTAACACATCGCCAATGCGCAAACCATAGCGGCAGGAGAACTCAACCGCAAGCGCATTAGGCGGCGTAAGTAACGCCAGTATAAGCGACATTGTATCATTGCAAACCCAGTCAGTGCGCACTTTTTCACCCCCAGTATACAGTCAAAAAAATGTAAACTCGAGGTATCCACAGACACAGATAACGGCAATAAATAGCCGTTATCTTATTATAGAACATCCGTTCCGATTTGTCAATACTCGGGGCATTTCCCAAGCCAAAAATTAAAGGGGGTTCCGCCGCCTGCCGCAGAAGCGGCAACGCGGCTCTACCCCCTTCAATTTTTTTCTCCGCAAGTATTCGCCTTGAGTGCAGGGGCTTTGCCCCCACACCCCCACACTCGCCGTTAGGCAGAGGGTGCCGCCTTCTTGGAAGTCGGACACCCTGTGTCCGTAGTGTAAACCGTGAAGCAGTCCGAAAGGGGCAAGCGGTTGTATTTTCGCTTTGCGAAAATCTCCACCGTCAAGCCTGACCCCTTGCGTACTTGCTTCCGCACCCTTCGTAATGTCCTGATGTTCGGACATTAGCACTCTCACTTGTTGCGTACTTGCTTCCGTTCCGTAATGTCCTGATATTCGGACATTAGCACTCTCACTCGTTGAGTGATTATCTCACATACTGATTGTAGCCGTTCCAGAAGTAAGTCAGAACTTCGGGTTCAACCTCGTTTTCAGTTTCAACACTTTCAACATGCACCAAGTCGCCGTCCTCGATGTCATCAAGGTGCAATTGCTTGTGAATGTCCTTGAATACTCCGCCTAATCCG
>JAZNUE010000008.1:0-3099 GCA_045592125.1 Bacteroidaceae bacterium | reverse complement strand
CTTTTTTCGGTTTTTTTTTGCGCAAAAGTCAAAAAAATGTACCTTTGCAAAGTCGGGATTACAAACCAACCCTTCCGACATGTAAGATTATGGCTAAAATCAGAGTATCAACGAACCCTCTCTACAAAGGTGGGGCTGGAGGTTATTCCTTCTATGTGCGTGGTGGCGAGCAGGTTGTCCGTCAGCGTAAGAATAACAGCAACTACGGCGATACGGCATCACGTACTTTTGACCAGATGGTGCGCCGTGTGAAGTGGTCCAACCTCGTGAACATGTACAAAGTCTTTAAGGCATGGATGCCTAAAGCCTATGAGCAGAAGTCACCAGGACAGACAGACTACAACATCTTTATGAGTCTCAACGCTAATTCAGTGACAGCAGCCCTTACCCGTGATATGTCACTTGCTGACAATTGCGTGATTGAGCCTGTGCAAGTGTCAAGAGGTAGCCTTCCAGTCGTAGGTGTCTCCGTAGCGGATGGCAGTGAATCCTATGTAACTTCTATCAAGTGCACCCTGGCCATCACCGACACTACAACTATAGGTCAGTTATCATCTTCCATTATTGCTAATAATGTCGAATTCCTCGATGGTGACAACCTGGCGGTTATCAAGTTCATCAACTACATCGAGCCCCGTGTGGAATGGCCAGTTGCACAAAGCGTTTATGCAGAACTCACCCTTGATGTATCAGACACTCGCACACTTTCTTCTGTCGCTGGTCTCGTTGGGCTATTTGGAAAGTCTGAAGATGATTTCCTCGTGCTAAATGCCAATCTTGAAAATGAGGTAGGTGTAGCAGCCATTCACACCAGGAAGAGCGGTGCAGCCCTCGCAGTCTCGTCCCAGTCAATCGTGATGCGCACCAACTCTATAATTGACCAGTTCATCGACGAAATATGGGTCATGACATGTATAATGACGTACGGGCTTGATGCATCCGTGCTGTTAGACCCCACCGTCAGCGGTGCAACTCTCACCCAAGTGACCGCAAATGGTCTTGTGATTAGGTCAGGTGCCGTGTTGTCTGGCTCACAGATTGTGCGTGTGTATGGATATGGCCTTAATGACCCAAGCCTGCGCCTTCTGTTCAATGGTGAAGAGTACACTCCTATTGCTGTTGCCGATGATTACCTCGAGTATCTGATTACAGCCAATGGTAGAGTTGTCTTGATGAAGGGTGACCACATTGTCTTCGCGTTCTCTGTCGGTGATATCGTCATACCTACAGGACTGCCCACCCGAATTTGGGGAGCACTCAAAGACACTGACACTGCAAGTTATCAGGCATCCCACCAAATCAACTCAATGAGCAAAAACAGAGTGGTCTGTCTCAACTACCCATACAAGCCAGTAGAGGGTCACATGTATGTCATTGCCGTGTTCGAAGCCGAACTTGCCCAGGCTAACTTTACTTTCGTCAATTGCACCATGAACAACTTTAGCATTGACAACGGCAACACATACATTAATGTGTCCGTCACCGATGCAGATGCACCCGCCTACATCATGTGTGCAGGGGTGGTTGTTTTCTTGTTCAACTACGAGGCCTAGGATGTAGCCTTTCGTGCTGATTGCCCCCATGGTGCCAATTGCTACCATGGGGGCATTCTTCAATTTTCGCTCATCATCCCCAGCAACTCCGCAATAATGTTCACACCTGATTCTCCCGAGCCAAAAAACTTCGTCTTTCTTTCCTGGTCTGAAAGACGATTTTTTTTGTTTTTTTTATTTTTTTTATTTATTGGTGTGTCGTTAGGTGTGTCGTTAGGTGTGTCGTTGGCACACCGCAAGTCCTTGATATTCACGAGGTGTAAGTGTGTCGTTGGCTGTGCCCTCTTGTGTGTCGCGTAGTGTGTCGTTGTTGGAGTACTGACGGCAGCGGTCAGTACTCCATCCGATATCAGCTGCTTGAGTGCGTGGCGAACCGCTGACACAGAGAGGTCCAAATCCTCTGCCAGGCTTCTGATGCTGTGATAGTAGGTGTAAGTCCGCGTGTCAAGATGACAAGCCACGTGGAGGTACACCAACCGGGCATTGATGTTCTTATAACAGGGGTACTTACTAATATCGCTTATCACGATGTACTTATCCATAGCACCACTTATTTGAGCCGTAGGGCTTGCCGTATTGCATAGTTTGACCTGGGGCTGATAGATTTACCACGCTCTGCCTTGATGACCACAGAGAGCGAAATTTTGGCACGCTCTGCCAATTGTGCCTGGGTGAGTCCCTGGTTGAACCTCTCCAGGCGGATGAGATAATAATCTGCTACCATAATTGTATGCTGCAAAGAGGGGATGTTTTCCTCTTTCGGCGGCAAAGATACACATTTTGTACATATTACGCAAACATTTTAGCATTTTTTTGTACTACTGCACCATTTTTTGGTGCAACCTCATACCTCGTGCGTGCCTGGTTGCAATCAGTGGGGTGGGTGCCTCGTGGCATGCTCGCGGAGCGAGCAACGAGCGAGGAACGAGCGAGGAGCGAGCGGCAAGCGAGCAAGTCCCGCCGTCAGCCGTCAGCCGTGGGCAGGTCAGCCGTCAGCGGTCTGTGTCGGTGGGCTCGGCTCGGGCGGCGGGGGAGGCTGGCGGCTCGGGGCATGGCGGTCGCTGGCGGCTGGGGCGAGCACCGAGGAACGAACGACGACGACGAAAGGAGCGGCTAAACACCGAACCGCGCACAGCCGTGCCCGACGGGGGGCACGGCGGAGCCGTTGCAACCCGACGCGGCACGGCGAGCACGGGAGGGGGAGAGCCGCGACGGACGGAGGAGGAAGAGAGAGACGACGGCGCGCAACCCCTGCCAGCCAGCGGGCGCCATGCCCCGAGCCGCGAGCCGAACGTCGCCGCCCGAGCCGAGCCCACCGACACAGACCGCTGACGGCTGACCTGCCCACGGCTGACGGCTGACCTGCCCACGGCTGACGGCTGACGGCGGGACTTGCTCGCTTGCCGCTCGCTCCTCGCTCGTTCCCGGCTGGTTGCTCGCCCCGCGAGCATGCCACGAGGCACCCCCCCCACTGATTGCAACCAGGCACGCACGAGGTATGAGGTTGCACCAAAAAATGGTGCAGTAGTACAAAAAAATGCTAAAA
>JAZNUE010000007.1:0-51172 GCA_045592125.1 Bacteroidaceae bacterium | reverse complement strand
GAAACTCTGCATTGTCAATGACAATGCGACAAGTCCAATGATAGTGAAAGACCACATCCTATTTTCGCGGTTCACCGCAAAGATTAAAAAGAAAGTTTTCTTCATTGTATTATTCACCTTTATACATAAAAAGGTAAGTCTCATCAGAGAATTCATGATTAACCCTGTCTCGACGTATCATTCTTGCAGTGTCGGGCCAATAACTTCTCTTGTCTCCCAAAATGAACAGCATTGTTGAATCATTAAGAACCTCAAACGAAATATCGTTGTAAAGATTTCTCCTGTCATAATTATAAGAACCATTTGATATGCCTTCACTTATCTTGGTCTTCACAAAATTACCTTCAGGTTTCTTTACACGTATCATCTGAATGAACATTCTTTCTTCATCATAGGTTGTTTCCGCCGAGTGTAGTTTCTGTCCGTAAAAGAAAGAGCCTCCCATTGTGAATATCAAGGAGTCATTCCTTTCACCGACCCATACTGCAAAGTGAGAACCTATTTCATAGCCCTCCTTCCAATCCCATGTTCCAACTAACGGAGACAACACCCCGTCACCATCTTCTTGCGGCGCACTAATGAAACTCTGCATTGTCAATGACAATGCAACAAGTCCCAAAATTAAAAGGAATGTTCTTTTCATAATGTCAAAATTCTATAGGGTATCTTATTTTGCTGCCAACCTTCTCAGCAATACCATTCAAACGTCTTATCCAGCCCTCATAAAAAATTTGTTGACTAGGATGCTCACATGCATCTTTCTTATAATAAAATTGTCTATCCTTAATTATTTCATCAATCAACCATTTAGGGTCACAAGCATGTATGGCCTCTAATGTTTTTGGCCCCATCAGACCATCAACATTCAGCGAAGCTCCTCTATTATTCAATATCCGCTGTACACGTTTAACAACACCTCCTGCATAGGAATTTACCATATAATCATTAAGTACATAGGCCAAATTCTTGTCTCTTATATATCCTAACTTGTATTTATCCCACATGGCCTTATAGAGACTGCGGGCATCGTCGACCGTGAGGTCTCTTATAGGTTTGGATTTACCCCCCGGCAAGGCATACTTGTAGTCCTCCATAAAGGATTTTGTTATGCCGTACATAGTTTCCCCACCACGGTCGTTAGGATGATTTGAATAATCACCCTCGGATTTTAGAGTATGACCAATAACAGAATCAAACTTTGCTCTGTTCATGTAATCGAACTCTTCCTCATGGTAAGGAGCGCGGTTAAGGATTTGCGTCCCTAATTCACCATTCAATTTGGGATACTTTATTACCCTCATCCTGTCAAGCGTTTTTTCACGTTGCCAAGGGTCAAAGTTAAGTTCTTTTTCATCATTTCCAAAATCCGGAGTACTTTTAACATTGCTTGACTCTTGTTTGGGCTGCTCAAAAGGGTTATTAACTTTAGGTTCAGGCTTATTATTCCCCAATAACACATACCTTGTATTGTCTTCAGGACCCAATGAATGAGGGAAGAACGAATGAAGTGCCTGACGCTTTTTCTTCTCTTTTTCAATTTCTTCAATATTATCAGAAATGAAGAATTCTGTGCTTTTAAATTTATCTTCCATGCTACTGCTTTTTGTACAAAAGTATGCTTACCGCGACTGCTTAAGGTTGTTGTTTTACCATACTTTTTCACTATCTTCGCATCGTGGTTGGCTACGGCCGCTCTATAAATGTCTTAAAAAGAGGATTCTATGGTACTTAACTATATTTGGATAGCATTCTTTCTCCTTGCATTTATTATAGCATTGGGGAAACTCATCTTCCTGGGCGACACTACAGTGTTCCCTGCAATAATGGACTCTACGTTTGCACAGGCAAAGAATGCGTTCGAGATATCATTGGGGCTCACGGGAGTACTCTCGCTATGGATGGGCATAATGAAAATTGGCGAAAAAGGCGGCCTTGTGGCGGCGCTTGCCAGGCTGCTTAGCCCTATCCTGTGCAAGATATTCCCCGACATTCCCAAAGGACACCCGGCCATGGGAACAATGTTCATGAACTTTTCGGCAAACATGCTGGGGCTCGACAACGCCGCTACTCCAATGGGACTTAAGGCTATGCAGGAACTACAGGAAATAAACCCCAAGAAGGACACCGCAAGCAACCCAATGATTATGTTCCTGGTACTGAACACTTCGGGTCTTACACTCATTCCCATAACCGTGCTGCTCTACCGCGCCGAGATGGATGCAGCAAACCCCACTGACGTGTTCATACCCATTCTGCTTGCCACAACGGTATCGACGGTTGTTGGCCTCATTGTCACAAGCATATACCAGCGCATAAACCTGTTCAACCGCACAATGTTGCTCTTTCTCTTTGGAATATGCGCGCTCATTGCCGGTGGCACATGGGGCATGATGCAGCTGTCGCAGGTGCATATTGAGACTGTATCTACCTCGCTTGCAAACATAATCCTCTTTTCGGTTATAATATTATTCATCGTTGCCGGAATGAGGGCAAAGATTAACGTATATGACGCTTTCATTGAGGGCGCAAAGGAAGGGTTCGGCACCGCTGTGCGCATAATACCCTACCTCATTGCAATACTTGTTGCCATTGGGGTATTCCGCGCTTCGGGCGGCATGGACGTGATTATGGACGGCGTGGCATGGTGCGCCAATGCCGTGGGACTGGGCGATGATTTCGTGGGTGCACTACCAACGGCTATAATGAAGCCGCTGAGCGGCAGCGGGGCGCGCGGCATGATGATTGACGCCATGAACACCTATGGTGCCGACTCGTTCGCAGGGCGCCTGGCATGCCTGTTCCAGGGAGCGACAGACACCACATTCTACATACTGGCCGTATACTTCGGCAGTGTGGGAATACGCAAGACACGCCACGCCGTCACTTGCGGGCTGCTTGCCGACCTGACCGGAATAATTGCTGCCATTTTACTGGCATATATTTTCTTCGGATAAGAAGTTTTTTAATTTGTAACAGATGTCATATCGGCCGTACGCTCTGTCGAATGACAAATAACACTGATTCTATGATAACATACCAGACCGAGGGTGTAAGGATGCCCGCAATAAAGAGACGTGGGACAACAGCATGGATAAAGGCTGTTGCTGCCGCATACGGCAAGAAGGTGGGCGACATCGCCTACATATTCTGCAACGACGAGAAGATTCTTGAGGTTAACCGCGAGTACCTGCAGCACGATTACTACACCGACATAATAACATTCGACTACTGCGAAGGCGACACCATTAGCGGCGACCTCTTTATTTCACTTGACACGGTACGCAGCAACAGCGAGATGGTGGGCGCCACATACGAGCAGGAACTGCACCGCGTAATAATTCACGGCATACTTCACCTGTGCGGAATAAATGACAAGGGCGAAGGCGAGCGTGAGATAATGGAGGCCTGTGAGAACAAGGCGCTGGCAATGAGACATGTAAGTGACTAAAAAGCGGATTCCGGAAATTTACAACAGGACATTCATATTTTCAGCCCGTCGAGCATCCGGCAGAAGAGTTCCATGCCTTCGCGTATCTCGCTTATAAGAACATACTCGTTGGCAGTGTGCGAGCGGGCCGTGTCGCCAGGGCCCATCTTCACTGTGGGAATGCTGAGCAGTGCCTGGTTGGAGAGCGTGGGCGAGCCGTAAGGATTGCGGCCGAGCTCAACGGCACGCTTCACAAGAGGGTGCTCAGTGGAAATTGACGATGAGTTGAGGCGTGTTGAGCGCGCCTTTACCTCGCTGCTCACGTTCTGCCTTATTATATCGAGGAGCTCGCTGTTCGAATAGCATTCGTTGCTGCGTATATCTACAACAAAGCTGCAGCTGTCAGGGATAACATTATGCTGTGTACCGGCATTTATCTGTGTCACAGTCATCTTTACATCGCCGAAAAGTTCCGATGACTTGGGGAATTTATATGTGCGGAACCAATTGATGTCGTCAATTGCCTTGTACATTGCATTCACGCCCTCGTTGCGCGCAGCATGGCCCGACATCCCCTTGGCTGCACAGTCGAGCACCATAAGGCCTTTCTCGGCAACAGCAGGGTTCATTCCTGTGGGCTCGCCTATTATGGCGCAGTTAACAGAGGGCAGCAGCGGGATAACCGCTTCAATGCCGTTCTTGCCCGACACCTCCTCCTCGGCCGATACTAGGAAAATGGTATTATAGGCCTGCTTGCTCTCGCATAGCCTGTAGAACACCTGCAGCATGGTAACCAGCGAGGCACCGTCGTCGTTGCTGCCAAGGCCGTATATCCTGTCGCCCTCTACAATTGGCGTAAAAGGGTGCTTGCTCCAGCCGTTTACAGGCTTTACCGTGTCAATGTGCGCGTCAAGCAGCAATGTGGGGCGCGACGCGTCGAACCCAGGCGCAATGCACCACAGGTTATTGAGGTGGCGGTGCATTTCAAAGCGCACAGGCGCACCCCTCTCAATGAAGTTCTGCAGCCTGTCAGTGGCATCGCTCTCCTCACGGCTCAAGGACGGTGTGTTTATCAATACTTTCAGCAGCTCAACAGCCTGGTTTACATTCGACTCGGTTATATTCATACAATATCAGTTTTCCGGCCGCAAAGGTACAACAGGAATGGAGCACTTTCAAGAATAGAAAGGAATTATTTATCAACAAATGGACAGCTGGAGCAGACAGAAGGAACCTTTGCGCGCGCATATACTTGCTTATTTTTGAATATAGTTGTATCTTCGCGCAGAATTTCAAAAAGATATACATCAGATGATTACAGCCGACCAACTGAAAGATATAAAGGAGCGCACCGAGGCGCTCAAGCAGTACCTGGCCATTGACGAGAAGATTATACAGGTTGAGGAGGAGCAGCTTCGCACGCAGGCGCCCGGATTCTGGGACAATGCCAAGGAGGCCGAGGCGCAGATGAAGAAGGTAAAGGCGCTGCAGGCATGGATTGACGGCTACAAGGAGGTTAAGAACCGCACCGAGGAGGCCGAGATGGCAATGGAGCTCTACCGCGAGGAGATGGTTGAGGAGCATGAGGTTGACGATGCCTATGCCCGCGCACTCGCTGCCGTTGAGGAGCTTGAGCTCAAGAACATGCTGCGCGGCGAGGCCGATGACATGGACTGTGTGCTCAAGATAAATTCCGGTGCCGGCGGCACCGAGGCACAGGACTGGGCAAGCATGCTCATGCGCATGTACATGCGCTGGGCCGAGGCCAACGGCTACAAGATGACTGTTGCCAACCTTCAGGAGGCCGAGGATGCCGGCATAAAGACTGTTACGCTGGAACTCAAGGGACCATACGCATACGGCTATCTCAAGGGCGAGAATGGTGTCCACCGCCTTGTGCGCGTGAGCCCCTATAATGCGCAGGGCAAGCGAATGACATCGTTCAGCTCGGTGTTCGTTACCCCGCTTGTCGATGACAGTATTGAGGTGGTAGTTGAGCCAGCACGCATCTCTTGGGATACTTTCCGAAGCGGCGGTGCCGGCGGACAGAACGTGAATAAGGTGGAGTCGGGTGTGCGCCTGCGCTACCAGTACAAGGACCCTTACACTGGCGCCGAAGAGGAGATTCTCATTGAGAACACCGAGACCCGCGACCAGCCCAAGAACAAGGAGAACGCCATGCGCCAGCTGCGCTCAATCCTCTACAATAAGGAAATGCAGCACCGCATGGAGGAACAGGCGAAGGTTGAGGCCGGAAAGAAGAAGATTGAATGGGGTTCGCAGATACGCAGCTACGTATTCGATGACCGCCGCGTAAAGGACCACCGTACTAACTACCAGACATCGGACGTTGGCGGCGTTATGGACGGAAAGATTGACGGGTTCATAAAGGCATTCCTCATGGAGTTCTCCGAGGACGCAAAGTAAACCTTATGGCACTTGAGATAGAGAGGAAATTCCTTGTAGCCAATGACTGCTACAAGGCAATGGCGTTCCGCAGCGACCGCATTGCACAGGGCTACCTGTGCCGCGAGGGCGGCAATTCGGCACGCGTGAGAGTACGTGGCGAGAAGGGATACATAACCATCAAGGGACCTTCGCTTGACGGCGGGCTCAGCCGTTACGAATGGGAGAAGGAGATTCCTGCCAGCGAGGCATGGGAACTGTTGAGACTGTGCCACGGCGGCATTATTGACAAGACACGCCATCTTGTAGAGTGCGGCAGGCACACATTCGAGGTAGACGAGTTCCATGGCGACAACGAAGGCCTTGTTGTTGCCGAGGTTGAGCTGGGAAGCGCCAGCGAGGAGTTCGAGCTCCCGCCGTTCCTGGGCAAGGAGGTAACGGGCGACAAGCGCTACTACAACTCAAGCCTCACAAGGTTCCCGTTCAGGATGTGGCAATAGTATCTTTCTTGCTGTTCCTTTTAAGCCTCCTGTCGAGTACCGGCCTTAATGCATAGAAACATGCCACGTTGGCAAAGGCCGCTCCAGCTACATTAAAGAGAAAATCATAGAAATCGCCCGAACGGTGTGTTGTAAACCTTGACTGCAGCAGTTCCATTACGCCGCTGAACAGCACCGGTATAAAGAACGACATTACAAGCATGTGCATGTATCTGATTCTCTTGTGCGAAAGGTAGTGCTCAAGCCACATGACCCCGCCCAGCCCTGCATACATAAGAAAGTGCGCAGCCTTGTCCATGCCGGCAAGCATTTTAAAGGAGGCATTGTCCGACGGCCTGAAGAGGCTGAGGAAGACAATAGCGCACAACAGCAGCAGCGAGACGGGATAGTTCAGGAATCTTTTTAGAAAACTCTTCATTACAAGTCGATTGTGATATATCTTTGCGTGCAAAGATAACGATAAAACGGCAGTTTTGTTTCACATTTACATTGTTTTGCATAGATAAACTTTTTTACACAAGATGAAAGACTATTTCTACTTTACCAGGAGCCAGCGGCGGGGAGTGATACTCTTTATTGCATGCGTTGCCGCAGCAATAGCAATAAGGTGGATTCTATAGCCTCATGAGTGCCAAAAAAACAGGCTGCAAATTTTCAAAAAAGCCCCCTGTATACTATTTTTGCAATATGAACGGAGATTTCAACATACGCGGAAAGAACAGCGACAAGGAGTTTGAGAATGCCTTGCGCCCCCTCTCCTTCCCCGACTTCAACGGGCAGGAGAAAATTGTGAGCAACCTCAAGATTTTTGTACAGGCCGCAAAGATGCGTGGCGAGTCGCTCGACCATGTGCTGCTGCACGGCCCCCCAGGACTGGGAAAGACAACGCTGAGCAACATAATTGCCAACGAGCTTGGAGTAGGTTTCAAGGTAACGTCGGGACCCGTGCTCGACAAGCCAGGGGACCTGGCCGGCATACTCACATCGCTTGAGCCCAACGACGTCCTCTTCATTGACGAGATTCACCGCCTCTCCCCCATTGTCGAGGAGTACCTCTATTCGGCAATGGAGGACTACCGCATTGACATCCTCATTGACAAGGGACCGTCGGCCCGCTCAATACAGATAGACCTGAGCCCGTTCACGCTCATTGGCGCCACAACACGCAGTGGCCTGCTCACTGCACCGCTGCGCGCCAGGTTCGGCATAAACATGCACCTTGAGTACTACGACAGCAAGACACTGGCGGGAATCATAAGCCGCTCGGCACATATACTCGGTGTCACCTTTGACGATGAGGCCACATACGAGATTGCACGCCGCAGCCGCGGCACGCCACGTATTGCAAATGCCCTGCTGCGCCGTGTACGCGACTTTGCACAGGTAATGGGCGACGGGCACATAACCAGCTCCATTGCCAAGATGGCCCTTGAGGCGCTGAACATAGACAAGTACGGGCTTGACGAGATTGACAACAAGATACTTTGCACAATAATTGACAAGTTCAATGGTGGTCCTGTGGGAATTGGCACCATTGCAACAGCATTGAGCGAGGACACAGGAACCATAGAGGAGGTGTACGAGCCCTATCTCATTAAGGAAGGTTTCATAAAGCGCACGCCCCGCGGACGCGAAGTCACCGACCTTGCATACAAGCACCTTGGCCGCAACCGCTTTGGCGACGGCGGACAGGGAACACTTTTTTAAACGGAAAAGTATAGATTTGTAAATCGTTAACAAAACCGGGAATTAATAAAAGGATAAAATACAAGGCTTGCGAAACTCTAAAAAACCGCAACCGACGCTGTAACGCGAGAGCAGAGAGTGCTCGCATTCTATGCCGAGCTACGAGGAGGAAAAGCCACTTAGTGGGTTAATTTACTTAACGTAAATGAGGATTTTTAGAGTTTTGTATAACGCAGCTGTCTGCTTTCTATTAATTTCCAATGATTGCAAAATATAAACCTATGGGCAAACTACAATCCTTAGTAAAAGACACTGCTATATATGGCATGAGCAGCATTATTGGCAGGTTCCTTAACTACCTGCTGGTACCCCTCTACACCGCAAAGATGAGTGTGGAGAGCGGGAACTATGGCGTTGTAACCAACATATATGCCTGGACAGCAATACTGCTGGTGCTGCTTACATTCGGTTTCGAGACAACATTCTTCCGCTTTGCAAGCAAGGAGAATGCCGATGTAAAGAAAGTCTTCTCAATGTCAATGCAGGTGATTGGCGCTTTGTGCGGCCTGTTCCTGCTTGCAGTGTTCATGTTCCTGCCAGGCATTTCGGAGGCGCTAGGATACGCAGCAAACCCCGAATTCATTGGGATGATGGCCGTTGTTGTTGCGCTCGACGCGCTGCAGGCAATACCCTTCGGACTACTCAGGTACCAGAAGCGCCCTATCAAGTTCGCTGCCCTCAAGCTGCTGTTCATTGGCATGAACATTACAATGAACCTTTTCGCTTTCGTCGCATTGCCATGGCTTGCGGCAAAGGACCCTGGCACATTCGCGCGCTTCTACAACCCGCACAACCAGGCATTCTACGTATTCTTCATAAACCTGCTGTGCACATCGTCAATAACTTTCTTCTTTATACCGGAACTCAGGATGTTCCGCTTTACGGCAGACAAGGCGCTGCTAAAGAGCATGCTGGGCTACTCATGGCCGCTGCTCCTGCTGGGAATAGCCGGAATACTGAACCTTAATGCTGACAAGATTATCTACACATGGCTGGTGCCAGGGCAGCAGGGCCGTGTCGGCCTGAGTGTATATGGGGCCTCGGTAAAGGTCGCTGCCGTAATGGCAATGCTCATGCAGGCCTTCCGCTACGCTTATGAACCGTTTGTGTTCGGCAACAGCAAAGAGAAGGACAGCAAGGTACTCTATGCAAAAGCAATGAAATACTTCATTGTTATAGCAATGCTGGCATTCCTTGCCGTAATGTTCTACATGGATATACTCAAATACATAATTAGCCCGGCCTACTGGGAAGGCCTCAGAGTGGTGCCCATTGTCATGGCTGCCGAGATATTCATGGGAATATACTTCAACCTCTCGTTCTGGTACAAGCTCAACGACGAGACATACTGGGGCGCAATATTCTCTTTCCTTGGTTGCGCCGTGCTGTTTGCCGTGAACATAATATTCGTCCCACGCTACGGCTACATGGCATGCGCATGGGCCTCGTTCGCAGGATACTTCACTGCAATGACACTCTCATATATTGTGGGACAGAAGCGCAATGCAATAGACTATGACCTCAAGAGCATTTTCACATACACGGCACTGTTCGCCATCCTGTACGCGCTCTCTGCCGTAAACCCTGTAGAGAACAACATAGCAAGAATGGCATGCAACACCGTGCTGCTTGTAATCTTCGTTGCATACTTCATAAAGAAAGACCTCCCGCTCAAGAACATTCCGCTTATTGGCAAGTTCTTCAGGTAAAGAAAACCAAGAATAACAAATAGCGTTATGCCATTCCCGAGCAAGTGTTGCGAGGAAACTGTATAACGCATGCATAAAAAACACCGCGCACCTGTCATGCTGGAGCAACTATACTCTATTTTCCCTATTACGGTTAGGAAAACCCCTCGACAGTAATAGGGAAATATTTTTGCCTGCACATTCAGTAACGGGTATCTTTGCGGTAAAAGAAACAGTACTAACAGCCATAAAAACCAGAGACTATGAAAAAGATGGAGAAAATAATGCTCATAGCATTTGTAGCATTAATGATGATTCCCATGCCCCAGCAGGCAGCAGCACAGGAAAGGAAACCAAAGGCAAGAATAGAGAAGCGCGAAAGGAAACCGCAGAGAAGGCCCGAGAGAATGCGTGCCATGCGCGACGACGACTTTTCAATGATGTACAAGATTGTGAAGGAGACCTCGTTCGACAAGAACAAGATTAACATAATACGCGTAGCATGCATTAGCAGCAGCTTCAGCAGCAAGCAGTGCGCAAGACTGCTGGCATTGCTCTCTTTCGACGACAATAAGCTGGAAGCGCTGAAGGTTATAGCACCAAGCCTTGTCGAGGCCGACAGCTATAACAAGATACTTAGCCAGTT
The DNA here is from genome assembly GCA_045592125.1 of Bacteroidaceae bacterium. Lineage (GTDB taxonomy): Bacteria > Bacteroidota > Bacteroidia > Bacteroidales > Bacteroidaceae > HGM04593. Next base: position 40,759 of record JAZNUE010000007.1, on the reverse strand, counting down.
CTCATTCTCTTCAAACAAGGAAAAGGCAGCAAAAATATTGCTTAAACGATAGAATAACTACAAAAAAATATGTTCACGCGAAGTGAACATATTTTTTTGTAGTTATTCCCATATGATTTAGTTAAAGATTATAAAGCGAGAGTACAAGGCTTGTATATGTCCGAAAGATTTACTTTATTTGCGTAAAGTAATGCATAACAAGAATATAACGTTAACAAGCAAACTACCATAACTACCTATGAAGAAGATAGTACTTTTTTCGTTATTCCTTATTTCAGGACTCATATGTTCGCAGACATTGCCGAATATCATTGACGATACTGCATTCACTCATGCAAAATCAGTCTTTGACTCAATGCTGTATATCTGCCTTGCCTTTATAATGATAAACGTGGGACGCGAATTTGAGCTCGACAAGAGTCATTGGCGTTCATATACATCCGACTATTTCATTGCGATGGCAACTGCTGCAGCGCCCTGGCTGCTGATTTGTTTCTACTATATGGTGCTTCTCCCGTCGGAATATTTTACTGACTGGGACGCCTGGAAAGAGACCCTCTTGCTCAGCCGTTTTGCAGCACCTACCTCGGCTGGAATCCTGTTCACAATGCTGGCGGCTGCTGGCCTTAAGTCATCGTGGGTATACAAGAAGACACGTGTACTGGCCATCTTCGACGACCTTGATACAATATTGCTGATGATTCCCCTGCAGGTGTTTATGATAGGGCTGCGCTGGCAGCTGGGAGTGGTAGTACTTGTAGTAGTACTCTGCCTGTACATTGGCTGGACCTACCTGAAACGCTACGACATAGGCCAGTCGTGGGGCTCTATCCTATGGTATTCAGCCATCCTGGTATTCGCGTTCCAGGGACTGTATATCCTTTCGAAACATATTTTCGGATCTGATGCCGCTATCCACATTGAGGTGCTTTTGCCAGCATTCATACTTGGAATGACAATGAAACCAAATCACCGCCACACAAAAATGGACGAAAGCGTGGCAACTGTAATCTCCTATGTGTTTATGTTCCTGGTGGGAATGAGTGCCCCGCTCTTTATTGGTGTCGATTTTACGGCAATGGCGGGCGATTGCACAATAGCACAGGTAGGCCCGATGTCATGGGGCGAAATAGCCATGCACGTAGTAGTGGTTACTGCACTCTCAAACATTGGCAAAATGGTGCCGATGTTTTTCTACAGAGACCGTTCACTTACCGAGCGTCTAGCCCTGAGTATAGGAATGTTTACCCGTGGAGAGGTGGGCGCAGGCATTATTTTTGTCTCCATTGGTTACGGACTGGGTGGCCCGCTATTGGCAATCTCGTTGCTTACAATCCTATCGAACCTTATCCTTACAGGTGGCTTTGTGATAATCGTAAAGAGATTGGCCTTGAAAGCCGAACAGAAATGTATTAGTTGACTTTATCTATCAGCAGACCAACGAGTTATACGAAAGCAAAACAAAAAGCGGAGATAGTCTTTCAACTTTCTCCGCTTCAGTAGCGAGACCCGGGATTGAACCGGGGACCTCATGATTATGAATCATGCGCTCTAACCAGCTGAGCTATCTCGCCATTGCATTTTTGCGGTGCAAAGATATGTCTATAATTCCATACTGGCAAATTTTTTGGTAAAAATCAGCAAAAAAACTTGTATTGCAAACTTTTTCTTAAGTCACTTGCTTGAAGAGAAAAGTCAAGAAGTGTAAATTTTGCTTATAATATCCAACATTTTACCGATTATAATTGTGTTTACAAATTAAATTTTATATCTTGCGACTGAGATATAAAGGGCTGGGACGCTTCCTACGTCCCGATATTCATTTTTTCAAAGAAACAACTTCTAGAAATGGGCAAAGAGAAAATCTACATCGAATACCCTATGAAGGGAAGCGCTTCAATGATTTGGAAATACATTGGAACTGCCGCGGGCCTCTCTCCGTGGTTTGCCGACAGGGTGGAGAGCCTTGACAAGACTTTCACCTTCTATTGGGGAAAGACCGAGCAGAGGGTGGCGCACCTTGTTGCGCAAAGGAACGGTGTATATGTGAAGTTCCGCTGGGAAGACGAGAGCCAGAGCACATACTTTGAGATGCGCATAGCCTATAACGAGCTTACCCGCGAGCACACTCTTGAGATAACAGACTTTGCCGGCAAGGACGAGGCTGAGGACCAGAAGGACCTTTGGGATTCGCAGATTGAAAACCTTCGCAGGCTATCGGGAATGTAGGCCGCTTGCACAGGCCAGAGGCTGTTTTGAGGTTATTTTAATAAAATTAAAATAGTTTCTGGATATATAAGGGATAAAATCACGCATTTTATACTAACTTTGTACAAAAGAACATTCTTCCCTGCCAGGGAACATGTTTTTTTTGTACATTTTTTATAGAAGCAGTTTGCTGCATTTTTTAGTGACATGACATATTGTTCCTGAGACAATATTAGCGAGATATGAGATTCCTTGATTACTTCAAGATAAAGAAGCTTGACCTTTTTATCATAAGGACATTTGCCACAAACCTGCTTGGCACCTTCTTTATTTGCCTGTTTATTTTCATAATGCAGCTGTTATGGAAATGGGTCGACGACTTTGTCGACAAGGGGCTCGACTTTTCTATTCTCGCCCAGTTCTTCTCCCTTAGCGCAATAACACTGGTTGCACAGGCGCTTCCTCTTGCAATTCTGCTGGCCTCGCTCATGACATTCGGCAACTTTGGCGAAAAGCTGGAGCTGCTGGCAATGAAGGCTGCCGGAATACCGCTTTTCAGGATAATGAGGCCGCTTATCATATTCTGCACAATACTTGGCTGCGTTTCGTTCTACTTCCAGAACGTAGTGAGCCCATATGCCCAGATGAAGCTCTATGCCATAATGTACTCCATTAAGCAGTCATCGCCCGAGAGCGAGATTCCCGAAAAGGTGTTCTATGACAGGCTCGAAGGATATAACATATATGTTGAGAAGAAGGATAAGGAGACTGGATTACTCTATGACATAATTATCTATGATGTTTCAGAAGGTTTTGAGAATGCCAATATTGTGCTTGCCGACTCGGCCATAATAACAAGTACTGCCGACGAGAAGCACATGATACTCTCAATGTTCTCGGGAGAGCAGTTCTCCAATCTTCAGGAGCAGAACATAGAGAAGAAGAACGTGCCTTACCGCCGCGAGACATTCAGGCAGAAGGATATAATAATTGAGACTGAAGGAGGGTTTGAGCTCAAGGACGCCTCAATAATGAAATCGAATGCCGACAGCAAGAACATAAAGGAACTTGAGGTCTCTATCGATACCCTGTCGCACCAGAGCGACAGCATAGCCCATAGCCACTGGGCGAACCTAAAGCGCACTACATACAAGGGAAATACAAGGCTTGACAGCGACGACTCTCTGAAGATGGCAAAGAACAGGGTATACAGCATTAATGTAGACAGTGTATATAACGTTGCGACCAGGAAGTCAAGGCTAATATGGAAGAGGGCACAGCTGAACAAGGTGAAGCAGATGAAGGTTGACTACGAAATAAAGCACAACATATTGCATTCCCGCGAAAAGGACCTTAACAAGCATAAGATTTCGTGGTGGAACAAGTTCACCCTCTCGCTCAGCTGCATTGTATTCTTCTTCATAGGCGCGCCGCTTGGAGCCATTGTAAGGAAAGGCGGTCTTGGCTACCCTGTGCTAATTTCAGTGGCAACGTTCATACTATACTACATATTCAACACGTCGGGGTACAAGATGGCCCGCGAGGGAGAATGGCACATTTGGATTGGAGCATGGCTAAGCACCATTGTGCTCGCCCCGCTGGGAGCATTCTTCACATACCACTCGAACAAGGATTCCGAGATATTCAACAAGGACTCAATAGACAGGTTCTTCAGGAAACTGTTCGCTATCCCCGAAAAGAGGAACGTCACAATAAAGGAAGTGGTAATAGATGACCCAAGCTACAGCAACGACGCCGTAGCGCTCTCTGAGCTCTACAGCGAGGCAAGGGCATATATAAAGAAGAACAGGCTGAAGAAGCTCCCGTCAATAGGCAGTGTCTTCTTTAACGAGAAGGACCACACTATTGATGACTTCAACGACAGGCTCGAGGCCGTAATAGAAGACCTTGGCAACAGCAAGAACCGCAAGGTAATAGTAATGCTCAACAGGTTCCCGGTGCTGTCGGCGCATGCAATTGTCTCTCCATTCAAGAGAAGGTGGATGAACGTGCTTTCGCTTGTGCTGTTCCCTGCCGGCATAATCATATACGTGAGGGCCGTGAAGTTCCGCCGCAGGCTGGCCAAGGCGCTTGTGAGGATTGAGAAGAACTGCAAGAAGACGATAGAGGTAATGCATAAGGAAAAACTTGTATAACCAGTATAAATTCTAGTACATAATATGGATAACTTTAAGCTTAATAGTATTGAAGAGGCACTTGATGACTTCAGAGAGGGCAAATTCGTGATAGTTGTCGATGATGAGGACCGCGAGAATGAGGGTGACTTCATCATTGCAGCCGAAAAGATTACCCCCGAGGCCGTAAATTTCATGCTCAAGAACGGGCGTGGAGTGCTGTGCGCCCCAATAACCATCTCGCGCTGCAAGGAACTGCAGCTCGAACCCCAGGTAAGCGCCAACACAAGCCTGCTGGGCACGCCTTTCACTGTTACAATAGACAAGGTAGAAGGATGCTCCACTGGAGTATCTACAGCCGACCGTGCCGCAACCATAAAGGCGCTTGCCGACCCTGCCAGCAGGCCCGAGACATTCGCCCGTCCCGGACACATTAACCCGCTCTATGCACAGGACAACGGAGTGCTGCGCCGCGCCGGGCACACCGAGGCCAGCATTGACCTTGCACGCCTTGCGGGCCTCTACCCTGCCGCCGCGCTCATAGAGATTATGAACGAGGACGGCACAATGGCACGCATGCCGCAGCTCATTGAGATTGCAAAGGAGCACAGCCTGAAGATTATATCAATTAAGGACCTTATTGAGTACCGCCTTAAGCAGGAGTCGCTTGTTGAGAAAGGCGAGGAAGTTGACATGCCCACCGAGCACGGGCATTTCCGCCTGATACCGTTCCGCCAGAAATCGAACGGCCTGGAGCATGTAGCGCTCATTAAGGGAGAGTGGAAAGAGGATGAGCCAATACTGGTACGCGTGCACTCGTCATGCATTACAGGAGACATCTTCGGTTCACAGCGCTGCGACTGCGGAGCCCAGCTGCATGAGGCCATGAAACTCATCGACAATGAAGGCAAGGGAGTAATCGTATATCTTAACCAGGAGGGCCGTGGCATTGGACTAATGAACAAGATGCGCGCCTACAAGCTGCAGGAAGAGGGAATGGACACCGTTGACGCCAACCTGTGCCTTGGATTCAAGGCCGATGAAAGGGACTACGGCGTTGGAGCCGAGATTCTGCGCCAGATTGGAGTGCACAAGATGCGTCTCATCACCAACAACCCTGTAAAGCGCATAGGGCTCGAGAGCTACGGTCTCACAATAACCGAGAATGTAGGCATTGAGATTGAGCCTAACACATACAACTCACGCTACCTGCATACAAAGGCCGAGCGCATGGGGCATACGTTGCACTTTGAAAACTGAGCCGAAGGCGAAGTTTCGACATCACTTGCAGCGATAGGTCACGTGAAGCACCGCACTCGTGGTGCCACGTGGGTTGCGAAAAGCAAGGGATGTTAAAAGTACAATGTGAAACACATACCTGTCATGCTGGAGCGCAGCGAAGCATCCCATAAAAAAGTGAGTTTGTCATCCCGACAGAGCACAGCGACGAGGAATCTCAAAAAATCGCGAATGATAGAGATTCTTCGCTTTGCTCAGAATGACAGTTTTATGAAAAGCGTAATACTTTATGTCATGCTGGAGCGCAGCACAGAATCTTGATAATATAAAAACAAACTATAACTAACAGCAAAATAAAATGAACAAGCTATCAGACAGAGTAAACCGGCTGGCGCCGTCGGCAACACTGGCAATGTCACAGAAGAGCCAGGAACTTAAGGCACAAGGCGTGGATGTTATTAACATGAGTGTGGGTGAACCCGACTTCAACACCCCCGACGCAATTAAAGCGGCTGCAAAGCAGGCTATTGACGACAACTGGTCGCGCTATTCTCCAGTACCTGGCTACCCCGCATTGCGCAAGGCAATTGTCGCAAAACTCAAGAACGAGAATGGTCTTGACTTTACCGAGGCACAGATATCTGTGTCAAACGGAGCAAAGCAGGCCGTGTGCAATGCAATTATGGCACTTGTTAACCCTGGCGACGAGGTTATTGTACCAGCCCCTTACTGGGTAAGCTACCCCGACATGGTTAAGCTTGCCGACGGTACTCCTGTCATCGTAAGCGCAGGCATTGAGCAGAACTTCAAGATTACAGGAGCACAGCTTGAGGCAGCAATAACCCCAAGGACAAAAATGCTCATTCTATGCTCTCCTTCAAACCCGACAGGTTCGGTATATACAAAGGAGGAACTTAAGGAGCTTGCCGATGTCCTTGCAAAATATCCCGGCATTTTTGTTGTTGCTGACGAGATTTATGAACACATAAGCTACGTGGGCAAGCACGAGAGCATAGCACAGTTCCCTGAGATTAGGGAGCGTGTAATCATAATCAACGGTGTTTCAAAGGCCTATGCCATGACAGGCTGGCGCATTGGCTACCTTGCTGCTGCCGAGTGGATTGTAAAGGGCTGCAACAAGCTCCAGGGCCAGTATACCAGCGGACCATGCTCGGTGTCGCAGATGGCGTCGCTTGAGGCATACACCGGTTCACAGGAACCAGTAGAAGAGATGAGAAAGGCATTCCAGCGCCGCCGCGACCTCATTGTAAAGCTAGCAAAGGAGATTCCTGGACTTGAGGTTAATGTTCCCGAGGGTGCATTCTACCTGTTCCCAAAGTGCAGCTCATTCTATGGCAAGAGCTACAACGGAACAGTTATCAACAACAGCGACGACCTTGCAATGTACCTTCTTACCGAGGCACATGTTGCAGCAGTGGGCGGCACTTCGTTCGGCGCACCTGAGTGCTTCAGAATGAGTTATGCTACAAGCGACGAGAATATCATAGAGGCAATACGACGCATTAAGGAAGCACTTGCCAAGCTCGCGTAATATATAGCCTACATTTATAACAGTATAACATACAGGCCGGTGTTAATAACATTGGCCTGTATGTTTTTATATATAGGATATTTGGGAGTAAATTTGAGAAAAGACTACGAGTCGGCCGTTGGTTCCCTACGGTCAGGATTACATGTTCGCTGAAAGTGATGTCCTGCCCTGTCATGTTGAGCGAAGCGAAACATCTCATCATTGCAGGACTGTCTGCAGTACGAATATGTAATCCAGACCCAGTCAACTCATGCTGATTACTGTTGATAACCTGTTAAGAACATCATGAAAACTAAAAGAGAAAAAATGTCATTTAAATTTTGTTTTCTCCAATTTACTGATAAGCCTGAAGCATTATTAAAAGACCAAATTATTATGCCACTTTTTAGCTGCATTTTATCAAACCGTTTACCAACAGTTATAAACATGCTGTAATGACTGTTTTTTTAAAAGGAAGATGTAATTAATAATTGTTGACAACGTTACGTAACATAATAATAGACAATAAATTGTCATGTTTATATTTTTGAGATAACTTATTTCCTTCTACTAATAAGTCCAAAAGCAAATAAAACACAATTTATTTCTCTACACAATCAACAGGCTTTATTGTTGTTTTTAGTTTTTTAAATTTTTAAAAAGGAAATATATAAAATAATAAGCGGTTAGAAAGGTGGATAACACCTATATTTGCATGGTTTTTGTAAAACACGGCTTCATGACAAAGATACTTACAACAATACTTGCACTGGCAATGGTGCTGCTCGATTTCATTGCCTTCAGGCGCCTTAGAAAGGACGGTGCCGGCAAAGCGGTTATATACACTTTCTCAGGCACTGTTATACTTTCCTATGTAATAATATTGCTTGTACCGCTTTTCATGTTCGCGTTGATTGACACAGCAAATAACGAGTTCATGATGAAGTTCTCAATGTCCATTCTCACTGGCTATCTTTTCTTTTCAATATCCCGCATTGTGCTCTATGCTTTCTGGCTCCCGACAAAAAGCAAGAAATGGATGTGGACAGGCGTTGCGGCCTCATCGCTGCTAATGCTCTTCTTTATGTACAGCGCGTTTGTAACCCGTACCAATTACCAGGTAAAGGAGGTTGAGCTTAAGTTCAGCAGCCTCCCTGTGGCTTTCGACGGTTACCGTGTGGCATTCATTTCGGATATACATGTAGGGTCAATGTGGAATGCGCCGGCCGAACTTGAAAAACTTTCAAACGTGGTTTCTTCAACGAATGCCAATGTTGTACTCTTTGGTGGTGACCTGGTAAATCTGCATTATACAGAGCTCACCCCTGAAATATTATCCATCCTTAAAGGAATAAAAGGCGCAGACGGCGTTTTTGCGGTCTTGGGTAACCATGATACCGGTTCCTATGTAAAAGGCTCTACAAAAGAGTTTAGGAGCAAGAATATGGACTCTTTGGCCGGGAGTGCTGCTACGGCAGGATGGGTATTCCTAAGGGACAGTACAGCATATATAAGAAGAGGAGGCGATTCAATTGCCATAACAGGTGTCGACTATTCCGAGAAACTGCTTGAATACAAGCATTCTTTAAATACCATAGACGGTCTTGATGTGAGCGGGATATATGAAAATGTACCCGATTCGGTTTTCAACATAACCGTTTCGCACTTGCCGCAGCTTTGGCATTCATTATGCAGTTACAGCGATTTGACACTTTCGGGGCACATACACGCCATGCAGATGAAAATCGCAGGTATCTCCCCCGCTGCCCTCATGTACAACGAATGGAGCGGGCTTTACGAAGGTGCTGAAGGCAAACTGTATATAAATGACGGGATAGGCAGTGTAGGTTTCTTCGCCCGCATGGGCGCCAGGCCGGAGGTTACTGTGATTACGCTGAAGAGTAAGTGATTTATATAATAGAAAAAGTGTGACTTTAATGGTCACACTTTTTCTATTCGTTTAATACGTTCCTGAATAAGTGATTTATAATCTGATTTTAGTTTATCATTAAGAAATGAAGAATCTATTATATCATTCCATTTATGACTCCCTGAAATCATTTTATCAATTATCTTTTCCGAAATTTTCTCTGTTATTCCGCTATCAATCATAGCCTGGATAAATGAGCGGTGGTCAAATCCAACAATAGCATTATTGTCATCTGTTCCATAACCTACAAGGGGCATTGCAAGTTCATCATCATCGTTAATTCCTGTAAGTTTAACAGCCAACAGGTCATAAGCCGGAGATAAATGATAACCATCATATCCTTTTTCAATAAGTGAAAAATTCTTGCAATGCATGTCTGAATTTCCTGTCAACCAGGAGAATATCACTATTTCCCAAAATCTCTGTACATCAAGCATTGGAGCAGATGAATACTTTTTTATTGTTTCGGCAAGCTGAATATATGCTCCACGGTATTTATGTTCAGTAAGTCTGTTGGTAAGCTGGCACATGTCGAGCATAGAGTATTTCTCCCCTTTCTCGCCTCTATCCATCCTTTTGGTTATATATGCCAGTTCACCGTCATCCATCATTATAAGCCCATGTGGTGCGGTGGCAATGCCGGATGCCTCGGCAAGCTTCATTGTAAGGTCTTCAAGTTCAGGCATAGAATCATATACTGGACTTTGCGGTTTCAATATGTAGTTACCCCACAAACCTACAATTGTAAGTTTATCGGGTTCATTCTTGCCCCCTCTATTTATATCCAAGGATAGTTTAGGCTGTACACCTGTAACAGAAGTACTTTGTTCAAGTATATGTAATGCCAGTTCTTCAATATTGTCTCTTGTATAAGGCAATACCGGAGCTTTTGCAGTTCCGAAAAGTTTCTTTGCGCATTTTGGATGGTAAAGTCCTTGATTATCATCAATTGGTTTGTAGCAGCAAAGACACCTTTTTACGTTATTTTCATTCATAATTCCGTACACTAATATTACCGATACAATCTTTACAACACATCAGTAACAGACTCATTCTGTCTCGTGGGTTAATCTTCCAGTTCTTGTCTACAATATCAAGCAACCAACCTTCGGGAATAAGACCGTCAAAAACAGGAAACATAAACTCCTTCACATATTCTTCATCCTGTAATGGCATTGTGGGGCACAGAGGTTTTGCTGTATTTGATTTCATATATTCCGAATTATATACAAAGTGGTAGCCATTTTGGTCCTCAGTCAATACTCCTGCAAAAGTACCATCAATATATATTTTAGCTCTTTTCATTTCTAATATTCATTTATAAGCTATTAATTTTAGCAGGTTTCAGTGTCTCGCCAAAAAGAGCCAGTACAAGATTAACCTTATCCAATTGTACTGTAGTCTTGCCACGCTCCAGTTCTCTTATGAAACGCACTCCCACTCCACTCCTCTCAGCCAGTTCAATTTGTGTAAGATTATAAAGTTTTCTCTTTTCGCGTATGTATTCTCCCAAGTTCATAGTACAGCTTTTTATAAAATAATCCCGTACGGGATTATTTTTGTAGTAATGTATATAATTTCAACCCGTACGGGTACAAATATACAAACAAACGAGCAAGAAACATCAAGCTTGCTTGAATGTTTTTTACAGCGACGACGCGTAATAAGCGTTGTTTGCGACGACTGCTACTTTAGTAGCACCAAGTAGTGCGGCTTGCCGCCCCAAAGAAAATATTCGAGGTTTACCTCAAATATATGTATTTAATTAAAATTTCAACCCGTTCGGGATTATTTTTTATCAAAATGTAGGAAGCGTGGGTTTCTTTGCCCGCATGGGCGCCAGGCCGGAGGTTACAGTGATTACGCTTAAGAGTGAATAAGTAATATAGCCATATATTCAGCTAATAGCCTGATGCATTACATGTGAACTATTATGTCTTCCAGTTCAATCTGTGTAAGATTATAGCTCTATCGTTGTCATCCCGTCAGAGCGACGAGGGAATTCAAAACACAGCAGGGTAGAGAACACAAGCATGAGATTCCTCCCTTCGGTCGGAATGACAAAACAACGTTTTGTTATCGGCAAGTTTTGCAGCCATTAGTCGCGTGAAGCATAGACGAAGTTTATGCCACGCGGGTGGCTAAAAGCAAAACGAACCAATGACTATTGTTTTTAAGTTCCTGTTACTCTACCCTTAGCAACCCGCCTACTGCATTATTGATTGCTAAGTATATGTCTCCAACAAGGCGCTTTGTCCTTATGCCGCATATTTCATATCCGTCGGTCTCCAGGGCAAATATGATATCACCCTTAATCTCGTACCCGCTGCCATAGAGGATTGTTCCTGTCATGTTGTCTCCTGCGTCGCTCCTTGAGTATCCGTTCCTGTCGACAAGGAATACAAGGTGGCAGCCGTTCAGGCCTAAATTGCTTGAAATTGCATTCAGGGGTGCTGTGTAGCGTACAACCTCAAGGCGTTCTGCACCAATGATAGCGCCTGCTTCCCTCTCAAATCCGTTCCAGTCTACACTCTCAACCATTACCGGGCGTGCAGTGCCGTTTGTGCGCGCTACTATATATGTGGGCGGAATGAATTCCTCTCTTGCTGCCTCTTCAGCCTCTTCCTCCTCATTGGGAGCAATAGGCATGGGGAGCCCGCACAGTTCTGCCATTGTCCTGAACACATTAATTTCTTCATCGGCAACATCGCCGTCGCTTTCCGAAATATCGGCCATGATATTGGAGATGTTCTGCTTTATGGCGTCATCGGCGCCTGAAACAATCTCTACAGCCTTCTCGACTGTAAGGTTCTCGGCGTAATCCAGAATCATTTTCAGTACGTTATCATTGAAACCCTCAATTTTGCTGAAAAATTTGAAAACTGGAGTTACTTCCTTTTCAGTGAATTTACCATCGGCATGTATCATTACAAGACCTAGCTTGTGAATGGATGCCAGCAGCTCGAGTGTGTAAGTCATAGCTAAGATATATAAGGTTATAGATATTTACACTGTATTATACCTGCAAAACTACATATTTATTGATTATAAGCAAGTAAATATGCGGCAATATTTATTTATGATGAAAAATATTCAACAATACCTATGGGGTGTATAGTTAAAATGCAGTCTTTGTGATAAGACTACATTCTGTATAGAAATTATAAAAATGGTTGATACTGTGTGCGCTACCTAGTAATGAGTATCTTTGTAGCTGCTCCTTCATTGCCTTCGCTGTCGTATGTGAGCACATAGTATACTCCGCTTGCTACCTTCTCGCCACGGCTGCTGCGCCCGTTCCAGCTGTACTGCCCTCCCTGGGATGTGCCTTCGTTTATCAAAGAACCGGCAGCGTCAACGATTTTCACGTTGCACCCGGCCGTGAGCCCGGTGATTGAGATATTTCCGCTGTAACCGGCCCTCACGGGGTTTGGATAGGCATGTATGTTGCTCTCCTGAAGTATCTCCTGAGGGCGTGTAGCGTCACTCATGTAGCTTGCTATACCCATTCTAGTGCCAATGAACACCTCGCCGCTATGCCCGTTTATTGCAATGCTCTCAATGCAGTCCGATGGCAATGGGGAGTTCTCTGTAGTAAAGTGGTGAATGGTCTCGAGCCCGTCGGCGCTTATGAGATAGATTCCGTTGTCGTTAGTACCAATCCACTTGCGGTTTGCTCCATCTACCTTTATTGCCTTTATATATGTTCCGCTGAGCAGGTAGTCGGCAAGGCCGGTGCCGTCGTTGCGTGGAACCTTTATCTGCTTGAATGTTCCGTCGCTGAAGAATGACTCCGGGCTGTCTATGACAAAAAGCCCGGTGTTAGTGCCCACCCACATCTTGCCGTCGTGGTCCTCGGTGAGGGCATGCACCTGGTAAATGTCGTAGCTTGTGCCGTCCTGGTTTGTGAACTTGTTAAGCAGCACTTTCTGCTCATCGTCACTGGTATCGAAAGGCGTGCCGTTCATCTTTGCGCAGAATATACCGGGTTCTCCCTGCAGTGATGTTATCCACAGCCATCCTCTTGAATCTATTACAGGTTCAACCATTGTAGGCAGTCCCTCTATTGCCTTGTAGTTAAGTTCAACCCAAGTGCCGTCTTTCTTCAAAATTTTTACAATATTCTTTACTCCGGTGTTTATGCACCAAAGGTTGCCTTCATTGTCGAATTTGACCGTTGGCACACGCACAAACCCGCTGTTCCCTGGGACAACCGTTTCAAGGGGGCTGTTGTGCATGCTGTAGTGGTTCACGAACTTACCGTCGCGGAACTCATAGATACCGTAGCCGAAGGAGCTTGCGAAGTAGTGTCCAGGTTCTGCGGGGTCCTCATCAATGGAGCACATGTTGAGATATTTGAGCCCGGTAACCTGCCTTATTGTGTCCTCCGGAAGGTTATTCCACCTGTCGTCCAGGCAGTTGTACTCCATCAGGGTACCGTCGTAGAATGTAATGTCAAAGTAATTGAGGTTGCCGCCTGCTACAAGCAGCTTGCTGTCACTTGCGAATTTAATGAAGTCGCAGTGGTTCCTTATTGGGCTGTTGGGGATAACTGGCAATGCTGTGCTGGCAATGCTGTTCTCCTTTATGGCGCACTTCACTACCCCGCTGTATCCCTTGCAGTCCCAGAAATCGCTGCCGTCCTTGAGAACGAACATGCTGCCGCTGTTGCTGTATACCGCTGCTTCTTGCGGTCCTGTGATTACGGCTGTCTTGCCTGGTGCTGAGGCTATAATCTCTTTCCCGTTGCTGTAGACCTTGCTGTACTTTTCCCCGTCATTGTACAGTACATAGCGGAGTATGTTCCTGCCTGCCTCGTAATGCAGTATTCCAAAGTCGGCAAGGTGGCAGTAGAGTGTTCCGTCGAGCTCACATATTGCCTTTACGAAGTATTTGTTCTTCTTTTCCCAGCTGTTCTTGTCGAGCATGTTCATTGTTGTGTCGCAGCTGTACATTCCGGTCTTTGTGCCGCAGAAGAGCATGTCCTCGTAAAGGTAGGCGCAGTATGTGTCAAGGCCGGTCATGTATGTGCTCTCAAGCTCGAGCCTGTCAAGATTAAGGACTACAATGCCGAATTCGGTTGACAGGTATGCCCTGTTGCCTTGCAGGTCTATACCGTTTATCTTCTTCTTTGGCAGTGACTTGTTCTTGAAGTCGGATATGTTGTATACTTCGTCGTTACCGTAGAGTATATCTATGTTGGCATTGCTGTATACGATTACAAGCGCGCCGATCTCCTTGCTGTAGGCAATATGTGATATGTCAATGTCGCTCAGGGTGCTTATCTTGTCATAGAGGCGCACCTCGCTGTCTTCTTCGCAGTACGAGAAAAGCGCGCCCGAGGCAAGGATATACAGCCTGCCGCCTGCCGCCTGGCAGTATGTGGCGTTGCTGTACGACGGGTATAGTGTCCAGTCGCCAATGCCGGCCCTGAGCGCCAATGCCGGCAATAAGAGCAAGAGTGAAAAGATTATTCTTCTAACCATATTTTTCCTTAAGGTAATCGCTAAGCAGCTGTGTTGCACGGTAGCGGTGGCTTATGCTGTTCTTGAGCCCGCTGCTCATCTGTGCAAAGCTCTCGGAGAATCCTTCGGGAATAAAAATGGGGTCATACCCGAACCCGGAGTCACCTCTCTTCTCTTCGGTAATGCTCCCCTTTACTATTCCGTTGAAGAGTTTCTCCTCTCCGTCTACTATTAACGCGATTACTGTACGAAATTGTGCGCTGCGGCAAGTTTTTCCTGTTAAATTATGCAGCAGTTTCTTCATGTTGGCCTCGGGGTCGCACTCCTCGCCTGCATAGCGTGCCGAGTATACTCCCGGCTCGCCGCCAAGCGCGTCAACCTCAAGTCCTGTATCATCGGCAAAGCAGTCTACTCCGTATCTTTCGTATATGTAGCGTGCCTTTATAAGGGCATTGCCCTGAAGGGTACTGGCTGTCTCGGGTATGTCGTCGTGGCAGCCTATGTCGTTGAGAGACAGCACCTCTACCCTATCGCCCACTATCGCCCTCACCTCGTCGAGCTTATGCCTGTTGTTTGTAGCGAATACCAGTCTCATCACTTATCTTCTTTTGCGGGTGCCACGCTATTGCCTTGTGCCATCCTTGCGGCCTTTGGCTTTGCCTTTATCTTGTCGAATCCAAGTCCGTATACGGCCATTACCTTTGACTGTGATACAAGCGCGTTAGGGTCAATCTGCTTGATTGCGCTGAGCAGCTGGTTCGACTGGTTGGCGCGTGCTATGGTGGTAATGACCTTGCCCTCCTTGCCCGAGTAGTAGCCTACCGAATCAAGCAGTGTAACGCCGCGCTTCAGGTAGCGGGTGATGTAGTAAGCAATCTCGTCATACTTGCTCGAGAAGATGAAGAACTGCACTGCCTGGCGGTTGCTGTTTACCATGTAGTCGAGAGACACGTTCACAATAACAAGGTTTATGAAACCATAGAACACCTTCTGCAGGCTGACGGATAAGCTTTCGTTCGGGACAATGAAGAAACTGCTTATGATTATGCAGGCGTCGACGTAAAGCATTGCACGGCCGAAGCTTATGTCCTTGTACTTGTTCACGATGGCCGCTATTATGTCCACGCCGCCCGTGCTTCCGTTGCTCAGGAAGCAGAACGCAATTCCCATTCCAATGAATATTGAGCCAACGATACATGCCTCGAGCTGCTTGTCGGGGCCCAGTATCTCATAGGCCGTGGGCCATACCTTGAATACAAGGTCGAACATCTCAAGGGCCAGTGTCATTACTACAATGGCATAGCTGGTCTTAATGCAGAACTTCCATCCTAGCTGCTGTATTGCTATTATAAGAAGAACTATGTTTATTGCAAAGTAGGTATACTGCATTGGCAGTCCTGTGGTGTACTCAATAATACCGCCTACACCGGTAATGCCTCCTGTGACAAACTTATAGGGGGCCATGAAGAACTTCCATGTAAAGGCATAGAGTGTAAGTCCCAGTGTTATCATGAGGTAGTTCTTCAGCTCGCTCATGATGGTAGGTCTCGGTAAGAATCGCTTGCCCATATTATGATACTTTTAGTGAGAATATCCTTTAGCTGCCGTCATCAGATGACAATGTTGACAATCTTCTTGGGTACAATGATGACTTTCCTTATAGGCTTGCCGTCAATGTACTTCTGGCTGTTCTCGTTTGCAAGTACTGCTGCCTCGATGTCGCTGTTTGCCGCGTCGGCAGCGAAGTCCATCGTGAAGCGTGCCTTGCCGTTGAACGATATTGTGTACTTTACGGTATCTTCCTTAAGGTACTCCTCGTTGTACTCAGGCCACTCGGCATCGCATATTGTCGTTGTGTGGCCCAAGGCCTCCCAGAGCTCCTCGCAAATGTGCGGCGCGAACGGCGAGAGCACAACCACAACCTTCTCCAGTATTGCCCTCTTGCTGCACTTGAGTGCCGTGAGCTCGTTGAGGCATATCATGAATGCGCTTACAGAGGTGTTGTACGAGAATGCAGGAATGTCTTCTGTAGTCTTCTTTATGAGCTTGTGCAGTGACTTGAGCTCCTCTCTTGTGGGCTCGTCATCAGTTATTATGCAGGTGTCGTTCTTGTCGAAGAACATGCCCCAGAGCTTGCGCAGGAAACGGTGGCAGCCGTCGATGCCGTTGGTGTCCCATGGCTTTGACTGCTCGATGGGGCCAAGGAACATCTCGTACATGCGCAGCGTGTCGGCACCGTATTTCTCTACTATTACGTCGGGGTTCACTACGTTGTACATTGACTTGCTCATCTTCTCCACTGCCCAGCCGCAGATGTACTTGCCATCCTCAAGGATAAACTCTGCGTTGGCATATTCGGGGCGCCAGGCACGGAATGCCTCAATGTCGAGGGTGTCGTTTGATACAATGTTTACATCCACATGCAGCGGCGTAACATCGTAGTTCCTTGACAGGTTATAGGATACAAAGGTGTTCGTGTCCTTTATGCGGTATACGAAGTTGCTGCGGCCCTGTATCATTCCCTGGTTAATGAGTTTCTGGAACGGTTCTTCCTTTGTGCTCACGCCTGTGTCAAAGAGGAACATGTTCCAGAAGCGGGAGTAGATGAGGTGGCCTGTAGCGTGCTCCTTGCCGCCTACATACAGGTCTACGTCCTGCCAGTACCCGTTTGCCTCCTTGCCGACGAGTGCCTTGCCGTTGCGCGGGTCCATGTAGCGCAGGTAGTATGCGCTTGAGCCTGCAAAGCCTGGCATTGTGTTGAGCTCGAGCGGGAACACTGTCTGGTTGTCGATGTTCTCCTTGCTTGTTATGCAGCTGCTGGCTGTGTCCCATGCCCACATCCTTGCGTGGCCCAACGGGGGCTCGCCGCTCTCTGTGGGGAGGAACTTCTCCACTTCGGGGAGCTCAAGCGGCAGGCACGCCTCGGGTATTGGGTAAGGCACGCCATTCTTGTAGTAGATGGGGAACGGCTCGCCCCAGTAGCGCTGGCGGCTGAAGATTGCGTCGCGCAGGCGGTAGTTGACCTTCACGCGGCCCAGCCCGTTCTCTGTGACGAACTGCCTTGTCCTTGCAATAGCCTCCTTCACTGTGAGGCCATTGAGGTTCAGGCGGCAGCCGGCGAACTTCTCTACAGGAGAGTTTGTCATTATGCCCTCTTTCGCGTCAAAGCTCTCCTCGCTCACATCGCAGCCTTGGATGAGCGGGCGTATCTCAATACCGAAGTGCTTTGCGAACGCGTAGTCGCGGCTGTCGTGTGCAGGTACGGCCATGATGGCGCCTGTTCCGTAGCCCGAAAGCACGTAGTCGCTCACCCACACGGGAATCTCCTCGCCTGTGATGGGGTTTATTGCGTATGAGCCGGTGAACACGCCGGTTACGTTGCGGTCAATCATGCGCTCGCGCTCGGTGCGTTTCTTTGTGCGGTCAAGATAGGCCTCAACAGCCTCTTTCTGTGCTGCTGTTGTGAGTTGCGCAACGAGTTCGCTCTCAGGAGCAAGAACCATGAATGTGACACCGAATACTGTGTCGGCGCGTGTGGTGAAGATTGTGAATTCTACGTCGCTATCCTTTACGCGGAACTGCATTTCGGTACCCTCGCTGCGGCCAATCCAGTTGCGCTGTGTCTCCTTGATTGACTCGCTCCACTCTATCCTGTCGAGTCCGTCGAGCAGGCGCTGCGAGTAGGCCGATACCCTGAGGCACCACTGCTTCATCTTCTTCTGTACAACGGGGTGGCCTCCGCGCTCCGACACTCCGTCAACAACCTCGTCATTGGCGAGCACTGTACCCAGCGCAGGGCACCAGTTAACCATTGTCTCGTTGAGGAACGCGATGCGCCAGTTCATTAGCAGTTCCTGCTGTGCAGTCTCGTCCATGCTGTTCCACTCTTCGGCAGTTACCGTAATCTCTTCGGTGCATGCGGCGTCAATTCCTGCACTACCCTCTTTTTCCAGCTTTGCGACAAGTTCTGCAATAGGCCTTGCGCACTTTGCGCTGTTGTCGTAATAGCTGTTGAACATCTGTATGAATGTCCACTGTGTCCAATGGTAATACTCTGCATCGCATGTCCTTATCTCGCGGTCCCAGTCGAAGCAGAAACCAATCTTGTCGAGCTGCTCGCGGTAACGAGCGATATTCTGCTCGGTTGTTATTGCAGGGTGCTGTCCTGTCTGTATGGCATACTGCTCGGCGGGGAGGCCGTATGCGTCGTATCCCATTGGATTGAGCACATTGAAACCCTGAAGGCGCTTGAAGCGCGCGAATATGTCCGAGGCAATATATCCCAGAGGGTGGCCTACGTGCAGTCCTGCACCCGACGGGTAAGGGAACATGTTAAGCACATAGAATTTCTTCTTCTCCTCATTCTCCACTACGCGATAGGTCTTCTCGTCCTTCCATCGCTTCTGCCACTTCTGTTCAATCTCGTTAAAGTTGTATGCCATATATTCTTTCGTTTTTTATTTTCAAGCTAGCAATTATAGTCCTGTCAGTTATTATGGAGGCTGTTGCCTCCTGTATATTACTATCTACAAGTAGATGTAATAACCTGCAAAAATATATAATTTTCGGATGATTTTCCTTTTTGCGGCGTGAATTTGCTGCTAAAAGCTCTTTTTTGCGTGTTACTCCCGAAAATCGGATAAAAAATACTACCTTCGCATAATTATTCCCAAGTAAGATTGTAACTTGTCTATGGCTGAAAAAGATTTAGCTGCGACGCCTATGATGCGCCAGTTCTACGACCTCAAGGCGAAGCACCCCGATGCTATACTGCTGTTCCGTTGCGGAGATTTCTATGAAACATACTGTTCCGACGCTATTGTGGCGTCGGAAATCCTTGGCATTACGCTCACAAAGCGTTCTAATGGCAAGAGCGATATCGCCAAGGCCATTGAAATGGCAGGTTTCCCCTTCCATGCGCTCGACACCTACCTGCCTAGGCTGGTGCGTGCCGGCAAGCGCGTAGCAATATGCGACCAGCTCGAGGACCCAAAGATGACAAAGAAGCTAGTAAAGCGCGGGATTACCGAACTGGTTACGCCTGGTGTCTCAATAAACGATAATGTGCTCGACCACAAGGAGAACAATTTCCTTGCAGCGGTCCACTTCGGCAAGCCCATGTGCGGTGTATCGTTCCTTGACATCTCTACCGGCGAGTTTCTTGTAGCAGAAGGCACGTTCGACTATGTAGAGAAGCTGCTCATAAACTTCAACCCCAAGGAGGTGCTCTTTGAGCGCGGTCTAAAGAAACGCTTCGAAGAGTGCTTTGGGAGCAAGTACCTTACCTTTGAGCTCGACGACTGGGCATTTACCGATGAGTTTGCCCATGAGAGGCTCACAAAGCATTTCGAGACCAGGAACATGAAGGGATTCGGCATTTCGCACCTGCGCAGCGGGCTTGTTGCGGCCGGTGCCGTGCTGCACTATCTTGGCGTTACGCTCCATACGCAGATTTCCCACATACGCAACATATCACGCATTGAGGAGGAGCGCTATGTGCGCCTCGACAAGTTCACAATACGCAGCCTTGAGCTGCTTGGCAGCATGCACGACGGCGGCTCGTCGCTCCTGTCGGTGGTCGACCGCACGCTCACAGCAATGGGCGCCCGCCTGCTCAAGCGATGGATGGTTTTTCCGCTGAAGGACAGGAAACCCATTGAGGAGCGCCTTGATATTGTAGAGTACTATTTCCGCGAGCCTCAGTTCCGCGAGCTTGTAGAGGAGAACCTGCACCTTATTGGCGACCTTGAGCGCATTATTGCAAAGGTTGCTGCCGGGCGTGTGTCTCCGCGCGAGCTTGTGCAGTTGAAACTGGCTCTTCAGGCGGTTGAACCCATAAAGAAGGCGTGCGAGAGTTCAGGTAATGAGGTGCTCAAGCAGATAGGCGCCCAGCTCGATTGCTGTGCTGAAATCCGTGACCGCATAGCTCGCGAAATAGTTCCCGAGCCGCCTTTGCTGCTTAACAAGGGCGGGGTAGTGGCCGACGGGGTGAACGAGAAGCTTGACGAGCTGCGTGCCATAGCCTACCATGGCAAGGATTACCTTATGCAGCTGCAGCAGCGCGAGAGCGAGCGTACAGGAATTCCCAGTCTTAAAATCTCGTTCAATAACGTGTTCGGCTACTATATTGAGGTCCGCAACACATACAAGGACAATGTGCCTGCCGAATGGATAAGAAAGCAGACCCTTGTAAACGCTGAGCGTTACATAACACAGGAACTCAAGGAGTATGAGGAGAAAATTCTTGGCGCTGAGGAGAAGATACTGTCGCTCGAGAGCCAGATTTTCGGCAATCTTGTAACCGATGTTGCAAAATATATACCGTCAATCCAGGTAGACGCGTCGCACCTTGCAAGGCTCGATGTGTTGCTTTCGTTTGCCAATGTATCTCGTGCCAACAAGTACATACGCCCAGTAGTGAGCGAGGAGAATGTTCTTGATATCAAGCAGGGGCGTCACCCTGTAATAGAGCGCCAGATGGCAGCAGGGGAGAACTACATACCAAATGACCTTTATCTCGATAGCGAGAAGCAGCAGATTATAATCGTTACAGGCCCGAACATGGCCGGTAAGTCGGCGCTCCTGCGACAGACAGCACTTATAACGTTAATGGCCCAGATAGGATGCTTTGTGCCTGCCGAAAGCGCTCACATAGGCCTTGTCGACAAGATTTTCACCCGCGTGGGAGCTAGTGACAACATTTCGGCAGGAGAGTCTACATTCATGGTGGAGATGACCGAGGCGTCAAATATCCTCAACAACCTGTCCGAAAGGAGCCTTGTGCTCTTCGACGAACTTGGCCGCGGTACATCAACCTACGACGGTATGTCTATCGCCTGGGCAATTGTGGAGTATATACATGAGTTCGCAAAGGGCAGGGCGCGCACGCTGTTCGCTACCCATTATCACGAGCTCAATGAAATGGAGAAGAGTTTCCCGCGCATAAGGAACTTCAATGTGTCGGTGCGCGAGATTGACGGAAAGGTAATATTCCTTCGCAAGCTCATGCCAGGCGGAAGCGAGCACTCTTTCGGTATCCATGTGGCCAAGCTCGCGGGCATGCCAAAGAGCATAGTAAAGCGCTCGGAGCAGATACTTAAGAAACTTGAGGCCAGCAACAACCGCGGCGAGCTCAAAGGCGCCCCGACTGCTGAGATTGCCGACAGCCGTGAAGGGGTGCAGCTCAACTTCTTCCAGCTCGATGACCCTGTACTCTCGCAGGTGCGCGACGAGATTCTCGGCATTGATGTTAACAATCTTACACCGCTGGAGGCACTGAACAAGCTTAATGACATCAAACGCATTGTCAAGGGAAAATAAACGCTGAACAAATTCCGCTATAAGGGTGTTGAGAATTCATTTGAATACTTAACACCCTTTTCTTATGGACAAGAAATTCCTGACAAATGAGGCCGGTGCTCCTGTTACCGACAATACCAATTCGCTCACTGCCGGAGAGCGTGGTCCTGTGTTGCTCGAAGACAATTGGCTGCTTGAGAAGCTTGCGCATTTCGACCGCGAGGTAATCCCCGAGCGCCGCATGCACGCAAAGGGCAGCGGTGCATTCGGAACGTTTACCGTAACGCATGACATCACGCATTATACATGTGCCTCAATATTCTCGTCAATAGGCAAGAAAACCGAACTTTTTGCCCGTTTCTCAACAGTCGCAGGAGAGCGCGGAGCAGCCGACGCCGAGCGCGACATACGCGGCTTTGCAGTTAAATTCTACACCGATGAGGGTAACTGGGACTTGGTGGGCAACAACACGCCTGTCTTCTTCCTGCGCGACCCCCTGCAGTTCCCCGACCTGAACCATGCAATAAAGCGCGACCCGCAGACAAACCTGCGTTCACCACAGAGCAACTGGGATTTCTGGACAATGCTTCCTGAGGCGCTGCACCAGGTTACAATAGTTATGTCCGATAGGGGAATACCTGCCTCGTATCGCCATATGCACGGTTTCGGTTCGCATACCTACAGCATGGTAAACAAGCATGGAGAGCGCGTGTGGGTGAAGTTCCATTTCCGCACAGTGCAGGGCATAAGGAACCTTAGCAATGCCGAGGCTGCGGCAATTATTGCCAAGGACCGCGAGAGTCATGGACGCGACCTTTTCAACGCAATTGAAAAAGGCGATTTCCCGCGCTGGAAACTCTACATACAGGCTATGACCCAGGAGCAGGCTGCGCATTACCGTGAGAACCCGTTTGACATTACAAAAGTGTGGAGCCACAAGGATTTCCCGCTCATTGAGGTGGGCGAGATGGAACTGAACCGTAACCCTCAGAACTATTTTGCCGATGTGGAGCAGGCTGCATTCAACCCGGCACACGTTGTGCCAGGAATAGGCCTATCGCCCGACAAGCTCCTGCAAGGCCGCCTTTTCTCCTATGGTGACGCACAGCGCTACCGCCTGGGTGTGAATCATGACCAGATACCTGTGAACCGCGCACATTGCCCTGTACACAGCTACCACCGCGACGGTGTAATGCGTGTCGATGGCAACAGCGGCGCCACAAAAGGGTATTCGCCGAATAGCATAGGGGAGTGGAGTGTTACCCAGGCGCAATACACCCATTCTGCAGTTGCTGGCGAGTCAATGCGCTACAATCCCTATGAGGACCGTACCGATGACTGTTTCTACCAGCCTGGCAATCTCTACCGCCTCATGACTGAGGAAAAGAGGGCGCTCCTTATCGCGAACACGGCCGAGGATATGATGCCTGTGACCGATAACATAAAGTACCGTCATGCAGCGCATTGCTATCTGGCCGACGAGGAGTACGGGAAGCGCCTTGCCCAGGCCATGAGACTTGATTTGGACGAAGTGATGAGGCTGGCTGCGTTGAGCGAGAAGGAGAGGCTTGAGGCAACTGTCACAACGGCATGGCATAATTAGCGGGCTGCCTTATATCTTACAGAGCTAAAGGAGCTGTGCCATGGCACAGCTCCTTTAGCTCTGTAAGATATAAGGCCATTCAGGCCTTGTTCCTTATGCTTCTGCAGATGAGATATCCGCCGAACAGTATCAGCGGAATGCTGAGTATCTGGCCCATGTTTATGAACATGCCGTTCTCGAAGTCTACCTGTACTTCCTTTATGTATTCAATGAAGAAACGGAATGTAAAGATTGTGAACAGCGTGAATCCCGAGAAGAGTCCTGAACCTACCTTGTCGCTGTATCTCCTGTAAAGAAGAAGTATGGCAATGAAAACCACGAGGTATGCTATCGACTCGTACAGCTGTGCCGGGTGGCATGGGGTAGTGATACCTGCCTTCACGAATATGAAGCCCCAAGGCGCGTCGGTGGGGAGTCCTATTATCTCGCTGTTCATCAGGTTCCCTAGGCGAACCATTGCAGCAAATATTGGTGCTGCAATGCCCAGGCAGTCAAGTACCCACATGAACTTGAGCCTGGTTTTCTTTATGTAGAGCAGCAGTCCTGCGATAACGCCAATAACTCCTCCGTGGCTGGCAAGGCCGGCATATCCAGTAAACCTCCATGCGCCGTTTATTTCCTTGATGGGGAGAATCATCTCGAGCGGGTGCGCGAGATAGTACTCAGGCTCATAGAAGAGGCAGTGCCCCAGGCGTGCTCCAATGAGTATGCCAAAGAAACAGTAGAAGAAGAGCGGTTCAAAGAGCTCCTCGCTTACGTTCTGCCTTGCGTAGACCTTCTTTACAACGAAATATGCAGCCAGCAGTCCTATGAGCCAGCAAAGGGCATAATAGCGTATCCCGAATCCTCCTATTGAAAAAAGGTTCTCCGAAGGTTCCCAGACAATTGCGCTGAATATCGGGTCCATGGCCTATACGTTAAAGCGGAAGTGCATTATGTCACCGTCCTGTACAACATATTCCTTGCCCTCGACACCCATCTTGCCGGCCTCTTTCACTGCGGCCTCGGAACCATAGGCAATATAGTCGTCGTACTTGATTACCTCGGCACGGATGAATCCTTTCTCAAAGTCGGTGTGTATTACTCCGGCGCACTGGGGCGCTTTCCATCCCTTGCGGAATGTCCATGCCTTTACCTCCATCTCGCCTGCTGTGATGAATGTCTGCAGGTTCAGAAGGGTGTAGATTGCCTTGATGAGGCGGTCGCAGCCCGACTCTTTCAGGCCCATGTCCTCAAGGAACATCTGCTTCTCCTCATAGCTCTCGAGCTCGGCAATATCGGCCTCGGTCTGTGCCGAAATTATGAGCAGCTGCGCGTTCTCGTCCTTTATTGCCTCGCGTACGGCCTCGACGTACTTGTTGCCGCTTGCCGCCGATGTGTCATCAACGTTGCACACATAGAGCACAGGCTTCGATGTGAGCAGGAAAAGGCTCTTTGCAACCTGTTGCTCATCCTCGGTCTCAAAAACCACTGTACGCGCCGATTTTCCCGCTTCCAGGGCCTCTTTGTACTGCATGAGTACATCGTATTCCAACTTGGCCTGCTTGTCGCCGCCCACGCGAGCCTGTTTCTCTACTCTTTTTATGCGGTTCTCAATTGTCTCAAGGTCCTTGAACTGGAGCTCGAGGTCAATGATTTCCTTGTCGCGCACAGGGTTCACCGAACCGTCGACGTGTACAATATTGTCATTGTCGAAGCAGCGCAGGACGTGTATGATTGCGTCGGTCTCGCGTATGTTGCCGAGGAACTGGTTGCCAAGGCCTTCGCCCTTGCTTGCGCCCTTTACAAGACCTGCAATGTCAACAATATCGCATGTTGCGGGGACAATGCGTCCCGGGTGTACCAGTTCGGCGAGCTTGTTAAGACGCTCGTCGGGCACGGTTATCTGTCCCATCTGTGCGTCAATAGTACAGAATGGGAAGTTCGCTGCCTGTGCCTTAGCACTCGACAGGCAGTTGAAAAGTGTTGATTTTCCTACGTTGGGCAAGCCAACAATACCTGCTTTCAAAGCCATAGATATTTATTTTTATATTAGTCTTACTTATAATTTGACCGCGAAGATAGTGAATAATTTCGGTACTGCGAAATATGGCAAGGCTTTGTGTTCTCTCTGCTTATTCCCTATTGATGCCTAGAATCCTTGAAAGCCTGGGGAAATGGTGTCTGGCAACCGTGTCAATGACGGCCGTAAGCGCAACGATTGCCAGGATTGCAGTGATGTATATTGCAAGCAATGCAGCAGGGTTGCCATTGTGGGGGGACATGGTAATAGAGTGTCTTTATTATTGGACCTACAACTATGCCGTGCAAGGCATACAGCGTAAAGCACAGCCTTGTGAGCCTTGGGGTAGGGGAGAGCATGTCTTTCCTGAAAAGCACCGATACTATGTAGAAAGCTGCGGTTATCTTTATTATGGCGGTTGCCATGTATGCAGCGTAGATATATGCAGAGTCCTCACTAATATTGCCAAGTGCAAGCTGGGAAGGGATGTATAATATTGACGCGCCTATTCCTATGTAGTCAGGTATTCTTGAGATATCAATATTGTGGATAGCCAGGTATGCTCCGATGGAGAAGAATACGATTGATGTGTTGCTGAACCCTGGTGCTGGTATGGCTATGTCCAGTGCGTTCATGAGTATCACGAAAGCAAGGAAAAGGATTCCGGCTACTTTTTTCCTGAGGAATATATAGAATAGCGGTGCTGCAAGTGATACAGTCATGAGGTCGCGTATGTACCACAGCGGGCCGTCGGCCGGGTCTCCGCCTTCGCGTGGCGAGAAGCTCCAGTAGCCGCTAAGATATTCTGGAACTGTGTAGCCTTTACCCTCTATGATGTTAAACCTTACAAATAGTATTATTATGGCAATTGTGTTCCATGCCAGATAGGGAACCAGCAAGGAGTGCGCCCTGCGCCTATATTTGTATATGAAGAATGACTTGTCACGCGGTGCCTGTGACCTGAAGAACAGATATCCCGATATTACGAAAAGCGCAGGTACTATTGGTGGCATTGCTGCCAGGTACAGTCCATTGAATATGAATATTAGCCAGGCTGGCCATTCCGGGCATGTCCCTTCCCAGGAGGTGACAAGTGCGTACAGGTTGCAGTGTGTCAGCAGGACTCCCATAATCAATGGGAACCGCAGCCAGGAAATTACATTGGCCAGTCCGGATCTGTATGGTTCTTTCATACTCTTTTCAATATGTGCAATATCAGTTTGGGGGCGTATCAATGTGCTTCTAGCCAGCTTGCTCCCCAGCCATAGTCGGCTATGAGCGGCACGCTCATGGCAAATGCGTCCTGCATCTCTTCTACAACAAGTGCCTGCATTCTTTCCTTCTCCTCGGGAACTATGTTGAAGTTAAGCTCGTCGTGCACCTGGAGAATCATTGTTGAGCGCATGCCTTCGGCCTTCATGCGGCGGTATATGTTTATCATGGCAACCTTTATTATGTCGGCTGCGCTGCCCTGGATGGGCGCGTTCACGGCATTACGCTCAGCATATCCGCGCACAACTGCATTGTGCGAGTTTATGTCGGGCAGGTAGCGCTTGCGGTGGAAGATGGTCTCCACGTATCCTTTTTCCTTTGCCTCCTGCTTGCATTTTTCAATATACTGCTGCACGCCGCTGTATGTTGCGAAATAGTTCTCAATGAGTTCCTTTGCCTCGCGGCGGTCAACGTTCATCCTCTCGGCAAGGCCGAACACCGAAATGCCGTATATTATGCCGAAGTTGGCTGTCTTTGCCTTGCGGCGCTCGTCCTTTGTTACCTCTTCTATGGGTTTCTTGTACACCTTGGCGGCCGTGGCGGCATGTATGTCGTATCCGCTGCGGAAGTCCTCAATCATGTTATGGTCGCCGCTCAGGTGTGCCATAATGCGCAGCTCAATCTGTGAGTAGTCGACAGAGAGGAACAGGCAGCCCTCCTCAGGCACAAAGGCCTTGCGCACCTCCTTGCCGTCCTCATCGCGTATGGGGATGTTCTGCAGGTTGGGGTTGCTTGAGCTAAGGCGTCCAGTGGCGGTTACAGTCTGGTTGTACGATGTATGTATCTTGCCGCTCCTGGGGCTTACGAGCGCGGGGAGTGCGTCAACATATGTGCTCAGGAGTTTCTTAAGCCCGCGGTATTGTAGAATATTCTTAACGATAGGGTGGCGGTTCTGAAGCTGCGCGAGCACCTCCTCGGATGTCACGAACTGCCCGGTCTTTGTCTTCTTGGGCTTCTCCACTATCTTGAGCTTGCCGAAAAGGATATCGCCTACCTGCTTTGGAGAGGCAATGTTGAACGGTTCGCCTGCAAGCGAGTATATCTGCTCTTCAATCTCGGCAAGCCGCTTGCCGAAAAGGGTGGAGGTCTCCTTGAGCGAGGCGGTGTCAATGCGTGCGCCGTTGCGCTCCATGTAGGCAAGCACTGGCACCAGTGGCATTTCAATATTGTAGAAGAGCTCCTCGGTACCGTCCTTCTTGAGCTCTGCCTGAAGGATATTCTTGAGCCTTAGCGTGACATCGGCATCCTCGCATGCATAGTCGCGCACTAGGGCAGGGGAGATGTCGCGCATGTTCTTCTGTCCTTTTCCCTTTTCGCCAATGAGCTCTTCAATCTTTATTGTCTCGTAGTTGAGGTAAATCTCGGCAAGGTAGTCCATGCCATGGTAAAGCTCAGGCTGCAGGACGTAGTGCGCAATCATTGTGTCAAAAAGCGGGCCTTTAACTTCTATGCCGTAATTGCCCAGGACGGTTATGTCATATTTCATGTTCTGCCCAACCTTCTCAATCTCTCTGTTCCCGAAGATTTCTTCCAGCAGGGCCAGCCTTCTCATGGCCTCCTCTCTTTCGGCCGGCATTGGAATGTAAACGGCCTCGCTCTCCTTCACGGACAGGCTAATTCCCACAAGTTCGGCCTCGAGAGCGTTTGTGCTTGTGGTTTCTGTGTCGAAGCACACAGTTTTGCAATTTTTTGCAGCAAGAATAAAAGAGGTGATATCATCTTCTGTTTCAAGCAGTTTATAGGTGTGATGGACCTCTTTTAACGTCAAATGGCTCGATTTTTTTTCATCGCCTGTGCCTTCGGCCGGAAAAAAATCAAAGAGAGAGCCTTGAAGCGGCAAGCCTTTTGCCTCTTTTCTCTTCCCGGCCGTGACTGCCGCGGCAGCCGGTCCGGCAGGAGTGTCGAAAAGCGACGGGGCGAGACTTGTCCTTTTTACTCTCTCCTTCAATGAGCGTAATTCGTAGAAGTCGAGCAGGCGGGTAAGCTCTTCCTCGTCGGGCGCCTCTCTCTTCAGTTGTTCCATGTCGAGCGCGATGGGAACATCGGTCTTTATGGTCGCAAGGAATTTGCTGAAGAGAATCATCTCCCTGTTCTCCTCCACTTTTGCCTTGAGCGCTCCCTTGAGCTCGCCTGTGTTCTCGAGCATATTCTCAATGCTGCCGAACTGCGCTATGAGTTTCTGTGCTGTCTTCTCGCCAACGCCAGGGCAGCCTGGGATGTTGTCGCTAGAGTCGCCCATCAGGCCCAGCAGGTCAATTACCTGCCCGGTTGACTGAATACCGAACTTCTCCTTTACCCTTTCAACGCCCATTACCTCGAACTCCTTGTCGCCGTACTTGGGGCGGTAGATGAATGTGGTCTCCGACACCAGCTGGCCATAGTCCTTGTCCGGGGTCATCATATATGTAATAATTCCCCTTTTCTCCGCGGCTTTTGCCAGTGTCCCTATAACATCGTCAGCCTCATAACCCGAAACCTCGAATATGGGGATATTATAGGCCTTTATGAACTCTTTTATCACGGGTACCGACTCCCTTATTACCTCGGGCGTCTCCTCGCGCTGCGCCTTGTACTGCCCGAATGCCTCGTGGCGGAATGTGGGCCCTTTGGGGTCGAATGCAATGCCAATGTGTGTAGGCTTCTCTTTCTTTAGCACATCTTCCAGGGTGTTTATGAAGCCCAGTATGGCCGATGTGTTGAACCCCTTGGAATTTATCCTTGGATTCTTTATGAAAGCGTAGTATGCGCGGTAAATTAGCGCGTAAGCGTCGAGCAAAAAGAGTTTTTCCATTTCAATAAACTATAACTGAATGTAAAAATACATAAATTTTGCGGTTAAACATATTCTTTTTTATTACTTTTGTGTAATGTTCAGCAAATGCAGGGTGTTTGCCTGCCATTTGTACAGTACTATTGTTATATCATTCTATGGGTATGTTGGATACAATCATAAGACCTATTGAGAAGGAGATGGCAACCTTCAGCAGCTATTTCGCCTCTCAGTTCAAGAGCGACCTGCAGCTCCTTGACTCTGCGTTGCAGTATGTCAATACGGCTGCCGGCAAGAGGATGCGTCCCATGCTGCTGCTGCTTGTAGCAAAGTCCATGGGTGATGTAAACTTCAAGACGCTTGCCTCTGCTGCCGCGCTGGAGATGCTCCACACGGCTAGCCTGCTGCACGACGATGTTGTTGACGAGAGCGACATGCGTCGCGGGCGTCCTTCGGTTAACGTAGCATATAACAACAGTGTTGCCGTGCTTGTTGGCGACTACATATTCTCACAGGCACTCAACAACACGGCCGCTACACGCGACTGCAGGATAGTTGAGCAGATATCTATCCTTGGAAAGGCCCTGACACGTGGCGAGCTGCTGCAGATGGAACTTCAGCAGAAGGGTACATACAGCGAAGAGAACTACATAAGCGTAGTAAAGGCAAAGACAGCGTCTCTTTTCCTCTGCTGCTGTGCTTGTGCGGCATACTCGGCCGACGCCCCCGATGATGTTGCCGAATGCTTTAGAAAGTTCGGTGAAAACGTGGGAATCTGCTTCCAGATTAAGGACGACATATTCGACTATTACTCGCATGATGTGGGCAAGCCCACAGGCAGCGACATGCGTGAGGGCAAGATAACCATCCCTGCCATATATGTGCTGCGCGAGAGCAGCAACCCGCTCCTTGTGCCAATTAGGGAGAAGCTCTCAAAGGGTGAAATCCTGGATGATGGCGAGATTGAGTCGCTTATAAGAATCTCTGTTGAGGAGGGTGGTGTAGAGTATGCCGAGAGGATGATAGAGCGTTACCGCGCTGCCGCCCTTGAAGCGCTGCCGCCAGGCATCCCCGATGATGTGCACGAGGCGCTTGTGGCATATGCAGAATATGTGATACAGCGAGAAAAATAAATGAAGCAGTTGCAGCGCAACTGCTTCATTTATTATGCGAGTCCAATATAGCAGTAATACTTATTTTCTCTCACATACGTTATTGGCCTTAGTCCCTATGGGCCGACGCAAAAGCTCATCAAGCCAAGTTTAAGCGAGTCTAGAAGAATTTCGTCTCCTCGCCAAGTATCTCGCTAAGGCAGAGGTTTGCCAGGCGGCTTGTTCCAAGGCGGAACAGCTCATTGGTGAGCCATTCCTCTCCTAACAGCTCTTTAACGATTGTATAGTATACAAGTGCATCGTGCACGGTGTTAATGCCTCCAGCGGGTTTAAAACCGATTCTGCGCCCTGTTTTCTGGTAGTACTCCTTGATGGTGCTGCACATGACGTATGCTGCCTCGGGTGTCGCGGCCGGTGACTCCTTGCCGGTAGAGGTCTTGATGAAGTCGGCGCCTGAAAATATCGAAAGGACCGATGCTTTCTTGATGTTGTCGGCGCTTTTCAGCGCACCTGTCTCAAGAATAACCTTAAGGTGCCTCTCCCCGCACACGCTCTTGAGTTCCTGGATTTCGTCGCACACGCCTTCGTAGTCGCCGCTCAGGAACTTGCCCACGCTAAGCACAATGTCAATCTCGGTCGCGCCGTCATGTATTGCCATGGCAGTCTCGGCAACCTTTATCTCCTGGAATGTCTGTGACGAGGGGAAACCGCCCGAAACGCATGCAATGCCTACGCTGTCAACCTGCAGCGTGTCGCTCACAATCTTCGCGAAATTGGGGTATACACATATGGCAGCGACGTTCTTAAGGTCGGGGTGCTCGTCATCGAACCTGTTTACCTTCTCGGTGAATGCCATGACGCTCTCTTCGCTGTCAGTGCATTTAAGGGTGGTAAGGTCAATGCAGCTGAAGAGGAATTTCTTTACCTCAAGGGTGTTGTTCTCCTCAACCTTCTCCTCAATAAGTCTCTTTACCTTAGCAGCGACATCCTCGTCGCTTATTGGCTGGCAGTATTCGTTTATAACGAAGTCGTACTTGCTCTCCTCCTCGGCATGGTGATGGTGCTCACCGCAGCCGCAATTGCATTTCTCGCTCATAATATTATAGTTTTATAGTTATTTGCCTCAATATGTCAGTTTATTTGGGTTTATCGTCTCTATGCTCGCTAGGAATGACAAAACAACGTTTTGTTATCGGCAAGTTTTGCAGCCATTAGTCGCGTGAAGCATAGACGAAGTTTATGCCACGCGGGTGGCTAAAAGCAAAACGAGCCAATGACTTAGCAAATATAGAATGACTGCAATTCTGCTTCACTCCTTGAGCTTAGGGTTGTCAATATGTCTTTTATTGTCTCTGCTGGTCTTTTTCTCAATACTCTTTTCAAGTGCCTCTGTAAGGTCGGTTCCTGTCTGGTTAGCAATGCATATGAGCACCCACAGCACGTCGGCAAGCTCGTCGGAGAGTTCTTTTTCCTCGCCCGCCTTGAATGACTGCTCGCCGTACTTGCGTGCCATTATGCGTGCCACCTCGCCAACCTCCTCGGTAAGTATAGCCATGTTGGTCATCTCGTTGAAGTAACGCACGCCGTACTCCTTTATCCACTTGTCGACGCGTTCCTGTGCTTCTTTTATCGTCATATCCTACTCCCTGTTCTTTGAGTCAATGAATATTGTCACTGGGCCGTCATTGAGCAGCCCGACCTTCATGTCTGCACCAAAAACACCCCTTTTTATCGGTTTGTTCAGTGCAATCTCCATTTCGTTGCAGAACTGCTCGTAGAGCGGTACCGATATTTCGGGCCTTGCGGCCTTGATGTAAGAGGGGCGGTTGCCTTTCTTTGTAGACGCCATCAGGGTGAACTGGCTCACGGCAAGCACCTCGCCGCCTACATCCTGCACAGAGAGGTTCATTACTCCGTTCTTATCGTCAAAAAGGCGGATATTTGATATTTTCTTGGTGAGCCACTCGATATCCTCGCTGCTGTCCTCGTCGCATATACCCACAAGCACCAGCAGGCCTGTGCCAATTTTTGATACCAGCTCGCCTTCTACTGTTACCGACGCGTTCTTTACTCTCTGTATAAGTACTCTCATATCCTTTTATTCAGTCTAGATTATTCGCTTCGCTGTAATGACAAGTCCTGCGTTGCCTGAGTTCTTCGCAAAGATACTTTTTTGTTGCTAATATCATTCCTCTTTGCTGTTTTTTATGTAATTTGCTATGATTTCCGCCTTTGCCTTGCCAATTATTGCCGCAATTTCTTCTGTATCAGCGAGTTTAATGCGTTTTATGCTCTTGAAGTGCTGTAATAGTGCCTGTTTGCTCTTTTCGCCTATGCCTTTAATGCTGTCGAGTTCCGAGGCTGTCTGCCGCTTGCTGCGTTTCTCCCGGTGGAATGTTATGGCAAAGCGGTGTACCTCGTCCTGTATCTGTGTCATCAGGCGGAATAGGGGAGTGTTCTGCTTGAGTCCAATCGTCTCGTTATCCTTGCCTATGATGAGCTCCGATGTGCGGTGCCTTCCGTCCTTCACAAGGCCTGCAATAGGGATGTGCAGTCCCAGTTCATCCTCAATTACCGAGCGCATTGCCTCCATCTGCCCCTTTCCGCCGTCGGCAATTATCAGGTTGGGGAGCTCTCCTCCCTCCTCGGCTATGCGGCTATAGCGCCTCATTACCACCTCGCGCATTGAGGCATAGTCATCGGGACCTGTCACGCTCTTTATGTTATATTTCCGGTACTCCTTCTTGCTAGGCCTTAGCTTGCGGAATACAACACATGCGGCTACAGCGTCGCTTCCCTGTATGTTTGAGTTGTCGAAACACTCTATTGTTACTGGCAGCCTTTCAAGGTGAAGCGCTTCCTGTATTTCCTTCATCATCCTTGTTGCCTTCTGTTCAGGGTTCAGCTTCTCTTCTTGCTTCACGCGGTCGGCCCTGTACTGCTTTACGTTGAGCCTTGAAAGCGCTAGCAGGCGTGCTTTCTCGCCTTTCTGCGGCACAGTCACAACTGTCCCCTCAATAGGGGTCCCGATGGGGAAGGGGAGGATTATTTCCTTTGCCTTACTCCCGAACCTTTCGCGCAGTTCTATTATGCCCATTGAAATCAATTCCTCATCGCTTTCATCGAGCCTTTTCTGGTACTCTATCGTGAATGCCTGGCTAATGCACCCGTTGGTAATGTGCAGGAAATTTATAAATGCACTCTTTTCATCGCTTTCAATGCAGAACACGTCAATATTTGTCATTGACTGGCTCACCACCTCGCTGCGTGTCCTGAAGTTCTCGATGAGGTCATGCCTTTTCTTTATCTCCTGTGCGGCCTCGAATTCCAGTGATTTTGCTTTTTCCTTCATTTCAGCGATGAGTCTTTCCTGCAGTACCCTTATATCGCCTTTCAGTATTGATACTACTTCTTCAATATATCCTAGATATTCATCGTGTGAAGTCCTTGCTATGCATGGGGCGCAGCACTTCTTTATCTGGTATTCGAGGCAGGCGCTGTACTTGCCGTTCCTCACGCCTTCGGGCGTTATGCCCAGGCTGCACGTGCGCAGGGGGTAGAGTTCCTTTATCAGTTCTAGCAGCGCGTGGAGCGCTCCCGCGTTCGTGTACGGCCCAAAGTAGCGTCCAGCTCCTTTTATTATTTTCCTTGTCTTGAATATCTTTGGGAAATAGTCATTTGTTATGCATATCGAAGGGTATGTCTTGTCGTCCTTCAGCAAAACATTATAGCGAGGCTTGTGCTGCTTTATGAGGTTGTTCTCAAGAAGCAGCGCGTCGGCCTCGCTATTTACTACCACATACCTTATGTCGGCAATCTTTGCGACAAGCAGGCGGGTCTTCAGTGTCTGCTGTTCCTTGTTGAAGTATGAGGATACACGCCGCTTGAGGTTCTTTGCCTTTCCAACATAGATGATTGTGCCGCTATCGTCCAGGTACTGGTAACAGCCTGGCGATTCGGGCAGGTTGTTCACTATGCCCTTCAGGTAATTCTCCCTCTTTGCTTTCTCCTCCTTGTTCATTACTTGCCTTCAAGTGTAAGCAGGCACTCAATCTCGGCGTCTGCCGGGAATGTGTCGCGTCCTTTCAGCCCCTCGAGCTCAATGATGAAGTTTATCATCACCTTCTTGGGGTTCAGTTTCTTCACAAGGTGGTATGCTGCGAGCATTGTTCCGCCAGTTGCCAGCAGGTCATCGTGTATAAGGACAACGTCGTTCTCGTCAATTGCGTCCTTGTGTATCTCAATTGTGTCGCGTCCGTATTCCTTGCCGTAGGTCTCGCTAATTGTCTCGGCAGGCAATTTGCCTGGCTTGCGGATGGGCACGAAACCAGCGCCTAGCTTAACGGCTAGTGATGACGCCATCACAAAACCACGAGACTCAATGCCCACAATCTTTGTAATGCCTTTGTCCTTGTAAAGTTCATAGAGCGCGTTGTCCATCTCACGAAGGCACTCCGGGTTCTTGAAGAGTGATGTCACGTCTTTAAACTGTATTCCCGGAATGGGAAAATCGGGGATGTTTCTCAGGTTCTTTAGCAGCAGTTCTTTATTCATGTCTGTATTGTTTAAAGTTTATTGTGTAAGGGTTGTCAAGGGCACTAATTGTTGCTAGGTGGTAATGCGGCTATATGCTTTTCGCTTCCCGTTTTTATCTGTTGTCTTAAGGCAATGTTCCACGTGGAACAACTGTTTATTTCCGCATGAGCACAAGCAGCACGTTCACGTCGCTGGGCGACACTCCTGGTATGCGGCTTGCCTGGGCAAGCGTCTCCGGGTCTATGGCGGCGAGCTTTTGCCGCGCCTCGGTCGACAGCGACTCCAGCGCGCTGTAATTGAACCTGCCCTTTATGCGTATATTCTCAAGGCGAATCATGCGCTCGGCAAGTTCCCTTTCGCGCTGTATATATCCGCTGTACTTTATTTCAATCTCTGTTGCCTCTACTATCTCCTCGCGGTCTTTTCCCAGTTTCTCAAGTTCTTTCTTGAGCGGAACAATGTAGCTGGCTATGGACTCTATTGTCACCTGCGGGCGCTCGATTATTGACGCCAGCTTGCAACCGCGCACGAGTGGGGTAGTGCCAAGTTCCTCAAGCCCCTTGTTTATGAGGCTTGCCTTTACCGAGAAGTTCTCTATGAACCCGGTCAGCTGTGCAATCTTCTCTTTCTTGCTTAGCAGCCTTTGGTAGCGCTCTTCGGTTGCCAGCCCAATGCTGTATGCCTTTTCGGTAAGGCGCATGTCGGCATTGTCGGCACGCAGCAGAATGCGGTATTCGGCCCTAGATGTGAACATGCGGTAGGGCTCGTCAACGCCTTTTGTCACCAGGTCATCAATGAGCACGCCAATGTATGCCTCGTCGCGGCGAAGGATAAGTTCCTCTTTGCCGTCAATCTTCAGTGCGGCGTTTATTCCGGCAACAAGTCCTTGGCCTGCCGCCTCTTCGTAACCGGTTGTGCCGTTTACCTGTCCGGCAAAGTAGAGGCCCCGCACAATCTTTGACTCAAGTGTGTGGCGAAGCTGTGTAGGGTCGAAATAGTCATATTCTATTGCGTATCCCGGGCGGTATGCTACAGCGTTCTCCAGTGCAGGTATCTTGCGTAGCGCTGTAAGCTGCGCTTTCATTGGCAGTGACGATGAGAAACCGTTTACATAAATCTCCTGTGTTGTCTCGCCCTCGGGCTCAAGGAACAGAAGGTGCCTTTCGCGCTCGGCAAAAGTTACAATCTTTGTCTCAATGCTTGGGCAGTAGCGGGGACCTATGCTCTGGATTTGTCCGTTGTAGAGCGGGGAGTCGTCAAGACTGTCGCGCAGAATCTGGTGGACTTCAGGATTGGTGTAGCAGCCCCAGCAGGGCAGTTGCTTGAGCGTGCGCTGCGTGTCGCTGTACGAGAAACGGTGGAAATCATTGTCGCCCTCCTGCACCTCGGTGAGCCCAAGGTTTATTGAGCGCCTGTCGAGGCGCACTGGTGTGCCAGTCTTCATGCGGCCGGCAGTAATGCCGTGTGCTGTTATTGATTCGGTAAGGCCCTTTGCGGCAGGCTCGGCAACGCGGCCGCCCTCAATCTTTACCTTTCCAATGTGCATGAGCCCGTTGAGGAATGTGCCGGCCGTGATAATTGTGCATGCGGCGCGGAACTCGGCACCCATCTGTGTCCTCACTCCACAGGCCTTGCCATCTTCAACGATTAGTCCAGTGGCAATGTCCTGCCACATTTCAAGGTTTGGAGTGTTCTCAAGTATTTCTCGCCAATATTGGCTAAACTTCATCCTGTCGCACTGCGCGCGCGGGCTCCACATTGCAGGGCCCTTTGAGCGGTTTAGCATGCGGAACTGGATTGAAGCCTTGTCGGTAACAATGCCTGTGTATCCGCCAAGCGCGTCAATCTCACGCACAATCTGTCCTTTGGCAATACCGCCTATTGCAGGATTGCAGCTCATCTGCGCAATCTTGTTCATGTCGATGGTCATGAGGCAAGTGCGCTTGCCCATGTTCGCCGCGGCCGCAGCCGCTTCGCAGCCAGCGTGCCCGGCGCCTATAACAAGTATGTCGTAATTGAATACCACTTCTCTTCTTCTGCTCCTTATAAGGCGGCATTGCCGCCACACTACCAATCAACAAAAATAATACAACTTTGCGTCAATCGCAAGATTTGAAAATGATTATTTCCGCGGATTATTTCCGCGGCCTGGTTTGCAAACGGTTTGGCAAACGGTTTAAAAAGAAAGATTCCAATAGGAAGTGAAATGTTAATAACTGCAGTACACAGGAAGGATACATAAGTATTCCGATATCTTCCAATGTTACAAGGTTGGCTAATTTTGTGTTGCAAAGATACAGCGAACCCCGTATATCTGCGTTTTTTTTGCTATCTTCGCATGATTTTTGCAGTTGAATTGAATAGCTAATGAACCAGGAGTATCCATCGGCACTGCTTGAGAGGGCGGTGAAAGAGTTTACGAAGCTGCCGGGTATCGGGCGCAAGACCGCTACACGCCTTGTGCTGCACCTTCTGCGCAAGAGCGAGGAGGAGGTTGCCGCTTTCTCCGACGCCATGATAACCCTCAGGCGCGATGCAAGGTACTGCAGCGAGTGCCATAGCATTTCTGATACCGATATATGCCCCATCTGTGCCAATCCCATGCGCGACCACAGCACCATCTGCGTGGTTGAGAATATACAGGATGTAATGGCTGTTGAGAACACAATGCAGTACCGCGGCGTGTATCATGTGCTGGGCGGCGTAATATCTCCAATGGACGGCGTCTCGCCAAGCGACCTGCAGATAGAAAGCCTTATAGGCCGCGTGGCGGGCGGCGAGGTAAAGGAGGTTATCCTTGCGCTCAGCTCTACAATGGAGGGCGATACAACAAACTTCTACATCTATCGCAAGCTCCAGCAGTACGACGTGAGACTCTCTGTCATCGCCCGCGGAATATCTGTTGGCGACGAGCTCGGGTATGCCGACGAGATTACTCTGGGCAGCTCAATAAAGAACAGGACCCCGTTTACGGGAAAAACAATTTGACATGGACAGTAAGGAAATTCTAAAGTCATTGAGAGTTAACCACATATTCTCTCTTTTTGCAGCAGCAATAATAATTGTCGCTTTTGAGGCGGGCCTGCTTGCCAAGGGCGCGCTCGCGGCGGTGCTGCCGTCGGGTGGCGTGTATGCAGTGCAGGTGGCGTCGGTAATGCTCACGGTGCTCCTTGTGCCGCTGGCAATAAAAGGTTTCTCCGGCTCGCTCAACAAGGCGCT
This sequence comes from Bacteroidaceae bacterium, assembly GCA_045592125.1. Taxonomy (GTDB): domain Bacteria; phylum Bacteroidota; class Bacteroidia; order Bacteroidales; family Bacteroidaceae; genus HGM04593. Next base: position 2,438 of record JAZNUE010000007.1, on the reverse strand, counting down.
AGACCGCAGCGAGGACGACTTCCTCAGGCTGTTTGCAAAGAAGGCCTTCCAGAGGATAGTCCTTCTCTTTGCAGTGCTGCTGGCCAATGAGTTCGTATATTACGGCCTGGGCTATGAGGGCGCGCTCTATTGCGGTCTCCTGGCGCTATGCTCGCTGCTCTACAGTTTCCCAACCAGGATGGTGCTCGACGGCTATCTCGAGAAGAACAGGAATGCAAGATAACTGAAAACTCTAAGGCGATGAGGCTCTCGGTGGTAATAGTCAACTACAAGGTAAAGCATTTCCTTGAGCAGTGCCTGCGCTCGGTAGAAAGGGCGGCAGACGGCATTGCCGTGGAGACTATTGTGGTTGACAATGCCTCGGGCGACGGGTCGGTAGAGTATATAAAGGAACGCTTCCCGGCTGTAACGCTCATTGCCAGTGAGGAGAACCTGGGGTTTGCCCGCGCCAACAATCTTGCGATAAGAAAGAGCTGTGGCGAGTATGTACTGCTGCTGAACCCCGACACGATAGTCCCCGAGAACTGCTTCAGGGAGTTCCTTAAGTTTATGGACTCAAAGCCTGAGGCTGGTGGCTGCGGTGCATATATGCTCCATTCCGACGGCTCGTTTGCGCTTGAATCGCGCCGCGGGCTGCCAACGCCCTTTGTCGCGTTCTGCAAGATGTCGGGCCTTGCGGCGCTTTTCCCCAAGTCGCGCACCTTCGGGCGCTATTACATGCGCTACCTTGATGAGAACAAGCCCAGCCGCATTGAGATAATGTCGGGGGCGTTCATGTTCCTGCGCCGCTGTGCGCTCGCCAAGGCAGGGCTGCTCGACGAGGACTTCTTCATGTATGGCGAGGACATAGACCTCTCCTGCCGCATAATGAAGAGCGGATACGATAATTATTTCCTGCCAGTGCGCATGCTGCACTACAAGGGCGAGAGTACTGTAAAGAGTTCTTATAGATATGTGCATACTTTCTACCAGGCAATGCAGCTCTTCTTCAACAAGCACTACTCGCACTACTCACTGCTGCTGAGCCTGCCAATAAGCATAGCGATATGGGTGCGTGCCATGCTTGCCTATGTGGGCAACCAGTTCCGCCACCGCAGGGAGAAAACATCTGCGCTCTATCCGTTGAATTGTCTGGTGGTGGGGAGTGAAGCAACTGCAGATAAGGTTATGCGACTGCTCAAGCAGAAGTACCCCGGTTGCAAGCATTCTGTCATTATAGGCAATGAGGTCACATTACCTGCGGGGCATTTGACCGGCGGTGTAGATGTAGCGCCATACGATACAGTCGTATATGACACCGAGGCATACTCATACGGTGTAGTTCTTGACCTCATATCGCGTGAGGGGAGCAAGCGTATGCGTTTGGGAACATATTCGGCCGAAACAGGAGTTTTTATAACAGATTGTGCTGTGCACCTTACCCAAAATGAATGACCGTTGGCTTAAAGATGAGACAATGACATTGCGTTCACCTGAACCCGAGGACCTTGAACTCATGTACGCGATGGAGAACGACACTTCACTCTGGAGTGTCGGAAATGCCACGTTGCCCTATTCGCGCTACACGCTACGCGAATATCTTGAGCAGAGTCGGCAGGACATTATTGCCGAGCGTCAGGCGCGGTTTGTGATAGAGCTTGCCGATGGCAAGTGTGTCGGAATGGTTGACCTTGCCGAATATGACCCTATAAACGGCCGTGCCGAGGTGTGTGTCGGGATTTTGGGCGAGTATCGCGGCAAGGGTATAGCAACCAATGCCGTGCGCTTGCTATGCGATTATGCCAAAGATAGGCTGCACCTTCATCAACTTTATGTATATGTTCCCGAGTGGAACAGGGAAAGCGTGCGGCTGTTTGAAAAATGCAGCTTTACCGTTACTGCGGAACTAAAGGATTGGCTACGCTCGAAGGATGGATATAACAGTGTGTTCCTAATGCAAAAAATGATGTAACACCCCGTTTCTTTCCCGAAATGACAAAAAAATATCACTTTGAGAGAAAAAAATAGGCAAAACGTTTGCAGATTAAAAATAAATCCCTACCTTTGCACTCGCTTTGAGATACAAACAAAGCAGAAACATTGACATTTTGGTGCGTTAGTTCAGTTGGTTAGAATATCTGCCTGTCACGCAGGGGGTCACGGGTTCGAGTCCCGTACGCACCGCAAGAAGAAACCGCAAGGTTTCTTCTTTTTTTGTATATACCCTCCCCGTGACCCGGGGTCAGGGTTCTTTGCAAGCAAAGCGGCAAGCCGATTACGAGTCCCGTGCGCACCGCAAAAGAGTTCCAAAGAAATTTGGGACTCTTTTTTGTTTGTGTTTGCTTCTTTCTTTATATATAACTCTGTCAAAACATATGCCGTTAATAAAAAAAATAGAGGAAAGATATATCAATTTAACTGTAGGAGTGAATTGGAAAACCTACTTAAATAGTTAAAAA
>JAZNUE010000006.1:0-39655 GCA_045592125.1 Bacteroidaceae bacterium | reverse complement strand
CCATCCGTTGAGGTATCAACCTCTTTGTCACTGAATGTCTGAATTGAGTTGGCAAGCATGCTGGCTGCCTCTACGCTTACCTCTACTGCAAGAGGTGAAATATATGTTTTTTTCATATTCTTATATAATTATTTTCTTGTTATTGTTTTCCGCGCCCGTAGGGGCAGACCGATGTGTCTGCCCTACATTTGCGGTATTCCTGCTGGGCGAACACACCGGTTCGCCCCTACATTTTTACTTTACAAGTACCTTTTTGCCACCTACAATGTAGATACCAGGAGCGCTGACAGTCTCAACCTTGCGGCCTGTGAGGTCGAAGATTTCTGGTTTCTCATTTCTGATTTCTACTTTCTCAACTCCTGTAGTGCCCTCACCGAAACGGAAGCTGTAAGAAGCAACGCCCTCAGCTTGTGCTGCAGGAACTACAAGATATGCCTTGTTTGCAGCATTATTGAACTGGGTTTTATTCTCACCGATAGTTGGTTTGTAGAGACCAACGCCAATCTCACCGTTTGCAAGAATGTAATACTCTTTTTCTGCGTCCTTTGTAATAACAGCATTTTCTGTTGTACCAGTAAGGAGGTTGCCTGTAACATCAGCAGTTGCTTCGGCAGAATATAAGAACTCGCATTCAGCACCGGAATTTGCCTTTACAATTACACCAGTGTTTGCAGGGAGTACACCTGTAACAGGCTCCAAGTGGATATAATTTTCATTAATGCCATCTTCTTTCACAATATATACACCGTTATCTTCGCCTTCAATTGTTGGGATTGCAGCAGGATATCCAAGGTAAAGTGTTGCATAGCCGGCATCAGTAACGTTAAGAGTATAAGGATTCTCGTATGCGTCAATAATTGCATCCAAAGCCATTAAGTTCTCCATGTAATTGGCAAATCCGCCATTTACGCTTGTCAAAGTAAGTGCTGCAGCATTGTTTTCGTATGCAAGCCAACGTACCTGACCTTGATTAGGATAATATCCACAAGAGAATGACAAATACATATCACCGCTCTTTATACAAGTATATTCGGTACCGCTTTCTGTTTTTGTTTCAAAAGAGAAACCGTTAGCGACACTCCTGGAGCATGTAGCATTTGTTCCGACATAATTCTGCAAGAACAAGCCCTTACCGATATTGTAGATATAAATACCGTTTTCAGTCTCAGCAATACACCAATACTTATTAGCAACATCTGATACAGCGATATCTCTATCAGTATAACCAGAGAGTGTAACATCCGCAAGACCGAAATACTCGGTACTATTGTATGTTCCGTAAGCCATTGTACCACGGGTTTGGATAGTATTGTTTATTGTATAAACACCGAATGACACATACTTCTGACTTGTTTTAATCATCGCATCAGCAACGGCAATTTGTGATGCATATTCTGTTGTACCATTCTCAACCGCAGTAAAAGTCAACAGACAACCGCCATCATTACCATTACCTTTTTCCCATTTTACCTGATTAGGAGCAGTTGTACCACAGCCCATAGACAAATAACGGACACCAGAGCCCGACCCTGCATGAATATATTTTACGCCACCGTTAGTATGTTCTGTAAAGTTAAGACCGAAAGGAGCACCGAAATAAATATCATCAGAACCGTTGTCATATATAAAGCCACCATTACCGATGTTACTCAAATATGTTACACCATCCACGGTCTTCACATACCAGTATTTGCTGTTTTCAACAATATTGGTAGTACAACTATTGCTTTGATAATCAGACCAAGCAATATCAACCAAAACCGGTCTGGAATAACTGCTGCTTGCAGCCAAATAACCACGTTTACCATTTTCATCAGCCTGAATTGTGTAAACGCCATCAGCGATTGTCTGCGCCATTGCACCAATTGTTATGAACAACGATGCGATTAATAAAATAAATTTTCTCATAAAGTATAAAGTTTGGTTATTATTTAAAATTGTCTGCACAAGATGTCTGACAAAAGTAATAATAAGTCTACTTTTTACCCCCCCAATTGTTAAATCATGTTAAAGATAACTAATTTCATCCAATTCTATAATTTCAAAGAACCAATTAATTGCAATACTGTTTAACTATACATAAAAAAAAGTGGACAACCTAGCATTATCCACTGATGAGGTCTTGGCGTTACCCGAAAGAAAGATAAGCAAGTTGTCCACGCTGCTACAGCGCAGACATCAACTTTGCTACTATTCTTTCTTTGATTTAACCGCCAAGTTTGACAGGACTTACCCCGCCGGAGCAAAATGCTCCCATCAGTAAGATAGTAAAGCTAATGCATTTAATTCTATGTCTTGGGCCCTATTGGTCCACTGTTGCAAATTTAAACAAAAAATATTAATTGACAATATCTCATATATACAAAAATCTCATGCAAGTATAGAATGACATTGCTTGTTTTTTGTTCTCTGTTCTCTGTTCTCTGTACTCTGTTCTCTGTACTCTGCCGGTGGAAAGAGCAATCCGACCAGAACAAGCGAAGTGAACCCTGGGCAAACCTGGGTTCACTTCGCGATATTAAAATAAGGTATACAATCTGGATAAATCCAGACCATTCCTTTACTTTCTCTTGTTCACCATTGCGTCGATAGCGGCTACGGCTGTTACGTTAAGGATTTCCTGCACTGAGCTCTCGAAGTCGATGAAGTGGATTGGCTTGTTCAGGCCCATCTGGATGGGGCCTATGATTTCGACGTCGGGACTCAGGGCCTGCAGCATCTTATAGGACGATGTGGCCGAGTTGAGGTTGGGGAACACCAGTGTGTTCACCTCTTTGCCATAAAGCTTGCTGAAGGGGTACTTCTTGTCGCGCACCTCGCTGTTCATGGCCACGTTCACCTGTATCTCGCCGTCGATATCCCATGTGGGGTATTTCTCGTGCAGGTAGGCGATGGCCTTGCGTACACGTTCGGCGCTGCCGCCCTGGTCGCTGCCGAAGTTGGAGTATGATGTCATTGCTATTACCGGCTCGCGGTTAAAGAAACGTACCGACTTCTCGGCCAGGCGGGCAATGTCAATCAGCGTCTCAAGTTCGGGAGCACGGTTTATGAGGGTGTCGGCAACAAAGTATGTGCCTTTCTTTGAGTTGAGGATGTGCATGGTGGCGAAGGTGCTGAAACCCTCCTGCATGCCAATGACTTCCTTTGCAACCTTGATGGTGTTGGAGTACTTTGTATAAAGGCCTGTGACAAAGGCGTCGGCGTCGCCTGTCTCAACCATCATCATGCCAAAGTAGTTGCGCTCGAACATCTTGTCGTTGGCCTCCTCGAAGGTATAGCCCTCGCGCTGGCGCTTGCCGGCAAGGATGGTCGCATAGCGCTCGCGGCGCTCGCGCTCATTAGGGTGGCGAAGGTTAACGACCTCAATGCCCTCGAGATTGAGGCCATTCTCGGCCGCCACCTTGGCAATGATTTCGTCATTGCCCAAAAGCACTGGCTGGCATATGCCCTCCTCCTTTGCCTGCACGGCTGCCTTCATCATTGACGGATGGGCGCCCTCGGCAAAAACCACGCGCTGGGTCTCGGTACGCGCCATGTCATAGATTTGCTGTGTGAGCTTTGAGCTGCGGCCCATGAACTCGAGCAGGTGCTCCTTATAGTCTTCCCAGTCCGTTATTGCCTTGCGCGCCACGCCGCTGGCAATGGCGGCCTTGGCAACGGCCGTAGAGACCTCGACGAGCAGGCGAGGGTCAACAGGCTTTGGTATAAAGTAGTCGCGGCCAAAGGAGAGATTGCCCACCTTGTACACCTTGTTCACCACCTCGGGGACCGGCTGCTTGGCCAGGTCGGCAATGGCATGCACGGCAGCAAGCTTCATCTCCTCGTTAATTGCCGTGGCTGCAACGTCAAGCGCTCCGCGGAAGATATAAGGGAAGCCAATTACGTTGTTTATCTGGTTGGGATAGTCGCTGCGGCCGGTACTCATGAGCACGTCGGGACGGCTCTCCATGGCATCCTCGTAGGTAATCTCGGGTTCGGGGTTGGCAAGGGCGAACACTATGGGGTCCTTGGCCATTGAGCGCACCATCTCCTTTGTGAGGACGTTGCCCTTGGAGAGGCCAAGGAACACATCGGCACCTGCAATTGCCTCCTTAAGGGTGTGTATGCCAGTGCGCGACGTGGCGAACTCAAGTTTCTCGGGAGTGAGGTTAGTGCGTTCGGTGCTTATTACGCCACGGCTGTCAAGCATAACCACGTTCTCCTTCCTCACGCCAAGCGCAATGTAGAGCTTGGTACATGAGATTGCCGCGGCACCTGCACCGTTGACAACAACCTTGACATCGGCAATGTCCTTGCCGTTGACCTCAAGAGCGTTGAGAAGGCCGGCAGCCGAGATGATGGCCGTGCCGTGCTGGTCGTCGTGCATTACGGGGATATCGAGCTCTTCCTTGAGACGGCGCTCAATCTCGAAGCACTCGGGCGCCTTTATGTCCTCAAGGTTTATACCGCCGAATGTGGGTGCTATTGCCTTAACTGCCTCAATGAACTTCTCGGGGTTCTCCTCGTCAACTTCAATGTCGAACACGTCAATGCCGGCATATATCTTGAAAAGGAGGCCCTTGCCCTCCATCACAGGCTTGCCTGCCACGGCGCCTATGTTGCCAAGGCCAAGCACCGCCGTACCGTTGGAGATTACTGCCACAAGGTTGCCCTTGTCGGTATACTTGTAGGCATTCTGCGGGTCGCTATGGATTTCGAGACAGGGCTCGGCAACGCCTGGAGAATAGGCCAATGAAAGGTCGGTCTGTGTAAAGTATGGTTTTGTGGGAACTACCTCAATCTTGCCGGGGCGTTTCCCTGCGTGATAATTCAACGCATCTTCTTTTGTAATCTTTGCCATATTTATTTTCTATTAAGGAGTCTAAGGGGACTAAAGGATACTAAGGGATACGCACCCCCTTAAACATCATTGTTACATATTATCGGGCGGGCCGACCCCGCCCCTACCGTATTCTCGATGCTGCAAGCAAATTTAATCATGAATCATTCAAGAAGACTGCAGATGAACTGTTCGCCGGCCTCGCCCACGCCAAAGAGGGCAAAGTCGTAACGCACAGGGTCTTCGGGCGAGAGCTCACGCAGGCGGGCCGTGAGCTCTTCTACCGTGCGCCGGTCGTTCTGCTTGCGGGTTACCAGACCAAGGGCGCGCGCTGTGCGGGCCACATGCACGTCAATGGGTATCATGAGCTGCGACTGCGGCACGCTGTCCCATATGCCAAGGTCCACGATACCGTCCTTGCGGCAGAGCCAGCGCAACATCATGTGCATGCGCTTGCAAGCGCTCGCAGGCTTGCCTTTTGAGGGGATGGGATTGCTTATGTGGCGTGTGGCCGCACCGCCGTTGGCCGCGGAGAGCTCGCGGCGAAGGTTCTCAATGCCGTCCCATGTGGAGCAGCCGGCAAAGAGCGGTTCCATGGAACCATGCCTTGCATATATGCTCCTGAGGCCGCGGCATATGTACTTGAAGTCGTCAGCAAAGAATGTGCGGTGTATGTTCATGCGGCCGTCAAGCGTCTCCCACTCGCCGCTCATGACATACTCATAGGGGCGCGACTGCATTATCTCGCGGAACATGCGGTTGCCCGAACGCAGAATCATCTTGCGGTTGCCCCATGCGATGATTGAGGCAAGGAGCGCTACAATCTCCACATCCTCCCTGCGCGTGAACGAATGGGGGAAGCTTATGGGGTCATCGGCAATGAACTCCGGGCGGTTGTATTGCCGCGCCTTGCTGTCGAGCAGGGCCTTGAGCCGTTCCATAGGCTAAAGGAATGTTATTGCCTGCTGCAGGTCGCTGTATGTGTCGTCGCAAGCGGGGACTAGCGGCAGGCGCAGGTTGTTCTCCAGCATGCCAAGGATTTCCATGAGGGCCTTTATGCCACTAGGGTTACCGTCGACAAAGATGAGCTGGAAGAGCTCGTTCAGCCTCACGTGTATGTTGCGTGCGTCGCCTACACGGCCTTCCTGCATTGCGGTGACAAGCTTGGTCATCTGCTTGGGAAAGGCATTGCCGAATACCGAGATAACGCCTACACCGCCCGCTTCCATAATGTCGACCGTGAGACCGTCGTCGCCCGAGAAAACATCGAAGTGGGCAGGTTTCTTTGCTATAAGCTCCTTAACCTGCGCAAGGTTGCCCGAAGCGGCCTTGTAGCCAACGATGTTTGGACATTCGTTCGCAACGCGCACAACGGTTGAGGGAAGGATGTTCACTCCTGTGCGGCCTGGCACGTTGTACATGTATATTGGAAGGTCGGTTGCCTGGGAAATTGCCTTATAGTGCTGGTATATTCCCTCCTGGGTGGGCTTGTTGTAGTACGGCGCTACCGATAGGATTGCGTCGACGCCTGTGAGGTCCTCGTTGCGGAGCTCTTCTACTACAGCACGGGTGCAGTTGCCGCCAATGCCGAGCATTATTGGCATGCGGCCGCCGACCTGCTTTATGATGCGCTTTCGTATCTCTCGTTTTTCCTCAATTGTCAACGTAGGAGTCTCGGCCGTGGTGCCCTGGACGCAGAGGAAAGAGGTGCCGCAATCAATGTGCATCTGCACGAGCCTTTCCAACGTAGGATAGTCCACTTCACCGGTTCTTGTAAATGGCGTAACAAGCGCAACGCCCATACCTGTAAGTCTTTTTCGCATCATAAAATCGTGTTTTTATTCCGGAGTGCAAAATTACAGCTTTTTCCGCTATTACAGTATATCTTTTTTATAAAATATACTAAAAAATGATGAGACGAATGACAAGACGAATGACAAGACGAAAAGGAAATAAGGCTGCGTAATACCAAAGGGACCCATACACACCGAGGAGCGTGGCCCATCATTCCGTCGGGGAAACGGCTACATGCCCGAAAGCATTGCAAGGAACTCTTCCTCGCTCACAAGCCGCACGCCTAGCCTGTTGGCCTTCTCGAGCTTGGAAGGGCCCATGTTGTCGCCGGCTAGTATAAATGAGGTTGACTTGCTCACGCTGCCCACGTTCTTGCCGCCGTTGTTCTCTATCATCTCCTTATACTCGTCGCGCGAATGGTGCGTGAAGACACCGCTGATGACAATACTCTGCCCTTTCAGGAGCTCGGTACGTGCCTGAAGCGTCTCTTCCTCGAGTTCGAACCTGAGCCCGGCCTCCTTGAGCCTTGCCACAAGTCCACGGTTCGACTCATTGGCGAAATATGCGACAACACTCGCTGCAATGCGCTCGCCTATTTCATCTACGGCCGTGAGCTGCTCCATGGTTGCCGACATGAGCGCGTCAATATTCCCGAAGGCACGCGCAAGGCGCTTGGCCACAGTGGCGCCGACAAAGCGTATTCCAAGAGCGAACAGTACCCTTTCGAAAGGAACGGAACATGACGCCTGGACTGCCGCCACGATATTCTCGGCCGACTTGGCCCCCATACGCGGCAGGAACATGAGGTCCTCGGCGCAGAGAGTGTATATATCGGCAATATTCTTGACAAGCCCATAGTTGAAAAGAAGCTCTATTGTCTCGGGGCCCATGGAGTCAATGTTCATTGCCTCGCGCGAGACAAAGTGCTCAATCTTGCCCTTAATCTGCGGCGGGCACGAGGTGTCGTTGGGACAATAGCTGCCTGCCTCGCCGTCGACACGCACGAGCGGAGTGCCGCACTCGGGACACTTCTCAATGAAACGTACCTTCTCCCCGAGCATGAAACGGGAATCGACATCAACGCCTGTTATCTTGGGGATGATTTCGCCGCCCTTCTCAACATAGACCATGTCGCCTATGTGAAGGTCCAGCCTTTCTATTATATCGGCATTGTGCAAAGAAGCACGCTTGACGACGGTACCCGAGAGCAGCACGGGGTCGAGGTTGGCAACGGGAGTGACTACGCCTGTGCGGCCCACCTGGTATGTGACCTCATTGAGACGCGTGAGGGCACGCTCGGCCTGGAACTTGTATGCGATAGCCCAACGGGGCGACTTGGCCGTGTAACCAAGGTTCTTCTGCTGGCGCAGGGAGTTCACCTTTAGCACTATGCCGTCGGTGGCAAAGGGAAGGTTCTTGCGCTCTACGTCCATGCGGTCGATGAAAGCGAATACCTCCTCAAGTGTACGGCACTTGCATGTAAGGTCCGACACCTTGAACCCCCATGAGGCTGCTGCCTGAAGATTCTCGAAATGTCCTTCGGCCGGCAGCTGCTCGCCTAGCATGAAGTAGAGGTAGGCGTCGAGCCTGCGCTTGGCGACAGCTGATGAGTCCTGCAGCTTGAGAGTGCCCGACGCGGCATTCCGCGGATTAGCAAAAAGCGGCTCGCCTGCGCGCTCGCGCTCCTCGTTGAGCTGGCCGAACACCGCCCAAGGCATGAGCACCTCGCCACGGATTTCAAACTCGGCTGGATATCCGCTGCCCGAGAGGATGAGCGGCACGGTGCGTATTGTGCGCACGTTGGCCGTAACGTCATCGCCCTTCTCGCCGTCACCGCGCGTTACGGCGCGCACGAGCCTGCCGTTCTCATATGTGAGGGAGATTGACGTGCCGTCGAACTTGAGCTCGCAGCATATTTCAAACTCCTCGTTCAGTCCCTTGCGCACACGCTCATAGAACTCGGCAACCTCGCTCTTTGAATAGGTGTTGCCAAGCGAGAGCATGGGGTACTTGTGCTGTACCTGCCTGAACTCCTTTGTTATGTCGCTGCCCACACGCAATGTGGGAGAGGTGGGGTCGTACATCTCGGGGTGCGCTGCCTCGAGTTGCTGCAGTTCCTTGAGCAGCATGTCGAACTCGTAGTCGCTTATCACTGGTGCGCTGAGCACATAGTAACGGTGATTATGCTCGTGAAGCTGGCGGCGCAGCTCAAGTATACGTTCCTGCGGGGTCATAGTGAATATCTTGTAAAACTAACGCGAAGATACAAAAAAAACAAATAATACAGAAGACTGTTGCTGCGAAATAGATAGCGAACAGAGGAAAGAGACAAGCACACAGGCTAGAGCTTCCTCGTCGCTGCGCTCTATTGGGATGACAGGTAGGCTGACGGGGGTGCTGGCGTGTCACTGCTGCCAGGCAGTGCTGGTTGCGGTGCACTGCCTTGCTGCTCTAACGCCTGTGCTATTGCCTCGGGCGATAGCGGCTGGCCAGTCGCAGCACTTGCCTGTGCAAGCATTTCGGGAGAAATGCCTTCCATTGGAGCGCCCTGTGCTGCCTGCTGCCCGTTCCGCTTTATTGCCTCAAGAATCTTCGTTGCAAAGGGATAGGAACTGTTCTCGAGCATAGTCTTTACATCAATTGCATTAGCACGGAAAAGGTCCATGAGGAAATCGTTAGCTACCAGCTGGTAGGCAGGGGTGTTGTACCCGTCGGCAATGGTAAGGTCGAATTCGCTGTCGCGGACCTTGTCGGGGTTGTACCACTTGGCCTCGTCGCTGTACTGTGTTCCGGCAATCTCAATGTATCGCGCCTCGGTGTAGTACTGCTGTATTGTCTTCATTATCTTGAAGTCCCTACGGCGGCGGAAGTTCCTGAAACCGTCGAACAGCCCCTTGAGGTTGAGCGAAGAGTTCTGTATCTGCTGAGCATAGAGCGAGGCAGGAGTACCCGACTTTGGTGACTGTCCCTGCATGGCCGAGTTTACGCCCGATATCTCGTTTATGAGCCTGAGCTGCAGGTTCAGGAGCTCGAAGTCGCCAGCAATGGCGGCGCTGCTGTTGTACTGCCGCACTACCCCGTCAATGCTCTGCCCTGGCTTGAGCTTGACAAAGAGCACTCCGTTGTAGCGCACATACTCGTCAATAACCTCCTCGCGCGACATGCTCTCAAAGGCGTCATCATCGACAACGAGCACGCCTTTTGACGAGGTGCTGCGTATGAAGTCGATGAGCGTGGCGGTGCGGTTGATGGCACGCTGCTGGTCAATGAACTGCTCCACGAAGTTCCCGAGACGCCCCTGGATTAGCGGAAAGAGATGCAGCACGTAGTTGTGCTCGCCATGCCAATAGGGGCTTTCCCCTTCCTGCAGCACGTCGCCATAGGGAGTCATGTAGCGGTAGTACCAGTAGCGCTCTGTCGCGAACTCATAGTCAACAAGCAGCAGCTCGTCCTGGGCAAGGCCCTTGCGGGCACCTTCGCTAATGCGGCGGCGGTTCTCGGCGTCGAGCCTTGCCTTGCTGCCGGCGTTGAACGGCAGGTAGCCCCACGTGCCGCTGCTGCTGTCGCTCCAGCGGTAGGAGTCGCGCGATTCCAGTTTCCACCCCAAGATAACACGGCACAGGCCAAGGCGCGAGGCCGAGTAGAACGAGAGGTCCCTCGACTCGTCGCCCTGCATGGCGCGGCCGCTGGCAAAAAGCGGCTGCGCCACATCGCCGTAGATTTCCCTGATACGCTGCTTGCGCTGCGGCGTGGTGCCAAAGTGCGCAAGAACCTCGTCGAGCGGGAGGTCGAAGAGCTCGCCAATGCAGGTAAGGTCCCACATGCGCACATCCTCAAGGCTGGTGTTGAAGAATAGGCGCGAAGGGTTGACGGAATGTACCCACACGTCGCGCCGCTCCTTGGAAGGGTTGACGCCATACTCAATCCTCTGTGCAGTCATGCCGCCGTTGAGCAGCATGCGCATGCTGTCGGCATCGAGTTCCTCCATCTCATTGATATCGTGCACATACTCAATGGCGACGGACATCATCTCCCCCACCTTGCTCTCGGCCTGGTCGCGTGCAACGCACACCGGGCGCATGAGGTTCTGACGCAGCTGCCCGTCTACGTTGCTCAGGATGGGCGCAATCATGTTATTCTTGAGCGGCACCTTGCCGTTCTTCTTTATGAGCTCGCCCTCGGTTATCTGCCCAAAGGTGTCGGGGTCGGTAACATAGTCGCCCCACTGGTCGCCGTAGCTGTACATGAGGCTGCGGCGCAGCTTGCGCCTTGCCTCGTCAAGAGCGTTCCAGCACGCAGCGCACTCCTGCAGGAACCCGGCAGCACTGCCTCCGGTGCTGCGCGGGCGCTGCATGCCGGCGCCAGAAGACGCCTTCACCCTCTTGTCTAAAAACTTGTTTGTTCTCATTTGCCTTGCTTTTCCTAGAAACCGTTTCTTAGTTCAGTTCGAGCCAGCGCTTCTCACGTTCAAGCTCCTTCTCCCTCTCTTCCTGTTCCTTTCTCTTGCGTTTCCTCTCCTCCAGTATACGCCTGTACTCAGGCCAGCCTGTGGGGTCCACCTTCTTAGCGGGGTCGGGGATTCCATAGTACCTCATTATCTCGGGAGAGTACTTCAGGAACATTGCAGCGTTCTCCGACATGTCGAGACCGCTCTCGGGCAGGCCGTTATTCTCGCGGTCGCCCTCGCCGGCAACACGCAACGGTCCCTTTCCGCCGCCGGCTGCATCCATTATAATCTCTACAGGCCCCCAGAAGAACTTGCGGTGCTTCCCAATCTTCTTGCTAATGGCAGCCTCGCTGCTCTCGCGGGCCTGGGGCGGCATGTCCTTGCCGAGCATGCCGTTCATGCTGCGTGTCACGCGGTAGAGAAGGTAGTCGTCCATCTCGGGGAAACGCCTCAGGAACTCGTCGGGCATGAACCCGTACTCATTCTTGAAGAGCATGGCAATATCACCGCCGGAATCGAACCCAGGAATATGCTCCCGCATTGCAGTAATCTTCCTTGCAAAGGCCACGCCGTTCTCGTAACTGTCCTTGAAGCGTGTGTTGAACTCGTCGACCTGACGGGCTGCCGAGGCGCGGCGCTCCTCGAAGTTGCGGGCGACCCCCTGCAGGGCCGCGTCAATGTAGTACCTGGACTGCGGATAGAGATATACCCTGCTGTCGAGCAATATCCTGTTGTTCTCCTTGTCATACATAACCGGGGCCTGCAAGTCCTTTGATATCTTCACCGGCACCATTGCCAGTTCCGGGTAATCGTCAAGGAACTTCTTGTCGGTGACAATATCCTTGAGCACGAAGCGTACAGCGCCTTTCTCGGCCATGCCGACCAGCGTGTCCCAGAGCCCGTAGTCATGCGTGTCCCACTTCTCAAGAGGCAGCTCACGCAGGTGCTCATACGCGAAAGAGTAGACTGGCGAGTTGGCCTTGAGCGACCTGTAGAAAGGGTCCCGGAGCACTGGGACAGCGTCGGGATTACGCTTGAGCGCCTCGTTCTCGGCCTGCAGTCTCTCCTTGTCGCCGTACACCCTGTAGAGGTCCTCGGGCATCTGGTAACGCGATGTCGCGCCTCTCATCATTCCTGCAGAGAGCCTGTTGCGGGCGGCGTCACCAAAATACTCACTGGCGCGGCGGGCAACATCGGGAGTGATTCCTGCCTCGTTGGCATTTTTCCACGAAGGATACACGGCATGGGCCCCGTTGCCCCACTCGCCTGAGCCTTCAGCGGGGCCTTCCCCAAACAGGCCTGCAGATGACGTGCCGCCCGGAACCGCACCGCTCCACTCGTCCGGGCCTTCAGCGGGGCGGTACTCTTCCGCTGGTTCCTCATCCAGCATGTAATTATCTTTTTGAGTGTAACGCTGCATATCCTCCTCGGTATACCCGAAGCGCTCACGGAACGCTTTCTGCTGCTCTGGTGTCAGGAAATCGTAGTACATGAGCTCCTTATAGCCTCTTAACGGCCTAGGGACCGAAGAGAGCAGCTTGCCGCGCGACACCTTGTCGCGTATCCTCTGCTCGTAGCCTGCACGGTTATGGTAGGCCTCGGCCGGATGGTGTGCCGACTTGAAACGGGCGAACACGTCACGCATGTACTCGCTGGGAGGTGTGCCCTTCTGCATATACTCGGCATGGCGCTTCATAATGCGCAGGAGCTCCGCCTCGCTCACCTGACGGTTGCTTCCGGTGTAGATATTCATCTTAACAAGCAGGTGCCTGATGTAGTCCATAACCTTGTGGTAGACCTTGCGCTCGGCAAGTGACGTGTTTACACTCTCGGCAAGATAGGCAAGATACTCCTCAATTACAGTGTAGTTGTCGGCGAACTTGTACCTGCCCTTAATCTTGTTTATGCCGCGAAGGACCTCGGGCGACGCCTTGCGGTAGACATCCTCAAGAAACTCATAGAGATATTCCCCAAAGACGCCCAGCAGTCCCTTGTGCGCAACAGTCTCGTGCAGCACTGTCCTCTCCACTGCCTCTACATTCTTGGCATTAGGCAGGTTAATGAACACGTTCCCCTTGTGGACCCACCCATCGGCAACCACCCTGTGGTTGTAGTCAAGGACTGCGTCGGTATCCTCGGGGCTAGGGCGTTCAATCTCGCGCTCGTCGAAGATGAGGTTGAGCCTTACACCGAACCTGTCGGCAATCTCCTGGGCGCGCTTTGCGTAACGCGCAATATCGGCCTTGGTATTCTTGGCGCTATAGCTCCACACATAGCCTCCCTCATCGGTAGGCGGGATGTAGATGAGGCGTGGCGGAGCAGGAGGGGTGCTTTGCTGCTTGAGGCCTATGCGGTCGGCATCACGTATGGCCACCCAGTCGTAATGGTCCTGAATCTCGCGCTCAATCACCTCGCTGTTTGTCATGCCGAAGTATTCGCTGCCCAGGCCTTGCTTAAGGAGGCGCACCGAACGGAGCCTTTCGGTGCCGCCCTCAAGGCGGTCGACCTCGTCGCGCAGCACAGCCTCATACTCATCTAGCGCCCTGTTCTTTGCCTCGGAAAGCATGAAGAATGACTCATGGATGTCTATGAACATTGTCCCTTTCTCAAGCCCAAGCTTCTTCTCAATCTTGCGGCGCACGTTATAAAGCATCTGCACCATACCTGCCTCGTCGTAGGAAGAGCGCTCCAGTATGTCATCAATCATCTTCTGCTCCTCGCGGCTCATCTCCTTGCCCATGCACTTGCGGTATATGACATCGGAGATCTCCTCTATGGGCCTGCCGCTCTTCCTTGCATATATGCCCGCCTGGCGCAGGAAGCTTACCGAGCGCATGCCAGCGGTGAGCTCAGTCTCGAAGGCGGCAATCCTGTTGCGGCGCAGCAAGGCCGCATTGACCATCATATAGCTCTTGGCATTGCCTGCATGGTCGAACACCCTGCGCGACACCGCCCTGCCCGCCTCGTCATACATTCCAATCTCCCATTTTCCGTCCTCTCTTTTGCTGGCCGAGAAATCGAACGGCACTGGCGGTGTCGATGTAACCTTGTTCTCCACCAGGAACAGGAGCTTGGCCTTTGCCGCGGCCGAGAGTTTATCGTTCGTTACAAGAGAGACATAGGCCTCCTTGATGTATCGTGCCCTCTCGCCGCCGAAGGAGGGGAGCCTGAGCTCGCTCTCGATTGCACGTGTGAACTGCTCGGGGTTGACATTGAGCTCGCGCAGCTCGGCCTTTTCCGAATTGGAAAGGGCAAACTCGCTCTTGAGCTTTCCGTCGGCGCCGAGTTTCATGCCTGCACCCTTAGGGCGCCAGTGGGTCATCCTCATCACAAGAAGCGTTGCCGCGCTCTCGCCAAAATCGTTGAGGATATCCAGCGGTTCAATATCAATGCCGTGCCTGAGTTTCTCTATCTCGGAACTTGCCGTGAACACTGCCGACTCGGCGCTCAGCACACCTGTTGACGCAAGCATCTTCTTTGCCCCGGTGAGGCCTTTTGAGGCCTCCCGCAACGGAGTGCCTACAACACCCAGCGTCGCGCCTGTCAGCAATCCCTTGCCATATGCCGCCGCACCCTTGCCGAAGTCAATCCTGTCCTTCTGCAGCATATCGTCGAGCGCGCTGTTAATAGCGTCGTACCCGCCCAGGGTAAGACCCTGCGCTGTCGAGCTTTGCAGTATCTTGACGCCTATGCGGTTGGATATTATCCTTTCGGCAACCTTGGCAGCCGTTGCACGCGTCATTCCCTCTCCCATCTTTGCCGAAAGAATCTTTGACGTCAGGTTATTGGTGAGTCCTTTGACAATACCGCCCGCAGCCTTGCCTGCCGCCCTGCCCAAGGACGAGAAGACAGGAGCATCTACCAGAAGCGAGCCAACGCCCGAGGCAAAGTTCTCCATACGTGAGGCACCGTAACGCGACAGGCCCTCATTGTGCAGCGTGGTATGATTGTGGTTTCCTGTTCCTAAATCCCGATAAAGCTGCCCTACCTTCCCCACAACTGAATTGTTGAGCGAAGACCTCAAGATATACTCGGCACTGCTCTTGGGTTTCTCTTCTTCGAGCGCTTCGTCAAAGAGCGTCTCATACATCCTTGGAATCGCCTGCTGGGTCATATATTCCTCCATGCTGAAACCTCCATGCCTTGCAAGAGGGGCCACGCGGCGGGCCAGCTCGGTAAAGTCGCTCTCAGCGACTGTCAAGTCGGCGTCCTTTATCGCGTCATCCTCCTCCATTGCCCCGAACATGCCATATTCGGGGTTTGCTCCCACAACGGACATGCTGTTGCGGTAGGCCTCCTCGCTCTTCTTTCTCGACTCCTGGCGCCTTGTATTGAAGCGCTCCTTCATATCGTCGCCGAAAGAACCGCCAACGGCGTCCTCAAGGGCCGCGTCGGAGGCCGCATATATCCTCATGCGCCGTTCGGGAGTGTTTTCTGGCACCATAATATCCTTTACGGTGTCGTAGAACCGGCTGCCCGCCTGGCTTTTAGGACGCTGGTAGGCAGTCCCTCCAAGACGCGACTTCATCCTGGCCACATCGGCACTGGCCGCAGCATAGTCTACAGGAGCGCCATCGGCTGCGCCTGCCGGAACTGGCGGTATGGCTCTACTGTTCTCTGAAACGGGAGTTGCCGAAGGGGAACCCGGTTCTTGCTGCACGCCTGACTGCTGCAACGGGCCGGGCACCCTTGCCTGCTGGTCTTCCTTCTTCTTTTTCTTCTCGTCCTGCTCAAGGCCATACATTAGGGCTGCATTTCCGAATGCAGCATTGCCTGTCTGATTAACTGAATTCATTTAAGATAGTTTTTTCTATTATTACTTTGCTTCTCTCTTGTTACCAAGAAGGAGAGTCCTTGCAATCCTTCCCGAATAGTCAACCGGCAGCCTTGAGCCTAGCGGCAGCGGCATGCCATTACTCTCCTTGCTTGCGAGAATGTCCGACATGAAAGTTGCCATACTGGCAAGATTGCGCTGTCTCCTGCTCTCGGCAAGCCTGCGGGCCTCATTGCTCCAGGCCTTGCCAAGACGCTCTTCCAGGCCGCTATAGTCTATGAACTGCTCCATCTCTGCTATACATTGCCGGTTTCATCGTTTTCGTCGTCATGCCTCTCCCTTCCCCACTCTACGCCGCGGAGCGCGTTCTGCAGCAGGGTATAGCCAGTGCCAAGGAGATTCTGCCCCCTTGATGCACTCTCCCTGGAACTGCTGATTTCGCTTGCAAGGAGCGCCTGCCTGTTCTGCCTATGCGCAGCGTCGACACGCGTCTTGCGCTCGTCCTCATTGGCGGCAATGCCAGACATCACGTTCTCCATTGCGCGCAATCCTTTCTCGCTGCGCGCAATTGCATGCTCGGGCGTTGAACCATTCACCATGCCATAGGCACGTTCCTGGCTGTTAGTCCTGCGCAGGCTGTCCTCGACCCTCTTGATGGCCGCACGCGCTGCCGAGCTCCCAAGGTAGCTGCCATAATAGTTCCTCCTGTACCAGGCATCCTCATCGGCAAGCGCCTGCTTTCTCAACTTGTCCTGCCTTGAGGACCCTGCTGCGGAATCATAGATTCCCTTGACTGTGGAATAGAGGCCTAACGCGCCGTTAAGGCCTGTAAGTAACATTGGTAGACTCATGTTTTTTTGCTGCAAAAGAAATGCCGCAGGCAAGGAACGAGGTTGCTGTAATGACACAAGTGGCTAAAAGAGAATAATTTGTCATCACAGCAACCTTAACAGACGAAAGCATGGCTATATTAGCCGGTAAAAACTGCCATGACAAAGAAAAGAAAGAATGACGTAACCATTGATGACGTGCACAACGAGACGCTGGCGCTGTTCCACAGGCTCATACAGAGACTGGAGCGTCTCACTGAAAACTGTGAGGACCCAGGAACAATTAACCAGGCGCTGAAGACTACGGCCGATTTCCTTGTAAAGCTCAGCAAGGAACGGGAGAATGGAGGGGAAGAGATTAGCGCCCTGCTGCAGCAGACGCTCAGGGGCATTGAATGAGATGAAAAGAAGAGGACTGACAAAGAGGAGCACCTGCGTGGCCTGTCAGTACTGCAAAAGAGCACCATGACATGAGGGTGCGTATCTGTCATTGCCTTTGGCCCCTATGGGCGGCTACCTGCGGTTCCAAGCGAGCAAAGCGACGAGGAATCTCTAAACGGCCGCATGCGAGTGCATAGGAATTCAAGGCCACATGCCAAAAAAGTTGTGCCGGAAACACGTTCCGGCACAACCATCAAACAAACACCATAAATCACTTATCATTCAGGGGTGCAAGCATCCCTGTGAAAGCAAGTGCAATATTAGTGTAAAAAAACCATACAGGCATTTTCATTATTTTGCCAATAATTATCTTTTTCACGCCACATTGGCTGCAGGCTATTCCAGAATGACTTCTAAGGCCTTATGGCCAGGTGAGGCAAATTTGAAACCGAATTTACATCCATGTTTCTTGGCTATTTCAATAAGCATGCCAACGGACGGGTCCTGATTTTCTGCCACCTGCCTGCTCATCATCTCCTTCATTGCGCCTGGATACTCCTCCTCTACCTGCCAAATCTCGTCAAGTTCATCGGGCGGCATATTCATAATAAAAAAAATCACTTTATTTTCAAGAACAACAGTTCCCTCTTCCTCTTTAACTCCAGCAGCCATAATCTTGACAAATGTCTCAACTGGAAGATAAGACATAATGTCTATCATCAATTGAGAATCGTCGTCTATTTCATCCATACACGAGAAGGCGGCAAACTGCCTTGCTGTAAGGTTCACATTGCCGCTCTTGCTGCTGCCTGCATCATAAGCCTTAAGCAAAATGTCCTTGCAGCCCGCTGCATTGAACGCGTCAACAAACTCCTTGCCTTTAGGACGGAGCTGTACATCATTTGCATTCACATAACTCTTGACTGCGTGCACAATGTCGCAGAAAAGTTCAGCAGGCACATCTGTTGAGACAACATCAACAACAACGGTATTGCCTGCAACAATGACAGAACGTACATTCAAGCCGTCTGCAACGCCAAGCTCATCCTTTATCGTATTGACAATATACTGGACTTTCTCATTTTTACTTTGTGCAGAGACCTCAAGACTGAACGCCATCAAGAAGATGAAAGCAACCGCAAACAACATAAAGAACCTATTCGTTTTCATACTCACATCTATATTATTTACAGTATCATAGTTACTATAATGTCTCTATCCTGTTTACCACGCGGAACAGCGCACAGACATCGTTCTTGTGGATGGGGAACGAGGGGTAGTTAGGCGACACGCACCAGATGAGGTCGGGGTCGTTGTTGTCGTGATAGCAGCGCTTAATCATGCGGTTCTCGTTTGTCACAACCATATACACGACTCCATGCTCAATGCCTTCGCTACGCTCTACCCTCTTCACGCCCACAATGTCGCCGTCATTAATCTCTGGCTCCATTGAGTTGCCCGACACGGGGAAATAGAAATCGGCGCCATTCAGCGGGACTGATATATAGGACGAAGGAGTCTCCTGCGCAGGGTCAAATGTGTCACGGTGACCGGCACTAACCGGCAAGTCCTGGTAGAAAGGCACGCCCACAACTGCGGGCCCGTTATCCCCTGCAAACATGTTTCCATCGCCGGTAACGAGCCAGGCCGGAGAGATTTCGGTAAAGGTGTTCAGAATGGCATAGACCAGGTCCATGCTTATGTTGCCGCCTTCGTTCACCTGACGGTTAAGCGTACGCTGCGGTATGCCAAGTATCTTGCTTGCCCTGTTTACATTAAGTCCTTTATACTTGAGAACCTCAATCACTCTTGTCTTGATACTATTATCCATAAATATATAAGTTTTAGTTAAAGCCTAAGCAGCAGTTCCATCTGGAATCCAGCAACACTATTCTCATTGTACCCATTCAAGAGGTACGGGAAACCGTCTCCCTATTTAGACACATTCCAAAATAGCCGTTTTTGGCTATTACAGCATCTCCATTTGAGGAAAACATCTTATATTTGCAGCAGCAAATGACTATACCGCATTTACATGCAACACGCCGCAAATATAGCAATTTCTGGCAAAAGAAAAGAAAAACAGCAATAATTTTAGGCTGCAGGCAAACAAATTAGGGGAAAAACAGGGGATTAATCAGCAATATAGAAAGAAATAAGCAAATTCTATGAAAAGCAGGACATTGGAAAACATCACAGGCATGCTTGAAGAGGCATGCGAGAGATTGCTCGGGTGGGTAAGGCATATACGCCACGTCCGGGGAGAAGAGAAGAGGAGCGGGAGCAACATTTGTGAAGTGTACTCAATAAAGAAAGAGTACCTGGAGAAGGAGTATGTGAGCCTGTTCCTTGAAGAGAGAAGGAAAGCCGCAGCACGCAACGGTTGCCAGATAATGTACAGCTGCGGATATGTATCGGGGGACGAGAACGAGATTGGGAGCGTAACACTGCGCTGCCGCGGGAAGCTCATCGACCGTGCAATACTCACTGCAGGCTGTGATACTGGCGACGGCAACAGGCTTATACACTGGAATTTCAAGACAGGAAAGGCACTATGAAAGCAAACACGCTAATAACACTTCAGATTGCCTCCATTGTAGCAATGGCAGGCAGCATGGGACTTGTATACAGGAGCATAATAGCCACAATGCTCTTCGTTGCTGCATTCGTCGTGTTCATAAGGTGCAGCATATACATCGAGAAAAACCGCAAGAGACTGCTAAGGGAAATAAGAAAAGGCTGAAAGCGGAGTACAGAGAAAGTTGCGAGTAAGCAAGCAGCTATTTGACCGTTACGGCAGGGATGTCGCTCCAGAGCGTTGTATAGTGCGGCGACTGGTTCTCGCTCGATGTCTTTATCTTTCCGCTGCCCTGGACCGCCAGCCTCACCGTACCCGCCCCAAAGGCCGAGTTAATGGCATCTAATGCCGAGGTTATCTTGCGTTCCCGCTCAACAGCCTCTGTATCCTCGAACAGCGAGTGCATTACACTATCCCCGTCGGCAATCCTTGTTGCAATAACGCCGGCCTTCTTGTAGCCATACCCATCCTTGAACAGCGTCTTGGCAGCAGCTGTTGCATTAGCGATAATAGTGCGTTCATCGGCAGTGGGCGTGGCAAAGGGGAGCAATGCGCTCGCTTGCGCCTGCGGCAGGTTCTCCTTGAAACGGTTTGTGTAGGCAAAGACAACCAATTCCGATGTCACGCTACGCTGCTTGCGGAGCTTAAGGGCTACTGACGAAGCAAAATTCGCAACCTGCTCCTGCAGTTCCTTTACATCATATATCTCTGTTGAGAAACTGCGCGACACGCATACCGACTGCCTCGCCTCAAACCCGTCCTCAAACCCAATGCAAGGAATGCCTTGCAGTTCCTTCCAGGTCCTTACGCCTGTAATGCCGAACATCGCCTGCACTGCCCCTTCGGGCAATTGCGTGAATTCATATGCAGTGCCAATCCCTCTTGCCTTGAGCCTTGGGACCGAGCGGCGGCCAATGCCCCACACATCCTCTATCGGGAACTTGCGCAGCACCTTCTCGATATCCTGCTGCCGGTGCATATAGCAGCCGCCGTTAAGTCTCGGGTACTGCTTGCACAGCTTTGAGGCAATCTTTGCCAGAGTCTTTGTGGGAGCAATGCCTACCGACACCGGTATTGAAGTAAATCTCCAGCACTGTGCCGAAATTCTCTTTGCATACTCGTCAAAGTCGACACCCGTAACGCCCCGCAGGTCAAGGAATGCCTCATCAATCGAATACACCTCAATGCTTGGGGCGAACTCCTCAAGTACCCAGCGCACCCTTTGCGACATGTCGCCATAGAGCGCCATGTTCCCCGAGAACACTGCAATGCTGTACTTCTTCACGAATTCCCTAATCTTGAAGAACGGGTCGCCCATCCTTATGCCCAGCGCCTTGGCCTCGTTGCTGCGCGCAATAACGCACCCGTCATTGCTCGACAGCACAATCACGGGCCTGCCCTGCAAGTCGGGACGGAACACCCGCTCGCAAGAAGCGAAGAAATTATTGCAGTCAGCAAGGGCAAACATCGCTACATCTTCTTTATTACATAGGTAACCACACCCCATACCAGGAAATTATTCTCCGCGGTCACCTCAATAGGCCTGTATGCAGTATTATTCTCGTTAGCCGGCATTAGGCGCACACACTCCTTGCCAATCTCGACACGCTTAACGGTATATTCGCCATCAATGAAGCACACCGCCTTGCAGTTATTGTAGGGTTCGATAGACCTGTCGACTATAATTATATCGCCCTCGTCCATATCAGCGTCAACCATCGACACTCCGCAAACACGGAAAAAGAAAGTGGCCGCCCTGTTCCTGACAAGCAGCCTCACGAGGTCCAGCCTCTCGCGCATGTCCTCGGCCGGCGAGGGGAACCCCGCCTTAACTTCGCCAAGCATCCTGCCCTCAAAAGGTTCCTCGCAATCAATCGTATGTGGTATAAACTTATCCATCTCGTCAGCAAAGATACAGAAATTATGCGAGTTCACTTCATCTAAGGAACTGTTTAGATTTATGTCCTGGAATTTTTAAAGGCCATTATCTTGCTGACGGCCTCGGCCGGCTCATCGGTAAGCGAGAGCAGCAGGTTCCTGTAGCAGCCCTTTTCATGCATACTCTGCAGCAGCGGGTAAACGGGGAACTGCGCAGTCCAGTATCCAACGCCTAGGAAAACCATTGGGCTGGCATACCCGCAAGTAAGGTAATGGTTCTGCGCTGCGTCCTGGAATATCTCCTGCAAGGTGCCTGCACTGCCTGGGGAATATATGACCCCGCCCTTTGCTATGGCCAGCAGGCCATCCTCGCGTATGCTGTTGTCAAAGTACTTTGCTATGTGTGTGGCGAACGGTGTTGCCGGCTCATGCCCATAGAACCATGTCGGTATGCCAATGCTGCAGCAATCGCTCACTCGGGGCATGTTCTCCATAAGCAGGAAGGCCGATGAGAGCCACTCCTTGTCCTTGAACGAAGGGGCATGCGACAGCATGGCAATGGCACTGTCCACTGCCGTGTCATGACGTCCTGCAAGCCATGCGCCAAGGTGAGCGGCCTCCATGGCGCCTGGACCGCCGCCGGTCACCAGCAGGCAGTCCTGCTCGGCAAGGTGCTTTCCAATGAGCACCACCTTGCGGTAGGTGTCATCGGTGCGCAGCAGCGAATGTCCGCCCATAACAGCCACTACACTACGCTCATCATACAGGGCAAGCATGTCGTGCAGCGCGTCGCTCACTGAATGGTCGTGCAGCGAGCGGGCAAGAGTCTCGGCAATGTCGGTTGCCTGCTTGCCATGAGAGATGTAATGGCTGTATATGCGGGTGTCATAGCACTGCTCAAAGGTAGAGGGATTGCGGAAGTCATATCCCGCATAAAGCTCTGCAGGAGAATAGAGATGTGCCGGGAAAGGATTGAACGGCGAAGGAAGCTTCGGGAGCACACTGCAGTCGGAGGCGAGCCCGGCCCGCATAGCGTCGGGCATAGAGCAGCCGAAGAATATGCAGTCCTTAAAACGGCACTGCACGGCATTGTTCCCGAAATCGATATTCTGGAAGGCATAATGCTCAAGTACGGCTCCTGGATAGAGCAAAGGCTGGAGAACATCGTGGTTCTCTATTTCAATGTATTGTTTCATAGTAATAACGCTGTAAAGTCAGACAGTAATTCTCTCCAATATTCCATTAAGGGCGGCTATTGCAATGCCATAGTTTGTAATGGGCACGCCCTGCGCCTTTGCCTGGCGCACACGCGACATCACTGTGCGGCGATTGAACATGCAGGCCCCGCAATGGATTACAAGGTCATATCCACTGATATCAGCAGGGAAGTCATTTCCCGAGACAATATCTATTCCAAGATTCTCGCCAAGCCTATTGCGCAGCAAGCGCGGAAGCCTTACACGTCCTATGTCCTCGTTCTGCGGTATGTGGCTGCAGGCCTCGGCTATTAGCACCTTGCCATTGGACGGCATTGAGCGAAGCGCCGCTGCTCCTGCAAGAAAAGTACCGATATCGCCCTTATGGCGTGCCATAAGCACCGAGAACGACGTAAGGCGGGTCCCAGGCGGTGTCAGCCGCTCCACCTTATCAAATACCTGCGAGTCGGTTATTATCAGCTGCGGGGCAGAAGCAAGCGAGGCAAGCAGCCTTGGCAGTTCCTCAAGGGCACAGCAGAATGGCAAGCAATGCTTGTCGAGGAGGTTACGCAGCGTCTGTACCTGCGGCTGAATAAGGCGCCCTTTAGGCGCCGAGCTGTCCTGCGGCATAACCAGCACGACAACGTCGCCTGGCTTTACCAGGGTATATGTAATGTCGTCAAGGTTATCGTCATGGCTGTAGCACAGCGCCATCTGCGAAAGCAGTTCCTCACGTCCTTGGCCTGTAACTGCCGAGAATGGGATGACACCATGGCCGAATATCCCGCGCCACTTCTCAAGACGTGCCTCACTGCCCTGCCTGTCGCATTTGCCACAGAGCAGAATCACTGGCAGCTGCTGCGCAGTGACAGCGGCATGCCATTCTTCTTCGGCCTCGAGGCCGCTATCAGGGTCGTCAAGGAGAATTATTGCCAAGTCAACACGTGCCAGGGCCTTGCGGGCGGCGTCAACACGCATTGCGCCAAGGGTGCCTTCATCGTCAAAGCCCGCAGTGTCAGCAATGACAGCAGCGCCAATGCCTGGCAGTTCTATGTTCTTCCACACTGTGTCGGTAGTTGTTCCTGCAACATCGGACACAATGGATACTCCCTGCCCTGCAAGGCAATTCACAAGCGAGGACTTCCCGGCATTACGCCTGCCGAAGACAGCGATGTGGTAACGGTTGGAGCGTGCAGTCTGGACCATAGGAACATTTACTGGTTACGGATCTTATTACCCAATATCTTGAAACTAACACGCTTGGCACGGCACTCGAGCCTCTGTCCCGAGAAATCAGTCCCAATAATCTCTTTCTTCTCAAGCAGCCTCTGCAAATCTGTGTTTTCCATATAATACGCTCTATTGGCTGGCAAATGACCAGACAGTTCTTTCCCACAAAAATAGTAATGTTTTGAAGAATTACTACACTTTAAGAAAGAGTTTTTTGTGATATATCAGCCAAGATAAAAAGAATAGCGGCCCATCAGAACCTGAAGTCCCTTTCTCCGCCTTCTATCCTAGCGAGGAACTCCTTTGCCTTGCAGCGTACACGTTCGCTGGGAATGTCGGCAAGCAGGCGCTCTATCATGGCCTCGCCTTTCTCGCGCGTTGCCGGCGACGCATAGTCACGTATATACTCCTTTAGGGTAATGAGGGCATTGGGAAGGCAGCAGTTTGATATCTGGCCATTCTTGAGCAGGGCCATGAAGCGGTCGCCGGTGCGGCCCTCGCGATAGCATGCGGTACAGAAGCTGGGTATGTGCCCCAGGCCAAGCAGCCACTCTACTACCTCATCCAGGCTACGGTGGTCGGCAATGTCGAACTGCGAGGAGTTCTCCTCGGGCGCCTCTTC
This sequence comes from Bacteroidaceae bacterium, assembly GCA_045592125.1. Classification (GTDB taxonomy): domain Bacteria; phylum Bacteroidota; class Bacteroidia; order Bacteroidales; family Bacteroidaceae; genus HGM04593. The sequence goes on along the minus strand of JAZNUE010000006.1, from coordinate 15,106 downwards.
GCTCACATAGCCGCCCACACTGGTGCGCGAGCCGCCGCTTATCTGCGAAATGCCCAGCTCGAGTAACCGCTCGCGGCTCTTCGCGCTCTCACGGGTAGAGATTATCATGCCTGTATAGGGAACGGCTATGCGTATTATGGCAACTATCCTGTAGAAGATGTCATCGGGCACTGCATTCTTGAAATCGGCAGTATCAACATCGTCAGCCTGGCAAAGGCGCGGCACGCTTATGGTGTGAGGCCCTACTCCATAGGCCGCCTCAAGGTGCTCGGCATGCATGAGAAGGCCAATGAAATCGTACCGGTAGGTCTCAAGGCCAAAAAGCACGCCAATGCCCACATCGTCTATGCCGCCCTGCATGGCACGGTCCATGGCCTCGGTGTGCCATGCATAGTCGCTCTTTGGACCCGTGGGGTGCAGCGCCTCGTAGTTCTCCTTATTATATGTCTCCTGGAAGAGTATATATGTACCTATGCCGGCATCGCGCAGGCGGCGGTAGTTCTCCACAGTAGTAGCGGCAATGTTCACGTTCACGCGGCGTATCGCGCCGTTACGGTGCCTTATGCTGTAGATTGTACCAATGCTCTCAAGGATATACTCAATGGGGTTCATGAGCGGGTGCTCGCCTGCCTCAAGGGCAAGGCGCTTGTGCCCCATGTCCTGAAGGGCTATGACCTCGGCACGGATTTCGTCCTGAGTGAGTTTCTTGCGGCGTATACTCTTGTTCTTGGCATGATACGGGCAATAGACACAGCCGTTGACACAGTAGTTTGAAAGGTAGAGCGGCGCAAACATAACAATGCGGTTACCGTAGAAACGGTGCTTTATCTCATTGGCAAGCGAATATATGCGCTCTATGACGGCCGGGTCGCTGCACTCGAGCAGGAGCGCCGCCTCACGGTGAGTGAGCCCCTTGGCCTGCGCCGCCTTGGCAAGGACACTCTCAATGAGCGGCATGTTGCCGCTGTTCTCCCGTGCATACTCCATCGTGGAGCGAATCTCGCTGTCGCTTATGAACTCTGTCGCAATTGCCGATTCAGGATTGTACATACTTTCTAATACTTTCTTGTTCTTAAAAATACAACGCACACATTACTTCGCGCGGTTTATGAGGTAGATTCCTGCTGTTGCAAGGCCTGCAGCGGCCACATATTTCCAGTAGAAGGGCTCGCCCAGGCAAAGGCACGAGGTTACAGCGCCAACAACCGGGATTAGCGAATTGAAGATTGCCACCTTGCCAACAGGGTTGCAGGTTAGCAGCTTGTTGTAGAGGGTGAAACCGAGTGCCGAAATGCACACAAGCAGGAACAGGATTGCAACGCCGGCTGCTGTAACCGCCGGCAGAGTACCGCTCATCAAGAGTCCTGGCACAACAAGCATTACACCGCCCAGGGCAAGGCTATAGCCTGTGCCCACAAACACATCGGCACGCTTGCCCAGGCCGCGGGTCATGAGGCCCGCCAATGCCGAGCAGACAGCATTGAGTATTATCATCCCGTCGCCCATAAAGGTAAAACCGCCACCCTGCGCGCCGCCTATGTTCAGCGCCATAATGCCTGCAAAGCCGAGCACGCAGCCCACAATTTTGTTTGCAGTAAGCCTATCGCTCTTGAAGAACATGCATGCCAGCAGCACCAGCATAAAAGTACCAAGCGAGTTTAGGATTGCCGCGCGTGCGCCATCGCTGTAGGAGAGCCCCACATAAAAGAAATAATAATGCAGTCCCGTGTTAAGCAATGCAAAGAGCAGCACATAGAGCCAATTGTCGTAACCGTTCACCGCAAAGCGGCGGCGCGTTACGGCAGCAATGGCAAGCACCACTGCACCGGCAAGCATGAAGCGTATGCCAGCAAAAAGCATTTTGCTACCCGTCATTAGCTGTGTTATTCCAAATTCGGCAAAGCCCAGTTTAATTAGCGGATAGGCCCAGCCCCATGCCGTCGCGGCCGAGAGGGCAAATACAACCACCCACACCGGATGTTGGAAAATTGATGTCTTTTTGTCAACTTGTTCCATAGTGCTGCAAAATTAGCAAATTTATCGGTACAGCGTTGCATTATGGACAATCTTATTCGCCGGCAATTCTGTTCATTGAAAAGAATTTTGTATCTTCGCGAATAGAATGCAAACAAACCAAGAAGAATATGGCTACAACAATTTATATGACCCGCCACGGCGAGACTATCGAGAATTCAAAGGGACTTTTCCAGGGACAGACACCCGGGCACCTGTCGCCGCTTGGCATTGAGCAGGCACATTCGCTGCGCCCGCGAATTGCCGGACTTGAGTTTGACGTTGTGCTCTGCAGCGACCTCAAGCGTTGCCTCGACACGGCCGAGATTGCCCTAGAGGGGCGCGAATGCACCTTTATAAAGGAACCGCTGCTGCGTGAGCGCGACCTTGGCAACCTTGCCGGCACGCCCATAAAAGGCGCTGTATACAACGATACTGTGGAAACCGAGGAGTCCATGAAGGAGCGCGCGCACAAGTTCCTGGACAAGGTGCGCCGCGAATACCCTGGGAAGAAGATTCTTGCCTTCAGCCACGGATTCTTCTGCCGCATAATGGAGGCAGAGATAAAGGGAGTAACCCACAGGGATGTCACCCTCTTCGGCAACTGCGAGATAAGGGAATTCATAGTATAAAGCGGTTGTTAACAAACAAACACATGAGACTGCAACAATTTGATATCCTAAAACTTTTTGCAATATATCTGGTCATTTTGGGACACTGCTTTCAGCACCTGTTGAGCAGTGACTACGTTGACAAGCCCGGATATATAATGATTTACTCATTCCACATGCCATTGTTCATGATGATATCCGGTTATTTTGCTGCTTCGGGTTTGAAAAGAGATTTAATGTCAGGTATAGTTACAAAAGCAAGGCAACTGTTGTTGCCTTGCTTTACTGCAGCATTACTCTTCACAACAGTTACAACACTAATAAACCAGGCTTCGTTCCCCGATAAGCTGGACTTCCAGCTGAAATATGGTTTTTGGTTTCTCAAGACAGCGTTCTTCTGTTTCCTTTTAGCAAGGATATCATATTGTTTTGGCAAATATCGGATAATTGCATTCGCTGCGACACTGGCATTGACACAGATTCCACACATATACAGAATAGATTACTTTACCACAAATATCGACATCATGTATCCCTGTTTCGTTACAGGAATTGTAATTAGGGAATACTGGGATATAATAGAAAAGAACTACAAAGCAATTGCCATTGCCACAGGGTGTATATTCTTAGTAATGCTTCTTTTCTGGAGCAAGGAGTTTTGGCAACCCACCGGTGCCTTAATGCACAAATTAAAGGGTGGAGAGTTTACCGAAGCACTATACCTTGCATACCTGAGATATTACAGGCTGATGATAGGAATTATAGGGTCAACATTCTTCATATCCCTGTTCCATTGGTGCATAAATGGATTAAGAAACAAACTTATAGATACAATCAGCAAATATGGCCAGTACACTTTAGGTATATATATTCTACAGACATTCATCCTTGAATCCTTAATGGCCAGATATATAAACTTCGACAATGTCAACAGTTTTATCTTCGGTTTTATTATAGCACCACTGCTATCCTTACTCCTGTTGGCTATATGCATTTTCTTGTCGAAGATTCTCGACAGTCACAGAATCACTGCATTTTTATTCCTTGGCAAGAGAATTAAATGAATTGCTGGACAACGTTTTGCAGATATATTGATTACACACATCATATAACACATCCATGAAAAAAGCAGACTTATATAAAAAAGCCATTGAATATTTTGAGGTGGCCATGCCGGTGGCCGAGACGGAGCTCAACTACTCCACCCCGTTCGACCTGCTCGTGGCAGTCATCCTATCGGCGCAGTGCACCGACAAGCGGGTGAACATGGTAACCCCCGACCTAATAGCCCGCTACCCCGACGCGCACGAAATGGCGCAGGCTCACCCCGATGAGATATACAACTACATAAAGAGCGTGTCGTACCCCAACAACAAGGCAAAGCACCTTGTGGGCATGGCACAGAAGCTGTGCAGCGACTTCGGCGGCGAGGTACCTGGCACGCTGGAGGAACTTGTCACACTGCCTGGTGTGGGACGCAAGACTGCTAACGTGATACTCTCGGTTGTGTGGGACAAGAGCGCCATGGCGGTCGACACACACGTATTCCGCGTAAGCCACCGTATTGGGCTTGTACCCAAGCGCTGCACAACTCCTTACAGTGTGGAGATGGAACTCATGAAGCACCTGCCTGCCGGCATCATACCCAAGGCACACCATTGGCTGATACTCCATGGACGTTACATGTGTACGGCAAGAGCACCCAAGTGCGCGGCATGCGGACTGACCGAAGTGTGCAAAGAGTACAATAGGCACAAAAAACATAACCAATGAACAACGAAGATAAAAAATGGAAGGTCCTTGACAGGGAGTATCTTATAAAACGTCCGTGGTTGACAGCGCGACGCGACAAACTTGAACTCCCTGACGGAAGGATTATGAACGAGTACTATGTCCTTGAATACCCCGACTGGATAAATGTAATCGCAATAACCAAGGATGGCCGCTTCGTTATGGAGAAGCAATATCGTCACGGATTGGAGGTCATAAGCACCGAACTGCCCTGCGGGGTTATTGAGGAAGGCGAAGCCCCTTTGTATGCTGCCAAACGCGAACTGCTTGAGGAGACAGGCTACAGCGGTGGTGAGTGGAGCAAGCTGATGACCATCTCGCCCAACCCGAGTTCCATGAACAATCTTACGCACTGTTTCCTTGCTGTCGGTGTAGAAAAAACAGCAGAGCAGTCTCTTGATGAGAATGAAGAATTGGAAGTGGTTCTGATGAGCGAAGATGAAGTGAGGGAACTGCTCGTGAATGGGGAGATTTGCCAAGCATTGATGGTTGCACCGCTATACAAGTATTTCTGCAACAAATAGAATCCTAAAAGGCAAAACGTCTTTTAGAATTTTTATTTGAAAATATTACCTCTTTTATTTAAAAAACATTATCTTCGCAAAATGAAATAGTGTCGGTGATTGTTATTATCTGCAGCATGCAAAGGTTTAGAGATCCTTCGTTTCACTCAGGATGACAAACAGACAGGATGACAACAACAGGTATTTGTCATGCTGGAGCGAAGCGAAGCATCTAAAAGAATGGGGAAAGAGAGCCTTACGTTCCGTCAGGATGACAAGTACGAAGGATGACAAACAGGCTGGATGACGAATGACCAGCACCTGTCATGCTGGAGCGGAGCGAAGCATCTAAAAAAGGAAAAGATAGATTCTTCCGTTCACTCAGGATGACAAACAGGCTGGATGACAAAAACAAACGACAAAAACGACACAATATTAAAACGATTTTAATAACAACCATTACTAACATAAAACCAATTAAGCTATGACAATTGACAATTTCCAGTTTGCTGGCAAGAAGGCAATCGTTCGCGTTGACTTCAACGTACCCCTGAACGAAGAGGGCAAGATTACTGACGACACACGTATCCGCGGCGCTCTTCCCACATTGAAGAAGGTATTGGCCGATGGCGGCGCCCTAATCATCATGTCGCACATGGGCAAGCCCAAGGGCAAGGTGAACGCAAAGTTCTCTTTGAGCCAGATTGTTGACGCTGTTGCCGAGAAGCTTGGTGTACCCGTACAGTTCGCTCCTGACTGCGCAAAGGCTGCCGAGGCTGCTGCTGCATTGAAGCCAGGTGAGGTGCTCATGCTCGAGAACCTCCGCTTCTATCCCGAGGAGGAGGGCAAGCCTGTAGGCATTGACAAGGAGGACCCCGCATACAACGACGCAAAGAAGGCAATGAAGGAGTCACAGAAGGAGTTCTCAAAGACTCTCGCTTCTTATGCAGACTGCTACATCAACGACGCATTCGGTACAGCACACCGCCGTCACGCCTCTACAGCAGTTATCGCCGACTACTTTGACGCCGACAACAAGATGCTCGGCTACCTCATGGAAAAGGAGGTTCAGGCTGTTGACAACATCCTCAAGGACATCAAGCGTCCTTTCACAGCAATCATGGGCGGTTCAAAGGTATCTACAAAGATTGGTATCATCGAGAACCTCATGGACAAGGTAGACAACCTCATCCTCTGCGGCGGTATGACATATACCTTCGCTAAGGCCCAGGGCGGACAGATTGGCCGTTCAATCGTTGAGGACGACAAGCTCGACCTCGCTATCAGCATTATGGAGCAGGCCAAGGCCAAGGGAGTTAACCTCGTTCTTGCAAAGGACTGCGTTGCTGCCGACGACTTCTCTAACGACGCCAACACACAGGTTTGCCCCGCAGGCGCAATTCCCGAGGGTTGGGAAGGCCTTGACGCAGGTCCTCAGGCACAGCAGGACTTTGCTGCAGCCATCGTTGACGCAAAGACAATCCTCTGGAACGGCCCTGCAGGCGTGTTCGAGTTCGACAACTTCACAGCCGGTTCACGTGCTATCGCCGAGGCTATCGGCAAGGCAACTGCTAACGGTGCATTCTCACTCATCGGCGGCGGTGACTCTGTAGCATGTATCAACAAGTTCGGTATGGCCGACCAGGTATCATACATCTCAACAGGTGGCGGTGCCCTTCTTGAGGCCATCGAGGGTAAGGTTCTCCCAGGCGTTGCTGCCATCAAGGGCGAATAATATCCCGCCTGGACAATTTATAATAAACAGCGCGGCAACCCGCGCTGTTTATTATATAACGGCAAGTTCAACCGTGTGGTTGAACCTTAGACAGCACTTGCAGCGATAGGTCACGCACAGAGGAGGACTTAGAGGAAAAATTAATAAAAAGCAGTGCTTTTATTTAGGATTTGGACAACATATAATCTATGGAAGAAAAACGTATCACTGAAATACAGGAGAGCGTTATTGGCGCGCTCAGCAAAGAGAGGCTGAAAAGGGCAATAGACACTCTTGGAGAAGGAATAGAAGAACTCCAGGACTGGGAACTGCGTACCCGTTACAGCGAGCTGCAGACAGCATACAAGTACATGCTGGAGTACCTTCGCATGGGCATGCCCGACCCCGACAGGGAGCGCCTGCATGGCGAGCTCATTGGAAAGTGCTACGTTATAAATGACCAGATTGCCGTTGCACGGCATACCGAGCATTCGGTAAAGGTGTACTGCCAGATGCGCCGCAAGTACAAAGGCATGGCTGCCATTGACGGCATATACACAAGGCTAAAGGAGAACCACGCCAATAGCGAAGTGGCCAAGAGTCTCCCCGCCCAGGAATGCCGTTCGCTCAATGCCACACTGGCAACAGAGCACGAACAGCTGTTACCGCAGCTATTCGGCGCACTGTGGAGCAGCAATTGCTGGAGCAAGGGCGACGCTGAGAAAGTCGCAGGCATAATCACCAGTGGCGATATCGGTATCTTCGACCGCGCAGTAGCAGTGAGCGCAGTCATGCTCAGTGCCCTCAAGTGCTTCGAGCCGCTCAAGGCCATTACCCTCTGCCGCATTGCTGCAAGCGACGAGAGCCTGCTCGCCACACGTGCCATAATTGGCCTGGCAATAGTGCTCTTCATGTACCAGGAGCGCATAAAGCGCTATCCCGAGATAATTGCCGCACTTGACACAATACGCGAGAACGCTGTAATAATGCGCCGCGTACAGACAATACAGATACAGCTGCTGCGCTGCCGCGAGACACAGAAGATTGACCGCAAGATGCGCGAGGAGATTATCCCCGCCATGATGAAGAACCCTGGCCTGCGCGGCAACAAGCTGAGCATGGACATACTAAAGGAGATTGAGGACGACGAGGACAAGAACCCCGAATGGAAAAAGTGGATTGAGGAGGACGAAATAAAAGGCAAGATTGAGGAGATGAGCAAGTGGCAGATTGAGGGTGCCGACATCTATATGAGCACCTTCTCGCAGCTCAAGACATTTCCTTTCTTCGGCGAGATTTGCAACTGGTTCCGCCCGTTTGACATGACAGTTCCTGCCATTGCGCAGATTATACCGCAAGACACAGGCAACAAGAGCATAATAGGCGCCATCTGCGCCTCGCAGTTCTTCTGCAACAGCGACAAGTACTCCTTCTGCCTCACCTTTGAGCGAATACCCAAGGAGCAGCGCGACGCGCTAATGCAGCAGATGACAGGCATGGGCGACCCCGCTGAGCAGCTGCCCGGCACCCTCACAGAACTGCCCGCAGAAAAACGTGCCGAGATTGAGAGCAACCAGTATATACAGGACCTCTACCGCTTCTTCAAGGTATCTGGTTTCCGCCACGAGTTCAATGACCCGTTCACCATGTCGCTCAACCTGCTGCAGAGCGAGGCGCTAGCCCCCCTCATCGACAGCAGCGAGGCCACATTGCGCACCTTCCGCTACCTTGTAGAGAAAGAGTACTACGGCGAGGCATTCAAGGCAGGCCGCCTCTTTGAGAAAGGCGGGCAAGGCGACGCGCAGTTCTTCCAGGAGATGGGTTTCTGCGCACAGAAGGATTGCGACTATGACACAGCCATAGACTACTACACCAAGGCCGACATAGTAAGGCCCGATACCCTGTGGACCTTGCGCCACATTGCACAGTGCTACCGATTGCAAGGCGAGTCGGAAAAGGCACTCAGCTATTACCTGATGGCCGAGGAGCTCGCCCCAGAGAACATATCGCTGCTCATGCAGACAGGCGAGAGCCATGCAGCGCTCAAGCAGTATGACGAGGCATTCGCACGTTTCTACAAGGCAGAGTACCTGAAACCAGGTTCCCGTCACGCCATGCGCGCCATAGCCTGGTGCTCATTCATCACCGGCAAGGACAGCCAGGCCTGCGGCTACTACCAGCGTCTGCTGGAACTCCCGCACCCTTCATTCGAGGACTACCTCAATGCGGCTCATGTAGAATGGGTAGGGCACAACAATGCAAAGGCTGTAGAATATTACTGCAAGGCAAAAGAGATATGCGGCAGCGCCAGCAAGGTTGCAGAGCACATAATGAACGACAAGGAGACCCTACTTGGCCGCGGAGTAAGCAATACGGAACTGCAGCTTCTTATTGACCTTATATCATAGCATCGCACTTTCATGTAGGCCAGTCATCCCGACACAGCGGTTTTGTCATCTTGAGTGAAACGATGGCTCTCTTTTTTCATAGCACCACTTATGGACCCTGTCGGGACAATAGCGGTTAACGAACTGCCTACAACTCATCTTTCATCTGTACTTGTCATTACGACAAAGCGAAGAAACGAGGTCCCTGCTGTCATTGCGGAACAATTGCAACAGATGTATTATCTGCATAATCCCCACGGGAGAAGTCTATGCGATAGCCGGCCGCGCCCAGCCGCTCGTCTAAGGCAGAGAGTTGCTCGGCCGACTCGCTGCCAGTTATCTTCTTATTATCATATATGGTATATTTGTCCCTGACAGCCAGAGGCGTGACATTGGGCATAACCACATTGGCTCCTGCCAGAATGCCTTGCATAGTGCCATCAGGCAATAGTGTCGCAAGGGCAGTTGTCGCAGGAATTAGCGCATGGGGGAAACGCAGGCGCAGCAAGGAGATGAGCAGCAGTGTCAGGCCGGCGCTGCCGTGCGGCTCGCCTGCAAAGGGAGTGCCTGCAGCGGGAATAAACGGGCCTATGCCTATCATATGCGGGCGGAGCTCGTCGAGCAGCATAAGGTCATCCACAATATGCTCCATCGTCTGTCCTGGGGAACCGATCATCATGCCGGAACCCGTCTGGAAACCAAGGTCCTTTAGCAGGGAGAGGCATTGCTTGCGGTTCTCAAGGCTCATGCTTGCCGGATGCAGCAGCGAGTAATGGGCGGCATTGGCAGTCTCATGGCGCAGCAGGTACCTGTCGGCACCGGCAGAGCGCAGCATGGCATAGCCGGCAGATGGGCGCTCGCCAACCGAAAGGGTCACTGCCTTCTGGGGATAACGTTCCTTTATTGAGGAGACGACATCGGCAAGCCATTCGTCACTTTGCATAGGGTCTTCGCCACCCTGCAGCACAAAGGTATTGAACCCGAGACTGGCTGCGCGGGCGCAGCACTCCAGTATCTGCTCCTTGTCCAGCCGATAGCGCGCTGCAAGGGAGTTACTGCAGCGAAGCCCGCAATAGAGGCAGTTGTTGCGGCAGTAGGAGCTTATCTCGATGAGCGCACGCACATACACCCCGTTGCCGAAATGGGCACAGGCGACCTTACGGGCCTCGGCAGCAAGCCGCGTACGGCTTTCTTTTTCAAATGCATGGATAACGGCACTCCACTCTGCCCGGGATAGCCTCCTGGGATGTTCAAGGAGCGCTAGCGCCTCATTTGCCGTACATTTATCTGCTTTTTCCATTTTTTCTAAAGAAACTGCACTGCAAATGTAGCAGAATTCAATGTTTTTTAGTTATTTTTACGGCAAAATTATTTATTGGAATGGCATATAACAATAACGTCATGTTTGTACGCTATAAACTTTTGAAGAAACTGGTGGCAATGTGGAAGGATGACACCCTGCTTGACAGGATTGACAGCCTGCCATACAAGATGTACCCACGCAACCAGAAGCCTAAGGGCAGGTGCTGCATACACAAGGAGCGCGCAGTAATCAAGTACAAGACCATGGCCATGCTTGGCTTTACCATGCAGGACGAGGTGAGTGAGATGGACCCGCTGAGCAGCTACGTGCAGCGCATGAATGAGCGCAGCGGCATTAGCATGCAGGACGGCGCCGTGCTGCATGTGATGGACGAGGCATGCTCATCGTGCGTGAAAATCAACTATGAGGTATCGAACCTGTGCCGCGGCTGTGTCGCACGCCCATGCTACACGAACTGCCCCAAGGACGCCATCTACTACGACAAGGACGGCAAGGCACATATTGACCATGACAAGTGTATAAGCTGCGGCAAGTGCCACCAGGTGTGCCCTTACCATGCAATCATATATATGCCCGTGCCTTGCGAGGAGGCATGCCCAGTGAAAGCAATCTCAAAGGATGAGTATGGCGTAGAGCACATTGACCCCGCAAAGTGCATATACTGCGGAAAATGCCTGAATGCATGCCCCTTTGGCGCAATATTCGACAAGTGCGAGGTCTTTGACGTGCTAAAGGAAATGCGACAGGGGAAGAAGGTCGTGGCCATGGTTGCGCCTGCAGTGCTGGCACAGTTCGGCAAGCCCATAGCACAGGTATACGGCGCCATGAAGGCTATAGGTTTCAGCGACATTGTAGAGGTTGCATACGGCGCCGAGGAGACAACACGCCGCGAGGCCGAGGAACTTAAGGAGAAGATTGAGGAAGGCCAGCCATTCATGACTACAAGCTGTTGCCCGGCATACGTCAGTCTTGCCCAGAAGCATATTCCCGAGATTGTGAAATATGTGTCGTCAACTGGTTCGCCAATGCACTACACTGCAATATATGCAAAGGAGAAGTTCGGCGAGGAGTGCGTCACTGTGTTCATTGCGCCTTGCGCGTCGAAGAAGGCCGAGGGTTTCAATGACAAGAACGTGGACTTCGTTCTCACATTCCGCGAGATTGACGCTATTATGCAGGGAATGGGAATTGATATTGAAAGCACAATGCCATACATCCCCGACGAGAGCGCATGCGTTGACGCGCATAACTTCGCAAAGACAACAGGAGTATTCACGGCCGTGAAGCACCAGATTGGCGACGAGGCGCTTGAAGGCGTTGTAATTGCCGACCTCAACAAGAAGAATATTGCCATGCTCAAGGCATATGCGAAGACAGGCAAGTGCCCAGGCAGGCTGGTAGAGGTGATGTCGTGCCCAGGCGGCTGCATTACAGGTCCATGCGCATGCAGCGGAGGCGGAGAGGCAGCACGCAGGTTCGACGCAGAAGTGAAGAAGAAACAATAGGGAAGGATAACAGCAAGGATGATTGAGAGGAATTTTGTTCTTGACGGCATTGACCTCGTAGGCTTCTACGGGGCAGGGAACGTGCACCTGCAAATGCTCAAGAAGCTGCACCCCAAGCTGCGCATTGTAGCGCGCGACAACATTATACGCGCCATGGGCGACGAGGAGGAGCTGGAGCGCTTCGGCAGGGCTATAACACTGCTCAAGGAGTACTGCAACAAGTACAACAGCCTCAACGAGGAGGCTATAATTGACGCTGTCAACGGGAAGAAGGGCGATAAGGGAAGCGACAGCAATGTAATTGTGTACAACATTAACGGACGCCCCATCTACCCGCGCAGCGAGAACCAGTGCCGCCTTGTTGAGGAGTTCAGGAAGAATGACATGGTGTTTGCCGTGGGCCCCGCCGGAACAGGAAAGACATACACCGCCATTGCGCTTGCAGTGAGGGCACTGAAGAACCGCGAGATAAGGAAGATTATACTGAGCCGCCCTGCCGTTGAGGCAGGCGAGAAGCTGGGATTCCTGCCCGGCGACATGCGCGACAAGATTGACCCCTACCTGCAGCCGCTCTACGACGCGCTTGAGGACATGATTCCAATTACAAGGCTGAAAGAGCACATGGACAACAACGTGATTCAGATTGCCCCGCTCGCCTTCATGCGCGGCCGCACGCTAAACGACGCGATTGTCATCCTTGACGAGGCACAGAACACCACACCGCAGCAGATAAAGATGTTCCTCACCCGCATGGGCACGAACACCAAGATGATAATAACTGGCGACCTCACACAGATTGACCTGCCGCAGCACCAGAACTCGGGACTTCTTCATGCGCAGAAGGTCCTCAGCGGCGTGCCAGGAATTGGTTTCGTAACACTCAACAAGAAGGACATTGTGCGCCACAGGCTAGTGACACGCATTGTCGAGGCGTACGAGAAACACGAACAGGCAATGAAAGAGAAGAAAGAATAAATCATTGCCTTGTCATGCCCCGGAAATGACAAGCCTCAGGATGACAGAGGGACAAGGCAATCATTGAGCTTGTCATGCTGGAGCGGAGCGAAGCATCTAAAAAAGAAGAATAGAGATTCTTAACTGCGTTCAGACATGGAGAGGAAGTAGTACAAGACAACTGATATTATAAACAAAACAACAATACAATGGCAAAAGCTTTAACAAACACTGAATTCAAGTTCGAGAACCAGAAGAGCGTATACCACGGCAAGGTACGCGACGTATACACAGTAGGCGACGACAGGCTGGTTATGGTAGCGACCGACCGCATTTCGGCATTCGATGTTGTACTGCCGAAAGGTATTCCGTTCAAAGGACAAATGCTCAACCAGATTGCAGCAAAGTTCCTCGACGCTACAGCAGACATCGTACCCAACTGGAAACTCGCGACACCCGACCCCATGGTTACAGTGGGCGTAATGTGCGAAGGTTTCCCCGTTGAGATGATTGTACGCGGTTACCTGTGCGGTTCAGCATGGCGGGCCTATAAGAGCGGCGTACGCGAGATTTGCGGCGTGAAGCTGCCCGAGGGCATGAGGGAGAACCAGAAGTTCCCCGAACCTATTATAACGCCTACAACAAAGGCCGAGATTGGCGAGCACGACGCCGACATCTCAAAAGAGGAGATTCTTGCCCAGGGCCTTGCCACTCCCGAAGAGTATGCACTGCTTGAGAAGTACACGCTTGCGCTTTTCCAGCGCGGTACAGAGATTGCAGCAGAACGCGGCCTCATCCTTGTAGACACCAAGTACGAGTTCGGCAAGCACGGCGGCAAGATTTACCTGATGGACGAGATTCACACACCCGACTCATCGCGTTACTTCTATTCCGAAGGTTACGAAGAGAAGTTCGAGAAAGGCGAGCCGCAGAAGCAGCTGTCAAAGGAGTTCGTGCGCGAGTGGCTCATGGAGAATGGTTTCCAGGGCAAGGAGGGGCAGCAGGTTCCGGAGATGACCGATGAAATAGTTGAGAGCATAAGCAACCGCTACATCGAGCTCTACGAGAATATCACAGGCGAGAAGTTCGTCAAGGAGGAGTGTGAGGATATTAATGCCCGCATTGAGAAGAACGTCAAGGAATATCTGGGATAATAACGAATCATCATACTGTAGGGGCACCCAAGGGGTGCCCCATAATATATACCCAAACCAATACTGTCATTTGAGCGAGAAATCTCATACAACCTTATTATAATACAACAAATGAAAGAATACGGCATAATAGGCAACCCGCTTGCCCAGTCGGCAAGCCCCGCATTCTTCAATGCGAAATTCGCTAAGGAATGTATTGACGCGCAATACATTCCATTTGAGATTGAGAGCATAGACGAACTGCCCGGCATAATTGCGGCGCACCCCGACTTGCAGGGGTTCAATGTGACAATCCCGCACAAGGTAGCAGTAATGCAATACCTCGAGGGCATGAGCGACGGTGCCAAGGCAATAAATGCCGTGAATGTGGTTAAGGTAACACACGACGCCGACGGTAAAGCACACCTGTGGGGATACAACAGTGATGTTATAGGATTCACCAATTCCATTAAACCACTGCTCAAGCAGCACCACAAAAAGGCACTCGTGCTTGGAACCGGTGGTGCTTCAAAAGCCATTGTTTATGCACTTGGGCAGTTGGGGATTGAGTGCCTTTCTGTTTCGCGCAAAGCAAGCGACAAGGCAATAGCATACGGCGACCTTACACAGGAGATAATGGAGAGCCATACAGTTATTGTAAACTGCACCCCGCTTGGAATGATTGGTCACGGCATTGACCGGTGCCCCGACATCCCCTACTCTCTCATAGACAGCAGGCACTTGCTTTACGACATAGTATATAATCCCGAAAACACGCTGTTCCTGCAGAATGGCGCGGCGCGGGGCGCCGAAACAAAAAGCGGCTACGAGATGTGGCGCCTGCAGGCGCTGGCCTCATGGGCAATATGGAATGAAGGATGATTCCGGACTTGGCAATGCTTCTTTAGTGTCATTAGCCCCCTTAATGTCCTTTAGTCCCTTAAATGGGTTCAGTAGTGAAAAGGTGTGGGTTGACAAAATATTCGCGGTTGTAATGAAAAAGAGATCCCTCGTCGCTACGCTCTGTCGTGATGACAATTGCGCAATGACAAGCAGAGGTAATCTCTTTAAACGGCACCGTTAAATTCCACAGCTTGAACCTGTTTGATTTTTGGAAAAAGTGCGAGGCCTGTTTGACCGCTAGTTACACGATTGCTTGCAAGCGGGTAAC
>JAZNUE010000005.1:0-42150 GCA_045592125.1 Bacteroidaceae bacterium | reverse complement strand
CGGTCTCCCTTTTTTGTTTTTTTGTATTGCTGATTGACTTTTGCACTGTCACTTGTCGGGCGAACCTTGCTCACTCCTTTTCGCTACGCTCAAAGTAGTGAGCAAGGGGATTGTTTGTTGCACTTCTATCTTGACAGTATATTTGTATGCATAATCAAGGATTCACATCCCATTCACACCGCGGGGTAAATTATGGAACTTGTACAAAGTATGAATGTACTGGATTGAAGAAGTAGACATAAGTTCAGAAGTACGAAAAACTTCTTTGGCTGCAGTTTGTTGTGTTTTGCATTAAACAATTGGGCGGGCCTATCCCGCCCCACACACTAAACGTTAACCATTTGTATGTTCTTATATCAAAGTGTTATTGAGATGCTTGACTTTAGCCCCTTCGGCTTTTTAGCAAGGCTGACGCCTCCAGGCGTCGACCGTTGCTTCGCTACGCTCTGCCAGGATGACAATGCTACGGATAGCACTTTGTCACATTTGGACTTCTGCTAAAAACCTCTTCAGCAGGAATGTCAGAAAATACGGAAAGGTGTAGAATTTGCCATTGTAACCGATGTTCTTGTACCCCAGTTTTATTCCGTATTTTATATCGGGGTATTTGTCTTCTTTCAATAGATTGTTAAGCGATGCGGTTGCACCATCGTTTGCTTTTACTTCTATTGGTATAAGAGAGCCGGTGTCTCTTACAAAAAAGTCCATTTCTATTGGAGGCCTGTCATTGCTATAATAGTATAGGGGATATCCTTGTTTTACAAGCATGTCTGCAACGATATTCTCATATATTGCCCCTTTGTAGGTACCAAGATTCTTGTTCGCTCTCAAATCTTCTTGCGCTTCTTCATCGAGCGAGGCAATCAAAAGACCGGTATCCTTGTAATACACTTTGTACATTTTGGGGTCGTAGTTGCCTTTTAGCGGGAGTTCGGGGTGGTTCATAC
This sequence comes from Bacteroidaceae bacterium, assembly GCA_045592125.1. Taxonomy (GTDB): domain Bacteria; phylum Bacteroidota; class Bacteroidia; order Bacteroidales; family Bacteroidaceae; genus HGM04593. The sequence continues at coordinate 41,203 of JAZNUE010000005.1, read as the reverse complement.
AGTAGCAGATGTTGACTACACCGGCATCGGCAAGCCATTCTACGCAGCCTATATAATCCCTGTTGCGTGCATTTCTGCCTATCTTGGTAATTTGGAAACGTTTATTCTCTTTTGCAAGGAATGCAGAAATATGATTATATACAGCCTTGACCTTGGCCTTGTCAAGTCCTTCGACATATTTTGTGATATCTTCCTCATAGTCTTTAAGCAACTGTTGCTGTATGGCAAATGTTCCGCTGAAGTTCTTGTTTTTTATATAAGTATTTACCACCTCGGGCATACCGCCAATGGTTACATAGTCGCGGAAGAGACCGAAAAGAGTATCCATCTGCAATGTACTCAGCGGTCTTATATCCAGCATATGTTGATAAAGGTCCTCGACAAGTTCCTCTGAATATCCTTTAGCCCAAAGGAACTCCTCAAAGTCCATTGAATGCATTTCGTAATCTTCTTTGTAACCTACACTGTTCGATTCTATCTCCTTATAGTTTATTCCCATTAAAGAACCAGAACAAATAACATCGAACCGTCCGTCGAGTTTGAAGAACTTCAACGATGTGGCACAGTTGGGGCAGGCCTGCAGTTCGTCAAAAAAGAAGACTGTTTCACCAGGAATAAACTTGAATTCCGGATTAAGCAATGAAATGTTCTTAAGGATTGTGTCAACCTCAAAGCCATCATCGAATATGGCCTTGTATTTCTTTTGCTCCACATAATTAATTTGTATCACACTTTTATAATTCTGCTTGACAAATTGCTCAATGGAGCGTGTCTTTCCAATCTGACGGGCACCTTTTACTATAAGCGGCTTTCTGTCGGGATTGCTCTTCCAAGCAACCAGATATGCGTCTATTTTTCTTTTAAGAAGTTCTTCCATATCACAATATACTAATAATCAACCGCAAATATAGTGTTTTTCACACAATAACACCCAAAAATGGGTACAATTTTCACATAATCTGCTTTGTTTTTACCTATAATTTCACATTTTCACATTCAAATACCGTAAAAACGCCAGGATTACAGGTCCGATTGAGTTCCCTCGTCGCTATGCTCTGTCGGGATGAACAGGTACGGTTGAAAGAGGAAAGAGGTCCCAGCGTACCTGTCATTGACCTGTTGCTGCAAAACTCGTCAAAAACAAAACGTTGCCATTGCTTCCGTTTTCGCCTTTCCGCTTTCTACTTTCAACTATTCGCAGGAACTCCCTCCGCTTCGCTCGTCCCTCTATGAGGGACAGTTTAGGCAGTTCTGGTTCTGTTATCTGTGCTCTTTGCTCTGTTCTCTGTACTCCGTTATCTGTACTCTGCAGCATTACAGCAGTTTTTTCCTGCTTGCGACAAAATATGCCACTACAAATACAAACGTAGCAATCTCGCTGAGGGGCATGGCGAACCATATTCCTTTCACGCCCAGGGCGTCGGGAAGGAGCATGAAGCATGGGAGCATGAAAATTACTCCGCGCAGGAGGGCGAAGATTATTGCGGGGCGGGGGCGTTCAACGCTCTGGAAGAAACCTACTGCAACCAGGTTCAGGATGAAGAAGAGGAATCCTGTCGCAAAGTAAGGGAAACCGCTTATGGCTATCTGCGCCGCAGGCTCGGCAGCGGGGATGAAAAGGCCTACGAGCTGTTGGGGGAACATTGTGAAGGCGATTATTGAGAGCAGCGATCCCACCACTGCTGTGCGGCAGGAGATTGCCAGTGCCTCAGCCACGCGCTGCTTGCGGCCGAGGCCGTAGTTGAAGCTTACAATGGGCTGTGCCGACTCGGCTATGGCGTTGCCGAACATGAACACGAACGGCAGGTAATAGCAAGCGACACCAAAGGCGCCCACGCCTGCGTCGCCCAGGTACTTCATGAACACCTGGTTGCCCATGAACATGAGCATTGCCATTGTTACCTCGCTGAACATGGCAGGGAAGCCAATCTTGCACTGGTAGGCGATGTTGCGAACAGTAAGGGCAAGGCTCTTCATGCTCATCTTAATGCGGTAGAGCGTGAGTGTCTTGGCGCTGAAAACGATGTAGGCCACTGCCATGACACCGCCGACAACAGTGCTTAATGCAGACGCTATGGCAGCGCCTTTCACTCCCATGCCAAGCGGGAAGATGAACACCCAGTCGAGCAGCATGTTGAGCGCTGCGGGAACTACATTGCACCACATGGCGAACTTGGGCGCGCCGTCGAGGCGAATGACAAAGAGGCCTATTATTGACCACACCATGAAGAGTGCCGATGGTATGAGATAGACCATGTAGTCGCACACGAGCGGCAGCAGCGACGGCGAGGCGCCCAGCCATAACGAAATGCGCTCGGGCATTGCAAGCACAAGCGCCGTAACAGCAAGGACTATAAGCCCCGAAAAGAGCATTGCCTGGGTGGTGTTTATGCGTGCGGCCTTGACGTTCTCTTTAGAAAGGTGTATTGAGGCCACAACGGACGCGCCCATTCCCATCATGAGCGCGAAGCCCGAGAGCACAAGGAAAATGGGATAGCATATGTTTATCGCTGCTATTCCGTGACTGCCCACGCCCCACCCCACGAACATGCCGTCGGCCACCGTAAGCAGCGACCAGCTTGCCATTCCCATCAATGTGGGAAAAAATATTTGCCTGAAAAGTCTGGAAACCTTTACCGTCCCAAAATCTATATCATCTCTGCCTGCCATAATATCTGTTTTTGTACTATTGTGCAAAAATAACCTTAATCTATTCTCTGTTCTCTGTACTCTGTTATCTGTACTCTGTTATCTGTACTCTATTCTCTGTACTCTGTTCTCTGTACTCTGTTATCTGTACTCTGTTATCTGTACTCTATTCTCTGTACTCTGTTATCTGTACTCTGTTATCTGTGCTCTGTTATCTGTGCTCTGTTATCTGTTCTCTGTTATCTGTACTCTTTACTCCTCTGGTACGCATCCCACGGGTCGCCGTTGGCAAGGCGGATTACTCCGCAATACTCAAAGCCATAGCTGCGCAGTATGTGGTGCATGATTACATTGTCGTGGTGGGTGTCAATGCGCAGTGTTGAACAGCGTTCAAACGCCCAATCGAGCAAGCGTCGGGCACATCCCTTGCCAGGGAGTGCAACCGCAATGCGATGAATAACATAATAGGGTTCATCGTTGAGCCACGCGCCGCCCTCTATTACAGAATATGTAGGGTCCGGCCCGGGAATGAATGCCATAGTGGCCAAAATGCCGTCATCGCTGCACAGCACATAGCACACACCTGCTGCTATATCCTTGCGCACAATCTCTTCAGATGGGTAGCCGCTGCCCCACTGGTGCATGTTGCCGCTCGCACGCATAATTGCCTTTGCACGCTCAAAGAGCTGCATGAGCGCGGGAACGTCGTTGTATGTTGCTTTACGTATGTTCATATAAACGAAAAAGTGAAAGGTGAAAACTGAAAACTAGTGTCCTCAACAATACGTCTGAGTGAAACGGTTTAGATGCTTCGCTGCGCTCCAGCATGACAGTACTATGATTATCATTGTGCGCTTTTGTTATCCTGAGCAACGCCAAGGAACACTTTTTGGGCAAATATACACTATTTCCCTCAAGCAAGCAAACAGGCATGTCCATTACCCAATAGTCTTTTTATCGTTAAACAATATTAATTTTATTGTTTTTCTTTCTAATTTTATTGTTTTACGATAAATTTGATATACATTTGCAGTGCCGGCAAGCATTATTTACCGTTTAATAACACTCAAAATTATGGAAACTAAAGGTCACAAAGGATTATTGGGAGTAACTATTTTCGCGTCATTCCTGTGTATTGCGAGCATTGTATGGATTTTAGTCCAGAGTTATTATGTCTGTACCGAAAGCGGCGAAGGCTGCATTGTATGGCACGAAAAAATCTACGTTATGCAGATGAGCATATTCATAGGAAGGCTGCTCTTCAAGAATGCGTTCTACGCATTGATTGTAGTTTTTCTCATCAAGCAGTACAAGGCCGTAAAGAACGGAGTTCTCTTCCCGCGTGTAAATATAGGTATAATGTACACCATTGCGGCATGCTATCTGATAGGCAACTTTTGCCATATGAATTTCGAGACACTTGTTATACCTGCAACAGAAGGGACTGCCAACCTTGTAATAAGTACCGACATATTGATTTATACCATGCTGCTTCTGGTATTTGCTTCGGTTTACAAGATTGCTGTCAAGGTGAGCGAGGAGAATAATCTAACGATATAATTCTATACCACATCTATTATGAATGAGAATATAAAAGAGAAAAAAACATCTACAAAGAGAATCAAGCGCATTATAAATATTTTTGCCGCCATCTGGTCGATAGTACTTGTTGCTGCTGTGATTTATCTTCGCATCAAGAGTGACATACCGGCAGTACTGCTGTATATGTGTATGGGAGTCGTATATGTAGGAGGTTTGCTGGCATTCCAGAAGGTTCTTGAGCACAGCAGTATGAAAAAAGAACTTGAAGAGGCTAACCGTGAATGCGAGGAAGAGGAGGAAAGCAAGAATGCCGTTGATGAAAAGCCGGACCACTTGACTCTGACGATAGTAGCCCTGATAGGATTCTTCATGGCAATATCCGGTTGTGTTGATATTGTAAGTGGCATAATCTCAACATCGGCCAATGGTCTTGCATTGCAAGAATATCTGCCTCAATGTGTAGAGATACTGACTTTGCTGGTATGTTGTACGTTCATTGCTGTTATCTTATACAACGTTTCAAAAAGGCGCGTTTTCAACAACCGTAATTCCTTTTGCATATATGGCGTTGGAGCTACCATCATAATAAGCACTCTGTTGCAAAATGAATGCTGGGAAACGACAAGGATGCTACCGAACGGAAATGTGACATTCTATTATATGCTTTTCGGCACATTCATAATCTTCTTCGGTCGTTTGTTTGATATTGCAATCAAGTTGAAAAAGGAACAGGACCTCACCATATAAAAAACTCCAATCATGGCTATTATAGTAAATGTAGATGTCATGCTTGCGAAGCGCAAGATGACATCGGGCGAACTTGCCGAGAAGGTTGGTATTACCCAAGCGAACCTCTCAATCCTTAAGACTGGAAAGGCCAAGGCAGTGCGCTTCAGCACTCTCGACGCATTGTGCAAGGCCCTCGATTGCCAGCCGGGTGATATTCTTGAATACAGGGAATAAAAGGATGAAGAGGTATGTAATAGTCTATGTGCTCGCCGCATTGCTTGGCATTTGCGGTGCGGCGGCACAGGAACGCGCAATTGTTCTGAAAGCTGCGGACAATGACAGCACTGCGCGCATATATGCACTACCTGAAGCGCTTGTGTACAGCGGAAAGAAGAAGAGCAAGAAACTTGCAGGCAATGGCATGCGCGTGGCAGGGGCACGCACAGCCTGGACACCCGAGAGCCTTGGGCTGGAGATTGGTTCTGTTGTGGAGACCGGCAGCATGTTCCAGGTGCAGGAAATCTCATTCAATGTAATGTCGAACGGAATTGAGGGCATGAGGCTGAGCATAAGCATATATGCATTGGACGAAGAGAGAATGCAGTACTGCAACGTAATGCACGCTCCAATATATGTGGAGGTGCCTTTGTGCAGCAGCAAGCAGAAAATGACTGCAAGGCCAGCAGAGCAGCTGTTCCTTGCGCCCGGGCGTTATTTCGTCGCAGTAAGGATGGACGGTTGCAGCGAAAAGGCAAAGGAACTGTGGAGCAGCAGCAACAGTTGGGATAACAAGGAGAGGTACACGATGAGCAAGCAGGCGCTGTTTTTCCCATTGTACATGAAGGAGAGCTTTACGCGGAAAGGAACGACCTGTGAACTTGAACGAGTACCGGTAAACATAGGCCTGAAGGTAAAGGGGTTGGAATACTAGGATTGAAACACTCGCTATTCGTGCCCCGCAGGGCGTGACATTGCCACGCTACCTGCGACTAATTGCTGCCGGCGTTGCCGAAGGTTCAACCGCAAGCAGTTGAATTTTTCACCTTTGACAACACCGGCTATTCGCAACCCGCAGGGCGTGACATCGCCACGCTGCCTGCGACTAATTGCTGCCGGTGTTGTCAAAGGTTCAACCGCATGCGGTTGAACCTTTCACTTGTATAGCCGTCCTTGCCAGGTAGAGCGCTCGCGCATGCGGCGCTTTATCTTGTCTACTAGCTCGTGGTTCTTGAGGCCCCAGTCGGGAGCAATGAGCAGTTCCTTGGGCGATTGCGAAGCGAAACGCTCGAGTACAATGTCGGGGCGCAGGCGCTCGACATAGTCAATCACGGTTTCAATGTAATCGTCGAGTTCAAATAACTTAAAATCTTCGGGGCACTCGCTGTACTCGGCCGCCATGCGTGTGCCACGTATAAGCTGCAGCTGGTGGAGCTTGAGCGTGGTGAGTGGCAGGCGCGACAGCACAGTAGCCTGTCGCATTATTTCCTCCTTGTCCTCACCCGGAAGGCCCAGGATTATATGTGCACCGACAGGAATCCCATGTGCAGCCGTGCGCTCCACAGCGTCAACGGCACAGGCATAGTCGTGCCCGCGGTTTATGCGCTTGAGCGTGGCGTCGCTCACGCTCTCAATGCCATATTCTACAAGCACAAAGGTGCGCTTGGCTAGTTCTTTTAGGTAAAGGAGCAGCCCGGGTGGCATGCAGTCGGGGCGTGTGCCTATCACAATCCCCACACAGCCCTCTACGGCAAGGGCCTCCTCGTAGCGGCGCTGCAGGTTCTCTAGGGAATCGTAGGTGTTGGTGTAGGCCTGGAAATATGCAAGGTAACGCATTTGGGGGTACTTGTGCGAGAAGAATGAGATTCCTTCCAACATCTGCTCCCTCACTGGCAAGTGCCTGTGGCAATATGCAGGGTTAAACGTCTGGTTGTTGCAGTAGGTGCAGCCGCCCCGCCCCACCTTGCCGTCGCGGTTGGGGCAGGTGAAGCCTCCGTCTAGGGTTATCTTCTGCACCTTGCAGCCGAAAATGCCGCGCAAGTAGGCACCGAACTCGTTATAATAGAAAATATCCTCGCCCATACAAGGCGAAGATAATACAAATGGCGGGAAAATGCAAGGGCAATGGCTGCACACAAGATTCTTCGCTGCGCTCAAGAATGACAAGTCCTATGATTATCCTATCGCGCTCTTGTTATCCTCAGTCCTGTATGTTAATAAGATTCTTCGCTGCGCTCAAGAATGACATGTCCAATGATTATCCTCTCGCGATACTGTTCATTCTGAGTGTAACGAAGGATCTCTATTAGCAACCGTTTTAGATTCTTCGCTGCGTTACTCTCCGCTCCAGAATGACAAAACAACGTTTTGTTATCGGCAAGTTTTGCAGCCATTAGTCGCGTGAAACCCTCAGTCCTCGGCACCGTTCCTCTTCTTGCGGAACTCGGTGGGGGTCATGCCAGTGAGGCGCTTGTAGTAACGGCTGAAGTATGACTGGCTTGGGAAACTGTACTCGTCGGCCAGTTCCTGGATTGTCTTGCCTGTGTAGGAGAGCTCGTACTTGAGGCGGCTTGCAACGGCCGAGTCAATAACCTCCTTTGCCGAATGGGTCGATACCTCGTTGCATACCTCGTTAAGGTAACCGGCACTCACTCCTAGCTCGTTGGCATAGAAAAGCACCTCGCGCGACACGTTATGCGAGTTCACAATCTCCTCTACGAACTTCCTGAACAATTCGCGCTTGCGCATTACCACGCCCGGCAGCGGCCTGATGTCCTTTGAAATGCGCTTGATGTAGCTCTTCTGCAGCACGAACGAAGCGAGAATCATCCTTTCGGTATAGGCCTCGAAATCCTCATAGGCAAGCATCTCCTTGGCTTGCTCCAGCATTGTAAAGAGCTGCAGAATCATATTGAAGAACCTCTCTTCATAGGTTACTACCGGCACTTGCTTTAATTCCTTGAAATGGGCAATGTCAAGATTGGCTATCATTGGCGAATAGACATTCTGCGTGAGCAGGAGGGCCTTGCACTTGAAGTCGTCGCTCTTTCCCTTGAAGGTCGCAATATCGAGCGGGAGGAGGGTTGCCAGGGAATTCTTCTTGAGTCTGTACGATACGTAGTTCACCTCGACCTCTATTTCCCCTTCGGTGCAGAGCACCAGTATAAGGTGGTTGTTGCGCAGGGGACGTGAGAAGATATCGGCCTTGTCGAAATCCCCAAGCAGAATCTTGTCACTCTTTATTTCCGATAACGGGATGTTTCTATTTTCCATATCAAATTGTGTTTTGGAACAAATTTAGGCGAATTAATTGCCAAAAACCAAATTTAGCCGCAGAAAAGGACAATTCACAAAAGATTATGTACCAGAAAAAGGGGATTTTCATCTATTTTTACGTTAATTAACTGATTTTTAACAAAATAAGTCCGCTACAACAGATGTAGCGGACTTATTCGGGGCACATTACAATTGTGCATTACTGGTGTACCTCGCGGAGCAGGTCGTTAACGGTCTTCACCGGGTTGAATGTAACCAGTGGAACCTCGACGAATATTGTGTTCCAGTCGCTCATCGCGCCGTTCCACAGGCCTGGAAGCTCCATGGCCTTGAGTTCGCGGCCGTTCTTTGACTTGTGAGAGATGAAGCCGGTGTTCTTGTCAACGAATGCAGGCAGGCTGAACTTCTGGCCCTTGTAGTCCTTGACTGCGCATACAAGGTCAACCGGGTTGAAGTGCGTGCCGTTCTCGAACATTGACTTTGCGCTGGCATTGTCCATGTCAATCTGCGAGCTCTCAAGAATCTGCAGCGACACTGTGCCGTCCTGGTTGTAGGCAAGGAACGGGCCGCCGCCAGGCTCGCCCACATTCTTTACCATACCGCACACGCGCATGGGGCGGTTGAACTTCTTGCGCAGGTAGAGCACAAGGTCGCAGTCCTCCATCTCCTTGATTTCGGCATTTCGGCACTGCAGGTCGTTCTGCAGGAAGCGTATCATCTCCTCGACCTGCTCATGGGTGTAGTTGCCGCTGTCAATGAGGCGAAGGTACTCGAACACCTTCTGCTGCTTGCTCACGAGAATACCTGCAAGCAGTTTCTTGTAGGTAACAGTGTCGGGCTTCAGGCGGTCGGGGACAACGTTGTCAATGTTCTTTATGAAGATTACATCGGCGTCAATGTCATTGAGGTTCTCGATGAGTGCGCCATGGCCGCCTGGACGGAACACAAGCGCGCCGTTCTCGCGGAAAGGAACATTCTCGGCATCAACGGCAATGGTGTCGGTGCACTGCTTCTGCTCCGAGAATGTGATGTCGTACTTGACGCCGAACATCTCTTCGTAGCAGGCCTTGCGCTCTGCAACCAGTTCCTCGAAGAGAGCCTTGTGGTTAGGAGACACTGTGAAGTGAAGCCTCACTACCCCGTCGGTAGCTGCATAGAGAGCACCCTCGACAAAATGCTCCTCGGCCGATGTGCGCGGGCAGCACTCATAGCTGTGGAACTTGAGCAGGCCCTTAGGCAGAGAGCCGTAGTTCATGCCTGTGAAGTCGAGCAGGTTGAACACTACGTCCTTGTACTGCCCCTTCTCGATGAGTTCCTTCACGCCCATTGACTTGTTCTTGAGGCAGGCCTCGTTAAGGTCGGCGTAGAAGGCGAACTTCTCTATGCTTGCAAAGAAGTTCTTCTCGAAACCAGTTGTAGGCACATCGTATTCCGCGCTCAGGAAAGCAAAGAGGTCCTTGAACATGCGGCTTGCAGCGCCCGAGGCCGGAACGAACTTGAGGATATCGTTACCCTCGGCACAATATGCATCCCACACCTTGAGGTACTCCTCAATCTCGCCCTGCGAGGGAGCCAGCACACCCTTGCCAATGGTTGCCGCAGCCTCAATCCTGAGGAACGGGAAACCAGTCTTGAATGTTCTTAACTGCTCGGCTACCTGTTCGGCCGAGATACCTTTCTTGCTCAATAGAGCCTGATCTGCTTTGCTTATCATAATACAATTAGTTAAAGTTCCTAAGAGCTAAAGTTTTCTAAATTAACAAGGCGAATATAGAAATAAAATCTATAAATGGCAAAAAAATGACTTTATTTAATGAGAAAAACCTATCTTCGCGGAATAAAACAGCTAGAAAAAGATTATGCAGGGACTTCTGGAATTTACAGATGAGGAGAAAAGAGAGGTGAAAGGACTGGCCGTGACGCTCATGAGAAGCATTGAAGGCGGGATGCCTGCGGGCAGTCTCATGTTCCTAAAGACGAGAATAGCCGAGGCGGTGGCGCAAGGCAAGATTACACGCGACAGCTTCGGGTTCAATCCCATTATACTCGACTTGCAGACAGCATTGGTTGTCGGGCAGGAGATTGGTTTCCAGTACGAGATGATGATGAGCATTATGCTCAACCGCTCGCTGCAGGCCGGGACCGCAAGCATTGGAGAGATTAAGGAGCGCCTGGGCGACAGTGCTGCCAACATACTGGAGAACCTGGCGCAGATAAACGCGCTCTATGCAAAGAGCCCTACCATTGAGACGGAGAACTTCAGGAACCTGCTGCTCTCGTTCACCAATGACATGCGCGTAATACTTATTATGATTGCGAGCCGCCTTGTAATGCTGCGCAGCCTTGCAGGCAGCTGCGACGAGGGAGCACGCCGCATGGTTGCCAACGAGGCATCGAAGCTATACATCCCGCTTGCGCACAAGCTCGGTTTCTACAGGCTCAAGTCGGAGATGGAAGACCTGTCGCTACGCTACACCGAGACAGAGATATATGCCGAGCTGAGCCGCAAGCTAGAGGAGACGGCCGCCTCGCGCGAGGACTACATAGCGTCGTTCATAAGGCCCATAGAGAAGCGCCTGAAGACAATGCCGCACCTGAAGTACCGCATTAAGGGGCGCACAAAGTCAATTAACTCCATCTGGCAGAAGATGAAGAAGCAGCAGAGGCCGTTCGAGCAGATTTATGACCTCTTTGCAATACGCATTATCATTGACAGCGAGCCGCAGAACGAGAAGAGCGAGTGCTGGCATGTATACTCTATGATTGCCGACATGTATACCCCCAACCCGCACCGCTTGCGCGACTGGCTGTCGGTTCCCAAGAGCAACGGATACGAGTCGCTGCACACCACTGTGATGGGTCCCGAGGGGCGCTGGGTAGAGGTGCAGATACGCACCGAGCGCATGGACGCCGTGGCCGAGCACGGACTTGCGGCCCACTGGCGCTACAAGGGAGTGAAGAGCGAGAAGGGGCTTGACAGTCTGCTGGCCTCAATACGCGACACGCTGCAGAACCTGAGCGAGGAGGAGGCAAGCGACAGCAAGTTCAAGATGGAGCTCTACAAGGACGAAATCTTCATATTCACCCCCAAGGGCGACCTCTTCCGCCTGCCCAAGGGCGCTACAATCCTCGACTTCGCTTTCTCGATACACACTGGACTGGGCTGCAAGTGTACAGGAGCGCTGGTGAACGGGCGCAACGTGCCCATACGCCACGTGCTAAGCAACGGCGACCAGGTGGAGATTATAACGTCGAACAGCCAGTCGCCCAAGCAGGCATGGCTGGGCATTGCGCAGACCGGACGTGCCCGCACCAAGATAAGGCAGGCGCTGAAGGAGATTAGCGCACGTCAGGCCGACATGGGACGCGAGGCCGTAATACGCAAACTCAAGAACCACAAGATTGAGTTCGACGAGTCTGTAATGGACCACCTCATACGCAAGATGGGTTTCAAGCGGCTGAGCGACTTCTTCCAGAATGTGGCCGAAGGACGCATTGACATTGCCGATGTCCTCAAGCGTTACCAGGCAATCATCACCCCCGAGAGCGAGAGCGGCGAGGCAGCGCGCAGCGCCGGCGAGTTCACCTTTGTGGGCGACAAGGAGGGCAAGGGGGGCAATGACGTGCTTGTCATTGAGCGTAACCTAAAGGGAGTAGACTATAAGCTGTCGAAATGCTGCTCGCCCATGTTCGGCGACGACATCTTCGGTTTCGTGACAATTAACGGCGGCATATCAATCCACCGCAAGGACTGCACCAACGCCGCCGGGCTGCAGGAGCGCTATCCCTACCGCATAATTGAGGCACGCTGGAGCGAGACCGGAAGCAATGGCGCCATGTTCCCTGTTACACTGCGCATTGTGGGACACGACGACATAGGCATTGTAACAAACATTACATCGCTCATTAACCAGGAGAAGGAGATTATGCTGCGCGGAATAAACATTGAGTCGCATGACACGCTCTTCTCGGGCACACTGTCGCTGATGGTAAACGACAGGGCAAAGCTTAACAGGCTTATAGCGAAAATTGAAGGCATTAAGGGTGTAAAACAAGTGAAAAGAGGCTAAAAAGCTGCTTTTTCGCGAATTTTACATTCTATTGACGTAACTTTGCAGAAAATATTGAATACTATGAAAAAGAGCATATCATTGGCATTTGCAATAATGCTTGCATTCTCGGCCACGGCACAGAAGGCCGACATTGCATTCGACAAGACAACTATTGACCTTGGCAAGTTCGGTGCCGACAATGTGATACAGCATTGCCACTTCCTGTTCAAGAACACAGGCGACGCCGACTTGTATATTCACCAGATTATTACCTCATGCGGGTGCACGTCGAAGGAATTCCCCACCCGTGGTATCAGGCCGGGCGAGAGCGATACAATTTTCGTCACGTACAATGGCACGAACAAGGCACCAAAGAAATTCCGCACTAGCATTACAATACACAGCAACGCCAGGCAGGAAATGACTAAGCTGTACATAAAAGGCGAGCAGCTAGCAAGGCCTATCAAGGAAACTGAGATAATTGAAGTGGAAGAATAGAGCAGCAAGCGGGCCCGCTTGCTGCTCTATTCGCCATATGCTGCTTGCAATAAACGGATTGCATACAGCCTGCTCTCTCTCACTACATGGGAAGGTCGGGACGGGACCGTTAATTGCTATACCAGAACCAACCGTTATCTGACTATAATCTTCTTTCCGTTGCTGATATACACTCCCTGCGTTGCAGCCCCCTCTACCCTGCGGCCTGTAAGGTCATAGAGCACGCTCTTCTCTTCGCCTGTACCGGTCCCGGTTACGGTGGATATTGAAGTTGGCACAGCGCTCTTGGCTGCAATGTCCACATCTATTGCCGCAGGGAACAGGCGCTCCGGGTCATAGAAAAGCGCGCAGCTCTCCACCATTGTCTCAAGCGTTGGCTGCACCATGCCATTGAAAATCTCACTGCCGTTGAGAATAACCTTTACGGGCTGCGACAGGTCATACTCCTTCTCATTGAGATAGATTCTTAGCTTGCCCCTGCTTGCATTGGCATACTTCTTGTTGAAGAACATCTCTATGCCACCTTGAGTATGCGTAGTTATATAGTTCACAACCTTCGCATTCAGGGTTATGGTATTTCCATCGCGGGACATCTCGTAGCAGGCACGCGCCTTGGCGTTCTCGCCAACTGCATTCTCCAGGACCCTGAGGTTGTAGAATGTCTTGCGGCAGCGCCCGTACATTGCGAAATTCTCCCAGTAGACATAGTCGGGGTGCGGGTCGCGAGTGTAGTTGGCAAGCCAGGGAGTCGTAGGCTTGTAGTCTATGCTATGGCCGTAGCCCTCAATGACTTCTATAGAATGGGTGTAATATCCGGGATGTGCTGCAGCGAGCCCGTCGGCAACCTCAAGGGCCTTCTGGGTGAGGATATTGCGGCCAAAACCGTCGTCAAGGGCACCAGTGCGCAATGAGAAGGCTATGTTTGCGACATTCTCCATCGGGGCATTCTTTAGAGGCTCGCCGCCGGCCATAGGGCCGGCACCTGCAAGATAGTCGGCGTAGAACGAGGCAAGGCGCTGGCTGCCATATGCGCCCTCGGATATTCCAAAGAAGTATACCTTGTTGGGGTCGACGTTCTCGCTCACGAAGGCCAGGCGGAGCAGTTTCTCCCATGCCCACTGCTTGCTCTGTATGGCCCAACGGTAAAGCTCGCCTGTGGCATTAGGTATCTGCGGGACAAAATAGATGGCCGGAGAGTAGAAACGTCGCAGGCAGAGGCCTATGCCGGTCTCCCACTCCTGTGCCTTGTCGCCCGAACCGTGCATGTAGAGGAAAAGCGGGTACTTGGCCTCCTTGTCGTAGGCGGGATATGCATTGCAGCCGTAATAGTATGGCATAGTGCCCTTCTCGAGGCTGGAAGGCAGGGTCCATGCACCGCTCTTCCTGTTCTCAAGGATATCAAGCGGGATAAGCTTATCCTCGGAAAAGCCATCCACGGATTCTTTCCACAGTTCCCACAGTCTCTCCCTTACAGGCTGTATATCGCCAGCAGGAATTGCTGCAGGATTGCTGTAGACGGCGTCCTGCCCCTCAAGCGAAGCACTGAAATAACCGGTTACCTGCGCCTCGTCGAGAGCGCTTTCCTGCGCTATCGCAGGTAGAATGCCTGCTGCCAGCAGGCATAGTATAAGCCCTTTCATGTCTTTGGGTATTTTGAGTTTGTTACTTAGAAATCAGAAGACAAGTTTCTCTATAAATGAGGACTTGGCGTCTACACGGCCCTCTATGTAGTACACTAGCGAGCCGTCCTCGCACTCTTCGCGGTGGCGGTATATCTCTACCTTGTCGCCCGGCTTCACCTCGTTGTTGAAGTTGATTGTAAGCTCCTTAAGGTGACGTGTCGTGGTAACCTCCAGCTCTATGCTGTTCATTGCCCATTCGGTGTACTTCACGTTGTTCACGTGCCCCATCATGTCAAGGTCGGAATATGTGACGTCCCTGACGGCCACGCATTCAGGAACCGCGTCCTTTGGCATTGTTATCTTAGGTGCCTGCTCGGCAATAACATCTTCCTTAATGCATTTCTCCTCGTTCTCCACAAGTTCGGGGAACTTAGAGAGGCGGCGGGTATCAATGTCAATAACCAGCCACGATGTTGTTGCCGAGATGAGCTGTTCCCTGCTCTCGTTGTCGAATACAACAAAGTCGCGCAGGAACTGGAAACCGGCAGCACCCTTGTGCCATGACTGCACGTTTATTATGTCGCGCCACTTGGGAAGGCGGTGGAACCTCACATGCATGCGGGCGAGCACCCATCCTTTGCGTGTGACGTGCATTGAGTCAAAGCCCACACCAATGTAGTCGGCATGTATGTTTGCTGCCTCCTGGGCATAGTTAAGGAAAGATGAGGGCTTGAGTGTTGATGACATGTCAACATCGAAGCTAGGGATTCTCTTTACTGCGTTGTATTTCTCTACCATAATTAAGGAACTGTCTAGATTTCTAATAGAATTATTCTTATGCGTTGGAATCTATAGTCAAGAGACTTCGCTGTTTCTAAAAAAACATGTATTATCCAAACCAGTTTACATGCCTGCGGCGCACAGCCTCGGTATCAAGAAGTATTTTCACGAATTCTTTTGCTGCGGCCTTCTCATAGCTGCCCTTAAGGCGCAGCAAGGAGGCCTCCATAACATTTGCCGGGTCGTCAATAGGGATGGCCCGGAAACGGGAGTTGCCGAAGACAGCTGAGGTGGAGAGTATTGTCGAATAGCTGCCTGCCGATACCATCTGCAGCAATATGTTTGTCTCGTTAAGTTCCAGCCTGGACTTTAGCTCTACACCCTTGCCGGCAACCAGTCTCTCAAGCATCATGCGCGCCTGCAGGTCGGGCGAAGGAAGCACCAGCGGCACATCGGCCAGTTCGTGGAGACCGATTTTACTTCGTGACACAAGATGGTGCTCCTTTGACACTACCAGGGCCAGGGCGTTCTCAAAAAGAGGCTTTGACTCCACGTCGGGAGCGTCAAAGAGCGGCTTGTACGAAAGGACAAAGTCAAGCTCGCGCTCCTTGAGCAGCACCAGGAGCTCGTTCACAGTCTTGTAGCAAACCTCGAGCTTTATCTCGGGGAACACCTTCATGAACTCCAGCACGCCTTCAGTGAGCACGGTGCTCAGGCTGTATGTTACTCCCACACGCAGCTTGCCGGCCTTGACATGCTGCAGGTCGTGCAGGCGCTGGACGCCGTCCTCGGCGTCCTGTATTGTCTTGCGTGCAAAAGGCAGGAACTCCTCGCCGGCCTCGGTGAGGGAGATGTGGCGGCTGTTGCGCAGGAACAGTTCAAGGCCCAGCTCGAACTCCAGCTGCTTTATCTGCTGCGAGAGTGTGCTCTGCGTAATGTAAAGGTGCTTGGCTGCCACGGAGAAGTTCAGGTACTCTGCACTCTTGACAAAATATTTTAGTTGCCTAAGTTCCATTGTATGATAATTCAACTTTGTTGAAAACTGCCGCGAATATAAGAAATCTGCCTCACAAAACCATAATTCCATACGGAAAATAGGCTTGTGAGGCAGAAATGTTATAAAAAACCGCTATTTCGGCCAGTTATCAGAAACCGATGAAAATGAGCATTGCGTAACCAAGTACAATACCCAAAAGACCTACGATTATACCAACCTTCATCATATCCTTCTGCTCTATGAAACCGGTTGAGTGGGCAATGGCATTAGGAGGTGTACTGATTGGGAGAATCATTGAAACTGAAGACGCAATTGCAATACCTACGAGCATGGCCTGAGGACCGCCATAACCGTCGAGAGCTGTGCCAAGACCGCTTGCAACCACACCAAGCACCGGAACAAGCAAAGATGTTGCTGCTGAGTGAGAGATGAAGTTAGAGAAACCGAAGCAGATGAGACCTGCAAGAATCATCACAACCAGCGGAGAGAAGCTGTCGAACGGAACAGACTTCACAATGAGGCTGCTGAGACTTGCCGAGTTAGCGTCGCTGTAGTTGAGGGCAACACCAAGCGCAAAACCACCGGCAACCATCCACAGCACGCTCCAGTTGATTTCCTCAAGGTCGCGGCGTGTGAGGATACCCGTAGCACAGAAGATAGCAACAGGAATCATTGCAACAACGTTTGTATCGATACCCCAAAGGTCGGTACCGAACATCCACATGAATATTGTGAGAGCAAAGGCTACGACTACTGACCATGTCTTATAGTTCCACTTAATTTCGCCCTCAATCTCAATCTTGATGTTCTTCTGCTTGAACGGGAACATAAAACGCAGGAGAATCCATGCGAGAACAAGAAGAACGATAACAAACGGTGCCATCTTTATGGTCCAGTCAACGAAACTGATACCCATACCCTGTGATGAAAGGTAGTCAAGTGCAATCATGTTAGGAGGTGTACCGATAGGTGTCATCATACCGCCGAGGTTGGCACCTACAGGAATTGCCAGCGCAAGCGCAATACGGCCCTTGCCGTCGGCAGGGAGCGAACGCAGCACGGGGGTTAGGAAAGCTAACATCATGGCAGCAGTTGCAGTGTTGCTCACGAATGCCGAGAAGATTGCTGTAACAAGGATGAAACCGAGCAGCACAATCTCGGAACGTGTTCCGAAAGGCTTGAGGAGCACACGTGCCAAAGCAACGTCAAGTTTTACCTTTGTCAAACCAATGGCAAGCACGAAACCGCCGATGAAGAGCATGATTGTGGGGTTAGAGAAACAAGCAAAAATGCTCTTGAACGGTACCAGGCCTACACCGCCCTCAGGACGGAGGAACGAGAAAGCACTTGTAGATACCGTGAACAGCATTACTGTCACTACAACCATTGATGTCACCCATGAAGGCATTGTCTCGGTGAGCCACATGAGGGCTGCGAACACAAACAGCGAGATAATGCGCTGGTGAACCACTGTGAGACCTTCAATGCCGAATGACTCGGTTGGCAACATTGCTATCACAAGTGTGATTGCAACAATGAAAATAAGTTTGATTGCATTCAGAGGGAATTTTCTCTCTCTCTTGTGGGATTTTTTCTTCTGGATTCCTTCAAGAACCTTGTACCCAGGGAAATTTTTAAACATAACTAATTGATTATTATTTAATTAAATGTATTTGCAAAAGTTAATGTCCGTCAAAAATACAAAATTTTCACAAAATTACAATCTATATTCAATATCTATCATCGCGCACCTATCTAAATTACCGATGACTGCTATCGGTGCGACCGATAGGCCAAGGCGCTTTAACATAATAAAAATTAAAATTCCGCTAAGATTTTAGAAACATTAATACTATATATGTGAATTTATCAAGGACATAAGAGAAAAAATGAGTAACTTTGCAGACTGAAAGACATAATTCATAGATTCAGAATTCTTTTATTTATGAAAGCATACGTTTTTACAGGACAGGGTGCCCAGTTCAGCGGCATGGGGAAAGAACTGTATGAGAACTACCCTGTTGCAAGAGAATACTTTGAGAAAGCGAACGCAATACTAGGCTTCCGCATTACCGATATAATGTTCAACGGCAGCGACGAGGAACTCAAGCAGACACGCGTGACACAGCCTGCCGTCTTCCTTCATTCAGTGATACAGGCAAAGGTCCTGGGCGACGAGTTCAGGCCTGCAATGGTCGCCGGACACTCGCTGGGCGAGTTCTCGGCACTTACAGCGGCAGGAGCGCTCACATTCGAGGACGGCCTTAGGCTGGTATACAAGCGCGCAATGGCAATGCAGGAGGCATGCGGGCTGCAGCAGTCTGCCATGGCCGCCGTGCTCGGGCTGGCCGATGATGATGTGGAGAACATCTGCAACAGGGTCAGCGAGCAGGGCGACATTGTTGTCGCAGCAAACTACAACTGCCCTGGGCAGGTAGTGATCTCGGGCAGCATTGAAGGCATAGGCAAGGCATGCGAGGCACTCAAGGCAGCAGGCGCAAAGCGCGCATTGCCGCTCAGCGTGAGCGGAGCATTCCACTCCCCTCTCATGCAACCGGCCAAGGAAAAGCTGGAGAAGGCGATAAACGAGACAGTCTTCAGTACTCCTGTGTGCCCTGTATACCAGAATGTGGATGCAATGCCTCACACGGAATCCGATAAGATTAAGGCAAACCTTGTGGCACAGCTCACAGCACCCGTACGATGGACACCCACAATAATAAGGATGATAAATGACGGGGCCAATGAATTCATCGAGTGCGGCCCGGGCAATGTACAGCAGGGACTCATTGCCAAGATAAAGAAATCTATCGAAGAACAGCAGCATGAAGCGTCGGCCAGCAAGATGCAGGCCTAATACAAACAACATCAAAAAAACCACTTGACATGTCACGTATAATAATCTACCAGCTGTTACCGCGCCTTTTTGGCAACAGCAATGCCAATTGTGTCCCGGGCGGCACTATAGAGCAGAACGACTGCGGCAAGTTCAACGACATAACCCCTAAGGCACTCCGCGCTATACGCGCCCTTGGAGCCACACACGTGTGGTATACAGGAGTAATAGAGCACACTACTCGCACCAATTATTCCAGGTACGGGATTGCCGCCGACCACCCTGCCATTGTAAAGGGAGAGGCAGGCTCGCCGTATGCTGTCAAGGACTACTATGACAACGACCCCGACCTGGCTGTCGACACCAGCCGCCGCCGCGAAGAGTTCAAGGCCCTTGTTGAGCGCACTCACAAGGCAGGTCTCAAGGTAATCATGGACTTTATCCCTAACCACGTTGCACGCCACTACAGCAGCGACTGCACCCCGGAAGGCACGTACCCCTTCGGCCAGTTCGACGACAAGAACGCTTTCTTTGCAGGACATAACAACTTCTACTACCTTGGCGGCCAGTCATACGGCTGCAACCTCGACGCCAAGGAGTGCGCCGACACGGAGTACAGCGAGGAACCGCTGCGCGCGACAGGCAACGACTGTTTCGGCGCCCCCTCGCGCAATGACTGGTATGACACAGTAAAGCTCAACTACGGCATTGACTACCGCACAGGCAACAGGGTTTTCACCCCCGTGCCCAACACATGGGTAAAGATGCTCAAGATTCTGCAGTACTGGGCAGCACAGGGTATTGACGGTTTCCGCTGCGACATGGTTGAGATGACGCCTGTGGAGTTCTGGGCCTGGGCAGTACCCAAGATTAAGGAGCAGTACCCCGGAATAATATTCATTGGCGAGATATACCAGCCGCACATCTACCGCCTTTTCATCAGGCAGGGATGCTTTGACTACCTTTACGACAAGGTAGGCCTCTACGACACCTTGCGCGGAGTGATGAACGGACAGGTATCGGCAAATGACATAAGCTATACATTGCAGAGCACGGCCGACATACGCCACAACATGCTCACCTTCCTCGAGAACCACGACGAGCAGCGCATTGCTTCGGACTTCTTCGCCGCCAATGCCGAGCGCGCTCTGGCAGCCCTCATTGTATCGGCAACCATCGGCACACAGCCGTTCATGCTCTACGCAGGACAGGAACTGGGCGAGAGAGGAATGGACAAGGAGGGATACAGCGGCGTCGACGGCAGGACAACCATCTTCGACTACTGGAGCGTAGACACCCTGCGCCGCTGGAAAGGCAATGGTGACTACACTGGCGAGGAGCTCACGGCCAAGGAAAAGGGGCTGCAGGCATTCTACTCAACCCTGCTTAACCTCTGCAATAGCGATGAAGCGCTCAGGGAAGGTCTCTTCTACGGCCTTCAGTATGCAAACCCCTACAGCGACAAGTACGACAGCAACCACATATTCTCCTACCTTCGCGGGACAAACAAAGAGCTGCTGCTCATTGTTACAAACTTCAGCGACAGCGACAAGGAGTGCGACGTGACGATTCCCGAAGAGGCATTCGCTTTCTTTGGCGTAACATACACCGGAAACGCGAAGAAGGCAAAGGACCTGCTCAGCGGCAACAGCGTGGAACTCCCGCTGAATGCATATGACGCAGTGAGCATAACAGTCCCGGCAAACAGCGGAGTAATCCTGAAATTCAATATCTAGTACGCATATATAATATAAGTATAATGAGAAAGTTATTCGCGATAGCAATACTTGTAGCGACAGCATTATCGGGCAGCGCCCAGCTCAAGCTCGACAAGGCGACAATAGAGGACATTGTAAAGAACGAAAGGGAATATTTCAATGACATAGTGCAGGTGTTCAACAGCGACGACCCCTTCCTTGACATTGACGACGTGGCGCTTGTATACTACGGGCATGCCTTCACATCCGGATACAGGCCTGGCAAGGACGAGAACGAGAAACTCATGAAGAAGTACTACAACGAGGACAACTACCCCAAGGTATACGAGATGGCCAAGAAGATACTCGCATACAGCCCCGCAAACCTTGACGCCCTGTTCTATGCCTGGATATCGGCAAAGACAATAGGCAAGAGCGAGGATGAGTACCTCTCCTACGTGAACAAGCACCAGAACATAGTCACAATGATCAAGAGCTACGGTGACGGCAAGAGCAGCAAGACTGCGTTCCGCATTGTCAACCCTGAGGACCAGAAATATATAATGTATTCGTTCAATATCGATTCCGAGCTCTCGCACGATCTTGACACCGAATCACTGTGCAACATCCTGGTGGTGAAACCCACGCAGGAATTCCAGGCACGCCGCATGTACTTTGACATAAGCCTCTTCCTAAACGCCCCTACAAAATAGCAGAGAACACTGCAGCATAAAGAAATGCAGGCCTTATAAGGCCTGCATTTCTTTATGCTGTATGCTTTTCTTATGCTTTTCTCAATACTTTTACACAATTATTTGCACTTATTGCTTGAAATTCAAAAAATCTTTATAATTTTGGAGGGATAAGACAAACACATCTAGCACATGCCAATATTTGGAAAAGGACATAAAATAGACAGGTATACCGTTCAGGTCCTTATTAAGGAGAACATGTACACCGAGACCTACAAGGTAGAGGACGAGGACTTCAACCCTTACTTCCTTAAGGTTTTCGTGTTGAAGCGCATGCCTGAGAAGCTCATTAGCAGCGAGACCGGAAACGTGCTTGAGATTGAGCACAGCCAGAACATAAGGCACAGGAACATTGCGAGCTTTGTGAGCAGCGGCAAGGAAGAGACCTGCGAAGGCACTTGCCAGTACTACATCACCAACTATTTCAGCGGAGAGCTGCTTTCCGAGAAGATATACCGCGAGAAGAGGATTCCTGAAGAAGAGGCAACCGCAATATTCCGCAGCATACTTGAGGGACTCAAGCACATCCATTCGATGGGACTCTGCCATAATGACATAACCCCACGCAACATCATGCTGCCGTCGCAGACAAATGCTGTGCCCGAAATCATCGACCTTGGCCACATATCAAGGAAATGCAGCGGCAAGGTACCTTTTGACACAGCCGACCTTGAGCTGTACTATTCGGCAAACGAGACTGCTGCAGGCATGTACGACGAGCAGAGCGACATATTCGCTGCAACAGCAGTCCTCTACGCAATGCTCACGGGCGACTGCCCCTGGAAAATGGAATTCCCCGAGAATGCCATCAGGGCAAGGAAGGCAATGCTGCTTAAGGAGTACCGCAAGGCCAACCCTATTGACTTTACCGCAATAGAGGCAAGCGACAAGATAAAGGCCATCCTTTCAAAAGGACTGTGCGTAGCATTCGGCGACAGGTACAGGAACGTAAGCGCTATCCTCTCCGACCTCGATTCGGACAGCGTTGAATTCCATGAGGAACCAAGAAAGGACGAGAGCAGGCAATCAAACGACTTTGGACAGGCACAGAAGGAAAGCGGTCCCAAGCAGGAAAGTCCCAACCATGTAGAGTTTGAGATAAGGCGTGGCGGCGGCAACGGTTTCAAGGATATTGCCGGCATGAACGCGCTTAAGGAATATCTTAACCAGCGTGTAATCTTTGTAATAAAGAACAAGGAACAGGCCGAGAAGTACAGGCTCACCACCCCGAACGGAATGCTGCTATACGGTCCTCCGGGCTGCGGCAAGACATTCGTTGCCGAGAAGTTCGCCGAGGAGACAGGCTTCAACTTCATGCTTATAAAGTCGTCGGACGTCGCAAGCTCATACGTGCACGGCTCGCAGGAGAAGATTGCACAGCTCTTCAAGCAGGCCGAGAAGAATGCGCCTATCGTAATCTGTTTCGATGAGTTCGACGCCCTTGTGCCTGACCGCTCGACCCCGGCCGCTAACCAGACGTCAAGCGAAGTCAACGAGTTCCTCACCCAGCTCAACAACTGCTCAAGGCGCGGCATATTCGTGATTGGCACTACTAACAGGCCCGACAAGATTGACCCTGCCATCCTGCGCACAGGACGCATTGACAAGCTTGTATACGTGCCTCTGCCCGACCAGGAGGCCCGCAAGGAGATGTTCTCGCTCCACCTTGAGGGAAGGCCATATGCAAGCGACATTGACTTCATAAGGCTGTCGGAACTGTCAGACGGATACATTGCCAGCGATATTGCATTTGTCGTTAATGACGCGGCCATGGTTGCGGCATTCACCGACAAGGAAATTAGCCAGGAACTGCTGGAAGAGTCAATCTCTAGCACACATCCTTCATTGAACAAGGAGACGCTCAGCATATACGAGACCATACGCAGCAAGATGGAAAGCACTGAGCGCAAGAACCTTGACAGGCCTAAAATTGGATTCATCCACTATAACTAACCCTTTAAAAATTATTTACTATGAGCGCAACTAAACTTGTTTTGGATTTCCTGCGTCAGCAGGGATTCACCCCAGAAGTAGACGAAGAGAACGGCAACCTCATCTTCAAGTACCAGATGGCGACATTCCTCTTCATCAACAACGAGAATGACGATGAGTTCTTCCAGCTTATCATGCCAGGCATATACGATGTTACCGAAGAGAACAGATATGCTGTACTCGAGGCAGCAAATGGAATCTGCCAGGACATCAAGGTTGTAAAGGCCTGTGTCTTTGACGACAGCGTATGGCTCTACTTCGAGAACTTCCTCGACCAGAACCCCGAAGTCTCTTCTATCCTTCCACGTGCACTGAACGCATTGCAGGGCGCACGCCAGGAGTTCTACAAGAAGCTGGGCTGATACACAGCGCCACGCTTTTCTGCCAAAATGTCAGTTGCCGAACAACTGGCATTTTTTTTGTTTATATAATGGTGAGTGCATAGCCCATATGCACTGCATGAGAAATACAGAACTTAAAAACAGAGATATTATGCAGAAAGGAAACATTGGGGTAACGACCGAGAACATCTTCCCCGTCATCAAGAAATTCTTGTACAGCGATCATGAGATTTTCTTGCGCGAGATTGTATCTAACGCCATTGACGCCACACAGAAACTGAAGACCCTCTACGAGAAGGGCGAGTTCAAAGGCGAGCTTGGCACTCCTAAAGTAAAGGTTACTTTGGGAGAGGGCACCATTACTGTGAGCGACAACGGAATAGGGCTCACCGCCGAAGAGATTGAAAAGTACATTAACCAGATTGCCCTCTCGGGCGCAACCGACTTCCTCGAGAAGTACAAGGACAGCGCCAACAGTATAATAGGACACTTCGGCCTGGGATTCTATTCGGCATTCATGGTGTCAAAGAAAGTTGAGATTGTCACAAAGTCGTACAAGGAAGGCGCCCAGGCTGTAAGATGGAGCTGCGACGGAAGCCCCGAATACACAATTGAGGATATTGAGAAGGCCGAGCGCGGAACAGACATCATCATGTACATTGACGATGACAGCAAGGAGTTCCTCAGCGAGAGCCGCATAAGCGGCATACTCAGCAAGTACTGCCGTTTCCTGCCGGTTGAGATTGCATTCGGTAAGAAGAAGGAGTGGAAGGACGGCAAGCAGGTGGAGACTGACGAGGACAACATCATCAATGACACCACCCCGCTGTGGACACGCAAGCCCAGCGACCTCAAGGACGAGGACTACAAGGAGTTCTACCGCAAGCTCTATCCTATGAGCGACGATCCGCTGTTCTGGATTCACCTGAACGTAGACTTCCCGTTCAACCTCACAGGTATACTCTACTTTCCCAAGGTAAAGAGCACGCTTGAGCTGCAGAAGAACAAGATTCTCCTTTTCTGCAACCAGGTATATGTGACCGACGAGGTTGAAGGCATTGTACCCGACTTCCTCACGCTCATGCATGGCGTAATTGACTCGCCCGACATCCCGCTCAATGTC
Source organism: Bacteroidaceae bacterium (assembly GCA_045592125.1). Classification (GTDB taxonomy): domain Bacteria; phylum Bacteroidota; class Bacteroidia; order Bacteroidales; family Bacteroidaceae; genus HGM04593. The sequence goes on along the minus strand of JAZNUE010000005.1, from coordinate 16,320 downwards.
TCACGCTCATACCTGCAGAGCGACTCTAACGTGAAGAAAATCTCCACATACATCTCAAAGAAGGTATCGGACCGCCTTGCACAGATATTCAAGAACGACCGCAAGGAGTTCGAGGACAAGTGGAACGACCTGAAGATCTTCATCCACTACGGAATGCTCACCGAGGAGGATTTCTACGACAAGGCAAGCAAGTTCACACTGCTGCAGGATACCGACGGCAACAAGTACACCTATGAGGAGTACAAGAACCTGGTAAGTGCCGGACAGACCGACAAGGAAGGCAACATCATCTACCTCTACTCAAGCGACAAGGAGAAAGAGTACGGTTTCATTGACAACGCCAAGAACAAGGGATACAACGTGCTGCTCATGGACGGCCAGCTTGATGTAGCGCTCATAGGCCTGCTTGAGCGCAAGCTTGAGAAGACACGCTTCACACGAGTTGACAGCGACACCGTAGAGAACCTTATTGTAAAGGAGGAGCAGAAGGCAAGCACTCTTGCCGAGAACAGGCGCGAGGTGCTGGCCGGCGTGTTCGAGAGCCAGCTGCCGCAGATGGAGAAGAGGGAGTTCCACGTGCAGACACAGGCCATGGGCGAGAACGGCGCACCAGTGATGATAACCCAGGCCGAGTATATGCGCCGCATGAAGGAGATGGCAGCAATTCAGCCCGGCATGTCATTCTATGGCGAGATGCCCGACATGCTTAACGTGCTCATCAACGAGGAGCACCCGCTTGTAAAGCGCGTTCTTGAGAACGCCGAGAGCGCATGCAGCGCAAGGCTGCAGCCAATTGACGAGAAGAGAGAGTCGCTCGAGAGCCGCCGCAAGGCACTCTACGACGCACGCAGCGGCAAGAAGGATGACGAGGTTCCGCAGAGCGAGAAAGACGAGCTCTTTGAGATTGAGAAAGAGATTACAGCAGCAAAGAGCGAGAAGGAGGCCGTGCTTGCCGAATATGCAGCAGGCGACAGCACCGTAAAGCAGCTAATCGACATAACCCTGCTGCAGAACAACATGCTCACAGGCGAGGCACTGAACAACTTTGTAAAGCGCAGCATTGAGCTCATGAAATAAAGCGGCAACATATGTGACAGCACGGAATATGGACACCATAGCGTGCAGGCCGCATAAAAAGATTGCAGCATAACAAGAATAGAAGAGACTGGTTTCCACTGAGGGACCAGTCTCTTCTATTCTTGTTGCTTATTATATCTGAAGGCATTCTTTTATCTTCAAGAACTCCTGCTCGAAGTTGGGTGTCAGCATTCCTTTCCCGATAGCGCCTTCAATCTCGCCGAGAGGCCAGAAACGCCCTCCGTCAAGTTCATCGCTTGGGTTTACATCGCCATCGTATAAGGCCTTATATACATTCACCAGTTCCTTCTCGCGTTCGCTCTCGAAGAGATAGCTCATGAGGAAGACAGGCGCCAGGCCTGTTATCCCTAGCTCTTCCTGTATCTCTCGGACAAGAGCACTGGCAACAGTCTCGCCGTAATCGACATGGCCGCCAACAGCCGTATCCCATTTGCCTGGCTGTATATCCTTCCACAATGGACGGCGCTGCAGATAAATCTCCCCCTTGCTGTTAAGCAGGTGAAGATGTACGACAGGGTGCAGGAGCTTGCTGCCATTGTGGCACTCCCCACGTGTTGCGCAGCCAATGGTGCTGCCTTCGGCGTCTACCAGCGGGAGCAGTTCGGCGCTGTTGTCCTTTTTCATAATGCACGCAGTTTTTCCAGTATCAATGAGACTTCACGGTCCATTGGCGGGATGGGCACTACCTTGTAAGCAGGCAGTTCAGGGTGAAGGACAACGAGGTTCATACGGCTAACCTTGAGACCATAGTTCTTCTGCAGCATATAACGGTAAAGGTTCTGCTGCAGGCAATAGTGGCTATACGAGGTGTCGGTGAGGTGCTCAAGGCCATTAAGGCCGCTCGCCCATGGGTTGCGTTCTGCAGGGTCTATCTTATTGCTTCGCTTCCAGTCATAGATCTCATATGTACCGTCGGGGCACGCGCACACGAAGTCAAGCGTGCCGGCCATGCGGGCATCAGCGTCAAAGACACGCCACTCGGTGCGGAAAGGCACGAAGGTGGTGTTGCGCTCAAAGGCCTTGAAGTAGCTCCACTCACGCGATATGTCAAGTGTCTCGCGGCACTTCACATACTTGCCCTCGTAGCACACGTCGCAAAGCAGGTCGGGGTTCTCCTTGCCATTAAGGTAGTCCTCAATCTGCTTGTGCAGGAAAGTTCCCGCCTGGCTTGCCACACAGCCCCTTGACTCCCAGTCTTCGCGCAGCCTGGCCGCTTCAATCGCGTTGCCGTTGCACTTCTTCAGGCTTATGCGCAAGGCGTCAAACTCGCGGAAGAACATTGCAACCACGCTGCTCACTGAGCGCATTACCGTGCCATTAAGGGTGTATATGTGTTCCTCTTCGTTGAACGAGAGCTTTCCGTCCTGTTCAAAAGAGATTGTTGAACCGTTAAGATTTTTATTTGTCATAGAATGGATTTTTCTGGGTTAGGAACAGTTAATGCAGAATCCTGTAGAGCAGCTCGCGCATTATCTCGCCATCGGGCTGCTGGGCGCCTTCGGCACCTTTTGACTGGGCGTCGGCAAGGCGTATGAGATGCAGGATGTCCATCACATGCATTGCACGGTAGTTACGCATTGCCTTTATGTAGTCGCTCACTCCCCATGTGCTCTTCAGGCCTAGGAATTCCATTATCCCGCGGTCTGTCTTCTCGGGCGCGTAGTAGCACATCATTAGGTTCGAGAAGAAGCTGAACAGCAACGCAAGAGTCATCTGTATGGGATTCTTCTTAGGGTTCTGCGCAAAATAGGCTATTATCTTATTCGCCTTGTAGATATCCTTGTCTATTATAGCATTCTGCAGCTCAAAGTTATTATACTCCTTGCTTATGCCTATATGCTCCTCAACCAGCTCTGGGGTGATTGCAGCCGTGCCGTGAGGCAGGGATAGCGAGAGCTTGTCAATCTCACCTGCAATACGTGCAAGGTCGGCACCAATGGACTCGCGGAGCATGAGCACAGCCTTCGGGCCTGCCGTCAGGCCTTTCTCCTTAAGGTATGAGGCGATGAAAGATGGCAGCTGCTCGTCCTTGTACTTCTTTGTCTCAAGCACAACGCCATGGCGGTCGATTTCTGTCGCCGCCTTCTTGCGCTTGTCAATAGAACCGTTCTTGTGGGCAAACACAAGCACTGTGGTTGGCTGGGGATTCTGCAGATAGTGCACCAGCGGGTCAAGGTCCTTTAGCGCCTGCGCCTCCTTGACTACAACCACCTGGCGCTCGGCCATCATTGGAAAGCGCCTGGCAGTATTGACTACCGTATTTATATCGGTATCAAGACCATAGAAGACGGTGAGGTTAAAGTCACGCTCAACCTCGGTAAGAGCGTTTTCAATAATGTACGCGGTTATGCGGTCGGTGAAATATCCCTCCTCGCCCATAAGATAATAGACGGGGCGGTAGACACCGCTCCTGAGTTCCGACATTATGCTTTCATAGGTATATTTTGCCATATATCCTTAATGGATTTTCAGAATCAAATTGATTTTGTATATTTGCAATATACAAAGATACAAAATGTTGCCGTTAAATCTGCCGCCATACGAGACAAAAATATGCGAAAGGGAGGGAAAAGCGCAAATACTTGACCCGCTGCGCAAATGCTACGTCGCGCTCACTCCCGAGGAGTGGGTCAGGCAGCATTTTGTGAATTACCTGTGCACATGCAAGGGATTTCCCGCAGCGCTCATGGCCAACGAAATGCAGATAACGCTAAACGGGATGAAACGCCGCTGCGACACCGTGGTATATGACAAGCAGCTGCGCCCTAGGGCCATTGTAGAGTACAAGGCTCCAACAGTGAAGATTACCAAGGAGGTATTTGCGCAGATATCAAGATACAACCTCACATTAAAGGTCGACTATCTCATCGTCAGCAATGGGCTTAGGCACTACTGCTGCAGGATGGACTATGAGAACAGCAGCTACACGTTCCTGCAGGAGATTCCTGAATATACAGCAATTACGGAAGAGAGATAGCCCCTCTTACGCAATTGCGCCTATCTGTTCAGCCTTGTCATCACCCGCAGCTTTGCTATCATTTCGGGGTCGAGTCCTGCGGTAGCGCTGCCATTCTCACCGTCGTTGCAGCCGGCCAAGGCCATTCCATAAGGGTTGAGGATGACACTGTGCCCCTTGTATGTCCCGTACTCATCGGCCCCTACCCTGTTGCTTGCCGCGACATAGCACATATTCTCAATTGCGCGCGCACGCACGAGAGTGTCCCACGCAAGCAAGCGGCTGTCGGGGAAATTGGCCGCAATAAGCAGCACGTCATATTCCGCCCTGTTGTAGAGATAGACCGGGAAACGCAGGTCATAGCATATTGCCGGGCGGAAGCGTATTCCTCTCCACTCCCATATCACCTTTCCTGCACCGGGCTCAAACACTTTGTCCTCTCCGCTGTATTCAAACAGGTTGTGCTTGTCATACTGCCCAAGAATACCTTCAGGGGTAATAAAGTACATCCTGTTGTAGTACCTGCCGTCCTCATGAGTCATCACCGGCAGCACCATTGCAGCATTATATTCCACTGCAAGCCTCATGACCGCCTGGACCGACTCGCCCCCGACCTCTTCGGCAACACCTTGGGGCTGCATGCAGAAGCCTGTAGAACACATTTCGGGGAAGAGATAAAGATCGGAGCGCTCTGCAGCGGCAACCAGCGCCTCGATACGGGATATGTTTGCGGGGACATCCTTCCACGCAATGTCCTGCTGTATTACGGTAATCTTCATTTGCTCATTATTACTGACTTGGCGCCATCACGCGCAACCGTCTTGAGGCGCTGCGCGAGGCTGACGCCTGCAAAGGTACTAAATTCGCAAAGATTGGCAAAAACGGCAGATAAAAACCAGGCATAAGAGACGAAAAGGAAGAAAAAAGAGAGGAAAAACAAAAAAACTTCAAAAAAAGTGCGCAAATATTTTGCACGTTTCAAAAAAAGCAGTACCTTTGCACACGTCAAACGACTACAGACGGTCTCGTAGCTCAACTGAATAGAGCATCTGACTACGGATCAGAAGGTTACAGGTTTGAATCCTGTCGGGATCACAAAAAGAGAAGCAACAGCTTCTCTTTTTTTATATATATCAAAAGCGATAATCAAGCTAATATAGGCTCAGTAGAAATATAGCTTCAGCTGCAAAGTCTGGGAGATGAGCAAAAAGTTTAGTCAATCTGTATAAGAAAAGCTGTAATATATGAAAGTCTGGACAAGATTTAGGCAAGGTGGCGGTTTTAGGCAAGTAAAGGCCCTTGCCAGAATGGGACTATTGCCTGAATTACTGAAAGCCACGCTCAGCATACTGTTTAAGGGAAAGGACTACAAACAGGAGTATAGGAAGTTACGGAATAAGGTAGAGCCAAAACTGGTAAAGGAATTCAACCATTTTCTTTCTGGCAACGACCTGGCAAACAGGCCAGAACAGAAAAGCCATAAAGATGAGAGCAGCAAGTATGTTTGGTTTTGCTGGCTTCAGGGAATTGAGAACGCGCCCGATATAGTAAAAGCCTGCCTTATGTCTCAAAAAAAATGGCTAAAGAGCAAGGAGTTTGTAATCATCACAGCCAACAACTACAAGGAATACATCTCGTTGCCACGATATATTGAAGAGAAATATGCTAGACATATAATTCCTGACGCGCTTTTCTCCGACTTGATTAGAGTAGAGCTGCTAACCAAATATGGCGGGACATGGATTGATTCGACTGTCATGATAACAGGCAGCAATTACCATGAGGAGATATTTGATTGCCAATTATTTATGCCTCAATACATTGACTGGGACGGAACCCGGCAAGGCATCTCAAATTGGATAATAACTGCGAATAAGGGGAATCATCACCTTGAGCTTCTTAAAGGCATGCTGCTTGAATACTGGAGAAGATATGATTGTGTGGTAGACTATTACATCTTTCACCTATTTTTCAGGATGATTGCCAGCAAGTACCCAAACGTACTTTCAGAAATGCCTGTTCTCAACAGTTACCATTGCATAGAGTTGCTGAATCATCTGGGAGAACGTGGCCAGTCGGAGAAATTACACCGCTTCTTGTCAGAAGTCTCTATTCACAAGCTAAGCAGCAGGCTTAGCAAGGAGACTATGGAAGATTATGAGAATGTTTTGCATGAACTGCTTAGATTGACTAGCTGAAAATGGATAGCATTCACATCTTTACAGAATAAAAGTTCTTTACAGTTTCTGAACAAAATATTTTCTTTGTTAATTCTGACAATTTCTAAAATCCGATTATTTTTGCGATTGAAAAAAAATAGTTGCAACAAATGAATACAATATGGATTGTAATGCCTATCCTTATTGTGCTCATGTTCCTTCTTGGGACTGAACTCAGCAAGGAAGCGTTCGTAAATGTAGCGCGTAAACCTAAGGCTGTTATCCTTGGGATGGCCGGGCAGATAGTCCTGCTTCCGGCGATTGCCTTCGCCATTGCATGGGCACTGGACATGCCGCCGGTATACTTTATGGGACTCGTGCTTGTCGCGTGCTGCCCTGGCGGCAGTTCCTCTAACGTGTTCTCAATGCTTGCAAAAGGCGATGTGGCGCTATCGGTGACCCTTACAGCATTGAGCAGCATAATCACCCTGTTCACGCTCCCCTTTATAATGGAGCTTGTCTTGCTGCTTGTCTCGCAAAGTCCTGATGTATCCATTGACTTGCCGGCCGGCAAGCTGCTTGTGCAGAATATCGTACTGCTGTTTGTGCCGCTGATGGCGGGGTGGCTGTTCAGGAACTTCAGGCCGTTATTGGCGGCAAAAGTGAGCAAGGCGCTCAGCAAGATTGCCTTCCCGGCGCTAATGGCATTGGCTCTGCTGTTCTTCTTGCAATACACTCAGGAAATCATTGATAATTTCCGCCTGACAGGCCTTGCATGCAGCATGCTGATAATTTCGTCTATGCTGTGCAGTTCGCTACTGTCCAGGACTGGAAGGCTCACTGCGGCCGTACGCCGCACAATTGTAATTGAAGTAGGAATGCAGAATGCCGCACAGGCAATAGCCATTGCAACATCGCCGTTCATCTTCAACAACGGCGAGATGGCAATCCCGGCAATAATATACGCATTGCTTATGAACGTGATACTGCTGCTCTATGTATACAGATTCAAACACACAGAATAACTGCTCCCATGGCAAAGAAAGAGAACATTAAACGGCTTTTTGACAACATAGCGCCCGATTACGACAGGCTGAACCACATCCTGTCACTGAACATTGACAAGGGATGGCGCCGAAAGGCGGTGCGTGAGATAGTGGACAACGGCAAGCCGCTGGCCGTTCTTGATGTGGCATGCGGAACGGGTGACTTCACAATAGAGATTGCCAAGAAAGCGGCAAAAGGAAGCCACATTACCGGTATAGACCTGTCGGAAGGAATGATGAAGGTAGGTCGCGACAAGATTGCAGAAGCAGGCATTGAGGCCACGCTTGAATATGGCGACTGCGAAGCGCTCTCCTACCCTCAGGAGAGTTTTGACCGTGTATCAGTTGGGTTCGGCGTGCGTAACTTTGAGCACCTTAGTACTGGGCTCAAGGAGATGCAGCGCGTGCTGAAGTCTGGAGGCAAGCTAGTGATACTTGAGCTCTCCGTGCCCACCAACCCTGTGGTACACTGGTGCTACAAGCTGTATTTCCTGAAGATTCTGCCAGCAATAGGCGGAATGGTATCGGGCAACCGGGGAGCATATGAATACCTCCCGGCCTCGGTGCTGCATTTCCCTGCCCCGGACAAATTCATGCCCATGCTGCACGAAGCAGGTTTCAAGGAGGTTAGGCACAAGGCCTTGACACTTGGCATATGCCGCATGTATGTAGGTATAAAATAGAAGAAGCTGCACAATGAAAAAGTGGATTGAGGCAATGCGCCTGCGCACACTGCCGGTGAGCATAGCCGGCGTGCTTGCTGGCTGCGGATGTGCAGCATGGCAAGGGAAATTCTCATTTCTGCCCGCTCTGCTGTGCCTGCTGTTTGCCATGGCAGCACAGATTGCGTCAAACTTTGCTAACGAATACTATGACTACAGGAACGGAGTCGACCGCAAAGGACGTGAAGGGTTCAGGCGCGGCGTAACCGAGGGCGACATTACTCCAAAGGCAATGAAACGCGCTACCTTTGTAATGCTTGGCCTTGCTGCAGCCATTGGATGTTCCCTGTTATGCTTTGGAGGCATTTGGCTCTTGCTTGCTGGTTTTATAATACTGCTGTTTGCGCTTGCCTACAGCACTGGTCCCTACCCCTTGTCACACCATGGGCTTGGCGACATAACTGTTGTCATTTTCTTTGGTATAGTGCCAGTAACGCTCACATGCCATCTGCAAACAGGAACATGGGAAGGGTTGCCCGTACTATTGAGCACATCTGTGACTATTGGCCTGCTTGCAGCGAACGTGCTTGTAGTAAACAACTACAGGGACATGGAGGACGACAAGGCTGTGGGCAAGCGCACCACCGTAGTGATTTTCGGCCGCAGTACCATGGGATATGCCTATCTTCTGTCAGGCATAGCAGCAATGGGCATAATGTCTCCGCTTTGGCTGCAGTTGCCGTTGTGGGCGCTTGCAGCACCAGCGATATACCTGCTGCTTCATATAAGCGCATGGCGCATGCTCTCGGCAAGCAAAGGCGCTGCGCTCAATCCCCTGCTAGGCAAGACTGCACGCAACCTGCTGCTGTTCACTATTATGCTGCTTGCCATGATTGTGCTGGCAGGACTGTAAATAAGAACCATTCCTTTTTCATTATCTTCGATTTGCCGTTCTTTTACACGCTTTTTTACCTTAAAATAAAGAAACAGAGCTATCTTTACAGCATAAACCAAAGAATAGCAGACATGAGAGCAGCAATATACGGCGCCGGTTCACTAGGGACAATACTGGGCGCATTCATCGCAAGGAACGGCGGCCAGATTGAACTTATCAACCGTAACAAGAAACATGTAGAGGCACTTCGCGGCAATGGTGCCAGAGTAACAGGCACCGTAGAATTCTCGCAGCCAGTAAAGGCATACACTCCCGAGGAGATGTCGGGGAGATATGACATAATCTTCCTCATGACCAAGCAGCAGCAGAACGCCGAGGTTGTTGGCCGCATTAAGGACTTCCTTGCAGATGACGGCGTAATCGTCACCTTGCAGAACGGGATACCCGAGTTGCAGATTGGCGAGATTATTGGCAAGGGGCGAGTGCTAGGCTGTACTGTAGCATGGGGTGCAACAATGAAGGGGCCAGGCGTGAGCGAGCTCACCAGTGCGCCAGACTCGCTTACATTCTCGCTGGGCTCACTCCAGGACACTCCCAATGCCCGCATAAAAGACGTAAAGGCATTGCTTGAGCTGATGGGGCCTGTTGAGATAGACAAGAATTTCATTGGTTCGCGCTGGAGCAAGCTGCTTATAAACTCAGCTTTCTCGGGCATGAGCGCAGTGCTGGGCTGCACCTTCGGCGAGGCTGCAGGCAACAGGGCATCGCGCAGGATTGTACAGGCGCTCATAAAGGAGTGCATTGATGTCTGCGCTGCAGGCGGAATACGCATTGAACCGGTACAAGGCAAGGATATTGTAAGGCTCCTCGACTACAAAGGACGCATTAAGAAGGCATTCTCGTTCTTCATAATCCCAATTGCAATTCGCAAGCATGCCAAGCTTAAGGCGAGCATGCTACAGGACCTTGAGAAAGGCAAGCTCACCGAAGTGGATGCTATAAATGGCGTTGTAAGTACCTTCGGCCGCAAGGTGAATACCCCTACCCCAATGAACGACAAGGTTGTGGAAATTATCCACCGCATTGAAAAAGGCGAGCTCAGGCCATCGTCCGAAAACCTGAAGCTGTTCTAAGGCTGCACAGACAATAGCAATATAACGCAGGACCCTCAAAGTCCCTGCGTTATATTTTTTCATATATGCCGCCGCTTGACCTGATAATATATATTAATGAGTTATTATCATAGCGAGCTGGTGTAGACGCATTTTCCTGAAACAGCCCAGAACAAAATACTCTATTCCGTTGTTTTTGTTCTTGTAATCTAAAGAAAACTTAAAAACGACCTGGTTTTTGCCTATACCGATTTATATTTTTACCTTTGTGTTTGACAATAGTGTCAAACATTAAAGTAAAACACATTTGTAATGCTAAAGATAGGTCTTGACATAGGCTCAACTACCGCAAAGCTGGTTGCAATTGATGAGAAAGGAGAAATATGCTTCTCGCTCTACGGAAGGCATAATGCCCAGGTGAACAGTACCATTAAGTCGTTCCTAGGAAAGCTGGCAGAAAGATTCGGCAATGCCGAGGTGTCGGTCAATGTGACAGGTTCCGTGGGAATGGGCATTACCGAGCGGCATGGGTTTCCGTTTGTACAGGAGGTTGTGGCAGCTTCCAAGGCCATACAGCACTGCTACGGATCAACATGCACAATGATTGACATTGGCGGCGAGGACGCCAAGATTGTCATGTTCAAGGATGGCAAGGCCGAGGATATGCGAATGAACGGCAACTGTGCTGGAGGCACGGGAGCATTCATTGACCAGATGGCAATAATCCTTGGTGTGAGCGTAGACGAGCTGAATAGCCTGGCGCTGCGGGCGGAGCGCATATACCCTATTGCTTCACGCTGTGGTGTCTTCTGCAAGACCGACATACAGAACCTCATTGCAAAGAACGTGAGGCGCGAGGATATCGCGGCCTCGATATTCCATGCCGTGGCGGTACAGACTGTAAGCACACTTGCGCGCGGTTATGAGATAAAGGCGCCGATACTCTTCTGCGGCGGACCGCTCACATTCATTCCAGCGTTAAGGAACGCATTCATGAACTATCTGGGACTGAACGAGAGCGATATAATTATCCCTAGTCATGGCGAACTTATTACAGCCTACGGGACAGCACTCGCCGGAAACAAGAACGAGCACTATATACCACTGAAAGAGCTGCTCTTGAGACAGGAGCAGGCAGGAGAGGGCAGCTGCCACACATCATCGTCACTGGAACCTGTATTCGGGAGCGATAGCTCATACAAGGCATGGCGCAACAGGATGGAAAACAGCCATATACGGCACGCTGGACTTATCAGAGGTGAACAGATAGCATATATTGGCATAGACTCCGGTTCAACCACAACAAAGATTATAGTACTGGACGAGGAAGGCCGGCTGCTATACAAATTCTACAGGAATAACGGAGGCAAGCCGATTGACACCGTACTGGCAGGGCTCAAGGAACTGCAGGGCAAGTGCAGGGAAAAGGGAACGCTGCTGAAATTTGCCGGCAGCTGCTCAACCGGTTACGGCGAGGAGCTTATAAAGGCAGCATTTGGCCTGAATGACGGGATAATAGAGACTATTGCACACTACAAGGCTGCGCACCATCTTGACAGCAAGGTAAGTTTCATCCTTGATATTGGCGGCCAGGACATGAAAGCCATATTCGTAAACAATGGCATAATAGACAGGATTGAAATCAACGAGGCATGCTCGTCGGGGTGCGGGTCATTCATTGAGACATTCGCCCACAGCCTGGGTTATACTGCCGCTGAATTTGCCGGGAAAGCATGCGAGTCGCTCCACCCGGCCGACCTTGGGACACGCTGCACTGTTTTCATGAACTCAAAGGTGAAGCAGGTGCTGCGCGAAGGTGCTAGCGTGAGCGACATATCAGCGGGCCTTGCCTACTCTGTAATAAAGAACTGCATATACAAGGTGCTGAAGCTGAAGGACACCTCGCTGCTTGGAGAGCATATTGTGGTACAAGGAGGTACAATGCGCAACGACGCAATTGTGCGTGCCCTGGAGATTGTGACAGGCACCCAGGTCTCGAGGTGCAGCATTCCCGAGCTGATGGGTGCGTTCGGATGTGCGCTCCATGCCATGGAACATGGCGGCAAGACGGTAACCCTTGAAGAGATGCTTGGACTGGCCACATACTCCACCCGGGTGCTGCATTGCAAGGGGTGCGAGAACAAATGCGAGGTGCAGCAATACACCTTTGGCAACGGGCAGCGCTACTGGTCGGGAAACAGGTGCGAGAAGCACTTCAGCAACAGCGGTGCCGCAAAGGTGCACGGCAAGAATATCTACAGGATTAAGGAGGAACTGCTGTTTGCAAGGAATACAGGACCTGAGAAACCGAGAATTACAATAGGGATACCGCGCGTGCTGAACATGTATGAGGAGTATCCCTTCTGGCATGCGCTATTTACGGAATGTAACATAAAGGTACTGCTTTCTGGGAGGTCGGACTATACTAAGTATGAGCGTACAGCGCAGATGGTTATGTCGGATAACCTATGCTTTCCGGCCAAGCTGGTCCACAGCCACATAGCAGACCTGCAACAGCACGGCGCCGACAGGATATTCATGCCTTTTGTAATAAAGGAGCAATGCAGCAATGGCGACCAGAACAGCTATAACTGTCCAATAGTCACAGGATATTCAGCCGTGGTAAAGAGCATGCAGCAGGCAGGCACGCCAATTGACTCGCCGGCTGTAAGCTTTAGCGACAAGAAACTTCTTTACAGGCAATGCCGCAAATATCTTCGCTGGCTAGGAATAGAGGATAAGGCCATAAAGGCCGCATTCAGGAAGGCACAGGAGGCACAGGCCGCCTATCTGGAGGAAATTACCCTGCGAAACAGAGAACTGCTGCAGGCTGCCCAGGAGGCAGGGACACTGTCGGTGCTGCTTGCCGGGCGCCCTTACCACACCGACCCTCTAATACAGCACAAGGTATCGGACATGCTGGCCGAAATGGGCATAAACGTGCTCAGCGAGGATATCGTACGCGACAAGGCTGTTGCGATTGACGACACCCACTTCCTTGCGCAATGGTCATACCCTAACCGCATAATGCGTGCTGCAAAGTGGTGCACCGCGCAGGGAAGACTGGTGCAGTTCGTACAGATGACATCATTCGGATGCGGTCCTGACGCATTCATTGTGGACGAGGTACGCGACCTGCTGATACGCCACAACAGGCCCTACACCCTGCTTAAGCTGGACGACATAAACAACATAGGGTCAATGAGACTGCGTGTGCGCTCGCTCATAGAGAGCCTGAGGATTGCCGGCGAAGAAGAGGGCGCAGCCGGAAGGAAGGATTTTGTCACAACGCCTGCATATGACACACAATACTCAGAACGCAAGATTATTATCCCCTTCTTCACATCATTCATATCCCCTATGCTGCCAGCAATATTCCGTGTTGCCGGGTACGATGTAGAGTGCCTTCCAATGAGCGACGAGGAGTCGGGAGAATATGGCCTTAAGTATGCAAACAACGAGGTCTGCTACCCGGCGACACTTATTGTAGGCGATATTATAAAGGCATTCAGGAGCGGCAGGCATAATCCTTCGAGGTCGGTTGTAGGCATTACACAGACGGGAGGCCAGTGCCGCGCCTCAAACTACCTGCCAATGCTCAAGAAGGCACTTGTAGACGCTGGCTACCCCGATGTGCCGGTAGTGTCCCTGGCATTAGGCTCGGGCATAGCGAATGACCAGCCGGCGTTCAGGATTAACTGGGCAAGGATGTTACCTGTTGCATTGCGCGCAGTACTCTACAGCGACTGCATTAACAAGTTCTACCATGCATCACTGGTAAGGGAAAAGTATAAAGGCGCAGCACATGAGCTGCGCACCCGATATCTTGAGACCGGTGCAAGGCTGATTGAGGGAAACAGCAGCAGCAAGTTCCTAGGGCTGTTGCCTGCCGCGGCAGAGGAGTTCAACAGGATATGCAATGATACCAGGTTGCCTGCCGTGGGTATTGTGGGTGAGATATACCTTAAGTTCAATTCCTTTGCACACAGGAATATTGTAGACTGGCTGGCAGAGCAGCAAATCGAGGTTATGCCTCCCGTACTGGCAGGTTTCTTTACCCAGACATTTGTGAACCGCAAGGCCAAAGCGAAGGCACATATCATCAGGCGAGGTTTCACAGACATTGCATACAAGGGCCTGTACCGTATTGTAAAGAGAGAGATCGCCAAAGTGAACAAGAGATGCTCAGGATTCAGGTACTTTGTGCCATTCAATGACATATTCCACGAGGCACGGCTTGCAAAGGAAGCAATAACGCTCAATGCCCAGTTCGGCGAGGGCTGGCTGCTGCCTGCTGAAATAATATCCTACGCAAACAGCGGGGTAAACAGCGTTATAAGCCTGCAGCCGTTCGGGTGCATAGCCAACCATATTGTATCAAAGGGCATAGAAAAGAGACTGAAAAGCCTTTATCCTTCAATTAATTTATTATCTTTGGATTTTGACAGCGGCGTGAGCGATGTTAACATAAAGAACAGGCTGCTGCTTTTTATTGACAGGCTGAAAGAAGAAAGCAATGGAAAATAAGATTATTGACGCAGCACGTGCCGTATTCATAGAAAAAGGATATGCCGAAACCAGCATGAGCGAGATTGCAGCAAAGGCAGGCATGAACAGGCCTGCCCTGCACTACTACTTCCGCACCAAGGACAAGATGTTCCAGGCTGTATTCGGCAGCATTGTATCATCGGTAATCCCGACAGTCTTCAATGCCATAATGCATAAGGAAAAAAGCATCGCAGAGAGGACTGAATGTATAATAAATGCATATTACAATCTGTTCGAGAAGACCCCAGACCTGCCACTGTTCATGCTGCGCGAGCTCAACCGCGACCCCGAAATGCTCATAAAGACAATACTCGGGCTGAACGTTGCAGACACCATGCGCAAGGCCATTTCCTCTTTACAGGAAGAGATGGACGAAGGAAAACTGAAGAAAGTGCCCCTGCAATTCATATTCTTCAATTTCTACAGTCTCCTCACATTCCCTTTCCTCACAATTGATATCTCAAGGAAAGTCTTTGACAACAGCGAAGAACACTTCAGGCAGACACTCTCCCAATGGAAGGAGAACATCATATTCCAGATGGAGAACCTTCTCAAAAATCAGGAACCGGTTTCTTGAGGTAAAGGATTACCGAAAAACAAGAATGACAACAGCGTGGAACGTGAAATGAGCCTGTACATAAGTATGCAGAAGAACATTATCACTACAGAAAACAATGGAGCAACAACATAGTTGAACACATATATATTCATTGAGTCACAATTCACGAATGCACCCAAGATTATTTCGAGCACAACCACCTGCAATATATATATACCGAGCGTAAACCTTCCTGACTTTGCGGCATTACACAAAATACGACTGCGTGCAAAATGCTTGCCGTCGAATAGAGAGGTAAAAATAATATACAGTGACAAAGACGCAGAAATTCCAATCAAGACACGGTATATCCGTACATAAAGCAAAAAGGCTATGGACTGTATATCACAATTCCTGACTGCTCCCACCAGGTCAGCAGGTTTCAGGAAATCACCATTCCAGAAACAGGACATGAGAATAAACAGCGAGAGAGAAAACAGCAATATAGTGAACCTGTGTCTTACGATAAAATGTGAATAATATCTCATGGCAAGGCCAAAGAGGAAACATGGATACATGACCTTTACATTATACCAAGGGAAGAACTGGCTGAAGAACAGCGTCAACAGTACCCATGAGCGCGCTGAAAGACGAGAGTTCTTTCCACACCAGGCAAGCATATAACAGAAGAATAGGCTCTTGAGGAACCAAAAATTGCCGAATGCCCCAACAAAGGCATTACCTGGTGAGATTATCGGAAAATATTCAGGCAACATATTGCCTAGAAACATACGGAGTGCAAAAATAAAGAGACTCCATGATAAAAACGGCAACAACAATTGCCTTGCCTTCTTTAAGAGTACATCACAGAACTTCAGTTGCAATGAACTGAAGGAAAAGTAACCAGAAAGCACCATGAACAGTGGCATATGAAAAGAATATATGAACACATATACACTATTCTCTAATACACTATTCTCAAGAAACTGCTGCAGGCAATGCCCCCACAAAACGAGAAAAATTGCAAACAGTTTCAACAAGTCTGCAGAAATCAGTCTCTCTCCGGTCATTTTCATAATATAGGCTCCTTCACGGCTTTATTCTCCCCTTAGTGCGCATAATTTCTCACTAAAAAAAGAGGACCCCAGCAGTCTGGAGTCCTCCATTATAAAAGTGGCGATGACCTACTCTCCCACGAATCTTCGCAGTACCATCGGCGCTGTCGGGCTTAACTTCTCTGTTCGGGATGGGAAGAGGTGGATCCCCGACGCTATCGATCGCCTTAGTGCGTGTAGCAAAGGCCAGT
>JAZNUE010000004.1:0-50321 GCA_045592125.1 Bacteroidaceae bacterium | reverse complement strand
TATACTGTCAAGATAGAAGTGCAACAAACAATCCCCTTGCTCACTACTTTGAGCGTAGCGAAAAGGAGTGAGCAAGGTTCGCCCGACAAGTGACAGTGCAAAAGTCAATCAGCAATACAAAAAAACAAAAAAGGGAGACCGCCGTCTCCCAAGGATTAAATACTTTTGTATTGCTTATGTACAGTCATTTAACCCGTGAGCAAAGGTACGTAATCTACCTGGAACTACAAAGAGGAACATCACAAGAAGTAATTGCTCAACTTATAGATGTAAGCAAATCAACCGTCAGCCGTGAAATCAAGCGCAATTCCACGAAGAACGGCAAGTATGTATGGTTTAAGGCACACGACAAGGCCGAAGAGCGCAAGAAACGCACTCCTGGCAACAGGGGCCTGCCCCCTCTCTTGCGATGGCGCATAGAGCAGCTTATAAAGGAGGAGCAGTGGTCTCCACGCCAGATAAGCGGATACCTTGCGAAAGAAGGTTTGAAGGTGTCCCACGAAGCAATATACGCAATGATACGCAACGATAAAAGCGGAGAATTGGCAAGAAACTGCAGGCATAAGATGAAGTACAAGCGCACTTCTCGCCACCACTATGTGACCAAGGCCACTAATATAAAGAACCGTGTCAGCATACATGAAAGACCTGCAGAAGCAGACGGCAAACGCTTCGGCGACTGGGAGATGGACCTGATTGTAGACAAGGCAAGCAATGCCATACTTGTGCTTATGGAACGCTCGACCAACTTTGTGCTTATGGAAAAACTCAGGCAAGGCAAAAAAGCTAAACCTGTTGCTAAGGCCGTATGGCGTTTGCTACTGCCATACAAGGGTGATATGCTGAAGACCATTACCACAGACAATGGCGGCGAATTTGCCGAACATGAGTGGATTACAAAACAGCTGAATGTGCCCGTTTATTTTGCAGATTCGTACTGCTCTTGGCAGAAAGGAGGAATTGAAAATGAGAACAAACTTATTAGGCAATATATACCGAAAGGAACGGATATAAGTACCGTTACTGACAGAAAAATAAAGAAGACACAATACAAATTAAACGAAAGACCTAGAGAAAAACTGAATTTTTCAACACCAAAGGAGTGCTTTTACAAATTTATTTCGTAATGTTGCACTTGCTGGTTGACTCTGCGCAGGACTATACAGGCGCGCATTAGCTCATATTAGCTTCTGGTTCCTGAAGGTTATATATTCTTTTTTATTATCTTCGCAGAATAATGCACGTTTCTATGCTAGAAAAAGTTACAAGGATATTCAACTGGATTAGGGAGCACAAGTATCTGGCGGTGACCATAATATTCCTGGCCATTGTTGTGCTCATTGACGACAAGAGCATGATAAGGCACTTTGAGAACAGGCGCAAGATAGCCGGGCTCGAGAAAGAGATTGCGCAGATGAGACGCGACTCACTTGAGGTGGAGCGCAAGAACAGCAAGATTGGACCCAACGGCGACATCAGCGAGATTGAGAAGATTTGCCGCGACAAGTATAACATGCACACCGAAGATGAGGATGTGTTTATAATTGAGGAGTAGCGGCCTGTGATGATGAAAGCTATAAGAATCTTATATATGGCCGCTGCAGTTGCTACGCTATTTGGCGCAGCGGCACGCATGTTCCTTCCCGGGAGCTATGCATACATCTACACAGCCGGAGCCGTTGTGCTTGCCATAACACAGTTTATCCTAAGGCCTAGGCACAAGGCCTTTACCGTGCGCAGGCTTGTGAACCAGCAGCAGGTCGGCGCACTGCTCCTTGTTGCGGCAGGAGTGCTCATGCTCACCCTGCACAATAACGAATGGATTGCCGTAATGCTATGCGGCGCGCTAATGGAGCTCTACACGGCCTTCCGCATTCCGGCAGAGATTGAGAAGAACAAGTAAGGGCCTTTCCTACCTCAGCCTTATTATATCCCCCACCTTAAGCCTTGTATAGCTCTTGTACTGCGGATTCAAGTCATAAAGCCTCATGAGCCTTATACCGTAGGCCTGTGAGATTGAGTACAGGCTCTCGCCGCTTGCAGCCGTGTGGAAACTGTTGCCCTTGGCGGCCTTGCCCTTCTTCTTCTTAATGAAGAGCACCTCGCCTGGAGCTGGCTCGCGCCTGTCGTGTATATCGTTGTACTTCCTAAGCCTGCGTGCAGGAATGCCAAGCTCCTGGGCAAGCAGGGACATGCGGTCGCCAGCCTCGGCAACAATACAAGGCACTCCGTTTATGCTGCGCACTGCCCGCCCGCTGCCAGCAGTACCGTAACTGTCGAAACGCTGTAGGCCGTATCTTTCAATGAGGCCTATAAGTTTCTGCGGATACCTGCTGTCCTCGGCATATCCGGCCTGCTTGAGCCCCTTGGCCCATCCCTTATAGTCATTGGGCCTGAGATTGAACAGGAAGGCGTAGCGCTGCTTGCCTGCGAGGAACTTAGAGTGGTCCTCATAGGAGTCGCGCACATCACTGTACTTGCGGAACTTGCAAAGGCGCCCGTTATCCATTGAAGAGACACTCCTGCCCTTCCAGTCCTTGTCGGCCTTTATGCCGAAATGGTTATTCGACCTGCGCGAGAGCTCGCTCTTGCCGGCCCCGCTCTCAAGGAGTCCCTGGGCAAGGGTTATGCTTGCCGGAATACCGTACTTCTTCATCTGCTCCACAGCCAGAGGGTAGTATTCCTGCACATAGCGGCTGTAATCATCACCGCTACTGTACTCCACCGGCTGCTGGCCCTTGAATGACGCGCAGCCTGTAAGGAGGAATGCCGCAACAAGTATAAATATTCTGTACACTTTCATTTGCAAGAGTTGTTAATCATTTACAAAATAAATGAATAAATTGCTTTTGAGCAAGTATTTGCTTATCTTCGCAGTAATAAAAACAAAAAATGACGCACTATGAAGGAGATGATTCTGCAGACAAAGGTCGCTGTGTGCACATACGAGGAGCTTGGTGCAGCGGACAGGGAGATAGTTGACGCAGCACGTGCAGCAACAGCCAGCAGCTATGCCGTGTACTCGAATTTCAACGTGGGGGCAGCAGTGAGACTGGGTAACGGGACCATTGTCAGCGGCAGCAACCAGGAGAATGCCGCCTACCCGTCGGGCCTGTGCGCCGAGCGCACCGCCATTTTCTGGGCAAACTCGCAATACCCCAACGAGGCAGTAGAGGCCCTGGCGATTGCAGCACGCACGTCACAGGGCGAGCTTGAGGTCCCTATCCCGCCATGCGGGGCATGCCGCCAGGTTATACTGGAGACCGAGAAGAGGTTCGGCAACACAATAAGGGTAATCCTTTACGGCGCAAGGCAGTGCTATATTATAGAAGACGGCATAAAGGCCCTGCTGCCGCTCTCGTTTGACGCGGGGTTCCTGGAGTAGGGAATGCCTGGAAAGACACAGCAATTCAACAATTCCCTTACATACAAGATGAAAAGGATAATGTTCGTGTGCCATGGCAACATATGCCGTTCGCCAATGGCCGAATTCATAATGAAAGAGATTGCACGCAAGGCGCAGTGCAGCGAAGAGCTGCACATTGAGTCATCGGCAACTAGCAGCGAGGAGACTGGCAACAGCATATACCGCCCAGCGGAATACACTCTGGCGCAGCACGGAATCCCATGCAGCGGGCATCGTGCAAGGCGCTTCACAGTAGAGGACTACAATAGTTCCGACATGGTCATTGTCATGGAGGAGTACAATGCGCGTAACCTTATGCGCATAATAGGCTGTGACTGCGGGGAGAAGGTGTGGAAACTGCTCGACTTTGTCCCGGAGGAACCGCAGCGCTGCGCTGGCGCCGATATATCGGACCCCTGGTATCACGG
This sequence comes from Bacteroidaceae bacterium, assembly GCA_045592125.1. GTDB lineage: Bacteria > Bacteroidota > Bacteroidia > Bacteroidales > Bacteroidaceae > HGM04593. The sequence goes on along the minus strand of JAZNUE010000004.1, from coordinate 46,487 downwards.
CAATTTCGATAAGACATACAAAGAGATTGAGACAGGGTGCAAGGCCCTGCTGAGGTATCTTGGCCTATGACTGACAGCTATACCGCCCCTGCAGATGACAGGGTAATAATGGGCATTGACCCAGGCACAAACATCATGGGATATGCATTCATTGGCGTGAACGGCAACCGTGCACGCCTTATTGCCATGGGCGTTATTGACCTGCGCAAGTGCAAGGACATGTACATGAAGCTTGGCGAGATTTTCAACCGCGTGCAGGGACTCATCGGCTCGTTCCTGCCCGACGAGCTGGCCATTGAGGCCCCGTTCTTCGGCAAGAATGTGCAGAGCATGCTCAAGCTGGGACGTGCCCAGGGCGTTGCCATAGCAGCGGCCATCAGCCGGCAGGTACCCATCCACGAATATGCGCCCATGAAGATTAAGATGGCAATAACGGGCAACGGGTCGGCCTCAAAGGAACAGGTTGCCGACATGCTCAGGCGCATGCTTAACATATCGGCCGAGGAGATGCCGCAGTTCATGGACGCCACAGACGCGCTAGGCGCCGCATTCTGCCACTTCCTGCAGCAAGGAAAGCCTGTAAGCGACAAGAAGTACTCGTCATGGTCCGACTATGCTGCAAAGAACCCCGGCAAGATAAAGTGACAAAATGCCTCCACAATTTTGTCCGGCAAGCAGTTTGCATTATCTTTGTATAGCATTACAGACACCTGCCACAGGACACCCGCACAGGTGTCCAGGCGCATAACAGCAAGCAACCTTAAGACATGGAGAATTACATAGTATCGGCAAGGAAGTACCGCCCGGGCACATTTGACTCGGTGGTAGCGCAGAAGTCGCTGACTACAACACTGAAGAATGCCATACAGAGCGGCAAGCTGGCGCATGCCTACCTTTTCTGCGGCCCGCGAGGCGTGGGAAAGACCACATGCGCAAGAATCTTTGCAAAGACAATAAACTGCACGCACCCCACAAGCGACGGCGAGCCGTGCAACCAGTGCGAATCGTGCCAGTCATTCAACCAGCAGCGCTCATACTCGATATATGAGCTCGACGCGGCCAGCAACAACTCTGTCGAGGACATACGCTCACTCAACGAGCAGGTGCGCATACCGCCGCAGATAGGACGCTACAAGGTATACATCATAGACGAGGTGCACATGCTCTCGCAGGCAGCCTTCAATGCCTTCCTCAAGACACTTGAGGAACCGCCCGCACATGCAATATTCATTCTCGCCACCACCGAGAAACACAAGATTCTGCCAACCATCCTGTCGCGCTGCCAGATATATGACTTCAGCCGCATTGAGGCGGCCGACATAATTGCACACCTGCAAGGCATTGCCGAGAAAGAGGGCATAAGGACCGAGCATGAGGCGCTACGCATTATCGCCCAGAAATCGGACGGCTGCATGCGTGACGCTCTCTCGCTATTCGACCAGATGGCGAGCTTCACCCAAGGAGACCTTACGTATTCCAAGGTAATAAGCAGCCTTAATGTGCTTGACTATGAATACTACTTCAGGCTCACAGACTATGTACTCGAGGGGAAGACATCGCAGGCACTGCTGCTCTTCAACGAAGTACTTGCCAAAGGCTTTGAAGGCAACATATTCATTGAAGGCGCAGCCGCGCACTTCAGGGACCTGCTCGTAAACAGCGACCCTGCGACAGCGCCTCTCTTCGAAGGAAGCGACGAGCTGCGTGCGCGCTATGCAGGCCAGGCGGCAAGGTGCAAGGCAAAGTTCATCTTCAGCGCCATAAAGCTGTGCAACACCTGCAGCATGAACTACAGGAGCAGCCGCAACAAGAGACTGCTGGTAGAGCTTACCATAATCGAGCTCTCCCAGCTGCCGGACGACAGCGAGGAGGGAGCGGGGCGTAGCCCCAAGATGTTAAGACCCATATTCAGCAAGATAAGCAGCAATGCAACCGTAAGCGCTCCTGTACAGCAGGCAGCGCAGGACACCACGCCGCAGGCAGCGCCAGCGAGCAGGGAACCGCAGCAACAGGCAGAGCAGTCACCACAGCAGCAGGCCCCAGCGGCAAATGCGCAGGGCACAGTACTGCAGGGCAGGCCGGCAGCAATGCAGTCCAGACGTCCAGGCGGTCTCTTCGGCGCCTCGCGCGCAATGGCAAGCATCCAGCAGGCAGCGCGCCCGCAAGCTGCACAGAATGAGGCTGCGGAGAGCACCCCTACGGCACCTCAAGAACAGGCGCAGCAGGAAATGCCCAAAGTCCCGGAGGTGCCAGAGAAACCGATAGAGATAAACGCAGAGTCATTAGGCACCGCATGGATGTCCTACGCCCTTACGCTGCCCGACAACGAAAGGGCGCTGGCCGACAGGATGAAGATTATAGCGCCTGCGTTCATCGGAGGAACAACATTCGGAATATCCGTAGACAACCAGCTGGTTGCCGACCTCTTTGAGAAGGAAAGCAAGAGAATATGCAGCGGAATGAGCGAGTACCTCAAGGGGATTGTCCCCGTAATGAAGGTGAACGTGAACAAGGTTGTTGTGGAAAGGCACGTAAGCGACCGCACAAAGCAGTATGAGATTCTCAAGGAGAAGAACCCCCTGCTGGAGAAGCTAAGGGCAGAACTCAGCCTTGAGCTTGCGAGATAACACTACCCATCTCCTGGCTGCCCGCGCACTCCTTTTACCCCCTTTGCAGAGTTCCTTGGCTAAGCCATTTGCCGCTCACAATGTTCCACGCTTTTCAAATGTTCCACGCCCTTATAATTTAAGCACATATTTTGGGAAAAACAATCAATTTTGCCATAAAATTACCCTCATTCTATGCCTTGGGATAATTTTTTAAATAACAAAATTCTAGCGCTTATATAGAATTATTCTAAATAGCCATAGAAAGAGAAGCGTAATGCCGGGGAGCGCTTTACAGAGCGCCCGAGAGGCGGGAAAAAGGAGGTTTCGGCACCAATAAGGGAAGGAAAAGCAAAGTAGCAGGAAGGCGTTAACTCATTGTTCCTCAATGTCCAAAAAAAATAACGCAAAACAGCAGCCTGTCTGCAAACGCGCCTTTTTAAGCCACTGATATACAACCTATTATTACATGACAAAATTCTGGCGAATTTTCTTTGTTTGCATTTTCATTTTTATTTAGAGATATTTGCATAGGAAATAGGAAAGAGGCCGTGCACATGACATCAAGCCAAGTGCGGGCAATGAGTAAAAAAGGAATCCATTGCTAAACGGTCCTCTTTATTTTTCGCCCCTAAAGAAACAGAAGAAACCAGCAAAGACCATGAACCCAAACCTGACAGAAAAGTGGAGCAGATGCCTTGAAATTATCCGTGACAATGTCTCGGAGAGGATTTTCACTACCTGGTTCGCGGACATCACACCGCTCAGGTACGAAGGCAACACCCTGACCATCCAGGTGAAGAGCAACTTTGTATTCGAGTTTCTTGAGAACAACTACATCGACCTGCTGCGCACCACCCTCTTCAAGGTAATGGGCAACGGCACGCAGCTCATGTACAGCGTGCTCACCGACAAGGACAACAACCTGAGCGTAGAGGTAAGCACAGAGAGCTACGGGCGCAGCAAAGGCACAGGCAACAGCGGCAACAGTGCTCCCAAGGCAATGCAGGAGACCGTACAGGAACTGGACTCAATGCTCATCAGCCGCTACACGTTTGACAACTACGTAGAGGGCATAAGCAACCGCCTCTCCCGTTCAGTCGCCATGAGTGTGGCCGACAAGCCAGGCCGTGCGTTCAACCCGCTGTTCATACACGGTTCATCGGGCGTGGGAAAGACTCACCTCATCAACGCCATCGGTGTAAGGATTAAGGAACTGCACCCCGAGCTGAGAGTACTCTACGTTTCGGCCCATCTGTTCCAGGTACAGTATACCGACTCAATCCTGCAGAAGAATTTCAATGACTTCATGAGGTTCTACCAGAGCATTGACGTGCTTATCATTGATGACATCCAGGAGTTCGCCGGCCTTCAGAAGACACAGAACGCATTCTTCCACATATTTAACCACCTGCACCTCAACGGCAAGCAGCTGATTATGACATCGGACCGCTCGCCCGCGCAGTTGCAAGGCATGGAGGAACGCCTCATCACACGATTCAAATGGGGCATGACTGCCGAGATAGAGAAACCCGACCTTGAACTCAGAAAGAACATCCTGCGCAACAAGATATACCGCGACGGCCTTAACTTCCCCGAAGAGGTAATATCTTACATCGCCGAGCATGTCAATGCAAGTATCAGGGACCTTGAAGGCATAGTCGTGTCACTGATGGCACACTCCACAATCAACAATGCCGACGTTGACATAAGCCTGGCGCGCAGGGTCATAGGCGGTCTCTCAAGCTATGAGAAGAAGAGCATATCTATTGACGACATAATAAAGACCGTTGCAGGATACTACGGTGTGGAGGTGAGCGCGATAAACACCCGTTCACGCAAGCGCGAGGTAGTACTGGTGCGCCAGGTTGCTATGTTCCTCGCGAAGAAGTACCTCGATATGTCAACCGCTAAGATTGGGCAGTACATCGGAGACAGGGACCACGCGACCGTTCTCCACGCATGCAAGGCCGTTACAAATCTTGCCGAGACCGACAAGCAGTTCCGCAACGAGCTCAACGAGATTGACCTGGCACTGCAGAGCGCATAAGGAGAGGTTCCCGCCAATTATTACAAACCTAAATGAACTGTGTCGACACAGTTCATTTTTTTATGCGCTTCACTAAAGGCAGCACTTACTTTTTGTCACTGCTGCATACATGAGCAAGTTTACCGTATTGAGCACTGCAACCGCAAAAAGACGCGCCGCGAATTTCTTTTTGGAAAACTTTTTACAGTTTTCAGAATTTTAACATGTTACTATTCAATGTATTAAAAAATATTTTGGAAAACTTTACCTTATGATAATAAGTTGCAAAGATTTTATTTGGTAAATATAATTTTGCATTATAAATTTGCAGTGCTCAAAAACCGGGAACTTCTAAAGAAGTTATTCCTTCCAGTTTCATCGAGGACAAGGACATATACATACAACATAATAACAAACCATAACAATCATTACAGGAAAAGTGGAAAAGAGAATTTACACCTACGAAGAAGCATTCAACGCCGCTCTTGAATATTTCAATGGCGACGAGCTCGCCGCCCGTGTATGGGTGAACAAGTATGCTGTAAAAGATTCATTCGGAAACATCTACGAGAAGAGCCCCGAGGAGATGCACTGGCGCATAGCGAACGAGATTGCCCGCATTGAGGCACAGTACAGCAACCCCATGAGCGCACAGGAAATATTCGCCCTTCTCGACCACTTCAGGTACATCGTGCCATCGGGAAGCCCAATGACCGGAATTGGCAACGAGTTCCAGATTGCGTCGCTGTCGAACTGCTTTGTAATAGGCATGGAAGGAAAGGCCGATTCATACGGCGGTATCATACGCATTGACGAGGAACAGGTGCAGCTCATGAAGCGCCGCGGCGGCGTGGGACACGACCTTTCGCACATCCGCCCCAAAGGTTCGCCTGTAAAGAACTCGGCGCTAACATCTACAGGACTGGTTCCTTTCATGGAGCGCTACTCGAACTCCACACGCGAAGTTGCCCAGGACGGCCGTCGTGGAGCGCTCATGCTCAGCGTCTCAATAAAGCACCCCGACGCGGAATCGTTCATTGACGCAAAGATGACTGAGGGCAAGGTTACCGGAGCAAACGTATCGGTAAAGATTGATGACGAGTTCATGAGGGCAGTAACAGAGCAGAGGCCTTATACGCAGCAATACCCTATCAAGTCGGACAACCCGCTGTACAGCAAGGAGATAGACGCCGTGAAACTGTGGAACAAGATTATCCACAACGCATGGAAGTCGGCCGAGCCTGGCGTGCTCTTCTGGGACACTATACAGAGAGAGTCTATACCCGACTGCTATGCCGACCTCGGCTTTGAGACTGTGTCTACAAACCCATGCGGGGAGATTCCTCTCTGCCCTTACGACTCATGCCGCCTTATCGCAATTAACCTTTACGCATATGTAGTGAACCCGTTCACACCTGAGGCATACTTTGACTTTGACCTCTTCAAGGAGCATGCGGCAAAGACACAGCGCATAATGGACGACATCATCGACCTTGAGCTTGAGAAAATAAAGGCAATACAGGAGAAGATTGAGAGCGACCCCGAGAGCGAGGAGGTAAAGGGAGCAGAGAAGAAACTGTGGGAGAAGATTGCGCGCAAGAGCAGCATGGGACGCCGCACAGGTGTAGGAATTACCGCAGAAGGCGACATGCTGGCAGCCATGGGCCTGCGCTATGGCAGCAAGGAAGCCGTGGAATTCTCGGAGAAGGTGCACAAGACACTGGCACTTGCAGCATACGCCTCATCGGTAAGGCTCGCCGAGGAGCGCGGCGCATTCGAGATATTCGATATCAGGCGCGAGGAGAACAACCCGTTCATCGCCAGGCTGCGTGAGGCAGACCCTGAACTCTACGAGAACATGAAGAAGTACGGCCGCCGCAACATCGCCTGCCTCACAATTGCCCCCACAGGCACGGTGAGCATTATGACACAGACAACATCGGGCATTGAGCCAGTGTTCATGCCCGTATACAAGCGCCGCAGGAAGGTAAACCCCAACGACCCCGCAGTGCATGTCGACTTCACCGACGAGAACGGCGACGCATTCGAGGAGTACGTGGTTTACCACCACAAGTTCGTTGAGTGGATGAAGAAGAACGGCATTGATACCTCTAAGCGCTACACACAGGCCGAGACAGACGCGCTGGTAGCACGCTCGCCGTACGCCAAGGCAACATCGAACGACATCGACTGGGTTGCGAAGGTTGAGATGCAGGGACGCATACAGAAGTGGGTGGACCACTCAATAAGCGTGACAATAAACCTGCCTAACAATGTTGACGAGAAACTGGTGAACGAGCTCTACGTTACTGCATGGAAGTGCGGTTGCAAGGGCTGTACAGTGTACCGCGACGGCTCGCGCGCCGGCGTCCTTGTCTCAGCAGAGACCAAGAAGGAGAAGAAAGAGCAGGAACCGGCAAAGCCCGTAATCACAGAGGTGCGCCCTACAGTGCTTGAGGCCGATGTGGTGCGTTTCCAGAACAACAAGGAGAAGTGGGTGGCATTCATAGGACTGCTTGACGGAGAGCCCTACGAAATCTTTACAGGACAGCAGGACGACGAGGACGGAATACCATTGCCAAAGAACGTCACACACGGCATAATAATAAAGCACACTAACGAGGACGGCAGCAAGCGATACGACTTCCAGTTCGAGAACAAGATTGGATATAAGACCACGATTGAAGGACTATCGGAGCGTTTCAACCCCGAGTTCTGGAACTACGCCAAGCTCATTTCAGGCGTGCTCCGCTACAAGATGCCTATCGAGCAGGTAATCAAGCTCATCTCCTCGCTTGAGCTCGAATCGGACAACATCAACACATGGAAGAACGGTGTTGAGCGCGCACTCAAGCGTTACATAAAGGACGGGACATCAACAGCCGAGAAATGCCCCAACTGCAAGCAGCAGCTCATATTCGAGGAAGGTTGCCTGCACTGCCCCGGCTGCGGATACTCAAAGTGCGGATAATTAAGTCCATGCCTTACCGGCATAAACTGGATGGTGCGCCAGAATGCTGGCGCACCATCATAATTTAAGTAACATATTAACAGAACTACAAAGAAGAGAAGCGCATGCAAGCAAAGGAATATATAATCGGGCTCAAGGATATACATCTTTACGCCTTCCACGGAGTAATGGAGCAGGAAAGGGCAGTTGGAGCATGGTATACCATTAGTATATCCCTAGGGATATCAGATTTCAGCAGCCTTGAAAGCGACTGTATAGAAGGGACTGTAAGCTATGCCGATGTATACGGGACTATTGCCGAGGAGATGGACAAGCCATCGCAACTGCTTGAGAACGTGTGCCACAGGATAAGCAAGGAGATATACCGCAGGTTCGCCCAGGTAGCAAGCATATCAATAACACTCTCAAAGGACACACCGCCAATCGGCGGCGACAGGCTAAGCGCCGCAGTCACAATAAAGAGCGAAAGATAGCTGTTTCACAGAAAAGGACCTGTCATCCCGACAGAGCACAGCGACGAGGAATCTCCATCTTGCGCTCGGCCGCGCAAGGAGCGTGAGGGCTCTCCTCTTCAAGGCACATGAGCCACAAGCCAGTCTCAGGACTGTGCCTCAATCCTTGACAGCGCCTCGCGCGCAGCCTTCTGCTGGCTCTCGCGCTTGGAGAATCCGTCTCCCCTGCCGTAGGCCTCGCCGTCAATAAGAGCCTCACTCACGAAGAACGCGCCATCCTTGCGCATCTCCTCATGGACCACACAGAAAGAGACCTCCCTATGGTGCTTCTGCGCCCACTCGATAAGGCGGCTCTTATAGTTCTTGTCCGACTTTGCCACCTGCTCAATGTCGCTAAGGCGCGAGAACACCCTGTCGAGCAAGAACCTGCGGCACTGCTTATAGCCCTTGTCAATGTATATGGCGCCAATTAGCGCTTCCAGCGCATTGCCGTAGATGCAGCTGTTATGCTGCACACCTGCCCCGCACGACTCCACAAACCTGTCCAGGCCAATTTCCAGCGCCAGCTCATTCAGTCTCTCCCTGCATACAAGGTTGCTGCGGGACTTCGTGAGGAAACCCTCCCTCTCCTTCCTGAAACTAGAGTAGAGGAAGTCGGCCGTGACCGAGCTGAGTACCGCGTCGCCCAGGAACTCGAGACGCTCGTTGCAGCCCAGCTTGCGCGTTCCCGACGCCGACGAGCTGTGAGTCATGGCCAGCCTGTAGAGTGATATGTCGCGGGGGACAAAGCCCAGTATAGAATAGAGCAAAAGATAAGACTCCCTATCCTTGCGGGACAGAAGCCTTATCTTATCAAAGATTTTCCTAAAGAACCTGTTAGCCTTCAACTTTCCTAAAAGCAATGCTTGCGTTATGCCCGCCAAAGCCGAATGTGTTAGAGAGGGCAACATTGACCACACGCTTCTGCGCCTTGTTGAACGTAAAGTTCATGCCATAGTCAATATTCTCGTCCTCATCGCCATCGGCATGGTTTATTGTGGGAGGGACAATATCGTTCTTTACCGCCAGCACAGTGAGCAGCGCCTCCAGCGCTCCTGCTGCGCCAAGCAGGTGTCCTGTCATAGACTTGGTTGAGCTGATGTTCAGCCTGTAGGCATGCTCGTTGAAGAGGTTCCTAATGGCCTTGGCCTCGGCAATATCTCCTGCTGGTGTAGAAGTGCCGTGTACATTAATGTAGTCCACGCTATCCAGCGGAAGGCCGGCCTCGTCGAGCGCCATCTTCATTACCCTCATTGCACCTTCGCCGTCGGGGTGCGGAGATGTGATGTGATAGGCATCGGCCGTAAGGCCTGTACCTACAACCTCGGCATATATCTTTGCGCCGCGCGCAACGGCATGCTCATACTCTTCAAGGACAAGCGTTGCTGCTCCCTCGGCCATAACAAAGCCGTCACGGCTCTTGCTGAACGGGCGCGATGCCCCCTGCGGGTCGTCATTACGCACCGAGAGCGCATGCATAGCATTGAAGCTGCCGATACCCGTAGGGCATATTGCCGCCTCAGAACCGCCAGCAAGCATAACGTCGGCACGCCCCAGGCGAATCTGGTCAAACGCATCTATCAGGGCATTCGAAGAGGAGGCGCAGGCCGCCGTGGTGACGTAGTTAGGCCCTTTAAGGCCATACTTGATTGATATGTAGCCCGATGTCATGTCCGATATCATCTTTGTCATGAGGAAAGGCGAGAAACGCGGACCGTTCTCCTGGTTCAGCGTATATGCGCGCATCTCGTCCTCAAGAGCGCCCAGACCGCCAATTCCTTCACCAAAGATAACGCCAATGCGGTTGCAGTCGAGCCTTTCAAAGTCAAGGCCGCTATCGGCAATGGCCTCGACAGCCGAGGCATAGCCATAATGCGTATCCACATCAAGCTTGCGCGCCTCGCGGTGAGGCAGCACTGCAGACAGGTCAAAGTCCTTGACCTCGCATGCGAACTGTGTCTTGAAGAGGTAACTGTCAAAACGAGTAACAGGTCCTGCTCCACTCACGCCATTGACTGCATTCTCCCACGTTGTGGGAACATCATTGCCAATTGGCGAAACGGCACCAAGACCTGTTACAACTACTCTCCTTTGTTTCATATAGAATTGTTAGAGAAGTGCAAGGGGAGGAAAGTTACTTGCTGGCAACCATCTCCTCAACGAACTTTACAGCGTCGCCAACAGTAGCGATCTTCTCTGCAGCGTCCTCAGGGATAGTGATACCGAACTCTTCCTCAATGTCCATGATAAGCTCCACTCTGTCCAGAGAGTCGGCGCTCAAGTCATTTGTAAAGTTAGCCTCAGAAGTAACAGCAGTCTCTGCTACACCAAATTTCTCTACGATAATAGCCTTTACTCTTGATTCAATTTCTGACATAGTTGTAATTTTTTGAAGATTGAAAAATTATATGGCACAAAAATATGATAAAATTTAGGAACTGCCAAGAAAGTATAAGAAAAATTCATCCGGCAATTGCACAAAAACCAAGTTTTGTGCAAAAACCTCAAGCAAATATCCAATATTTTAACATTTTGTTACATTTTTAACATCCAGCACATACGAAGCAGGCTCTCTCCTCAAGGCATAGCAGTTCCTCAGTTCCTCAAAAGCACGGGGATTCGCCTTGAGAGCAGCAGAATCGGCAAAAGGAGAATAAATCGAGAGCAATGCCTCGGAGAGCGACGCCGCCGAGACCACAGACGGCCGGGGAGCAGGCACGCCTGGCAACGGCAGCCTGCCCGGATAGCCCGAGAACCGCGCAAACGCCTCAAGCACCATGCGCGTGGCGTTCATCTTGCCCTCCAGCGAATAGCCGGCAATATGCGGCGTGCCGACGAACACCTTATTTAATAAAGAGAGGTCAATATCCGGTTCATTCTCCCAGACATCAAGCACAGCATCCCCCACACGCCCTGCCTCAATCGCCGACTTGAGCGCCTCATTGTCAACCACCGGGCCGCGCGAGGCATTTATGAGAAGGGCACACCTCTGCAGCGAGCCAAAGAAAACAGGACCGGCAAGGTGATAGCTGGCATGCTCGCCACTCATGCCCAGCGTCGGATGGAACGTTATTATATCGCACTCTGCCGCAATGCGTGAGAGCGGGACAAACCCTCCGGCACCCTCGCGCTGCTCTCTTGGCGGGTCATTAAGCAGCACACGCATGCCTGCCTCGCGCGCCCACGCTGCGACCCTGGCGCCAATCTCGCCAACACCCACTACGCCCATCGCAAGCCCATTGAGAGAGCGCCCCCTCTCCTTGGCCCACGCATACACCACTGACTGCACGTATTGCAGCACCGCGCCTGCATTGCAGCCGGCAGCGCTAGCCCAGGCAATGCCGCTGGCAGCGCAATAGGCCTGGTCAATATGGTCATACCCTATGGTTGCCGTGCCAATGAAACGCACCTTGCTGCCACCCATCAGCTGCCCGTTGCAGCGCGTCCTGGTGCGCACGAACAGCGCACCGGCCTCACGCACATCATCAGCACATATCTCCACCCCCGGTCTAGACAGCACACTATGCCCCATCGCCTCAAGCGCCTGCCCGAGGAAAGGGATTTTCTCGTCAATAACAACATTCATGTGTCAGCATGTTTTGCACAAATATAACGAGTTTCGCACAAACCTTTGCCATTACGGCAGAATTTGTTAGCTTTGCATAGGAGAAAAAACAATAGAAGACTGTTTAATCCTGTAACGCACACCACATGAGCAACCACACGACCGACAAGGGAAAAGACCCGATGGGAAGGGCAATTCTCGACTACCATGCCACCGGGAAAGCAGCAAGGCTTAGAGTACTGTCCTCAATGTTCTACGAGGACGAGATTCCCGTGCACACCCTCTTCAGGACCTTCGAGGAGATGCCCGTGCAGGAAAAGCAGGCCATTGAGCTATGCCGCGGCAGGGTGCTCGATGTAGGCGCCGGCTCAGGCTGCCACAGCAAGGTGCTCATGGAACGCGGCATGGAGGTTGTGGCCATAGACATATCGGAACTGTCGGTCAGCGTCATGAAGCAGCGCGGCATTGACGCCCGCACCGTCAATTTCTTTGATGAGCGCTTCACCGAGAAGTTCGACACCATACTGCTCGCCATGAACGGCATTGGCATTGCAGGCAAGACCAGCATGCTCCCCGCCTTCTTCCGCAGCGCCAGGAGAGTGCTCGCCCCAGGCGGGCAGATACTGCTCGACTCTTCGGACATCAAGTACATATTCATGGACGACGACGGCTCAATGGAGATTGACCTTGCCGCAGGATACTATGGCGAGGTGGACTACCGCATGCGCTACAAGAACATCACAGGCGAGACATTCGACTGGCTCTACATCGACTTCGACACACTCTCAATGTATGCCGAGGAGCACGGGTTCCTGTGCGAGAAATGCATTGACGGCGAGCATTACGACTACCTCGCCCGCCTCACCCTTGCGCCCCTGCCAGAATAACGGAAAAATCTTTACAGGCGCCCTCAAGGGACCTCTCAAGGGCAGTTCAATGCCGTGATCTAATTTGCTTTTAAGAACATTTTTTAATACCTTTGCATGTAAAGGCAGGCACCTTTTGCAGGCCATTGCCAGCAGAGGCATTGCCTGTTCCCGCATAGCGCGACGCGCCGGAGCGTCCGCATTTGCGGTACAAAGTCCGTAAACAATTACATCTCAATGCGTTACACACGCATTGAGGAGCCAAAGATATGCCCAACAGCCAGGAACAGAGCCTTAAGGCAGCAGACACTGACGCCACAGTAGCATGGTTCGCGATGAGTGCCCCCTACCGCCGCGAGCTCAAGGCCAGAGACTATCTGCAGGCAAAAGGCATAGAGTGCTTCGTACCCATGAAAGAGGTCCTTGCCGAGAAGCGCAATGGCGCCAGGCAGCGCCAGCAGGTACCGGCAATACACAACCTCATCTTCGTACGCAGCACAAAGTCAGCGCTCCAGGAACTCAAGCGCGGAGTCGATTTCCTTCAGTACCGCACAGCCCCCAGAGAAGGCAAGAACATCCCTATAATAGTCCCCGACAGGCAGATGGAGCAGTTCATCGCCGTTACCAAGGCCGCCAACGAGGACCTCACCTACTTGCGCCCCGAAGAAGTTGACATAGCGAAAGGCACAAGAGTGCGCCTGCATGGCGGCGCCTTCGACGGCACCGAAGGCATTTTCGTCAAGGTACGCGGCAAGCGCAGCCGCAGGGTAGTGCTGCTCATTGAAGGCGTCACTGCCGTTGTTATGGCCGAAATCTCTTCCGACTTCATTGAAGTAATAGGATAACAGGATTCTCGCAGTAATTTTCTTTTACATACATACATTATTAGTCGCGCGCATACGCGCTATCGCACACGGTTGCACATACGCATGCGCTCACGCAATACGGAGACAAGAAAAAAGAAACAAGACAGATAACATGAAAAAGATTACGTTAATGCTCTTTGCGCTGGTGCTCGTAGCATCATGCTCAACACAGAAGAAAGTAGCCTATTTCCAGGACCTCAGGAACGGCGGCACCGTCGAGGCCGCCCTGCCGCAGGAAATCAGGATTAAGCCAGGCGACAAGCTCTCAATCCATGTAAACAGCAAGGACGAGGAACTTGTGGCCCCGTTCAACCTGCGCCGAAGCCAGGCCAACATGACCTCGCAGGCCGACCTTGCCTACACCGTTGACAAGGACGGGAACATCGAGTTCCCCTACCTTGGCAGCATACTGGTGCAAGGCATGACCAGGGACGACGTAGCAAAGCACATCAGGCAGGAACTGCTCGACAGGAAGATGGTGCAGGACCCCACAGTAATAGTAGAGTTCAGCAATCTGGAGATTTCCGTGCTTGGAGAAGTGAGCAGGCCAGGAAAGTTCAGTATCGGGAAGGACAAATACACAATACTTGACGCCATAAGCAGCGCCGGCGACCTCAAGGTAACCGGCAAGCGCGACTGCGTCATGGTGCTCCGCGAGGAGAACGGCATGCAGAAGAGCTACACCGTCGACCTCAACAACGCCGCGCAGCTCTACAGCTCGCCCGTCTACTACCTGCAGCAGAACGACATAGTGTACGTAGAGCCAAACAAGAAGGCCGCCGGCCAGGCAACCATCAACGACAACACCCTACGCTCTACATCGTTCTGGTTCTCCACAGTGTCGCTCCTGCTCACATTAATCACCTTCTTCACCCGATAAGACATGACCCAAAGAAGAAAAAGGCAGGACGAGAATGTCCTGCCTATAAGGGACCTTCTGTTCCACTGCATTGCCAAGTGGTACTGGTTCGCAATCTCGCTCACCATTGCAATTGCCGCGGCAGTTGTCCACATCCTTTCAACACCGCCCATCTATGTGCGCTCGGCCGAAATCCTCATAAAGGAAGAGAGCAAGGGCAGCGGCAACAGCATGTTCAAGGACTTTGCCGCACAGCAATCCACGGCCGACGCCGCAATTGAGGTGCAGGCCCTGCGCTCGCCAGGCATTGTGCGCGAGGCCATCGAGCGCCTGGGACTGGAAGTAGAATACACCAGAAACGGCCGCTTTCACAACGGTATAATCTACTCGGCAAACCCCATAGAGGCAAGGATACTGGACCTTCGCCAGAGCGACGCTGCCACATTCACAGTCTCGTTCAGCAGCGACAGCACCCTTACCCTAAGCAACTTCTACTGTAACGGCATGCTGCTTGAAGGCAGCATGGGCGGTCTTTTGGGCGATACTGTCACTACGCCAGTAGGGCGTGTTGCCATTAGCGCCACACAATATTACACCAGTTTCCCAAAGGAGGATATCTTCATTGAGAAGAAGAGCATAAACGCAGCAGTCAACGAGTTCACGTCAATGCTCTCAACAGGAATGGTGGACGAGAACACCTCAATCGTGAGGCTGAGCCTGAAGGACCGTTCAACAATCAGGGCAACCGACATGCTTGACGCCATCATAGCAATATACAACGAGCAGTGGCTTAAGCGGAACAACGAGAGCGCCGTAAAGACCATCGAGTTCATAAACCAGCGTGTCGACTCGCTACAGATAGAGCTGAACCAGCTCGACCGGGAAATCGCCGCACAGAACAGCAAGAACAAGTTCACCGCCAAGCAGATTAGCGAGCTCGGCAGCAGCATTGCCAGCAAGAACGACGACAGGCTCATTGAGCTTGAGGGCCAGCTCGAGCTTGCGCTCTTCCTAAAGAAATGCCTCATCGGGAACGTAGGCAACAAGGAGATACTCCCGGCCAAGACAGGCATAAGCATGCCAAGCATCGAGAACCTTATTTCTGCCTACAACGAGGAAATCATCAAGCGCGACAAGTACCTTGCTAACAGCAGCGAGGCAAACCCCATTATCATAGACTGCAACAGCAACCTTGCAGCCATGTACAGGTCAATCAATGACGCACTTGACGGATACATTGCAAGCCTTCGCCGAGAGACAAGTCTTCTGAGTGTAGAGGAAGAGAGCAGCAAGGTGCAGTTCAGCAGGCAGAGCGAGCAGGTAAAGGACATGCAGGGTCTCTTGAGGCAGCAGAAGGTAAAGAACGCACTCTACCTGTTCCTGCTGCAGAAACTGGAAGAGACCGAGCTCTCAAAGGAATTTGAAGCCACCAACAACCGCGTGCTCACGCCGGTAAGCGGCAGCAACACCCCCATTGAGCCCATGCAGCGCCAGATTCTCACCCTGGCACTGGCAATAGGCCTGCTGCTCCCGCTCCTCATAATCTTTGTGCGCGAGATGACCAACCGCAAGGTACGCGGGCGCAAGGACCTAGAGAACATCGACATCCCCTTCATTGGCGAGATACCCCTGCACGAAGAGAGCAAGTTCAAGCTCAAGGATGCCGGGAAGAAGATAATTGTAAAGGAAGGCAGCCGCAACATCATCAACGAGGCCTTCCGTGTGCTGCGCACCAACCTAGAGTTCATGAACGACAAGGATAAGACATCCAACGTCATAATCCTCACATCGTTCAATCCCGGCAGCGGAAAAACGTTCCTCACAATGAACATCGCAGCCAGCCTTGCGCTCAAGGGAGCAAAAGTTCTGGTAATCGACGGCGACATGCGCCACGGTTCAACATCGGCCTATGTCAATTCGCCCAGCGTGGGCCTCAGCGACTACCTCTCTGGCGGCACGAGCGACATCGGGCAAGTTACCGCCACCCTTGACGAGCACCCCACGCTAAAGGTCATCCCCATCGGCAGCACACCGCCCAACCCCACCGAACTGCTGCACAGCAAGCGTTTCGGCGAACTTATAGCCGCCATGCGCAAGGAGTACGATTACATATTCATCGACTGCCCGCCTATTGACATTGTCGCCGACACGCAGATTATTGAGGAACATGCCGACCGCACCATCTTTGTCATACGAGCCAACCTCCTGAACCGCGACATGCTCTACGAACTCGAGGACATCTACGAGAGCAAGCGCCTCAAGAACATGGCCATGATTCTCAACGGCACCTACGGCGGCGGCACCGGCTACCGCTACAAATACGGGTACTCCTACAGTTACGGGTATGGATATGGGTACGGGTATCACTACCACTCTAAAAAGTGAAAGAGGGAAAAGTGAAACCTTTAACCTTTCACCTTCAAAATGTGGCCTTTCAGTAAAAAGAGAACAATAGTAGACAGCGGTATCCTCCGTGGTGCTACAGACCACCACTCCCACATACTGCCGGGGGTAGACGACGGCGTAGAGAGCATGGACGAGGCCCTGCGCATACTTGCCACATACGAAGCCGCCGGAGTGAAGGAACTATGGCTCACCCCACACATAATGGAGGACATCCCCAACACCCCCGAAAAACTCCTGGCACGCTTTGCAGAACTGCAGGCAGCATACACAGGCAGCATTACCCTGCACCTTGCAGCAGAATACATGATAGACAACCACCTGCGCAACCTGCTGAACGAAGTAGCAGAGGGAAACTATACAAACAACAACTATCCCTCTTTTAACGAGGGGCAACGCGAGGGAGCGTTGCTTGCGACGACTGAACCTTCAGGTTCACAAAGGAGTGCCGACAGGCCAGGGGAGAGGGTTCAAGAAACGACATCATGTCATTTCGAACCGAAGGGAGAAATCTCAACAACCAAAGAGAAATTGCTCCCCATCGGCACCAAACACAACCACCTGCTTGTAGAAACATCATACTACAACCCGCCCATGCGCCTGCACGAGACACTCAAGCAGATTAAATCCCTGGGCTACCACCCCCTGCTCGCCCACCCCGAGCGCTACATGTACATGGATGAGGAAGAATACATTCAACTACACGAAGAAGGCGTGAAGTTCCAACTGAACCTCCCCTCAATCTGCGGCGGCTACGGCAGCACAGTCAAGAAACGCGCCCTGTGGTTGCTGAAGAAAGGACTCTACGACGTCATAGGCAGCGACACGCATTGCGAGGAAGGGATGGAATATCTGTTGGAGAGCAGACATAAAGAGAAAGAAATAAAAGCATTACAAGAACTTGTGAGTTGCACCTTATAAGCAAAAAAACAGAATGGCAAACGAATCAAGGGTAAAAAAAACAATGCTCAACGCAAAGATGAATCTCATCTGCTACTTTGCATCATTCATTACTGCATTTTTTACCCGTAAAATACTTCTTGACCAGTTAGGTGCCGAATTTATCGGATTTACCGGCACCGTGGGAAGCCTTCTCTCTTTCCTAAACCTGGCAGAGCTTGGAATCGGAACAGCCATAGGTTATGTACTATACAAGCCAATTGCCGATGGAGACAGGTTCAAGATTAACGAAATTATATCCGTGCTCGGTTATCTGTACCATAAAATCGGATACATAATACTTGGCATAGGCATTGTAACATCGTTCTTTCTGCCACTCATATTCCCCAACACAACGTTTTCGTGGTATGTAATCTATTTTGGATTCTATGCATACCTGACATCTTCACTCATTGGGTATTTTGTAAACTATCGCGCTTCGCTTCTTTCGGCCGACCAACGCAACTATGTTGTCACAGGATATTTTCAACTGACAACCACCACTAAGGTGATACTACAGATGATACTTGCTTTGTACTTTAGAAGTTTCATCGTATACCTTTTAATTGAGCTCTTTTTCGGTATCATCAATTCCATAATCCTAAACTGGAAAATAAACAAAACCTACCCATGGCTTAAAAGCGAAGTAAAACTGGGGCGTAAGTTGTTCAAGAAGTATCCTGAAATAACAACTTACACTAAGCAAATTTTCGCACACAGAGTGGGCGGCGTGGTACAGGGGCAACTAACCCCTTTTCTTATATATTCATTCGTATCCCTTCCTGTTGTAGCCCTTTACACAAACTACACACTGCTGACACAAAAAATTGAAAGCCTTATTTCAGCAACAATCAACAGCACAGGAGCAGCCGTGGGTAATCTTATTGCCGAAGGCGATAAAGAAAAAATTCTTAAAGTATTCAAAGAACTGCTGTCTCTTAGGGTTTTTATTGCGTCAATTGTCGCTGCATGTATTTTCCAATTTTCATCGCAATTCATAGGTGTGTGGCTTGGTGAGCAGTACATCCTTGAAAGCCATACCGTTGCACTAATTGCAATACTTAGCGGACTTAACATTTCCCGCGGAGTACTTGACCAGTTCTGCTATGGCAGCGGACTGTTTGCCGATGTTTGGGCCCCATATGCCGAAAGCCTTATTATGGCAATCTTTGCCATGACCGGAGGATACCTTTGGGGACTATCCGGTGTACTATGTGGGCCACTCGCGTCAATCATTATAATAATATACATTTGGAAACCAAACTATCTGTTCTCAAAAGGGTTCAAAATAAGTGTTTGGAAATACTGGCAGATATTCTTCGCACATCTTGTTGTAGCAATAGTAGCATATTCCGCATCGGCATATATATGCGAACAAGTAATAAGACCATTTATAACTGCCACCGGTTGGACAGGATTAATTGTTGAAGGAGCATTATTCCTGATAACAATATCCTTATTTACCTTTGTCTGTTTTTACCTGACATCTAAAGGATTCAGGGACATTATTGGCAGAATAAAATTTTTCAAAAAGAACTAACAAATGGATTTTGACTCTTTACAGAGAAATTTCAGATGGAGATTCGGAAAAATCTTCTACAGCAATGATAAACAAAAGTGGCAACAAGCACTTTTTATCAACGAAGATTTCAAGAATGGGAAAATTATTCCGTTAGAAGAATATTCTCCCAACAGACCAATCAAAGCCATCGAGAGAAAAAGAGTTATATGCATCTATGATGGAAAAACAAAAAACGGAGGACTTGCCGACAGATTAAGGGGCATTGTCTCTGTATATGAAGTTTGTAAAGAACTGGGAATTGAGTTCAAACTTTTATTCACATCACCATTTAAACTTCAACAATTCCTTGAACCAAACAATGTAGATTGGCAAATCACCAAAGAAGAACTCAACTACAACACGAATGTAACAGATATTTGCTACATTGATACGCTGACAGGGAGCGACTACGAGGCTGCCAAGCAAAAGAAATGGTTCAGGAAAGAGTTTAAAAAGCAATATAAGGAGTTCCACATCAGAACAAATGCCTTGTTTTCATACAAAGGACACTACTCATCGCTATTTCATGAGCTTTTTAGACCATCAGAAAAATTACAGGCTAGCATCAACAAGCAAAAAGAAATCCTGAACCATGAATATATTAGCACATCATTCCGTTTTATGAATCTGCTTGGCGATTTTAATGAAACAACAGAATTACATAACAAACTGACAAAAGAAGAGCAGGACAAACTGATAACGATAAACATTAAGCAGTTGCATAACCTACACAACAAGTATCCACATCTACGCATTCTTGTAAATTCCGATAGTACAACATTCCTACAAGAAGCCAAGAAAATAGATTATGTATATGTAATTCCTGGCAACGTCACACATATTGACGCGGAAAACAATTGTGATGAATATGACATTTACGAGAAAACATTTATCGACTTCTTCATGATAGCTAATGCTCAAAAAATATATTTAATGAGAACTGGGCAAATGTATAACAGTGGTTACCCTTATGCGGCATCAAAGATATACGACAAACCTTTTGAAAAAATAGAATTCTGAAATTATATGACAGAAGGTCTAATTGGAGTAATTGTACCAGTATATAAAGTTGAGAAATATATCGCAGAATGCATTGAAAGCATTCTGGCACAGACATACACTAATTTTCGTCTGATACTTGTTGATGACGGCACGCCCGATAATGCCGGGAATATCTGCGATGAATACGCAAAGAAAGATTCACGCATAACTGTTATCCACCAGGAGAATGCAGGTGTAACCCGCGCCAGAGCCCGCGGCGTTGATGAGGCTAATGATTGTGAGTTTATTACGTTTGTTGATGGAGATGACACACTTACAGCAGATGCTCTTATCAAGCTAAATGGGAAAATGGCCAAAGACAGCGACATTGTCATTGGAATTGTACAAGGATACAATTATTACCAAAAAGAGAGAATAACCAAAGAACAATATCTACACTCATTAATTAGGAGGACAGATATAAGTCCAGCACCATGGGCAAAACTTTTCAGGTCAAATCTATTCAGTAAAGATGTATTTGAAATTCCACGTCATATTATTCACGGCGAAGATCTATTGATGAATATCAGACTTGCATTCAAGGCTAAAAACATTGAAATACTTAAGGAATACATATATTGTTATAGAAACAATCCTGATGGGTGTGAGAACACTTTTTCAACTTCACCGGAATATGAAGAATCATTCTCAAATTACCTTGTTTACTCTATTCCAACAGAGGAATTCGAGAAATACTATAAAGACACCATAAAAAGAAACATTCTAATACTTGAAAAGGAAATCGGCTACAAGTATAAACCTCAAGAGAATTGGTTCGGTTCAAAGTTTCAAACAAGACTTCTATCAGACATTAAGAAACACAATTATAAATATCCGCTCATAAAGAAGTTATTGTTTAAAGTGAGAAATCCCATTCTACGCTATATATTAATTCTTATGGTAAAAATAAGCAACACCATAAAACGAGCTATATGAATATCTGTTTCTTTACAAATCAACATGTTTCTAAATTACGTGGAGGCATTGAGCGCGCCACTCACGAACTAGCAAACATTTTAAAGCAGAACGGACATCATATATTTCTGTTGTCAGTTCATGACCCAGTAGAGAAGGACCTCATACAAGAGAATCAGTATATACTGCCTGAAAAAATGCAGATAAACAGTAGCAAAAATCAAGAGTTCCTATCTTTATTTGCAAAAAATAACAATATTGAGGTTATTATAAACCAGTCAGAAGTCATCGACATACTCAAACTTATAAAAAAAAGCATTCCTTCTACACCTGTAGTCTCAGTAATACATACAGACCCTGCCGCTGCTATTAAATCGGTACAGGACAACTGGGATTATTGGAAGTTGCAATATGGCCCGACGAAATTCCTTTTGTTGTCACCACTCCTTTTTCTTAGGAAACTTTATCAAATATATACAAGAAAAAAGTATACCAAGGCCAAGCACCTATATTATTATAGTCAATCCAGCGCAGTAGTCCTATTATCCGACAAGTTTTTTGAAAGTTTCAAGAAACTCTCCGGAATAACAGACATAAGCAAACTTTTTGCCATAAGTAATCCAAATACAGTAAGCACACAACAAAATGTAGCAACAGAAAAGGAGAACATTGTTCTATTCGTGGGACGACTAGTGTTTCAAAAAAGGTTGGACAGACTCTTTAAAATATGGAACAGAATTAAAGGCAAGAAAGATTGGAAACTCATTATTGTCGGCGATGGACCAGACAGAAGCCTGTATGAAAAATTATGCAAAAAGTGGAATGTAGACAACATTGAATTTGTCGGTCATTGCGACCCTGTGCCATACTACAAAAGAGCAAAGATTTTGTGCATGACCAGCAGTTACGAAGGAAGTCCTTGCGTCATCCAAGAAGCCTTACAGAATTGTATAATACCTATTGCTTTCGAATCCTTTGAAAGTATAACAGATACCATCATAAATAACAAGAATGGTTTCCTTATAAAGCCATTTAATCTAAAAAAGTACTCCGTAACTCTTGAGAAACTCATAAGTGATACTGAATATCAGGAATCAATTAGAAGAAGCATTCATAGCAATAATATAAAAAGAGCCCTTGATTCAAGAATCATTGTAAAGAAATGGGAACATTTGTTTTATAAACTACATAAACATTGATATATGAACATAATATTAAAATTCTTTATTTTTCTAAATAAAAATAAAACTATTGGTAAGATAGCACACTATATACTTAATATAGCATATCTACCTATCAATCTTTATTTAAAGTTTTCACCAAGACCAAGACCTAAGAAAAAATACTATTTCAGTATTTGTGCAATATTCAAAGATGAGGCTGTATTTTTTAAAGAGTGGATTGAATATCACAAGTTGATTGGTGTAGACCATATATATCTTTATAACAACTTCAGTGAAGACAATTACATGACAATATTACAACCTTATATTTCACAAGGGTACGTTACACTAACTGATTGGCCGTACATGTATTCACAAATACAGGCTTATGAAGATTGTTATCATAAATACAAGAATGAAACATTTTGGCTGGCATTTATAGACATTGATGAATTCATTTGCCCAAAATATGAATACAATATAAAAGACTGGATACGACAATATGAAGGTTATCCGGCAGTTGCAATGTATTGGCAAATGTTCGGTACTTGCGGAATAATGAAACAAGATTTATCAAGACTTGTAATTGAACAATTCACAACATCTTGGGAAAAGCTTAACGAAACGGGAAAATATATTTTATGTACAGACAAAAGTTTTAACATAAACAGGATTGGAGTCCATTTTATATTCTCTAGAAGGAAATTCTTAGGGGTTGAAATAAAAATACCGATGATAAGCGAGGACCATAGATTCATCTTTTTCCCTGACTTATATTTGACACCCCAAAATAATACAATCCAACTTAATCATTATTTCTCTAAATCTTTTGAGAATTATTATCACAAAATAAATAAAGGCGAAGTTGCAAACAAGGATAACGAAGCTATCAGAAAGAACAAAATATTCTTTATTAATCACGAGAAGCACAATATAAGTGAGAACAGAGTTATATTTAGATTCTTGACTCTTTTAAAAGAACAAATGCAAATAGATTAATTATGCGAATACTTTGGTTTTCTATAACACCATCACTTTTCAATCCACGTTCTAATGGATATAATGGAGGAGGATGGATTGCCTCACTTGAACAGATTGTAAGGGAAAATAAATATATAGAACTTGGAGTTGCCTTCCATTTCCCCGATTCCTCATTCAAATATCACAATGATGGAGTCACTTACTACCCTATAATGCCTGAAAAGAGT
This sequence comes from Bacteroidaceae bacterium, assembly GCA_045592125.1. Taxonomy (GTDB): domain Bacteria; phylum Bacteroidota; class Bacteroidia; order Bacteroidales; family Bacteroidaceae; genus HGM04593. The sequence continues at coordinate 23,004 of JAZNUE010000004.1, read as the reverse complement.
TCACTTGTCAGGAAGGTATTCAAGAAGAACGACAAGAGCAGCAATGTTGCAAATTACCTGAAAATAATTGAAGACTTCAAGCCCGATTTAATACAAATCTTCGGCAGTGAGAATGATTATGGATTGCTATGCAAACATACTGACATACCTGTTGTGATACATATGCAAGGTTGTCTGCCGCCCTACCATAATGCTTTGATGCCTGTTGGGATGAAAAGAAGTGACTTTTTGTTCAAGAAAGGTCTGTCACTCGGTTACCGTTTTATTGGGCTACGTAGCGAAAAAGCATTCCGCAAAAATGCAAAAAGAGAGATTGAGACAATACAGTCATGCAAATACTTCATGGGACGTACCGATTGGGACAGGTCACTTATAGACCTTTTCAACCCCGGTGCTACATATTTCCACTGCGAAGAGGCGCTACGCGATTCGTTCATTACAAGCGAAAAAAGATGGAAATACTCCGATGAAAAGAAAAGAACAATCATAAGTGTCATTTCAAGGCCATGGTATAAAGGATGTGACCTTATACTAAAAACAGCAGCCTTGCTCAAGAGGTTTACCGACATTGATTTTGAATGGAAGGTATACGGAATTCCAGAAATGAAGTTCTTTGAATCGGTATATGGCATAAAGGCAAAGGATGTAAATGTGCGCCCGATGGGAACAGCCACAAAAGAGGAACTTGTTGAAGCACTTTGTGCATCATCCTGCTATGTACACACAAGTTACATTGACAATTCACCAAATAGCATATGCGAGGCGCAGATATTGGGAGTTCCAGTTATTGCCACTAATGTAGGCGGAATATCGTCAATAGTTGAGAATGGAAAAGATGGAATACTATTCCCTGCAAATGCTCCATACACTGCCGCCTCGCTAATAAAAAATATCACATCGAACAAAGCCTTGGCAGAAGAGCTAAGCAAGCAGGCCATTGCAAGGGCTACAGAAAGGCATAATCCCGAAAGTATTGGCAACAGACTATTTGAAATATATCATTCCATCGTACAAGAAAACTGTAAATCATGAAGTTTTTTCTACTGATTAGCAAAATCTTCGGTTATCTGTCACTGATTATCCCACGAAAAATCACATACCCGTGGTACATTATGAAACGCGCATTTGTTACTGCACGGTTGAAAGGCGGGTTTAACCATTTCGGCAAGAACACATTGCTTGCACCAGGAGTAAAGATATTAACTCCACAGAACGTATCAATTGGCGACAACTCATCAATTATGAGCAATTGCATTATTGAGACATGTGTCACAAACAGCAAAAATCCAGAATTAACAATAGGAGATAAAGTCTCTATAGGAGAATATTCACATATTACATGCACAAACAGAATAGTCATTGGCAACGGAGTACTTACCGGCCGTTTCGTGCTTATAACGGACAACAGCCACGGCAACCTTACTGAAGAAGAAGCAGATATTCCGCCGTTATCAAGGGCAATACACTCAAACGGGCCTGTATTCATTGGCGATAATGTATGGATTGGTGACAAAGCAACAATACTGCCAAACGTTACAATAGGTAAGGGAAGCATCATTGCGGCAAACGCAGTAGTTACAAAAGATGTGCCGGAATATTCGGTAGTGGCAGGAGTGCCTGCAAGAATCATAAAAACTATAAAATGAACAAAGAAATCAAAATCATTCCGCTATACCTCCCGCAGTTCCACACAATCCCCGAGAATGATGAGTGGTGGGGGAAGGATTTTACCGAATGGGTAAACGTAAAGGGAGCAAAACCACTGTTTGAGGGGCATAACCAGCCACGCGTTCCGCTCAATGATAACTATTATGACCTAAGCGACATAGAGACCCTTAAATGGCAATGCAAAATCGCCAAGGAGCACGGCATTTATGGCTTTTGTATGTACCACTACTGGTTCAACGGCAAACTCTTGCTTGAAAAGCCTATGGAAATGCTCTTGGCACATCCCGAAATTGACATTAGATATTGTATAAGCTGGGCCAATCACGATTGGACCGATGGTTGGAAAGCATCGGACCGTGCCCCAAGGGTCCTTATTGCCCATAATTTCAATGACGAGCAAGATTGGGTAAATCATTTCAATTATATGTTACCATTCTTCAAGGACCCACGATACATGAGAGAAGACAACAAGCCCATAATGGTAATATACATCCCGAACCTCATAAAAAAACTCGACAAAATGCTTGCCCTCTGGACCCAAATGGCAATTGACGCAGGACTAGAGGGATTGACGTATATTTACCAAAGTGCTTCATCAAGTTTTGACAACAGTTGGAACCATTCTCTTTTCAAATACGGAGTGGAAATGCACCCCGGATATGTAAACATGTACTTCAACAAGAAGAATAAAGGCATATTTCCAAAACTGATGAAATATTCAAGAGAAATCAAAAGATTGCTGGGAATAAAAAGAAGTCTCTTGGTTGAAAAGAAGAAAACAGAGGTTACACGCTGCGACTATGACGAAACGTGGCAGAATATACTCAAGATAAAGCTAGGGGAAAGAAATATGATTCCTTGCGCCTTTGTCGATTGGGACAACACGCCTCGCCATAGCATAAGAGGAAGCGTATATGAAGGGGCGACTCCTGAAAAATTCAGGAAATATTTTGCACAACTTGTAGAGAACACAAAAAAATACTACGATACAGACATGATATTCGTTTTTGCATGGAACGAATGGGCTGAAGGCGGATACCTTGAGCCGGACACAAAGAACGGGTGGGGATACCTGGAGGCAATAAAAGAGATAACATCTAACGATTGAAAGGAACATGTATAACAGCGACACGACCTATCTTACAAAGTTTTCCGCACTATTATTATTCTTTCTTTGTGTACACTATGTTCCCTTGGAAGGATACGGTGTAAGCACTATAAAGGTTGGACTGATGGCATTATCAATAGTTATAATGGTCTTCTATTCATTCAAGGCCTCGAAAGTTCTTATATTAGGATGCATATATTTGTTAATACAATACCTGGTTGCACAATTCCATCCAGAGTCATTCAGATGGTCTACATTGTTATATTCTGCCCTACTTGTTTTCTCCTACGTAAGTTTCTATAATTTTATTTTTATAGAAAAAGTCTTTAATATCAAATTCTTCATCGGGATAATAACACAGATTATCAGAGTACTATTTATTCTTTGTATCATACAGCAGATATTGACTTTGATTGGAATAAACTATTTTCCATTGCTGAACCTTACTTTAGGTCTTGAGCGCGGACTAGGTTGTAACGCCTTATTTATTGAACCAAGTCACTTCGGGCGTTTTATGCTTGTATTCTATTATGCATACGTAAAATGTCAAGAATACAAACGTGACGACGGTCCGTTCACTTTGATTGAGCTTTTCAGCGGTGAGCACAAATGGATTTCCATAATGTTCCTGTGGATGATGCTCACTATGGGTAGCGGAACGGCATACGTATGCCTTATACTTTTCTCGCTCTATTTTGTACGCTGGCATAACTGGTATTATGTTATACCAACGCTCATTATAAGTTATGGCCTTATACAAGCATCAGGCATTGAAGCACTTGACAGAGCAACAGAAACTATTGAAGCAACAGCAACGCTTGACAAAGAGACCGTACAGGAAACCGACGGTTCGGCTTCAGTACGAATTGCGCCTATACTTAACTCATTGACCGCAGATTTCACCAAAAAAGAAACATGGTTTGGATATGGTATAGATTCTGGAATTTCCAACAAATACAACAGAACACTCTTCCATGACTATGGTCTTATATTCTATATAATATCATTACTTCTATGTTTTTCTTGCGCTTACAACTTCTGGTCACTTGGTACAATTTTTATGTTTGCAGGAGTTGGAGGCGGTGCAGGAAGCAATATCCAGTACGCATGGGCACTGATGATGGTAATGACTTGTGTAAAATATTTCTACAAGAACCGATATAACCAGGAAATTTACGAAGAAGAGGAAGAAGATAATAATAATAAATAATTACAGCAAAGTAGCATATGTCCGATTCTAGAGTAATACTACTGACTGCATGCATTGCCCCTTTAGGTATGTCAAAAACGGTACTACAAGATCAAAATGTAAGACTTGTACAATATAAGCAAGCACTTGATTACTACTTAAAAAAAACAGAAAACAAGATTGTTTTTGTAGAAAATACTGGATTTGACATTTCGCAAGAATATCAAGAGTATGTCAAAGTTGGGCGCCTAGAGGTTATGACTTTTAAAGGAAACAGTTACGACAAGAGGCTAGGGAAGGGATATGGCGAGGCACTGATAATTGATTACGGACTAAAGAACTCAAGATTTATTAAAGAAGCAAAAGATATAATCAAGATTACAGGAAGACTAATAATAAGAAACATAAATCAGTTACTTCATCACTCTAGAGCGGGAAACGTATATTGCAATTTAGTAAAAGCCAGTTCAAGAGCACAAACCAGTTATAGTATTTTCTTTTGTGCACCAAAGGAATTTTATACAAAATATTTCCTTGAGAACATTGGAATGATAAATGATGAGCAGACATATTACTTTGAGCATTACTTGAATGACTGCTGTCATAAATGGAAAAACGACGGAAACAGATGGAAAGAGTTCTGGATTCCTATTTTGATTTGTGGTCAATCAGGCACTAGTGGAACTGAATATAGGATCAGTTACACTATGTACATTAAGCAGTTGGCAAGATTCATCCTGCATAAATTCGGTATATATTATTTTTAAGAATTATTTGAAAAACTACACTATTGTATAAATCGAAATGCCCGACCTCACCCTTGCAATCTGCATGTACAATGCAGAGAAATACATAAAAGAGACACTTGAGTGCATAATTGCACAGACAATGCAGGATTTCCACCTGCTTATTGTCAACGACGGCAGCACCGACGGCAGCGTTGCTGTCATTGAGGAGTTCTTCACACAGAACCCAAGGCAATATGAGATAGTGAACCTGCCTGTCAATGGAGGACTCAGTGCGGGGCGGCGATACGTAGAGGAACACGCAACAACAAAATACATTATATTCGTTGACTCTGATGACTGCCCATACCCTACATTGGTTGAAAAACTTTATAACAAAATATCGCAGGACGATGACCTGATGGCTGTGGGTTGCCACCTTGAATATATGGATAGCAAGGGGGGTAAGATGAAGGGCGGAATTTATCTTGGAGAGACCACAAAAGAGGGTTTTTACGAAAAAGCTGCAAAAGAGAAACTCATCTTCATGCAACCTACTGCTGTCTATGACCGTGAAGTAGCATTGAGTGTCGGCGGTCACTGTATAAGCGGATTCCCTAAAGGGAATCCACGCTACCAGGACTTGTGCGAAGACCTTGACCTGTGGACACGCATGAGCGACCTCTACAAGGAAGGCAAGGCCATTGTTGTCATTCCCGAAGTCCTTTGCCGCTACCGCAAGCACGAGAGCGCCATGTCGGCAAACTCAATTGGAATGATACTGCGCATGAGACACATAAAGAAGAACCTAAAACTACGCCGCAGAGGAGAGAAGGAACTTACATTCATCGAGTTCCGCGACAGCCTGTCTGCCAAAGAACTGAAAAAACTGGAAAAGCATGCCATTGCAACCGACTCCCTGCGCCAGAGCTACTATGCACTAAAGAGGGGACACATATTCACATTTATCGGCAAACTCACAAGCTCAGTATATAACAACCCGTCATATATCATCGACAAGATAAGACACAACATCTTCAGAAAGAGATGACAACCGCACCTGAAATACTTGCCGGACTTTTCGGTTATCTGAACAGCAACTGCGATTATGCAATCCTGCGTAATTTTGAGGGGCTTCCCGAGAATAACAGCAGCAGGGATATTGATATAATCATAGAACGCAGTACCTATAAGAAGCATAAAAGCGCAATCATAGAACTGCTGGAAAAACATGACTGGAAAATCATCACATACCTCAATAGCGACAGGCTTGTCACATGGGTATGTGGTTGCGTTGACAAGACAAGCAACACCGAGATTATCCAACTGGATTTCTTCTTCGATACCTCACTGTTCGGAGTACAGTTCATTAAAGCGAGCGAGTTCCTTGCACATAGGGAATTCAACGGCAAGATATATCATGTTGACAAGAACTATGAATTTCTTGACAAATACATGTACGACCGCGCCGTAGGCGTACAATACCCCGACAAGTACAGAGATGTCAAGGAGGCCGTGACCGACAGTGCCGTTGTCGCAGAGAAGCTCAGGAAAGTGTTCGGCGTAGAGGGCATTGAGCAGTGCGACAGACGCTCGGGCAAGAAGATGCTTCTTCACGCAGCACTGCGTAACCCGTTCGGCACATTTGCACGCTTCTGCAGGTTCGAATATCATCGGGTAAAGAACTATCTGCTCTCGCGCACAGGATTCAGCATAGGCTTTACCGGCCCCGACGGCAGTGGCAAGACAACAGTCATCGACACCATCTTGGAGCGCATTGCGCCTGTGTTCAAGACCGCACACAAATACTATCACTTCCGCCCTGCCCTTTTCGGCAACCTTGGCGAGGTGGCACACTCGGCAGGAATAAAGAAAGAGGTCGACCGCAACTACAGTGACCCGCACCGCGGTGGCAAGACAGGTAAACTGAGTTCGTTACTGCGCCTCTGCTACTACTCTTTAGATTATATAATCGGATATTTTGTTAAGGTAAAATCTGTTACACGCATTACACGTGTGGTTGTCTTTGACCGTTACTTTACCGATATAATATGCGACAGTCGCCGCTCGAGGATTTATCTCAGCCCCAAGTTCCTCTACCGGTGGGGCAAGTTCTTTATCCCCACGCTTGACTACAATATACTGCTCACAGCAAGCAGTGAGACCATACTCGCCCGCAAACAGGAGCTTGATGAAGAGGGTATAAACACAATCAATGCCAAGATAGATTACCTCGCCGGCAAGAAGGGGTACACCAAAGTCCTTAACGAGACAACCCCACAGGAGGCGGTGTACGAGATACTGAGCCATGTATTCAACGAACAACACAAAAAGAATCTGAAGAGACTGAAATAATATGACGCAACAACCATTCTTTTCCATTATAACAGTATGTTGGAACAGCGAAAAAAACATTGAACGGACTATCAAGTCCATAATGGCGCAAGAATTCTGCGACTACGAATATATAATTGTCGACGGCGGTTCTACCGACAATACACTTGATATAATAAACGGATACGAGCCAAAATTCGACGGCAGGCTGAAATACAAAAGCGAGCCGGACAAAGGAATATACGACGCTTTCAACAAAGGTATTGAAAGGGCAACTGGAAGATATATATGGCTGGTAAACAGCGATGATTATATTCAGCAAGATGCCCTCAAGAACCTTCACGACCTAACCAAGAAGTACGAGGGGAACAAAGAACCTATAATCTCTGCAATAATGAATTGTGTATCAGAGAATGGCGAGATACTGTATAAAGTAAAGTCTTCTCCCGAGAAGGTTGTTTCCGCCTACCGCAACAACACAATGGGTACAATACATCCCGCAACAATAGTTCCTAAAAGGATATACGACATTGTCGGACTATATGACATAAACTACAAGATTATCGGCGATATTGACTGGTTCAAAAGGGCATACAAGGCGGGCATGCCTATTGTTTTTGCCGATTTCATCGTTACAAATTTCATGGTAGGCGGCGTGTCAACAGCGTCGGGGAGTGCAAAAAGCAAGAAAGACCGCAAATATCTGCTCAGGAAGTTCTACCCGAATTTCTTCTCATATACCTTTCAATACTGGAAGTGGCTTGCAGCATTCTACATTACACGATATCTCAGAAGATAAAATACATATAGTTCAGTATGTCACAAAAAAGAGTTGAATTCATTGACCTGGCAAAGGGCTTCTGCATAATTTTCATTATCTTAGGACATTGCGGCATAAGTCCGTCTGTTTTTGGTATAACTCACTATATTATGCCGGGCTTCTTTGTACTATCTGGTCTATTCTTCAAAGAATATGATAACATCATAACTTTCTTCGTAAAGAAGATAAACGGTTTACTGATTCCGTTCTTGTTTTTTTATCTAACAGCATACATTGTTTTCTACGCATTAAAGTTCTACGCTCCACACTTGCTTATTACTGATGCAGAAGGCATAACCGACCTACTCCTCAATAGGCAATATTTCAACGGACCAATATGGTTCTTGATTTCGCTTTTTTGGAGCAATATATACTTGTACATAATCAATAAATGTATAAAGAAAGATTTTTTACGCATTACTATTATAATAGTTTTAGGATTATGCGGTTGGATAATGGGGCAAATAGGAGTGATTGCTCCTATGTTTATGGATGTAGCTCTTACCACATTGCCATTCTTTGCAGCCGGATATTATCTTAAAAAAACAACATTCATATACCCTAACAAATATGACAAATACAGCATACTGATGATTATTGCATTGTGGATTCCCATATTTCTATTCACGGAATACTCATATATAAGGATTTCATTCCACTACAACATAATAGAAGGACCACTCGTTTACGTTGCGGGCTTTATTGGGGCAATACTCATTCTACTCATTTGTAAAAAACTAAAATCACTCCCGTTTGTATCATACTGCGGTCGATACTCCATTGTCCTGCTCTGCGTGCACCACATGATATACCGTCCGTTGATGGTTCTCATGCCAAAGACAGGGATTGAGATATTGAGCAGCAACTGGAGCATTGCAATAATTACATTGCTGCTATCGGCCGCATGCATTCCTGTATGCAAAAGAGTGATTCCATGGTTCGTGGCACATAAGGATTTGATTAAACTACCGCAAAAAAGGAGCGTAGGCTCATGAGATTAAACAAAAATCAAGCCGCGCAATGATTTAATTATTTAAGACAGAAGAACATATACAGCCAAACATCAAACTTGCTTTTGTATATATTATACAACCTTGTGTAACAAACGGAACGCTGGTTTATGTTCTTATGTCTAAAATATATCAGACTTATGTCTAAGGAAGTTAAAGAAAAACTTAAAATCTTTGTTTCAGCCTATGCATGCGAGCCGGGGCTCGGCAGCGAGATTGGCGTCGGGTGGCACTGGGTGCTCGAGATGTCCAAGCACTTTGAACTTTGGGTGCTCACACGCGAGAGCAACCGAGGCACCATTGAGCCATGGATAGCTGCTCACCCCGAATTTGCCGGCATACATTTCCTCTACTTTGACCTGCCCAAATGGGCAAGGTTCTGGAAGAAGGGATTGCGTGGTGTGCGCACATATTACAATATATGGCAATACTGCACCAACAGCATTGTAAAGCGCACAATGCGCGAGAATGGAATAAAGGTGTTCCATCACCTGACATACGGCAACGTGCTATGGAAGGTAAGTTCATACGGGCAAAAGCAGTTCTTTGTGTGGGGCCCGGCGGGCGGCCTCGAGACCATACCGGCAGAATACAGCAAGCATTATGCACACAAAAACCGCCTTATTGAATGGGTGCGCCGCGCAACTATTAAAATGCTTCCAATAAACATTGGACTGAGAAAGCGTTGCCGTAATGCTAACCTCATACTTTGCAAAACCGAAATTACACGTGACCTGCTGCCTGCAAAATACCGCGATAAAAGCGTGCTTTTTACCGATGTTGCAGTTGAAAAGAGCGAGCATGCCGTAACGGCACTTGACACCGATAACAACAGAATAGAGTTCATTACCGTGGGACGCCTTGACGCTTGGCGGGGCTTTGACTTAGTAATCGAGAGTTTTGCACGTGCAGCAAAGGACGACAGCCGCTTGCACCTTACCATTGTTGGCAAGGGGAGCGACAAGGTAAGGTTGACGGAATTTGTCAAAAGATTGAAGATTCAGGAACAGGTCACTTTCACAGGCAATGTTTCAATGGAAGAATATTACAGTCTGCTTGGTCGTGCCGATGTGGTTGTGAACGCTTCGCTCAAGGAGGGTGCTGTAACCGTCTCTTTTGACACAATGGCAATGGGCAAGCCTCTGATATGCATTGACACCACAGGCTACACACGCTACTTCTCCAATGAATATGCAATTATTGTACCGCGTACCTCACGCGATGAGGTTATTGCAAACATGTCAACGGCAATGCAGCGCCTCACCTGTAAGGAGGAACGCAAGCGTCTTGGGGAGAATGCAAGGCATGCCGGCGAGCAGTTCCTTTGGGAAGCCCGCGGCATTGAGTACAGGGATTTGCTGAAGAGCAAGATATAATTTATTTAAGACAGAAGTACAAATGCACAATATTAAACTTATGTACTTATGTTCTTTTGTCTAAAAATATGAAAAACATCCTTGATAAAATCCTTGACCTCACAAGCGGAGAGAAGTTCTACCGTTTTGGGAACAGTGACGGCAAGTACTGGATTATGCCGGCACGGGACATGCGCACAGCAATGAACCTGTACCAACCGAGCGGTATCAAGGGGAAAATGGTTAAGGCGCTGTTGCCAATGTTGCACAGGATTCCCATGGTGCGCAAGGCAATACATGCCACAACGCTGCACTGTTCACTAGGAAAAGAGTTACACGCACTGCTGTGCAATATGTTCGGCACTGAAGTAGAATTCAGCGTTTTTGAAGGTACACCAAGCGTGCACCGCAAGATTACAATGCAGTTGTCGAGCGGCAGGCACATTCTGGGCTACTGCAAGTTGAGCACAAGCAGTGATATAAAGGCACTCTTTGACAAAGAGAGCAAAATGCTTGCATGGTTGGGTTGCAAGGGAATGAAAGGTATTCCGCAAGTCTTGCACTGCGGTACATTGGACAGCGGCGTGCACATTTTTGTACAGAGTACTGTGAAAACACGGTCATCGGCAGTTATACATGAATGGGGAGCACTGCAGGAAAGGTTCCTTGCAAAGCTTCACGAAAGAACCAAACAGGCTGTATGCTTTGAGGAGAGCGATTATTGCCGCACGTTTGACTTACTTGAAAAGCACCTGGATTGGTTACCCGATAATGTTGAGCCGGCAGTCATTGCCAAGGTCGCTGCAAACATAAAAGAGATATTCAGCGGCCGTGAGGTCGAATTCTCGGCCTATCATGGCGACTTCACGCCATGGAACATGCTCGTGGAGAAGAACAGGCTTTTTGTCTTCGATTTTGAATATGCCGCCAAGAGTTATCCTCCCGGGCTCGACCGTTACCATTTCTTTACCCAAACTGCCGTTTTTGAGAGGGGTTGGGGTGCAAAGGAGATTACCGCATTCATGAACAGCAAGAAGGGGGCATGGATTAAGAAACAGGAATATACTCTCTACCTGCTGGACATTATCTCGCGCTTTACGGTGCGCGAAGGCAAAAAAGTAGAGGGTGGCGAGAAGGAGTTGTTTGCTATTTGGAACAATCTGATTAAAGCAATTGAATAATACTGTTTTTGTTTCAACATTACCCCTCCGGCGTTCTTGTCATTCTATATCAGCACAGTCATTTACTCGTTTTGCTTTTCACAGTCCAAACGGCAACGCGAAGAATCTCTTATTTCGCCTGAAGAGATAAAGAACTCCCTCCCCTACGGGTACTCCCTCTTAAGAGGGAGAATTAAAAAACACAAACAATTACCATAAATAAACACACGAAAATGAGAATAGCCTGCTTTCATCTGTTCAATGACTACAGCGGCAGCCCAAAGGTGCTGAGGACCGTGGTGAACGGCCTGGCGGCCAAGGGGCACAGCATAGACCTTATAACCTCGCGGGGCGGCGTGCTCGACGAGCTGAAAGGACGGGAGGGAGTGCGCATGAGGCAATACAGGTATACCTTCTCGCGCAACATCCTTGTAAGGAGCATGCGTTACGCATGGGTGCAGTTGCAGGTCTTTTTCATAGCCCTTGGGTACGTGTTCAAAAGGGACACCGTAATATACATAAATACAATTCTTCCTGTGGGCGCTGCCCTGGGCGGGCGCATAGCCTGTAAGCGGGTAATATACCATTACCACGAAAATGCAAAGGCAAAAAGCACGGCCTACCGTGTTCTGGCAAAGATAATGCAGTTTGTGGCAAGTGACATAATATGCGTTTCGAAGTACCAACGCTCCTTTTTGAGGCGCAGGAAGAGGGTCCACATTATACCCAATGCCCTGCGGGCTGGGTTTGCCAAGAGGGTTGAACCCGACGCAAAGAGAGCATTTGCAGGCAAAAGGGTACTGATGTTAGGGTCGCTTAAAAGGTACAAGGGAACAGACGAATTCATTGAACTTGCCCGCAGGCTCACGTGCTTCAATTTTGAGCTGGTACTTAACGAGAGTGAGGAGAGTATTGCAAAATATCTTAAGAATTGCAAGACTGCAATACCCGGCAACCTTGCAGTCCACCCAAGACAGGACGATGTTGCCCCCTTCTACAACAGGGCTTCGGTTGTACTGAACCTCACAAACAGGAATATGGCCATCGAGACCTTTGGTCTCACGGCACTGGAAGCAATGACTGCCGGCCTGCCTGTGATTGTGCCCACAGTGGGCGGAATAGCCGAAATGGTTGAGGATGGCAAGAACGGATACAGGATTGACGTAGATAATCTTGAAAAAGTGGAACATTGCATTCAAGATATTTTAACAGATGAAAAGTTATATGTATCTTTGGCAAAGAATGCGCTGGAACGCTCCGCGGAGTACAGCAGTGAGAACATGTTGAAGATGATTGGGCAGGTAATTGGATAATGCCTGCATGAAAAGATGAAAAATATTGCTATAATAGGCACGCAGGGTGTTCCTGCAAAATACGGAGGTTTCGAGACACTTGTGGAGAATATTATCGGAGAGAACTGCTCCGATGATATCCGTTACACCGTATTCTGCAGCAGCAAGGATATCCCGTCAAAAGCAAAGGAATACAAGGGCGCAAACCTCAAGTACATTCCCTTGCACGCCAACGGGGCACACAGTATCCCATACGATATAATATCGATGATACGTTGTTTCAGAGGATACGACGCAATACTTGTACTTGGCGTTTCGGGCTGCATGTTCATGCCTGTACTCAAATTCCTCAGCCGTAGCAAAATAATTGTAAACATCGATGGACTTGAACACCGGCGTGCAAAGTGGAAGAACTGGGTCCGCTGGATTCTAAAAAAGTCGGAAAGTCTTGCCGTACGTTTTGCCGATGTTGTCATCACCGACAACAAAGGTATACAGGATTATGCCAAGGAGTTGTACAAGAAAGAGACCACACTCATCACATACGGTGGCGACCATGCCATTATGGACGTTGCTGCGGAACGTGAAAAAGAGGTTCTTGAACAATACGGCCTCACAGCAAACGGTTACTGCATGAGTGTGTGCCGCATTGAACCGGAGAACAACTGCCACATAACTTTGGAGACCTTCGCCAAGAGCCACGAAAAACTGATTTTTGTAGGCAACTGGGACCGCAACGGATACAGTCGCAAACTTAAGGAAGAATACAAAGGCAAGTACAGCAACATTATCCTTGCCGACAGCATATATGACCTTGACATACTGTTTGTGTTGCGAAAGAATGCGAGGACTTATATTCACGGACACAGTGCCGGCGGCACCAACCCATCGCTTGTGGAAGCGATGTTTTCAGGGCGCCCGATACTGGCCTACGATGTTGTGTACAACCGTGAGACCACTTGCGGCAAGGCATACTACTACCGGAACGGAGAGGAACTTGCAGAACTTATAAAAAGAGATGACCTTGACGGTGCAATAATGAAGGAACTTGCCCGTGAGCACTACACTTGGAAAAAGATAGCAAAGCAGTACGAGGCACTTTATTGAAAGGAAACAGATATCGTATATAACAATAGAGCCGCGGCTCTATTGTTATATATCCAAAGTCTATTCCGAGACGCGGTATTTTCCTTCGTCCTTGTCCTCGAGCATGCTCAGGTACGACTGGTAGCGCGACGGCGCCAGCCTGCCGCTCTCAAGCGCCTCGAGCACGGCGCAACCGGGCTCGTGCGTGTGGGTGCAGTTGCTGTAGCGGCAATCCTTGGATAGTTCGAAGAACTCTACAAAGTAGTGCGATATCTCTTCGGCCTCCATATCGTACGTGCCAAAGCCCTTAACACCAGGAGTGTCCACTATGTAGCTGCCAGGCATGAACTCAAACATCTCGGTGTAGGTGGTGGTGTGCATTCCTGTGTCATGGGTCCTTGAAATCTCGCCCACGCGCGCGGCTATCTCGGGAGCAATGGCATTTACTATGCTCGACTTGCCCACGCCCGAATTGCCGGCAAGCAGAGACACCTTGCCGCGCATCATCTCTCTGAGGGCGTCTATGCCGCTATGCTCCGTCGCGCTTGTGTGCAGGCAGCTGTACCCTATGCTGCTGTAGAGTGCAGTAAGGTACTCCAGTTCCTCGCGTTCGGCACCGTCATAAAGGTCGACCTTGTTAAAGACAAGTACCACCGGAACACGGTACGCCTCGGCGGCAGCAAGGAAACGGTCGATGAAGGTGGTTGCCGTAGCGGGATGGTTCACGGTAACCACGAGGAAGCAGAGGTCGAGGTTGGCGGCAAGTATGTGCGACTGCTTAGAGAGGTTCGACGACTTGCGCACAATGTAGTTCTTGCGCTCAAGAATCTCTACTATGTAGGCGGTACCGTCCTCGCGCACGTCAAAGCGCACATGGTCGCCCACCGCTACGGGGTTGGTGCTCCTAATGCCCTTGAGGCGGAAGTTGCCCTTTACCCTGCAGTCGACAAGCGTTCCGTCCGTGGCGCGAACGCCATAGACACTGCCCGAGCTCCGTATAACCGTACCTTGCACGCTATCTCTGGCTGTATTATACAGTCATGATTTCCTTCTCCTTGGCCGCGAAGATTTCCTCGGCCTTCTTTATGTACTTGTCATGAATCTTCTGCAGGCTATCCTCGCCGTCCTTTGCAACGTCCTCGGGAGTTCCGTCCTTCACCGACTTCTTGAGAGTGTCGATACCGTCGCGGCGTGCATTGCGGATACTTATCTTCGCTGTCTCCAGCTCATGAGAGCACTGCTTCACGAGTTCCTTGCGGCGCTCGCCTGTCAATGGCGGGATGGCAATGATTATTACCTCGCCGTTGTTTGTGGGCATAATTCCGACAGGAGAGTCAATGATAGCCTTCTCAATTGGAGCAATCATGTTCTTGTCCCATGGCTTTATGGCAATTGTACGCAGGTCGGGGGTAGTGACTGTAGCCACATTGTTCAGCGGCATGTCCGAACCATATGAGTGAACCCTCACACAGTCGAGGATGTGCACATTGGCCTTGCCGGCGCGTATGTGTGAATACTCCTCCTCAAGGTGCATGATACTCATCTGCATCATCTCTTCGGCCTCATTGAGGCATGCTTTTACATCTATCATAGTCAAAATATTAAGTTATTCAGCCAACAGCAGTGCACAGGCACGACCTTTTTACAAAAGTAAGCAATATGAGCGAACCTATAGTAATTTTAAGGATTTTTAATAATTGATCCTTTGCCTTGCATTTGGCTGCACTGGAAAAACATCTATATTTGCCCTGGATGGAGAGTTCCCCTTGCGGCCATACCCCCAACAAAGGGACAGCATAGATTGTTTAACTGTAAACAAGGAGGTAATCATGAAAAGCATTAATGAAGAAAGGCTTGTACAGGTGTTTGCTGGAAACGTGTGGCAGGCACAGCTTGTAAAGGGCCTGCTCGACACAAACGGAATCCCATGCGCAATAAATGACGAGACCGTAGGCGCGGTGATCTCGCAGTATGCCCCGAATATTGGCGACGTATACGTAGTTGTCACAGAGGACAATAAGGCAAAGGCCCTCAAGGTTATCAAGGAGAATACAATTCCTGACAAGCAATAGGCAGGCCGCGCTTACCCACTTTCCACTTTCATCTTTGCACTTTCAACAATACTTAGTGCAGGATATTGGTCCAGGAAATATCCCTGGACCGGCATCCTGCCGCACTGGGCCTAGGGTCATCTCCACAAGTCGCACATCTGCGTACAGATTTCCCACACCACCTCATCGGCACTGCCGCTGAGCCAAGTGATACCATCGGCGGCCTGCTGGTATAACCGCTCACGGTTGCGTTTTGCCACGCTGCTGTCGCGCAGCACATAGTCAAGCACCTCCACATAGGCGTCCATCGCCTCACGGTCGCGGCGCTGCCCAATGCAGAAATCGCCTAGCGACAGCAGCTCGCGGTAGCGCTCTGCCCCACTGAGGCCAAGAATATATTCGCGACGCCACTCGATGGCTGCATCCACCATGCTCCCATCCATTACCAGCTGCCCGCTGGCACTGCAGCTGGCAACACACTCATAAAAAGTAACCTTTTCCATAAGAAAACCAATTAAAGGCCAAACAAAAAAAACAATCCACCCCCGCCCCACGGCACGGAGTGAATTTCATAGAAAAGGTTTTTTGGACTGCATGGAAGTCCCATGCACCTGTGCAAATATAACGCAAAAGGTGTTACCTGCAAACAAATTTCATCAAAAAATATTCAATTTTGTCAAAATCCGCCATAATTCCACAAAAAAACACGTGAACTTTCAATTTATTGCCGCTCCCCTAAAATGCCTTTTTGCTTCATAAAGAAGGGTAAGCATCTAAGTGCGGACCATCCGCTCTTCCTCTACATGCTTGAATGCTTCTCGCTAGTTTGTGCCTATCTTTGAGAGAACCCCGAAAATAGACTTTGGGGCGGCGGGCCGCACTCCTTTGTGGTGCTAAAGCACCAGTCGTCGCAAGCAACGCTGATTTCGCGTTGCCGCTGTGAAAAACATTCAAGCAAGCTTGATGTTTCTCGCTCGTTTGTGCCTATCTTTGCACAAGATTTAGAAAAACATTATATTATATATGGTATCAGTAGACGGATTGGCAGTTGAATTTGGCGGGACAACGCTATTCAGCGATGTTTCATTTGTGATAAACGAGAAGGACCGCATTGCCCTGATGGGCAAGAACGGTGCAGGCAAGAGCACCCTTCTGAAGATTCTTGCAGGAGTGCGCACCGCAACACGCGGCACAGTGTCGGCACCCAAGGACACGGTGATTGCATACTTGCCGCAGCACCTGATGACCGAGGACGGGCGCACGGTGTTCGAGGAGGCATCACAGGCCTTCGCGCACCTGTATGAGATGGAGGCAGAAATCGACCGCATTAACAACGAGCTTGCCACACGCACCGACTACGAGAGCGACGAGTACATGGCGCTCATTGAGGAGGTTGCCACCAAGAGCGAGAAGTTCTACGCTATTGACATGACCCACTTTGAGGAGGATGTGGAGAAGACACTGCTCGGGCTTGGTTTCGAGCGCAGCGACTTCGGACGCCAGACCAGCGAGTTCTCGGGCGGCTGGCGCATGCGAATTGAACTGGCAAAGATGCTGCTGCGCAACCCCGACGTGCTGCTGCTTGACGAGCCCACAAACCACCTCGACATAGAGTCAATAGGCTGGCTCGAGGAATTCCTCATCAGCAACGGCAAGGCAGTTGTCGTCATAAGCCACGACCGCAAGTTCGTGGACAATATAACCACTCGCACCATTGAAGTGACGATGGGGCGCATATACGACTACAAGGTGAACTATTCGCAGTACCTTGTGCTGCGTGCCGAGCGCCGACAGCAGCAGATGAAGCAGTACGAGGAGCAGCAGAAGATGATTCAGGAGACAAAGGACTTCATCGAGCGCTTCAAGGGTACATACTCGAAGACACTGCAGGTACAGAGCCGCGTGAAAATGCTTGAGAAACTGGAGATAATTGAAGTTGACGAAGAGGATACATCGGCACTCAGGCTCAAGTTCCCGCCCTCGCCGCGTTCGGGGCAGTACCCGGTTATAATGGAAGGCGTGGGCAAGGCCTTCGGCGACAAGAGAATATTCTCCGGTGCCACGCTCACCGTAGAGCGAGGCAACAAGATTGCCTTTGTAGGCCGCAACGGCGAGGGAAAGTCCACGCTCGTGAAGTGTATAATGAAAGAACTTGAGCACGAAGGCTCGCTTCAGCTGGGGCACAACGTGCAGATAGGCTATTTCGCCCAGAACCAGGCATCGCTGCTCGACGAGGAGCTTACCGTGTTCCAGACGATTGACGATGTTGCCAAGGGCGACATACGCAACAAGATACGCGACCTGCTGGGCGCCTTCATGTTCGGCGGCGAGGCAAGCGCAAAGAAGGTGAAGGTGCTTTCGGGCGGTGAGCGTACACGCCTTGCACTGATGAAGCTGCTACTGGAACCGGTGAACCTGCTCATCCTTGACGAGCCCACCAACCACCTCGACCTCAAGACAAAGGACATACTCAAGCAGGCACTGCAGGACTTTGACGGCACGCTAATCTGTGTGAGCCATGACCGTGACTTCCTTGACGGCCTTGTGACAAAGGTCTATGAGTTCGGACACGGCAAGGTGCGTGAGCACCTGTGCGGAATATACGAGTTCCTTGCCGAAAAGAAGATGGAGGAACTCCAGGAACTCGAAAGGAAGTAAGAATATATTATAACGTGAGTTCAATACAGGTACAGCCATATCGCGAAATTGTCATCCTGGCAGAGCTCATGATAGAGATTCTTGCTCGTAGGGGCTAAAGTTTATGACAGTTTCGCTGTTTTTGAGATGCTTCACTTCGTTCCAGCATGACAGGTCCTGCTGTTTTGTCATTCTATATTTGCACTGTCATTGACTCGTTTTGCTTTTAGCAACCCAAACGGCATAACCTGCGGCTATGCTGCGTTTGACCTGTTGCTGCAAAGCTCGTCGATAACAAAAAAAGGTCATTGACTCGTTTTGCTTTTAGCCACCCAAACGGCATAACCTGCGGCTATGCTGCGTTTGACCTGTTGCTGCAAAGCTCGTCGATAACAAAAAAAGGTCATTGACTCGTTTTGCTTTTAGCCACCCGCGTGGCATAAACTTCGTCTATGCTTCACGCGACTAATGGCTGCAAAACTTGCCGATAACAAAACGTTGTTTTGTCATTCTGAGCAAGCGAATTACTGTACTAGGCGAGTGTAACAAGATTTCATTCCATATTACTCTACGAGCGTTACAATAATCGCATAATACTAGGGCTGACGCGGCGGCCACTGGCTCGCTAAAGCTAAAATACAGTACTAAATTGTAATATCGGACTCAGGCTATTATCGCAAAGAATAAATGCTCCCTTGTGGGGAGCATTTATTCTTGTAACTGGGCTGCTGCAAGTTACCTTGCAAGCAGTTTCTTGCCACCCTGTATGTAAATCCTGCCTGTGAGAATGTCGTTTACACGGCGGCCGCTGAGGTCATAGATAGCACCATTACCGTTCTGCGTACCGGCAACAACATGCTCAATACCGGTCTCTGTTGTGAAGTCAATCTCAACAACATCGTCCTTTGCGCAAGGAACTGTTGCGATACCATGCTCGTCAACAGTAACCTTAACCTCAGCACCGTTCACTGTTATCTTAGCCTTTGCAAGTTCCATTGCACCGCGTGCGCAACGTACCTTGAGCCCGGCACCTGCGTTGCTTGTGATAGTAGCCTTCTGGCACTTGCCGTCTGTCCAGTTGAAATCAACGGTAAAGTTACCCATTGCCTTCATGCCTGTAACGGTACCGCCCTTCTCCCAAACTGCAGGGAGTGCAGGAAGGATGTTCACATAGCCATGAGCACTCTGGAGGAGCATTTCTGCCATACCTGAGCAAACACCGAAGTTACCGTCAATCTGAAACGGAGCATGAGAGTCGAACAGGTTGTAGTAGATACCGCCCTGACCCTGGTCTGTACCGTATGTTGTAGAGTGCTTCAATGCATTCTTGATGATAATGTGAGCGTGGTCACCGTCCTGAGCACGTGCCCAGAGGTTAACCTTCCAGCCCATTGACCAGCCTGTAGCTGCATCGCCACGGTGCTTCAACGCGTTAACAGCAGGCACAAAGTACTCGCTCTCAGGAGTAATCTGGTCCATTGGGAACAGAGCCATCAGGTGTGAAATATGGCGGTGGCCTCTCTCACCTACGCTGTAAGGAGAGTACTTCCACTCACGGAGCAGAACATCACCCTTCTTTACACCATTGAAAGGATTGCCCCAACCGCCATCGTATGTCTCGGTGTGGAGACCCTTGTCGGTTTTCTCAAGATAGAGGGCAAGTTTCTCAACATCGGCCTGTGAAAGACCTGTATTCTCGACACCGAGAATCTCGATGGCATCGGTAAGGTTCTGGAACAGGTAGCTTATCATCTGCTGAGCGTGTGCAGTACCGTCCTCGCTCTCGTTTCCGTGCTGCTCGGCACTGAACTCGTTAGGAGCGACATATGTACCATCGTTAACTTTACGGTCCTCAATCAAACGGTGGAACCAGAACTCGGCACAACTCCACATTACAGGGAATGCCTTCTTCAGGAACTCCTTGTCCTGAGTATAACGGTAGTGTGTCCAGAGGTGGCTTGTGTACCATACGTTGGCAACAAGGTAGTTGCTGCCCCATGTACTCATACTGTTGTAGAGAGAAGACTCTGTCAATACACTCCAGCCATAACCGCCATTGTACTCCTGGCCGACCTTCTTCCAGCCATCGCTCTGTGCACCACGGATGATGAAGTTCACAAATGGCTTGTGGAGGTCGCTGAGGTTAGTAATCTCTGTTGGCCAGTAGTTCATCTGGATATTGATATTTGTGTGAATATCAGAGTTCCATGGAGAATCGGCACCCTTGTCGTTCCAGATACCTTGGAGGTTATTTGGAGCAGCAATAGGCTTGCGGTTAGAACTGATAGCGAGGTAACGTCCATAGTGGAAGTAGAGCTGCTCAAGGAATAGATGGTCGTTTTCTGTGCTGTTGGCAGCGCTGTTGTTCGGGAAGTAGTTGTCGATCAAGGTCTTTGTATCAACAGTAGGAGTTGTAAGACCGAGGTCGAATGTCATGCGCTTTGTAATTGCAGTGAAGTCGGCAACATGGCCGGCCTCGAGTGTAGCATAATCCTTTGCTGCAGCAGCCTCAATCTCGCCCTTAACGCGAGCGTTCACATCGGCAGGTGTCTCTGTTGTAAAGTAGTTGTTGAGAACCTCCATGTCGCCGTTGAAGTTTGTAGCGCCTTTGAGGAAGAATGTAACCTCAGTTGCGCCACTAACTGTAATGCCGCTGGCTGTGCTTGTTACTGTGGCACCTTCATTTGCAACAACGTGCATGCGTGCAGCGTAGTTTACTGATGTCATTGCGCCGGTGAACTCAGCCATGCCGTCGGTGTATGTAACAGCACTTGCACCGATGCCTGTACCTGGCTGGAGACGGAATGTAAGGTTGAGTGTCTCATCACCCTCTACTGTATAACGGCCTACGATAGTCTGGTCAGGAGCTGAGCTGAAGAACTTGCGAACCTGCTTTGTGCCCTTTGCATTCTTGAACTCTACGCCAGCTATACCCTCCTCTATGTCAAGATAGCGTACATAATCGGTAACACCGTCCCAAATAGCCTGGTCGTTGTTCTGGATGATGAGAGAACCGAAGTTCATGAATGTACGGTTACCGCCGCCGGCACCTACTGTGTTTGAAGGACCGCTCCAAAGAGTCTTCTCATTGAACTGGAGTTCCTCATTGTGAACGCCGCCGAATACCATACAGCCAAGCTCGCCGTTACCCAATGGCAATGCATACTCCATCCAAGGGTTGCTTACGCCTGAAGCCTCGGCAGATGTTCTGTACCACAATGTATTGGGGTTCTTGGGAGAGAATGCTGCAATACCTTCAATCTCCGATACCTCGTAGAAATACTCATCGGGGAACTGTGTGCAGTCAACCTCTGTGAGGAAGAACTTGCTGCCGGTATCGCCTATCGCGCCTGTGCTGTTCCAGAGAGCGAGATAGCTGTTGCGGTCATTCCAGTACTGGCTTGTTGTACCCTTCCACTTGATGTACGAAGGCTCGCCATTGCCGAAGTTGAGTGTACCGTCAAACTCTGTTGTGTAAGTAGCGTCATCTGCTGCAACCATCTTTGCGCGGGCGTTTGCCTCGCTGCCTGTCATACCAAGAACCTTTGCAAGACCTGTTGAGTAGTTGTATACCTTGTATGCGTTACCATTCTTTACGAACGCCCAGATACCCTGGTTGTCCATTGGAGCATTCTTGTTTGTCAAAGCCAAAGCATCTCCACTCATGTATGTGGGGTTAACGCTCACGTAACCACCCTTACCGTTCTGTATTGTGTAGAACTTTGTAGTCTCGTCAAAGTAACTTACGTAAACAGTTGTGCCGTCAAGTGTTACAACAGCTATCTTGCCTGCAACTGCATTGGCTGTGAAGTGTGATTTCTTCACAACAGCCTCGGTCGAGAATGTGCCGCCGTCCTTGTACTCAGTACCCTCGTAAACTACACCCGCAGCAGCGTCCTCTGTACCAAGAACCTCGATTGTGTAATCCTTGGGACCAAGAACAACCTCGTCAATCATGTAGCAGTTACCCGGGTCTGTTGTTGTCCAGCCGTTAACAACTATACCTGCATCCATCTGTCCCGGTTCCTGTGAGTTCATACCATTACCGCCAATAAGCAGTTTCCATGGATAAGTACCGCCAACGCTTTCTATTGTCAAAGCGTCTGTTGCTGTTGCCGAATAGTTGCCGCTCTTGTCGACATACTTCTCGGCACCCATGCTGTAGAGATAGTAGTTTCCGTTCTTGTTCTCGATACGGAACTGCTGGTTTACATCCTCGGGATTCACGGTGACAGTTCCCACGGACTTGCCTGTGGTTGAGCATATCTGCCCTGAAACGCCGGAAGCCGAACTGTACATCAACGTAGCGCGTGCACTGCGTATTGCGTACACCTTGTCATTGCTCAACTGCGACAAATCGGTCACAGTTCTTGTCTCAGCCTGCACAGCAAAAGCCACACAAATAAAGGAGACAAGCATTAATAAATACTTTTTCATAAACAATTAAATTTAAAGTTAGTTATATTTATTATACACCTCAAGCAGAAACTGAGACATAAAAAACGTGGACAACATTACATTATCCACTAATGAGGTTTTGGCGTACCCGGAAGATATTATGCTAGTTGC
>JAZNUE010000003.1:0-6380 GCA_045592125.1 Bacteroidaceae bacterium | reverse complement strand
CCTTAACCCTTGTCTTCCTAAGACCGCTTGGCCTCCGACTTCTTCTCAGTTCTCGACGGTTGGTGGTGCGAGGGTTACAAACCAGGTGCAGGTTGGGCTTTGAAAGAGGAACGTACATACCAGAACCAGGAGTTCCAGGATCAGCTCGATGCCGCTACAATCTACACATTGCTTGAGAACGAGATTCTTCCAATGTATTACAACCGCGATGGTAAGGCTTACTCAGACGAGTGGGTTGCTTGCATCAAGAAGTCTATCGCAGAGGTTGCTCCTCACTTCACAATGAAGCGTCAGCTCGATGACTACTACAGCAAGTTCTATTGCAAGCAGGCTGAGCGTTATCACCACCTTGTTGCAAACGACTCAAAGGTAGTTCGTGAACTCGCTAAGTGGAAGGAAGAGGTTGCTGCCAAGTGGAATGCTGTTGAGGTTCTTTCAGTAGAGGGTGCTCAGGACTTCTTGAACGGTGCAATGTCAGCAGGTGAGAAGTACAACGTTTCAGTCAAGGTTGACGAGAAGGGTCTTGACAATGCAGTAGCTATTGAACTTGTAGTATTGGATACCGATGCTAAGGGTCGCGAGACTGTATTTGCTACATATCCTTTGGATGTTGTACAGCGCGAGGGCAATATCTTCACATTCGGTGCTGAAATCGCTCCTACAAACGCAGGTGCATTCAAGATTGCATTCCGTATGTATCCTAAGCATGAGGAACTTCCTCACCGTATGAGCTTCGCATACGTTAAGTGGTTCGCTTAATACAAATCACTATACAACAAAAAAGTTCTTGCCTGAACAAGGCAAGAACTTTTTTGTCATTTTTGTTTAGTTTTATTAAACATGGCAAAAAGCAAAAGTTTATAAATTTTTACTACTTTTGCCCATTATGAGCAGCGAAACAAAAAAATACACGGTTGAAGAGGAGAGATGGAATGCCATTTCACACTCTGTCGGAATAGTTGGCGGCATAATCGTCAGTGCCATTTTTATTAAAAAAGTAATAACAAACGGCGGTGATGCATGGGATTTGACAAGCGTGCTGTTGTATATGTTCGGCATGCTGTCGTCATATATTTTCTCAACACTTTATCATGCCTGTTCGCCCGACAGCAAATGGCGCATGACTCTGAGAAAACTCGACCATTCGGCAATATATTGGCATATAGCAGGAAGCTATTCTCCCATAACTATTATTGCCATGCGTGATACAGGTTATTGGGGATGGGGTATATTCATATTCTGTTGGCTTTGTGCCATTGTCGGTACCTCTTTGAGTTTATACAGCCTCAAGAAACATAATATTCTTGAAACGGTATGTTATGTTCTTATGGGATTGACAATACTCGTTGCTACCAAGCAGTTCTATGATGCTGTGGTACTTCCGGTATTCCTTTGGGTAGTAGGTGAAGGCATTGCTTATATTACCGGTGCTGTTTTCTACAGTTTCCACAAGGTGAAATATATACACACAGTATTTCATTTCTTTGTTCTTCTTGGTACTGCATGTCACATGATTGCCATGTGGTATGTGATAAACGGAATGTAATAATATAGCAGTTGACCCACAGTTGTCATTCTATATTTGCATAAAGAAATGAAGATAGCGATTTCTCGCTATCTTCGCAAGCGGACAGAAGCAGTAAAGGATAAAGATTATTAGTTGTCATTGGTACTGAAGATACCGTTCGAAATGTTAATCCCCTTTACTCTCTTTGTTGGATTTCGAACAGTTCATTAGGCATTAGAGCCTGTATTTAGAATCGATGGAACAAACAAAGAGCCTTCTGTAAACTTTTAAAATTTTATAGGCATGACAAATGTATACAAAATTATTGGAATTGACATCTCCAAAGAGAAATTTGACGTATGTTTTTCTTTTCAGCCCTGCGGTTATAGTTCAAAGAACTACGCTTACAATGCAGAAGGAATCAAGTCATTCCTGAAAGATGTACCATCGGACAGTGTCTGTATTATGGAAGCAACAGGAGTTTACCATTTGCGATTAGCCTATGCCTTGAACAAACTGGGTGTGTTTGTCTCAGTGGTCAATCCATTATCGGTAAAGAACTTCTCCCGTGCGATAATGTGCCGTACGAAGACAGACAAGGCCGATGCAAGGCTACTTGTCGATTATGCGCGCAGGATGGAGCTGACAGAGTGGAAACCGACCCCAGACAACTATATCCGCATACAGCAGATATACCGCAGTATAGAGTTGTTCTTGGGCAACATAACACAGCTTGAGAATCAGTTGGAATCAATTAGCAATTCTCCTGTCGGTAATCCAAAGCACTGCCGTATGCTGCGTAAACACATAAAGACGCTTCATAAGCAGATTGTGCAGATGGAAAAGCAGATAGAAGAACTGATTGCAGAGGATGACGAAACCGTGGTTGAGCATATCAGTTCCGTTCCGGGCGTAGGAAAGAAAACGGCCATTGCTCTGCTTACTGCAACAAAAGGCATGCACGGCTTTGACAACTACAGGCAGGTTAGTTCTTATTTTGGCCTGTGCCCACGAATATACGACTCTGGCAAGTCTGTGCATGGCAAGGCACACATTTGCAAGATGGGGATGGGTTGGATAAGGAAACTGCTGTATATGTGCGCCGTTTCAGCTGCACGGTACAACAGGGCATGCGCCTCTCTTTACGAGCGGTTACGCCAGAAAGGAAAAGCCGTAAAGGTTGCTTTGATTGCTGTAGCGAACAAACTATTGAAACAGATTTTCGCTATTGTGAAGAACAATTGTACTTACAGTGAATTTTATGCTTAATTTATTTGGAATTTAACACAGTTCATTTCGAACGTATGTGAGAAATCTCTTCATTGATTTTGAGATCCCTCACGCAAGGTTCGGGATGACACGCTACGCGGTTACAAGGGCAGGCAGACCCTGCCCCTACGGTTAACCCCCTCCGGTGTTGCATACAACACCTCGTCCCCCTAAAACAAGGGGACAATACAAGGGTGGAGATCCCTCACGCAAGGTTCGGGATGACAGAGTGCGCGATTTGATTTAGTTTATATCGAACTCACGTTAATATAAATAGAAATTTTGCGCAAAAAGACATATTCACGCTTTGCTTCGGATTAATATCGAGCTTCTTAAAATATGATATAAATGAAAACTGAAAGAATAATAAAATCAATAATAACGCTATTCGTTGTTGCTGCAACGACGATAAACTGTAAAGCCCAAGAAATAATATACGAAAAGGCTGACAGTATTTTTATTGAGGATGTTTTGAGAAGGCATCCGGCGGAGGTGTATGCCTCTACGGGGGAGAGGATTGTTGCGCTGGCGCAGGAGTTCGTCGGCAGGAAGTATGTTGCCGGTACACTCGATGAGTATGAGAATGAACCGTTGTATGTGAGTTGCTCGAGGCTCGACTGCACTACATTCGTGGAACTTGTCGTTGCCATGGCTGTGAGTGACACATCGGGCTTTAGCGGTGTGTGCAAAAGGCTTGAGCAGATACGCTACGCGAATGGTGTGCGCAACGGCTATATGAGTCGTCTGCACTACATAAGCCAATGGATTGCCGACCCTGCCAAACGTGGTCTTGTCGAGGTGGTTACAACGGCGGCGCATACGGCGAGGCAAACCCTGAATCTGAATTTTATGAGTACTCACCCTGAGAGCTATCCGCTGCTGAGAGGGTGCAAGGAGAGGATAGAGGCTGTCGATGCGCTTGAAAAGCCTTTCCGTGGCATCGAGGTGGCATATATCCCCAAGGAGGGTGTCTGTGAGGTCGGCTGCGAGGATGTAAAGGAGGGGGATGTTATTGCCATTGTAACCGCTGTCGCGGGCTTGGATGTGTCACATGTGGGGTTTGCGCATTGGCGTGCCGGGGTGCTTCACATGATACATGCGTCGAGTGCTGCGGGTATGGTTGTCGATGATTCCGTTCCCCTTGCGGAGTATCTTGCCAAACGGAAAAACCATCTGGGAATAAGGGTGTTTAGGGTTTAACGGTTAACGGTTAACGGTTAACGGTGAACGATTAACGGTTAACGGTTAACGGGAAACGATTAACGATTAACGGTGAACTCTCAACTTTCAACTTTCAACTTTCAACTCTCAACTTTCAACTCTCAACCCTCAACTCTAAACTAATATTACTTTTAATCAGGGTTGCAAATCTTGTTTTGATAAATTTGCGTTAATTGCGAAAATGTATTAAGTTTGTTGTTTGTAAGCATACTTTGTTTGGTTTCGTTATTTATTTTAATTTGTATAAGTGATGGCGTCTAATCATATTGTAATTATGGCGGGGGGTATCGGGAGCCGTTTCTGGCCTATGAGTACCATGGATATTCCTAAGCAGTTTATCGATGTCCTTGGCTGTGGCAGGTCTTTGTTGCAGCTTACGTTCGACCGTTTCAAAAATGTATGTCCGCCAGAGAATGTCTGGATACTTACTTCTCAAAAGTATGCCCCTATGGTTAAGGAGCAGTTGCCGATGATTGCGGATGACCATATCCTTAAAGAGCCTTGCCGACGCAGCACTGCGCCGTGTATTGCGTATGCGGCATGGAAGATAAAGAAGATTGACCCCAATGCAAATATGGTGGTGACACCGAGCGATCATTTTATTGCTGATGTGGAGGAGTTCCGCAGGGTGGTGAGGTCGTCGCTGGACTTTGTGTGTGGCTCTGACGCTATTCTTACCATAGGCATAAAACCTACCCGCCCCGAGGTGGGATATGGCTACATTGAGGCTGTGCTTGGTAATTCGAGCCTTGTCAACAAGGAAATTTTCCGCGTGGATTCGTTCAAGGAGAAGCCGTCGCTTGAGGTGGCACAGGCGTTTGTAGCAAAGAATAATTTCTATTGGAATTCGGGTATATTTATTTGGAATGTCTCAACGATTGTGAATGCTTTCCGTATTTATCAGTCGCCTATGGCTTCGATATTCGAGTCGCTTATGCCTTACTATTTTACTCCTGAGGAGCAGGAGCGTGTGGATGAGAAATTTCCTGAATGCCGCAACATTTCTGTGGATTATGCTATAATGGAGCGTGCCGAGGAGGTGTTTGTCTTTCCGGCTGATTTCGGGTGGAGCGATTTGGGTACGTGGTATTCTTTATATACAAATATGCCTAAGGATGTGAACAATAATGTCTCTGTGGGGGCAGAAGTTTCGTTTGCGGAGTCGCATAACTGTGTGGTGGATACGCGTTGTATGAAAAAGGTGATGGTGATTGGTATGGATGGCTGTATTGTCGCGGAGAATGACGGTAATCTGCTTGTGTGCAAGATGAGCGAGGAGAACAGAATAAAGGACTTCACGGATGTGAAGTGATTATATTATAAAATATCTCACAAATAAAGGGTTAGCTTGCGGCTAACCCTTTATTTGTGAGATGAACTCTTTTGCCATTATGTTGCTGTTATAGGGGATGTCGAACAGCTCAAAGAGTATGCAGGATTTCCCTTCGAGTGCGTTCTCTACAGCCGGTTCTATCTTCTCCTTTTCGCCTGTGTGCCATAGGATGTAGGCTATGTAGGCGTCGATGTCCGATGTGTCGGTATGGAATTCTCTTGTGTAGCGGAATACTCTCTTGGCAAGTGTTAAATGCCCGTGCTTTATAAGGTGTTCGCCCAGACGGTATAGCTCTTCGCCCGCTGTCCACTCTTTGGATTCAAGAGTGTTCATGTCATCGAACGTGAGGTTCTCCTTGTCGCGCAGCTCGTACAGATGCTTGTCTCGCAATATGAGCTGTTTCATATTGTCGGGGTGCATCATTATTGCCATTGCCATTGCTTCGTCGGCACGCTCAGGTTCGCCCTGCTCGTCGAGTATCATGGCTTTGTTTATTCTTGCGAGCATCATCTCTATTGTTCCTTCCTGGGCTATCTCTGTTATGCCGCTGAACAACTCTTTGGCTGTCTCTTTTTCACCTTCGTGATAGAAGGATAGTGCTGTGTAGAATTGTGGTAGGGTGGAGTCGGGGTATTTGCTGCCTACCGATTTGAATATCTCTCTTGCCTGTCTGTAGTCGCGGAGATAGTAATAGCAGTATGCCTGCATCATTTTGGCATACTCGATGTCGTCGTTTATGGTTATCTCGTACTCAAAGCATTCGAGTGCCTTGCCGTAGCGTTTTACCATATAATATATGTGTCCGAGCTGTTCCCAATAGAATGTGTTGTATGGCTCGTCGTCGAGCAGCCTGTTGTATATCTCTACGGCTTCGTTTATGCGTTGCATCTCTATCAGACACTCGGCTTTTACTTCGAGCATGCTTCTGTGTTCGGGTGCGGCGCGCAGCAGATTCTCGCAGATGTAAAGTGCCTCGTGGGCAAAGCCACAGTCGAGCAGCATCTCAAGGGCTTCGTAGGCATTGTCGCCTAAGTCGGAGGCCAAGCGGTC
>JAZNUE010000002.1:0-3750 GCA_045592125.1 Bacteroidaceae bacterium | reverse complement strand
CTTAACAACATAATCACGCTGGGGTGGGTGGGGTGTGTTGGGGCGGTTGGGGATTGCCCCGCGGCGCAAGAGCCGCCTGCGGCCGCAGCTTGCCCCCTTGCTGCTGGGCTGCCCGCCCCCGTCCGCCTGCGGCGGGGGTGTAACGGCCTTTGGCCGCGGGCATTCCAGCCGCGAGGGGGCGACGCGGGGCGACCCCCAACCGCGCAGGGCTAGCGGGTGACACATAACCAAGCTTCACGACCTGTGGAAAGATGGAGGGCGGGGAGGGGGAAAACCCCCGTAATACTTTACGGGGGGCGCGCTGCTGCCATACTGGTTTACAGATGTGAATTACATTTGTAAATATCTGACATAATGGCAGAATGACACACCCCCGCAGGCCTGACCGCCCAGCCACCGAAGCCAGCACGGGACCCGACCCGACCCCGCGCCCCTCGCGCCGCCGAAGCCGCCTGCGGCAAAGGCTTGCCCCCTTGCTGCTGGGCTGCCCGCCCCCGTCCGCCTGCGGCGGGGGTGTAACGGCCTTTGGCCGCGGGCATTCCAGCCGCGAGGGGGCGGCGCAAAAAAGGGGCGCGGGGGCGGGGCGGGGCTGGCTTCGGGGGCGGGGCGGGCAGGCCTTAACCAAAACCAACACGGGCAGGTTTGTAAAGCGGTGGCCTAGTGGGGCGCGAGGGGACAACGACCCGACCCCAGCGGCCAGTGGTTTAAGGGTTGGCTATTTCGAAGGCCGAGGGGGGCGCGCCCTAAGACATTAAACATGTGCGGCAATAGACATTATCTCTATTCTGGAAGGGACAAACAGAACATCCCGCAGAATATTCAGTTAATTGACTTTTCGCTTCTTTTTGATTACTGCATAAATCATCATCGCCGCGAACAGTGTCGTAGAAATAGCACCACACGTGGCCGTAGCTGTAGAAATCCGAGTAACTACAACTTTTGCATAGTTTTCTTGATTTCATTCCCATAATGCATCGATTTTAATGGTTTTGCACTGATTTTCTTTCATTGACAGCAACGTTTGAAGCAGTACTTTGGAGAAATGATTACATAAAGCATAAGGAGAGCCAGCGAGGTAATTAAGTAACTCGTTATCATCGCATATTAAATTAAAAGTGTCTGCATTAGCTGTAATGCGAATTGTTGTAGATTTGTTGTCGAACTTTGACATAAGGCGTTGATTTAGGTAAGGGGGGGATTTTTTTTGATGATTAGCAGGTGCAGAGTGGTTAATCCATAAGTTTAGCTGGGCTGGGTGTTGTGTGACGGATTCCGCCGCCGACATTCTCCCATAACTGCTCGAAATATTGCTGCGAATCTTGCTCATAGGTGCGAATGAAATAGCCGTTTAAGTGGTAGTTATCAATCAGGTTGATAATAGTGGAGGCGTAATCGTTGAACGTCGGGCGGGCGGCCATAATGGCGGGGTTGTCAATCTGTCGCATCATCGAACGGAGAAGAACAATAGCGGCGGGTAGTTCATAATCCTGGCCTTTTGGGACTGCCCACTTAAGCCCCGCTGCCCTTTTAGGCAGCGGAAATAGAAACACTCGCTCATCATTATTGTGATGACCATTGCGACGACCTTGGTTTATTCGTGTGACGAAACGGCTATTGTACAACTCGCAGAACACATTAAGCAGCCATTCCTCATCGGCGATGTTTTGAAGGGTTAGCGGCTGCCCCTTCCAACGCAACTGACCTGCACCATTCAGCGAAAATTCGAGGCGCCAAACGTTGTGAATATCCATGCCGTTCAGTTTCCATTGCTGCACTATCCAAGGTTTTTCCGCGTCATCGCAGCCGATTAGACCTTGTTCGCGGCTCTTGTGATACAACTTGACTTTGATTTCCGACTTTTGCGACCCCCACGTTAGGCAGTGCAACTGTTTCTTGCTTGCACCATCTGAACATACCTCATGCCACCACGTAGAACCCTCGCTCTTGTGTTGTGCGTAATAATGGCCGCTGTTCAGGTGGTTAATGAACTGGGTGCGTTTCTTTGAGCCTTCAAAATCGCAACATATATCAACACGGCCGATTGCGTTGAACGTGCAGTCG
This sequence comes from Bacteroidaceae bacterium, assembly GCA_045592125.1. Taxonomy (GTDB): domain Bacteria; phylum Bacteroidota; class Bacteroidia; order Bacteroidales; family Bacteroidaceae; genus HGM04593. The sequence goes on along the minus strand of JAZNUE010000002.1, from coordinate 1,689 downwards.
ACAATCTTTTGAAGGTCTTGGAATGACCAAAGGACACCTGCGCCGCCATCCAGATAAAGATATTCGTTAGCCACCTGCACTGTCATCAGGTTTGAAGGCAGCACTTTGGAGAATGGTTTCCATAGCAACGTGAGATATTTTGCGCCTCGGCCATCAAAGACCATTGCGCGGTTTTCAAATATATTGTTACCTTGGCAGAGTTCAATTCGATAGCCATCAGGGCAAAGGATTTCTGGCTCGGATTCTTGAAGGTGGACTGAATACTGTAGCCAGTCGCAATTAACGCAGTAGCGATTATCTTTATACATGAAATACATGATGGGTTATTTGCTTAATAATGGAGATTTCGGTGATTTCGGCGGCGCTGAATCGGTAATTGAAAAGGGGTGGTTAAGAAAGATATGCAGTTCTCAACCACCCCATGAGCAAATAACCGCTCAGCACTGACCTACAGAGCCATTGGTTGCGGCACAATCCCCCAAAAGCGCCTGCGCCTCTCTCTCGGTAGGCGCTACAAAGGTAGGGCTTTTTTTTGATTTGTCAAGTTCAATTCAACCAAACTGAGGATTTCCTCAACCAAACTGTGGATTTCTTCACTATGTTCGCGCCGCGAGGGGCGGCATAAAAAAAAGCCTCGGGAGATAACGCCCGAGGCAAAAAATATGTTATGAAGAGAATACTGCTAGTCTAAGCGGTAACCGTGACATTAGCCCCAACGGTAGTAGTTTCCTGCATATCTCCGTTTGCGACCATAGCGTTGAGTTCGACCGCCGAGATAAAATCTTCGTCAGCTGGGGTGTGGATATTAGTAATGTCGATACTCGACTTTGCCGATTGTGAGGGAATCAAACCAAATGCCAGCACGGTGTAATTACCTGCTCTTATGTCAGTGATTTCGCTATTAACTTCACCCCCTTCCCTAACAGGGAAGTCTGTAATGTTGACGATAGTTGCCTGATTATTGAGGTAACCTACAGTAACCACGCGAACTGTAGTAACATCTGCGGCGATTCCAAGCATCGACACGGAAATTGCGTTACGCCCCTCAGTTAACGAAAGAGGCGGGAGAGCGCGAAAGCTACTCGTTAACTTCAATTCTTCCATAGGAATAGACGCTTTAACGTCATCTCCTTCACTTGTTACTTGAATAAGCGGAAAATTAAGCGAACTGAATGCATTGCGTTGATTTAGTTTTCCACCTTTAGCCTTCCTTTTTGTTACGGAAAGTGTCCCAAAACCAGGAGACATGATAGCTGCGAGTTGTGTCATTAGCTTGAAGCGTGCGCGCTGCGCTTGCTGACCTTCAGAGTTAGGGTTCTTGACGATGGGGTTGTACTGCGCGACGACCTGCTGACCGTCGCGAACACGGAACACCGCAGCCCCCATCTTGCCGCTCAATTTGCCCGTGATACCTTGCATAGTTGCCATAATTAAGTAAGTGTTAAGTGAGACTTTACCGCGACTATTGCGCGCGGATTCGGCCGCAAATATACATCTAATTTTCAATTAGGCAAGATTTCGGGCAACATTTCGCGTTAAATCGTCCAACTTAACAACATAATCACGCTGGGGTGGGTGGGGTGTGTTGGGGCGGTTGGGGATTGCCCCGCGGCGCAAGAGCCGCCTGCGGCCGCAGCTTGCCCCCTTGCTGCTGGGCTGCCCGCCCCCGTCCGCCTGCGGCGGGGGTGT
>JAZNUE010000001.1:0-3403 GCA_045592125.1 Bacteroidaceae bacterium | reverse complement strand
GCTTATTCATAAGCAAGAAGAGCTTATTCATGCCATATGTCCACGTTCCGTACTTCTCTTGATAAAAGTTCAAGGGCTTACGTAAACGTATCATAGCTACGCCACACTCATGTACCAAAGGTTCCATAAACACCTATAAATTAACTAAAAAAATGGCCGTTTCAACAGAAACGACCATAAACAATATATCTATATACAGACAAAAACAAATGATTGTCGTGCAAAAAATAATAGCGATTATCAGATGCGGATAAACAGATAGTTCCGTTACCCAGCATACAGTATTGCTTCATATTCTTGACAAACATCATTATTCGTTTCATCCTATTAATCATCAAACTGTCAAAGGGAAAGCACCTGGCATTACCCGCCCAATTTCCCTATAAATAACCGGCGTCGCAACGGCAGCGCAAACATACACGGCCTATGCACGCAATTTTAGTGATGCAAAGATACAATTTTTTCCACAATATGAAAAACGTTAGCGGGAATAAAATAATTTATTTTCGAAAAAAAATAATTCTCACCATCCAACACCCCACACGACACAAAAAAGAATGAAAAAACAGAAGATTTTTATTGTCGATAATGCATTTTATCATTACCTTTGCACCACATTTAAGGAAAATGCATCGGCCGAATTAGCTCAGTTGGTAGAGCAACTCATTCGTAATGAGTAGGTCCGGGGTTCGAGTCCCCGACTCGGCTCAAAGCAGAAAAGGAACTGTGCCGGGCACAGTTCCTTTAGGTTTGTAGGAACTGTCAAAATACAAGGTACGTTTGTCATCCCGACAGAGCAAAGCGACGAGGAATCTCCAACTTGCAAAAGGAATGTGGCCTTTAATTCATAAAAGCAGATACACAATGCCGAACAGCTATTTCCAATTCAAGCAGTTCACCATCCATCAGGAAGGTTGCGCCATGAAAGTAGGTACCGACGGTTGCCTGCTGGGCGGATGGCTTGACGTATCATGCAGCAAACGCATACTTGACATTGGCTGCGGCAGCGGACTTATAGCAATTATGGCAGCACAGCGCTGCAACGCACACGTAACAGGCGTTGAAATTGAGAAGAATGCAGTCCTGCAAGCAAGAGCGAACGTGAACGCATGCCCATGGAGCGACAGGATAGAGATTCTACACTGCGACATCCTGCAATACTCCCCCATTGAACAGTTCGACACAATTGTATGCAACCCGCCCTACTTTATAAACAGCCTTAAGTGCGACGGGCAACAGCGCACAATGGCCCGCCATAGCGACACGCTCGATTGCGGAAGTTTCTTCAAGAAAGCAAGCACGCTGCTCACCGGCAATGGGAAGATTTCTATTGTAATCCCGACAGACATTCTCGAAGAGTGGAAAGACAGCGCCGCACTTTGCGGGTTCTGCCCCTCGCGCGTCACATATATAAAGACCACACCACGCAAAGAGCCTAAAAGAGTACTTGCGGAATTTTCCCGCACATTACGCTGCGACACCATAACCGCAACACTTGTGCTCGAAGACTCGCCAGGAGTCTACAGCAAGGAGGCGCAAGAAATCCTGCGCGGCTTCTACCTAAAGATAGTGTAAGGATTTTTAACCAAAAGACACACCTACAGCGACGAGGTCAAGGCTTACACTTGTTACTTTTATCTTTTATCTTTCATCTTTCAACTTTACAAGAGATTCCTCCCTTCAGCCGGAATGACAAAACAACGTTTTGTTATCGACGAGTTTTGCAGCAACAGGTCAAACGAAGCATAGCCGCAGGTTATGCCGTTTGGGTTGCGAAAAGCAAAACGAGTCAATGACAGTGCAAATATAGAATGACAAGAACGGCGCCAATTTTAAGACAGAAGAACATAAGGACAAAAGGCACTCATTACTTTCATCTTTCATCTTTCAACTTCGCTCTTTCATCTTTCAACTTTCATCTTTCAACTTTCATCTTCGGCCTTTACCCCACATTACCTGCAATGACATCGAAGAACAGACGGTAAAGCGGCTGGGGAGTACATGTACCGTCCCACCCTGGCTGAGCAAGGACCTTGAGACCGGCAGGCACAACCTCTACAAGCAGTTCGGCCTCCATTTCACACGGTTCCCCATCGTAGTGGACCGGACCAGGCGCGTTCCTGGTTATCCTGACCCATGGTGCCGAGAGCGTTGTCATCCTGCTGTTATTATTGAACTGGCTGGTAAAGAGCTGGGCTACAATTTCGGGGACCTCAATCGGTTGAAATGGAGAAAGCACGGAAATTGTAAGGAGCCCGTCGCGCATCGAGGCATAGGGCGCAATATAAGCATTATTGCCATACTGCGCAGCATTGCCGCAAGCAATGACAAAGGCTTTAAAACTTCTCTTCTGATGAGGGGTCTCTATTCTATAAGTTTCGGGCTTGTATGTAACCCAATCGGTGAGAGTCTTCTGCACATAGCTGAACATGCCCCTGCGGTTGCCTTGCGCAAAATGATTGCTCACAAGTGCGTCAAAACCCACACCGCAGGCACAGAAAAAAGGATGTCCGTTCAGTTTGCCATAATCGATGTTGGTAACATCGGCCGAATTTATGAACTCAATGGCACCGCGTACATCCATTGGAATTCCCAAATGGCGTGCAAATCCATTGCCCGAGCCGCATGGGATTACACCCAGGGCTGTTCTGGTGTGTACAAGGGCCGAGGCCACTTCATTCACAGTGCCATCGCCGCCTACTGCTACAACAATGTCAGTGCCCTGCTCCACCGCAACCCTTGCCAGTTCGGTAGCATGGCCTGCATGCTGGGTACACTCTACCCTGCAAGCGAACCTCTCTCTGTCAATATATTTCTCAACAAGCTGAGGTATGCGCCTTTTCTTCTGGACACCCGATTTCGGGTTAATCAGGAACAATATGCTCTTCTTTTTCTCGGTCACAGGCTACGCTTTCTGTTTTGCGCTGCAAAGTTAACAAAAAGAGACAAAAGAAAGATTGCATAATCAAACATTTTAAGTCCAAAAAGAGAGGCCACTATCTATGGGCCAGTATCTATGTTCACCACATTCCATTCTAATAAACGTGAACTTGGTATAAACTAAACAAAATCGCAAGGCACTCATAGCAGCCTATAAAAAAAGAATAGAAACTTCCGTTTCTATCCCAAACACAAACCGAAGGGTATTGGCTATCCCGGCATTGGTTGAGATGTTTCGCTTTGCTCAACATGACACTACACATCGCGAGATTCTTCTTAGTTACAGATTCAAATGCAACTAATGCAGTCCATATTCAAAATTTCGCAGAGTCAACCAGCAAGTGCAACATTACGAAATAAATTTGTAAAAGCACTCCTTTGGTGTTGAAAAATTCAGTTTTTCTCTAGGTCTTTCGTTTAATTTGTATTGTGTCTTCTTTATTTTTCTGTCAGTAACGGTACT